>JBGSUV010000073.1:0-204740 GCA_041753315.1 Pirellulaceae bacterium | reverse complement strand
CAGGTGGCCGACTTCGATCTCATGCATTTGCATTTTATTTTTAACCCCCATTTATAACCGTCTCTTTTGGGCATCGACTTTACGTGCGAGTTAGGCCACCGGCTCTAAATATCTTTCATTGTGCTTTGCCATGCAAAATGTACAGTTGGGAGGGCGAGGCGGGCGAGGCTCCTGCCGAACTTTTACGGGCAGCGTCCTAACGTCCACAATCCAATCGAGTACAGGCCCATTGCTTGTGAAAGATAGATTGCGGCCGAGAAGGCTCCGCAGGAGCGTCGCGCTCCCCTGACCGCGTCACAAAGATGTATAGAGCGGTGGAGTTAGGCTTGAGCATGGATGAAGAGCAGAGCCCTGCTTGATATGCCATCAGCAGACGAAGTGGCAGGAAGGGTTATAAATGGGGGTTAAAAATGAATAAGGACACGAGCACGACGATCAGTCATGGAGTTGATCTGACCGAAATTGGGCATCTGCGGTGAACAACCGTTGCGGTGCAAGCACAAGCTCGCTGGTGGCCGACTTCGATCTCATGAAATTGCATTTTATTTTTAACCCCCATTTATAACCGTCTCTTTTGGGCATCGGTGGCGTCGCCCTCCGGTATCACGTAACAAAGATGTGTAGTGCGGTGGACGGCCTAGCCCTCCAGCTCTTCCCAGCGGGCATATTGTCTTTTTAGATCGGTTTCAAGACGGTGGAGTCTCGTCTGCTGCTTGGCAATGGCATCGCCGCTCTGTTTGTAAAAGTCTGGCGAGCCCATGACGGAGTGTTGATCTGCGATTTGGGACTCCAGTTCAAGAATTTTAGCTGGCAGACGCTCCAGTTCTTGCTGCTCCTTGAAGGACAGCTTTTTGACGACGGTACCGGATGCCGTATCATTTTTTGCTTCGCGGACTGCAGGGCTTGAGGAGGGACTTGCTCCACGCGCAATCGAAACGTTACTTGCTGCTGACTTATTGGTCTTGCTGTCCACGGCAGTGCCTTTCCCAGCGCGTCGATTCTGCGCATCGCGGGCTTTGACTTGCCGCTGCCATTCGTCGTAGCCCCCGACGTATTCGCCGACAATGCGTTCGCCATCCTCAAGCGTTTCGAAGACGATCGTACTCGTGACCACGTTGTTCAGGAATTCGCGATCGTGGCTGACCATCAACAAGGTGCCCGAATATTCTACCAAGCGTTCTTCGAGCATTTCCAAGGTCTCGGCGTCCAGGTCGTTGGTAGGTTCGTCCAGGACGATGACATTTGCGGGCTTGGCAAACAGTTTCGCCAGCAGCACGCGATTTCGCTCTCCACCGCTCAAGAATTTGATTTGTGTGCGGGCACGTTCGGGCGTGAATAAAAAGTCTTGCAAGTAGCCGAGCACGTGGCGCGAGTTGCCATCAATTTGAAGCGTTTGATAACCATCCGAAACGTCGTGTTCCACCGTCTTCTCTTCATCCAACTGTGCGCGGAGCTGATCGAAGTAAGCGATCTGCAAATTGGTCCCCAGACGCACGCTACCTGCTTGAGGTTCAAGTTGCCCCAGCAGTAATTTGAGCAGCGTTGTTTTTCCGGAGCCGTTGCGTCCGATAATCCCCAGTTTGTCGCCGCGCATGACGGTCGTTGAAAACTGATCCAAGATTGGCAGCACCGAATCGCCACTTTGATGCGCGAATGAAACTTTATCCAGATGCGCGATCAAGTTGCCACTGCGCGCACCTTCTTGGATCTGCAAGTTGGTGGTACCGGTTTTAGCGCGACGTTCGGTCCGAGTCCTGCGCATTTCTTCCAGACGTCGAACACGTCCTTCGTTGCGCACGCGTCGCGCTTTGATTCCTTGTCGAATCCAAACTTCCTCTTCGGCCAGTCGCTTATCGAAGAGCGCGTTTTGCTTCTCCTCCGCAGCCAATGCTTCTTCCTTCCGACGTAGGAAGGTGTCGTAATCGCAGGTCCAGTCGAAGAGACGACCTCCATCGATTTCTAAAATACGCGTCGAGAGCTTGCGGAGGAATTGACGGTCGTGGGTAATGAAAATCAACGTGGCTGGCCACCGCACGAGAAAATCTTCTAGCCAGCGAATGGCATCGATATCCAAGTGGTTGGTGGGCTCATCCAGCAACAGTACGTCGGGGCTATCGACCAGTGACTTGGCCAGCAGCACGCGGCGCTTCATGCCTGAGGACATTGACTGCACCAGAGCCTCTGGATCAAGCTCCATGCGCGACAGGATCTGTTCGACTTTGTGCTCGGATTCCCAATCCGATTCGGCCAAGTCAGCGATGTCATCGGTAAGGGTTTGCTGAACGCCGCTCAAGACCACGTCGTGGACCGAGCCTGTCAAGTCGCGAGGCACATCTTGCGGCAGCAAAGCAATTTTGCCTCCCGAGGCAATTTGCGTACGTCCATTATCCGGCTCAACCTGTCCCGCGAGTATCCTCATGAAGGTGGTTTTGCCCGCGCCGTTGCGTCCGAGCAGGCCGATGCGCTCTCCTGAATCGATGAGGCAGTTGACGCCGTCGAGCAATGCAGGCCCGCGGAATCGAATCGATAGGTCGCTTACAGTAATCAGTGGCATGTCGAACTTCCAAATCCCCAAAACATTGATTGGAACCTAAGAAGGCTCATCTCACCAGGGGCGGACCGCACGCTAGCTTTCGCCTTGTGAATAGCACCTGACCGAAGCTCTTACTCGTGCTCTTACTCGTGCTCTTACTCGTTCTCGTGCTCGTTCTCGTGCTCGTATTCTTAGTTTTGCTTTTACGCGTGCTTTTACTTGTACTCTTTCTCAGCTCCGGTACGCCTCGACACTTCCTCGACCATTTCATCAAGCACGAGCACAGTGGTCACGGAGAAATGGATTAATAAAACAAGTTGGTGACGTAGTCGAATCCCCCACCCCATACGATTAATCCGACGGAGGAACCTAAGAAAACGCAAGCCATCATGATCGCTTTGACCGGTGCTTTGTTATCGGTCCAATTCATGATGCCATAAACAACTGAGTAGAGTAGCGGTAGAAAAAAGCAGGCAAAGCCTTGGCGTATGTCGCGCCCAAAGGCAAACATGCAAATGCTTAAATGCGCAAAAACGGTAATGGCAATCCCGGTGATGCCAGCGGTTGTTCCTAAAGTTACAAGAATGGGAAGTCGTTGTAGCTTGCCAACAAATGTATCTTCCGGCGAAAGCTCGGCTACGATGCCGTCCACAATGATGATGCCTGCGGCACAGAGGCTGATTACGCCGATCAAAAACGACATCAGCACCCACCACGGCATGGCGGCCTTTTCGCGACGCGCATCCATCACCAATTCGCGACGCATGTTGTCGGCGGCTTCCTGCAGGTGTAAGTTCTTAAACTCGGGCCCCACCGTTTGTACGTTGAAGCCGACAACTTTCTCACCGGTTGCAAAATTATGACCGCACTTGGTGCAAACCACCGTATTGGGCTTGATATCGGCAGAGCACGATGGGCAAATCGGGCCGCTTTTCTGGATCAGTCCAACGTCGTCAAACAGTGAGTCGAGTTTTCCGACGACGCCTCCAGCCGGTTTCGACGCACGCGCGGCGCCCGCGGGCTTTGTTGCGGGCCTTGCGGCTGCAGGGGCAGCCGTCGCAGGACCAGCCCCGGTCTTCTTTCCCGCGCCAGAAGTGGCGGACGCAGGTTGCGGCGAACTCGATTTTGCGGAAGGTTGAGGAACGCGAAGCGATGTTTGACACTTGGGACATTTGCCGCTTTTTCCAGCCAAATTGTCTGGAACGCTCAGGATATGCCCACAAGTGCACTTGAACTTGATTGCCATAAAACTAACTGAACCGCATAAGATCCAACCGGGGGGCAAGCTGCCGCAGTGGTAGCTAATACTAATCTATTAGCATACACACTCCCACGCGATCAAGGAAATCAAACCGTTGTGGAGCTTGCCTAATTGGACAGCGCCACATTGATCAAAATCCTAACCCGAAGCGTTAGCGAGGGAAAGACTTATGCAAAGTCCCTCGCTTACGCTGCGGGTTGTGAAAAGACGGCACTTTTGACGAAAGTGGCGCTGTCCAACTCAGCTCCAGCCCAATTCGACAATTCAGCCGTAGCGGAGCTTACCTACCAAAGCTCCACTCTCTTCAGGATCTTACAAAGCTCCCCCCGGGACGCTCAGCGTTTGATGGCCGGCTGGGTTGGCTTGGCCGGTTTTTCGGCTACTTGGGACTGTACTTGGGACTGTTGCTCCGGCACAAACCCCATGAAAGTGAGCATATCGCGGATATCTGCAGCGGTCATGGTGTCGACCAAACCACTTGGCATCAACGAAATTTTGCTCGGTTCCATCAGTTCGATGTCCTGCTGGGCGATCACGTGTTCGACCAGATCCGAATCACGGATGGTGATCGAGCCGTCGGCATTTTCGGCAACCATTCCGGTAACCACTTTGCCAGCCACCGTCAGTACTCGATGCGTGCGATACTGGTCACTGATAATATGCGACGGATAGAGTACCGACTCGAGAACTTCCTTCCGCGTGTAGCGTTTGGCTACTGTGGTCAAATCGGGTCCAACAGATGTCCCTATTGAACCTGCTTTGTGGCAGCTAGCACATTTGGCTTGCACGTAGACTTCGCTGCCTCGGGCGGCAAAGCCCTTGCGACCTTCACTGGAGCTTAAGAATTCATCCAAAGTTTCCAGGTTCCAGGGAGAGCTCTGTTCGAGCTCAGGCAGTTTTGTTTCAGGCAAATCAGGGTACTTTTCGGTGAACCAGGCTTGCCAAGGCGCGAGCTTGCTACCACCCTCTTCGACTTGGTCGTTGAAGTCCGACCCCGTCCAATAGCTGAGCAACTTGAGAGCGGGTTGTGGTGATTGCTCGGACAACTCCATCCTTAAGCCATGCAAAATGACTTCGCGCAGGGCTTGTGGATCGTCGGTCGCATTGGGAATTTGTCGGAGTGAGTTCATGACTTCGGCCACCGCAAACGACTCCAACACTGGGAGGCTGCGCACCAGATAATCCCAGTTTTCATCGTTGGGTTGTTGCGCGAGTCCCAGCGCCACCGCTTGGCGACGTTCAGGTGAACGAATCCATATTTCGCGGAGGTACTTCACAGATTCCGGATCGCCATTCTGCGACAACATCGCGACGATGCCAGTCCGCAAGCGTTTGTATTGTTCCCCTTCGAAGCCGGGGCGATCGATTTCGAGGTCCAGTTTCCGCAACGTTTGCAGGTCGGCATCGTTCAGTTTATCTGGATAACGGTAGAGTGACACGAGTGCCGCGTTAGGCCATTTCGCTCCCTCGGAAACGAAAATCCTGGCCTCCTCGAGCGGAAGGTCTTTGCACAGGTCGCGAGTGGCATTCATCACGTACAACGGAACGCTGCTGCCAGCATCGGCAGGTTGCGTTTCTTCGAAAAACTTGACCACGGAATAGCGTTCGGCTGCCGTCCACGGATGATTGAAGAACTTCAGGTGCATGGCGATGTGCAAGCGTTCTGCAAGCTCGGCATCCGACTGTAAGAAGCTGATTGCATTTGGCAAAATTTGCGTAGCGTTAAGGTAGGTCAGGATGCGAAATAGCTCGCGATTGAGAGCCGGTTCGCCGATGGGAAATTCCGAGACGAGTGTGTCGGTGAGTTCTGGAAGGTCGGCGGCCGTCAAACCGGAGCGGTGCAAAGTCACTTGCGCAAGCCGCAACAGGTCAGCCAGATCGCGATCACTGACAAATCCGTCGAGCATGCGTTGCAGCATTGTTAAGACTTGTCGAGCGTTCACTTCACTCGGTTCTGCGATCATCAGCGCTAACCCAGCTTGAAGCTGGACACGTTGTTGTTCGTGCGATAACAATTCAGTGCGCCACTGAACGGTTGGGATTTGTTCGAGCAGTCGTCGCGCGGACCACGCCAACTTTCGATCCGGACTCGCCAACAACGGAATGAGGTTTTCTACGCTCGGTTGTCGGCCACAACGCAGAAACGCGTCACAAGCAGCGTGTTGCACGCGTGGATCGGCATCGGTAATCAGCTCGTTTAATTTCTCAGCGACTTGCTCAGAATCGGTGTGCATTCCCATCAGGCGGGCAGCGCGCACGCGCACTGCTTCGTTGGGCGCTTTGGCCAAGGCGGTCAATAGTTCGGGAGTGGGGGTTGGTCCGAACAACTGCATCAGGTCAAGCGCTCTCAACCGGTATTTTGCTGGATTTTCGTCGCTGAACGCCACGCCAGCCACGGTATCGCTCCAACTAGCCCCGAGTTCGCGTTTGAGTGCGGCAATTTTTTGTCTGGCCCAAGCCGAGTCCAACTGAGGTTGTTTGATCGCCTTGGAGATTCCGCTACCTGGATTTGTGATGGCGGCAGGAACCGTGCCTGTCCAGCGCACTTGATAGATACCACCCTTGGTACCTCGACCGCCGGTACAGAAGTAGAGCCAACCGTCTGGGCCAATGGCCACGTCGGTAACATTCAACGGTTGGCCTTGCAGGAATACCTGCGATTGGGCTTGCCCGCTCTCTTCGAGTTTCACTGCCAGGATGCGACCTTGTGTCCAGTCGGCCAGGAACAGATTGCCGTGATAGCGTTGAGGAAACATATGATGTTCGTAAACGCAGCCACCGGTGGGAGAGCCGCGACCGGTTTCAAGCAGAGTTGGCAGGCGATCGTAGTAGTAGTCGGGCCATTTTGCCCAGCCACTGCGCCAACCGTACTCGCCACCTTCTTGAATTTCAAAGACGCTGGTTGGTCGGTACCAGACCGACCCTTCATCCGATTCCATGTCGCTATCATGTACAAACAAGCGACCGCTCGGGTGAAATACAATGTCATAGGCATTCCGCAGACCACCGGCAACCAATTCAACCGATTTGCCCTCGACATCCATGCGGATCACCACGCCTCCAGGAGCCTTGATCCCGTTTGCATGTCCACCTGGATCTTCGAAGCGGGGACCAACGAGATCACCTTCGTAATACTGTTTCAGTGGACTGCTGGCGGCGTAGACGCCATCGTAGCGTACGTGGTTGCCAAGAACACAATAGATTCGACCATCGGGGCCGAGCGCCAAGCCGTGGGCGCCATGTTCACCGGTCTCCCCTTTGAAGCCCACGATTTTGTGGGCATCTTCCAGCGCACCGTTGCGGTCCTTGTCGACCAAGCGATAGACGCCCAGGCCTTCGGGGCCATCCCCGGTAACAAATACGTCACCATTGAGCGGCAAGATGCCTTGGATGTTTTTGACCAGTGAACAGTACTCTCGTGTTTTGTCGACGATTCCGTCTTTGTTGCTATCGTAAATCAGCAGCAGTGGGCCACCCTCTTGCGATGCGATGATATGCCCAAACTCGTTGAACGCCATGTTGATCAGCGAGCCGGTGATGTCGTGTCCGAGAACTTCATCGACGGCAAATTCTTGGTTGATCTGAAAGCGTTGATTTTCCGAAACTCGTTCGGGGCTAACATCTTCACGGCGGTCCCAGGGAGCGGTCTCGCCGAGTTGTCCGAATACGACAGCGGGCTTCCATCGAGAATCGTCATGGCTGACGCTTTGCCAACCCGCCACCGTATCCAAGCTCGTGCGCCAACTATCGCTAGTCGAGTAACTGCGCCACTGGCCACCGGTTGGTTTGATAAAGACTTGCGCTGCCAATGCGGCGGCGCCATCGGAAAGGTTAGTAACTTTGACGGCGATGACGTTGCGACCTCGCGCCAGCAGCGGTGTGATGTCGTA
The DNA here is from genome assembly GCA_041753315.1 of Pirellulaceae bacterium. Classification (GTDB taxonomy): domain Bacteria; phylum Planctomycetota; class Planctomycetia; order Pirellulales; family Pirellulaceae; genus Aureliella. The sequence continues at coordinate 197,056 of JBGSUV010000073.1, read as the reverse complement.
CTGTTCCATCTGTCGGATCGAACGCCCCGACCCCACTTGGCGACCATTCACAAAGAGATCGTATCGGTCGTCTGCGGTGACCGTGACGGTCGCTTGTTCGACGCCGGCAATTTGGATGACTTTGCGGAAGTAACAGTCTCCCGCCTTGGCCTGTCCACGCGGATGCTCCGGAGTCCAAATCCACTGCGCATCTTGTCCGTTCACGGAACTCGAAGTGATGAACAAGCAACAGCAGGCTGCAACTTGCAGAATTAAGCTGGTAGCAAATTGTTGCAGCAATGAAGCGAGTTTAGCGATGATCGACACGAATCTGTCCTCCTTGGCCGTTGATAGCTGGAATCCTATTTCCAGTGGAATGGGCTTCCCCATTCAATTGTCGAGTTTGTCGTAGGCTTGGCGAATGACATGAATTCAAGCACTTGCCAACTATTTTGCCTAGTTGGACAGCGCCACTTGTGGGCGATTTGGCGTCGTTAAGCTTTCGTAGCCACTCGCTGCCAAGCGGTGGAGAACGTTAACTATCGCGTCCACCGTCTGGCGACGGTGGCTACCCAGCTTGCCAAGTGGCGCTGTCCAACTAGATTCACCCTCGACATTCAGGCGTTTTCATCGTGATAGCGTGTTCCCCCCTCTTGCGTCAATAGACATTGTGGGCGATTACCTTAACCACGCATCGATGGCCAGAACCAAAGACAAACCAAAACTGATTACAGCATTGATGTGAAAAAATGCGATGTTCACTTTTCCGAGATCATGTGCACTCACCAGGGTATGCTGTCGAACGACCAACCCCGCCACGACGACTATGCCGGCATAAGTCAGCCATCCCAAAGAAAGTTGCGGTACAAGAGTCGGCATTGCGACAAGCACCGCTAGCATTAGCCCATGCAGGTAAGCGGCAAGACGCAGCGCCCCAGCAACTCCATATTTGGCGGGTACGCTTTTCAAGCCAGCGCTGCGATCAAACTCCGCGTCCTGGCATGCATAGATAATGTCGAAACCAGCTACCCAAAACGCAATCGCTGCTGCCAACACCACCGCGGGCCAAAGATCGGTCGGCTGCAGCAACAACTCTTCGCCACGCACCGCAATCCAGGCACAAATTGGGGATAGCGCCAGCGCCATTCCGAGCCAAATATGCGCCGCAGAGGTGAAACGCTTTGCAAAGCTATAGCCGCAAATCCATATTAAGACGGGTATGGCGCCCGCCAAGGGGAGCCAGTTTGGCCAGAGCGTCCCACAGGCGGCAATGAACGCCGCTGCATTGCCCGCAAAAAACATCCACACTTGACCACGGGACAGTTGCCCAGACGGTAGGTGACGAGCTGCAGTGCGTGGATTCCGCCCATCGATTTCGGCATCGACAAGACGGTTGAAAGCCATGGCGGCTGATCGAGCAGTTATCATGCATAACAACACTCCCATCAACCGCCAGCCGATCGTGGTGAGTTTCAATTGCGTTTCCATGTAGTCCAGCGAAAGCGCCCAGGCGCAGGCAAGAAGGGCAAACGGCAAGGCAAAGACCGTGTGGCTAAACCGAATCAGCCCGAGAAATCGCGTGATCAGGTTTCCGCGCTGGTCATCTGCCGCCGTCCGTCGGCTGGCTGATATTGACGAGTCGTGCATGGCAGACTGGGTCGATGTGGAGTCCACTTGCTCAGCCATGCTTGTTTCAACTCCCCGCATTATATGTACCGTGACTAGTGCTTTGAATTAACAAATTTTTCGTTGAGCCGAAAAGCGAAAGCCTGCACATTCTATTGCTTCTCAGTCCAACGTGTGATCTGTCGGTTTTCGATCCCCAATTGATCCAAGATCCGCGCAACCACAAAATCGACCAGGTCTCTCAAACCACTGACGCCGTGGTACCAGCCAGGAGATGCCGGAAGGACCACGACTCCCGCTTGGGCCAATCGCAACATGTTTTCCAACTGGAGGGCGCTGAGTGGCGTTTCTCGCGGGACGATGATCAACTTGCGTTGTTCCTTCAAGTGCACTTCGGCGGCGCGTTGAATCAGATTGCTGCTCGCCGCTCTCGCGATGCCACTGAGTGTACTACCCGAACATGGACAGATGACCATGCCCGCAGTTAAATATGAGCCGCTTGCGATAGGAGTGAAATAGTCGCTGGGGTGGTGGACGTGCAAGCGATTGCTGGTGGCCAGTTGTCGCGCTGTCATTTCACTTTGGAGCGGATCGATGGTTGGTTCGAGAAGACGGTCGCTGGCTGTGAAAAGCTCTGCCAGATTCGAGCCGTCCAACGCGAGCTGAATGCCAAGTTCTTGACGACAGACCGCCACGCCAGATTCACTCATCACCAGGTGAACCACGCGCTCGCGGGCAAGCAAGTTCTGGAGCAGTCGCGCGGCGTACACTCCACCGCTCGCACCAGTCACCGCTACCACAATGGGTCTGTCGGAATTATTGAGCATTGAATTGGTTTGTCGTTCCAAAGGTGAGGGCTCAGAAGGAATGTAGAATAAATGTCGCCAACTGTTCTGTTTCTTGCGATGGTTGCTTTAAGCTGGGGACAGCGAGGGGGGAAACAATTGGGGACAATTGTTCTACATAGTTGGGGGAATCAATTGGGGACAATTGTTCTACATTCTACGTTGCTGGGGGAAACAATTGGGGACAATTGTTCTACGTTCTACGTTGCTGGGGGAAACAATTGAGGACAATTGTTCTACATTGCTTTTTCACCGAGGTACAGCGAGGCGATGCCAAACGTATAGGGTGTTACCACCACGTTGCTCAATCCGGCGGCTTCCATGCGTTCGGCGAGTGCTCGACCGCTGGGGAATTGGATCACACTGTTGGGCAGATACTCGTAGGCGCTTTTGTCATTTTTCGCCAGCGACTGCCCTATTCGCGGCAGCACGTGACGGAAATAGAATTGGTACAGTTGCTTTAACCCGGGTGCAGTTGGTTGTGAAAATTCAAGCACGGCAACTTGTCCACCTGGCGCACACACTCGCAGCATTTCGCGTATTCCAAGGTCCGTGTCTTGCACGTTGCGCAGGCCAAATGCGACCGTGACCGCCTGGAATGTGTCGTTCGGGAAAGGCAGGGACTGCGAGTCGGCTTCGATAAACTTGACGGCCCGTTGGGCATATTTGGCAGCGTGTTTCTTAAGCGCCAGTTCTAACATTGGGGCGCAAAAGTCGCTACCGATCACTTCGCCTCGGCCGTCGAGCTTGTTTGCGATCATCAAGGCGAGATCACCCGTGCCCGTGCAGCAGTCGAGCACTGGGAGCGATTGATCAAGCCGAAGTCGACGCACGACTTTGCGACGCCAGCGGATGTCGATTCCGAGCGATAGTACGTGGTTCAGGAGATCGTAACGCGGGGCAATCTGCGCAAACATGTCGCGCACGCGCTGTCCACTTTTATCCACAGTTGTCGAAGGAGCTACAGGTGAAGCGGTCATGCAGAGGATTTTCAATGATGGAGATCAAACCAAGTAGACTTGAAGTTCGCGGCAACCGTGAGCTCCAATTACCAAGGACTGCTCGATGTCTGCCGTTTTGCTTGGCCCTGAGAGGAACAAGCCGAAGCCGGGTTGGGGTGTGTTCGTTTTCGGATAGGCCTCATGCATATTGTGCACGATCGAGTTTTTGCGGACGACCAAGACCAAGAACTGCGTGATGAAAAAAACGACTCGATGTTTCAAATTGCGGTCCGTCAGCCAAACTGCTCCATTTTCAGCAACCGCAAATTCACCGGGATAGACAACAAAGTCGACGTTTTCGAGCTCATGTGGATCGGGCACATCGATCAGATCAACATTGCCCTGCACTTCGGGAACTGCCGAAAAAATGCGTTTCGCAGAGTTCCATTGCTCAAACTTGGCCAAATGTGAGGGCAACTCCTTGGGAGTGCCCAACTCAATGCATGCCCCGCCGGCAAACTGAACCATTTCCGCAAACTTTGCAACCGGATCGTCAAAACGTTGCCAATTTCCGTCGACAACTTCCGGCAACGCGACCTCGGTCAAGATTTGACGTTTCAGTTTTGACAGAATGGCATTTTTTGAGTGCATCGGTTATCTGAGAAAAAAACTCGTACGGAGTGTTTTAAATGTGGAAAGGGCTGCGAGTCCCTCCCTGTATCATAGTGGACGAGGCTACGAGTCCCGCCATGCAATAATGGACGAGGTCACGAGGCCTGCCGTTTAGCGAAGTGGCATCTTAAACCGGTTTCGATGGCTTGGCCATAACTGATGGTGGTTTGCCTGCTAGTTGGGTTGTTCCAGCATTGGCCGTTGCCAGTTATAACGATGGAATATTGAAGGTTTGTCATGATGTCTGCCCGTGTTGCTTCGCCAGTTGAGTATCGATGGTTGCAGTCAGCGACTTGCCGTGACAGAGAATGATCAAGGAATTAATCTGTGCCGTTTGCTGAAATGGGACCCATCTCGACTTTTTTTCCCGAGAAGGTCGAAACGAACGAAGAACTCGCCGCTAGCTTCCCCGACTGGGACTTACCGTTAATTGCTGCGAAAACCGGGATCAATCGTCGCCATATCGCTGGTCCTGACGAGACCGCGTCGGATTTGGCGGTTGCCGCCTCGGAGAAGTTGTTTGCGGAACATGGAGTCGATCGGAATTCGATTGATTTTGTACTTTTGTGCACGCAAACTCCCGACTATCCCCTTCCGACAACCGCCTGTTTGATTCAGCAGCGATTAGGGTTGCGAGAGAACTGTGGTGCGCTCGACTTCAATTTGGGTTGTTCCGGCTTCGTGTATGGGATGGCGTTGGCCGAGGGCTTGATTCGCAGTGGTGCTGCCAAGAACATTTTGTTGCTCACTGCTGAAACCTATTCGAAGTACATCGATCCCGACGACCGCAGTCTGCGGACCATTTTTGGGGACGCTGCGGCTGCCACCTTGGTTCAGTCGAGTGAAGTGCAGAGCCTGTTTGGCTTCCAGTTTGGGACGGACGGCAGTGGTGCGGACACCCTTTTGGTGGCTGATGGCGGAGCGCGCGATAGCGCCCATGCGCTGAAGCCACGGCACCGAAAACGTTGGAAAAGCCGCTTGTACATGGATGGTCCGAGCCTGCTGAGCTTTACTGTGGTCGCCGTCCCCAAGCTGATTGAACAGATTCTGGAGCTAGCAAAGCTTCGCGAAGATCAAATCGACTTGTACTTGCTTCACCAGGCGACTCGCAAGATGCTGGAACAATTGCAGACTCGCTTAGGGATCGACGAACGGCGGATGCCAATTAAGCTGGATTATTGCGGGAACACGGTATCAAGCACCCTACCGATACTGATTTCCGATTTGCGACAAGAGGGTAGAATTATCCATGGTGCCAACAACTTCTTGATCGGCTTCGGAGTTGGCTGGTCCTGGGCGGGTTGCGTTTGGAAGGATACTTGGGTCGGAAGCTGAATGGGTCAGCTCCCCTGCTGTTCGCTCGCATGCATCTGCGCGCTCTATCTCATACAAGAATTTGTCATGGAAACTATCCAAGGTCGTGCGTTAGTGGCCTCACCCTACTTAACGGACCCCAATTTCCTGCGCTCTGTGGTCTATATTCTTCGCCACGATGAGGAGGGTGCTGTTGGTTTGATCTTGAATCGTCCAATGGGTACGACCGTGGGTGAACTACTTGAGCAACTGACCGAGGAGTATGTCAGCAATTGTCAGCCAGTCTATTGCGGTGGTCCGGTCGATGGACCGTTGATGATGCTACAGGCTTGTGGTGGTGAACAAAACAGCCAAGTTGTGTACGTTGCATCCGATCAAGAACGCATTACCCGTGTTTGCGCTGAACAGAGCCAAGAAAACGCAACTTGCTACCGCGTATTCGATGGTTATGCCGGTTGGGGTGCTGGTCAATTGGAAAACGAACTGCGCCAAGGTGGTTGGCTAGTGTGGGATGTCAGCCCGTGCCAGATTTTTTCCGACGCCGAAAATCTATGGCAAACTGCGTTGCGTGAAATCGGTCGCGACATCTTGGCTGGCGGAATTGACCCTTCGAGAATTCCTGTCGATCCGGCGATCAACTAATCCGTGGGCTTGTCCTCCGTCTACAAAAGCCAGTCGTCATGCGCACCATCGTTATCGGTGATATCCACGGTTGCGTGAAAGCATTGCAAGGTCTGATCGACGCCATCGCCCCTGTCGCTACGGATCGTCTGATCTTCTTAGGCGACTACGTTGACCGAGGCCCCGACAGCAAAGGTGTGATCGAATTGTTGTTGCAATTGCAGCAGCGATGCCAAACCATCTTCTTGTTGGGCAACCACGAAATCATGTTTCGCGGTGCGCTTGCAGGGCTTCCGGTTGAGCCTTGGCTGCTGGCAGGAGGACGTCAAACGATTACAAGTTATGGCGGAACACTTAGCGGAGTTAATAGCCAACACATCGAGTTCTTATACACATGTGTACCGCACTATGAAACTGAACGCCATCTATTTGTGCATGCAAACTACCTGGCCGATTTGCCGTTGAACGAACAGCCGGAACAGACCTTGTTTTGGGAGCATTTGACCGATCGAGTCCCGCAGCCGCACTATTCTGGAAAGCATGTCTATTTGGGACACACGCCTCAACCAGGGGGCAATGTGGGTTATTACCAGTACTTTACCTGTTTGGATACGTGCTGTTTTGGGGGGTACTGGCTTACTGCAATGGATTTAGAAAGTGGCGAAGTTTGGCAGTTTTCGCGGGAAGGGCATTTTCGGGAAAACTGGCGCTTCTTCAAGAAACTTTGGGCAAAGCTGCATAATTCTCGCGGTTAAGATAATGCCATACGAATTTTCGTTACGCTTCTCGGCAGCTTTTACACGTCGAGGCCATTTTACGAACACCTCCGACCTTTGATAATGACGATACCACTATAAAGGTTTTCCATAGAACAGTGTTCATATGAGCAGTAGAATCAATTAGTTAGCGACGATTGATTGCGGTCCGGTCCCTTGCATGGTTAGCGACATCGGGGGACAGTAGTCAATATTCCGAACGATTCAAGCTTGAACTCGTTAGAATCAAAGTTCTTCATACGACCACTGGCTGGTCAGGCAACTTAATCGATGCATCAACCCACTGCGACCCCCGCCCTTTCCGGCGTGCGTGACTCAGATCTTAAGCGACTGATCGGCGACGATGCGCCGCCGCGAAGCGATCTTGCAAGCGTACTCCAGCACTGGGCGCGAGTTCGTACCAATGCGCCAGCATTTTACTTTACCGATGGTGAAAATCCGGAAGAGGATTTGTGCGTTACCTTTGGAGAGCTTGATGCAGCCGCGCGTAACGTCGCTGGGCATCTACAGAAACTCAATGCAAAAGGTCAGCGCATACTTCTGGTCTATCCACCGGTGTTAGATTTTGTCATCGGCTTTTTCGGTTGCCTGTACGCAGGAGCAACGGCGGTTCCCGCCTTTCCGCCTCGGCGAAATCGCAAGGGGCAGCGGATCCACGGCATTGCCCGCGATTGCCAGGCGCAAATTGCACTCACAAACCAATACGTGCGCCAGCAAATCGAAGCAGATGCAAATTGGACGGAGTGGGAATCGATCACAATTCTCGCCACCGATTCCCTTGCACAAGATTACTCGGAGAACTGGAAGAACCCTCAGATTTCGCCCGACGACTTGGCGGTGCTCCAGTACACATCGGGTTCGACGGGGCAGCCCAAAGGTGTCATGTTGTCACATGGCAACCTCGTACGCAACACCGAACTGATCATGGTAGCGTTCGAAACGATGCAAGATTGCATTGGTTGTAGTTGGTTGCCTACCTACCACGACATGGGACTGGTGGGTGGTGTATTAACGCCACTCTTTATTGGTCGGCCTGCAGTATTGATGAGCCCTATGGCATTTCTTCAGAAACCGATCCGTTGGTTACAGACGATTACCCGTTATGGCGCGACCACTTGTGGTGGCCCCAACTTCTCCTATCAACTCTGTGTCGACAAGATCACCGACGAAGAACTGGTCGGAATCGACCTCTCTACCTGGGCGACCGCGTTTAACGGGGCCGAACCTGTGCGGGCTGCCACGTTAAAACAGTTCACGCACCGCTTCGCGCCGGTCGGCTTTCAGCCCACTGCGTTTCTTCCATGTTATGGCATGGCGGAAACAACTTTGATCGTAACTGGCGGCCCCCAGTCGGATCGACCGGTCATTCGCAACTTCGATTCGCAACAGTTGGACTTGCAACGCGTTGTTCCCTGTGCCGCCGATCATCCAAACGCCCGGGAATTGGTTGGGAGCGGGGCTGTCTTGCCTGGCGAACGCGTGCTGTTGGTCGATCCCGAATCGTGCCAGACCTTGTCTGAAGACCGGATCGGCGAGATTTGGGTAAGCAGTCCTAGCGTCGGACTGGGCTATTGGGAACAAGAGGATAGCACACAAGAAGTCTTTAGTGCGATGACCGCCGATGGCGAAGGTCCGTTCCTGAGGACCGGTGACTTGGGCTTCATCTTCGAAAATCAACTGTTTGTGGCCGGGCGACTCAAAGACATGATCATTGTGCGTGGCGTCAATCGCTACCCACAGGACATCGAACAGACGGTCGAATCATCCCACGACATCATGCAAAGTGGTTTGGTTGCTGCGTTTGCCGATAGCAGCAGTGATCGCGAACGCTTGATCGTTTGCGCGGAAGTACAAAAGCGACTCGAAGGTACCGACTGGGATGAAGTCATCAAGTCGATTCGCCGCGAAGTGGCCGCACAACATGAATTACCACCCGATGCTGTCGTCTTGGTTCGTTTCGGCACTCTGCCGCGAACTTCCAGCGGCAAGATTCAGCGGCACGCCACGCGACGCGAGTTCGGACTTGGCTCTCTAAAAATCGTTGCTCAGTGGAAGAGCTGGGAAATCGACTTACCGGAAAGTGAACCCATGATTGCAGCTTCGTCCTACAATCCCAGTGGCAATGGCAGCGCGCATGTCCTTCCGGTCGATTACGGCAGTACCGGTTCGGCTGCGGGAGTGCCTGATCATGAGATCGTCGACATCGTGATGGATGCCATTCGCGCCACCGCACAGGAACGCGCGAAACAACTGGATCTCGATACGAACATTGTGTTGGACCTGGGGTTGGACAGCTTGGAACGGATGCAAATCACCCATTCGCTCGAGCAGACCTTCGATGGTCGCTTTCCCGAACATGTTTTGCAAGAAATCGAAACGGTCCGTGAAGTCGCCGACGCGATCGATCGTTACCTTGGCAAGGCTCGCATTCGACGCGATATGGTTCCGACCGAAACAGGTCTAAAACCTGCCGACAGTCGTCAAGTCAAGGATGAGGACTATAAATTTGACCAATTGCCCGAATACCGACGCTTGAAGCGGACCATGGCCCAGTTCGATATGACGGGTGTTCCCAATCCATATTTTTCGGTTCACGAAGGTGTCGTACGCGATACCACGAAGATCAACGGTCGCGAGTTCATTAGCTTTGCGTCGTACAACTATCTCGGCATGTCGGGTGATCCAGAAGTTACCGCGGCGGTCGTCGATGCGGCTCGAAGATATGGTACGAGCGTGAGCGCATCGCGTTTGGTGAGTGGCGAAAAGCCGCTCCACGGTGAATTGGAACGTGAACTGTCGAACTGGATTGGAACGGAATCCGCCGTGGTCATGGTCGGTGGACACGCGACCAACGAAACGACGATCGGACATCTGGTCGGCCCTGGTGATCTCATCGTGCACGATGCACTGTCACACAACAGTATTGTGCAGGGAGCTATTTTATCGGGCGCTCGTCGACGTCCCTTCCCACACAACGACTGGGAATCGCTCGAGAGTATTCTAGCCGAAGTGCGAGCCAGCTATCGTCGCATCTTGGTAGTCATCGAAGGCGTCTACAGCATGGATGGTGACTTTCCCGAATTGCCCAAGTTCATCGAGGTCAAGAACAAATATAAATCTTGGCTGATGGTCGATGAAGCACATTCGATTGGCACCATGGGCCCAACCGGTCGAGGCATTGCCGAGCATTTTGGTGTCGACGCACGCGATGTGGACATTTGGATGGGAACGCTCAGCAAATCGTTTGGCAGTTGCGGTGGCTACATCGCTGGCAGCAAAGAGTTGATCGAACTGCTCAAGTACACCGCTCCTGGCTTTGTGTTCAGCGTGGGGCTGTCGCCAACCAATGCAGCCGCAGCGATTGCATCACTCAAGACACTTAAGGCCCATCCGGAACGAGTCACTCGATTGCACGAGCGAGCGCGATTGTTCTTGTCCGAAGCCAAACGCCGTGGTTTGAATACCGGCGATTCCGATGGTACTCCCGTCATTCCAGTGATCACCGGTAACTCGCTGCACGCGCTGCTGCTATCGAGGAAGATGTTTGACGCTGGAGTCAATGTCCAGCCCATTCTCTATCCTGCTGTTGAAGAAGCGGCCGCGCGATTGCGGTTTTTCATCAACTGCACGCATACGGAAGAGCAGATTCTGTATGCAGTCGAATCCGCCGCCAATGCTCTGGAAGAGATCCACCCCGCCTATTTCCAAAGGAAAGAGTCGGCATAGGCAGGTGGGGTCCGACTGGTGCGGAGATTTGCGTCGAGTTGATGTATAATGTGGCCACACCTTCCGGGCGCGACGCCGCTCCGGTTGGCTTGCCTGCACCGATTTAACTCCCGCCTCTCAATTGAAATGAGTCCCCGAATGTCAAACACTTCTTCTCGTCCCGAAGAATCGAAGCATCAATCGACCCGACGCAAATTTCTCGGAACCACCGCCACGCTTACGGCCGCTGCGTCGGTCATGGCTCACACGTCGCGGGCTGCAGATGAAGAACAGCAACTGCTTCGTCTAGCTGTCGTTGGTTGCGGGGGACGTGGTTCCGGCGCGATCGATGACTCGTTGTCGATCAATGAAAACGTCAAGCTTGTTGCCTCCGCCGACTTGTACGTGGAAGCCTGCGAAGCGTTGCGGGAGCAAACGTCGCGGCGGCACGCAGACAAAGTCGACATGCCTGCCGAAAAAATGCACGGTGGACTCGACGGTTACAAACGCATTCTCGACGATCCAGATGTCGACGTAGTCCTGATGACCACCTCACCGGGCTTCCGACCCTACTACATCGCCGAAGCGGTCGAAGCCGGCAAACACGTCTTCGCCGAAAAGCCGACGTGTGTCGATCCGGCCGGATATCGCATCGCTTTGGCCGCCCACGACAAAGCTGTAGCCAAGCGTACGGCCATCGTCACGGGAACGCAATATCGGCGTCAAGTGAACTATATCGGCGCGATAGATCAGATTCGCAACGGAGCCATCGGTGATATCGTTAGCGGTACGACACGCTACTGTTCCAGTGGAATCTGGTATCGCAATCGCAAGCCTGGGATGAGCGACGCTGAATACCAAATGTACAACTGGATGCACTTCATTTGGCTCAGCGGTGATCAGATTACCGAACAGGCCGTGCACAACATCGACACCATCAACTGGGTCATGGATTCCGCCCCGGTTTCTGCGTTTGGTTCCGGCGGTCGCTTTACCCGACCGACTGACAGCGAGATGTGGGACAATATTTCGGTCGATTACGAATATCCCGGCGACCGTATTATTTCCTTTATGTGCCGCCAGATCCCAGGTTCTGAAGGTGACAATGGCACAGTGATCTATGGTACGGAGGGGACATGTTACATCGGTGCGATCAGCCGAGGTTCGTGGATCAACAATCGGGCTGGCAAGAAAGTCTGGAGTATGGAAGGCAGCATCGCGGATGCCTACAAGCAAGAGCACAAAGACTTGATCGATTCAATTCGCTCCGGCAAACCGATTGTTGAATTGCAAGAGACGGCCAAGAGCTCTTTGACAGCGGTCCTTGGTCGCGTTGCAGCCTATACCGGCCAGAAGGTGACTTGGGACTTCTTGACCAACGAGTCCGTTTTGGATCTATTTCCTAAGGATCTTACCTGGGAGAGCAGTCTGCCCGAACCTCGATTTGCTATCCCAGGTGCAACGAAGTTGATATAGCTCAAGCTCCCTTCACTTCTCTTTTCTCGTCACCAGGCTCAGCCTGGTGACGCACTGCATGGAGGCTCCTGCCTCCCTTGGATCCTCTACTACTTCTCGTCACCGGGGCTCACTTCTCGTCACCAGGCTCAGCCTGGTGACGCACTGCACGGAGGCTCCTGCCTCCCTTGGATCCTCTACTGTCTTATCTATTGCTGAAGCGGTGATCGTTTAGCACGGATGAAGAGGGCTGTGACGCGGTCTCGGGAGGGCGACGCCACCGCTCTAAACATCTTTGATTGTGCTCACCATGCCATCAGCAGACGAAGTGGTGGGAAGGGTTATAAATGGGGGTTAAAAATGAAGAAGGACACGAGCACGACGATCAGTCACGGAGTTGAGCTGACCGAAATTGGGCATCTACGTTGAACAGACGTTGCGGTGCAATCACAAGCTCGCTGGTGGCCGACTCGATCTCATGCATTTGCATTTTATTTTTAACCCCCATTTATAACCGTCTCTTTTGGGCATCGACTTTTCGTGAGAGTTAGGCCACCGCTCTAAACACCTTTAATTGTGATTTGACCAATAAAATATGTTGTCGGGAGCGCGAGGCGGCGACGCTCCTGCGGAGCTTTTTCCGGCCGCCACCTGTCGTTCACAAGCAAAGGGCCTGTACGCCGCCTGCCGTTCACAAGCAATGGGGCCTGTACTCGGTTGGCTTGTGGACGTTAGAACGCTGCCAGAAAAAGCTCGGCAGGAGCCACGCTCTCCCAACTGTATAACTACTCCGTCCTTGACCTCAGCGTCAACAAACTCACTTCCGGCGGGCACCACCAGCGGAGTGGATGGGTGCCTGCAACTCCGCGAGACACGTGCATCAAAGTGGGCTGCAAATAGAACACTCCGGACGCAAATTTGCTTCCATGCATACTCGGCGACAGAATGGGTCCAAGTCCGGGCAAGCGGAATTGTCCGCCGTGGGTATGGCCTGCCAAGAGCAGGTCGAGCTTCCGGCGGCGGGCCCAGGCGATTTGGTCGGGAGTGTGGCTCAGCCCCATGCGCAGTTTCGTCGAATCGCTGCTCGTCGCCTCGCCAACACGCGGCCCTAGCTCGATGCCCCCACGTTGCACTGGGTGGCGTTCGAACCAGGGGCGTTCGTTCCCCGTGATGTGCATGCTGACCTCACCGTATTGGATCACCTGATCCCGCACGCCGATATCAAAATGGCCGAGTTGATTCATGGCCGCCAACAGCGGCTCGACATTGGGCAATCGCAGATCGTGGTTGCCTAACAGATAGGTACACCCGAGGGGTGCTGCAAGCCGTCCCAGGAGCGGTGCGATCCATGCAATGTACTCCGGGTAGTCGATAATGTCGCCGGTCAGCACGATCAAGTCGGGTTCAAGTTCCAGGAAGCGATCGATCACTTTGTGATAGTGCTCGATGTTGTACTGTCCGGTAAAGTGCAAGTCGGAAATATGTCCCAGCTTGAAGCCGTCCAACCCAGGAATGGGCCGAGGTAACTCCAGTTCCTTGCGCGTGACCTCCAGGTCGCAGATCTGATTGCCGGGGAGTCGCGAGAGGAACTTTGTCATGCGATCACCCGTCGACCGTCCGCTCAATTCTCGATCGATACGGTGATACTTCGCCGAAGTGCTCAGTAGATGTCTGGGAGGTATCAACCACCGTCGGGACTCGAGCCACATGGCTCCTAATACCAAGGCACTGGCCAAGCACCATGCTCCCCAACTCTGGGTCAAAGGAGCTCCGCTCGGCCACCATCGCGGTGTCTGTAGCCACGCGAGAAGCGACGCATGCTCAATGGCGAAAATGGTGGCTGGAATGGCAAAACAGATGAAAACGATCAGCTTCTCGGCCCGTTTGGTCGCGCGTCGCGGAAATCCTGCGGCATTGACGCGATTGAACCAAAACAGCCAGAAGCCGCAGTTGCCAATGGCAACGAACAACAAGATGAGCCAGGGTTGATAATGCAACATCAACAACTAGCCTAAATAGCTTCGGTCTGGGGACCCTGTTGCGCGTCGAGTACGGTCTCAACTACCGAAAGCAGCTGGGCCAACTTGAACGGCTTGTAAAGAAGTGCCTTGGGTGGCAAGCCGGCTTGCCGTGCTTTGACAATCGAATGTCCTGCGTCATAACCAAAGCCGGTCATCAAAGCGATCGGGACAGGTTCAACGAACTCCATCAGCCGCAGCATCAGTTGATAGCCGCTGTAATCGGGAAGCTTGATGGCCGCAATGACTACGTCGTATGCTGCATCCAAGCGACTGTTGCGGAACATGCTGACCGCTTCGGCCCCCGAGTGAGCTGCTTCGACAATGCAGCCAAACTTCTCGAGCAAGTTATGCGCGTCGCGCAAAATTTGGATCTCAGAATCGACAACGAGAATGCGTTTTCCGCGCAGCTTTTCGTGCAACTGCTGTGTACATCCGGCTGGCAATGCTTCAGTGGGAGCCATGCGTTGGCCAATGTTCTGAATCACGCGGCGAATGTCGCGAGCGTTTTGTAAGATCCGCTGCAGACGTTCGACCACTTCGGGATCATGACCAATGTACTTCTCGATCACGTTGACCGCATCGTTCAGGATATGGTCGACCGGTAATGCAACGGCGCTGTGGATGGCTTCACAGCTTTGCTGCGCTGCATTGTTCTTTTGAGCTACCAGTAACTCCAACGTGTTTAAGGCTACCGCCACGTCGCGAGAAAAGATCTCGAGGAACTGCATGTCGGCAGCGTCAAAGGCACGCACTTTGTTGCTTTCGACATTGATCGTTCCAATGACCACATCATGCAACATGAGCGGAACGGTTAAGGAACTGGCGGCACCTTCAAACGCTTCTAGATAGAGCGGATCTTGACTCGCATCCTCGCAAAGATAACTTTTGCCGGTCGCTGCGACATAACCCGTCACGCCGTAGCCTTGTGGGCGAGCGAAGAGTTGTCGGTTCGCAGCTTCTCGATCGATACCAACACTCAACAACGGCATCAAGTTGCCACTGGGTTGTTCGAGCAGTCGAATCTCGATGACTTCGACGTTCAGCAAGTCGGCGGTATAGTGGCGGATGTTGTCTTTGAGTAAATCGATTCTGGCCTGCGTGTCCATCGCGAAGATCTCATCGGGTTTGAGATCTGTCAGTTGTTGTCCGGCTTGATGGATAGCGGCCAGTTTTTGTTGTTGTTGGATTTCGGCGGTGATATCGCTAACGGTTGCAACTAATGCAGCGTTTTCGGTGGCGGCATCGGTCAGCGGCGCGACGTGAACTTGATAATAACGATTGTCTTCCGTCTGCAAGGTACTGCTACTGGATGCTCCCGTAGCTAGGGCGGTATGGAATGGGCAGAAATCGGGGCCCATGATTGTCGTGTTGCCAAGCGTGGCGTAGAAGTTGTTGCCAAGCGGCGATGCGAGCGGCGACCATTGACGTAAACAACTGTTCGCCCAGGTCACAACCATCTCGGCATTAACGAGAGCAACGCCGTCGGGCATGCCGTCAAGGATGCGTTCGCTCTGCAGCAGTCGGATGACACTCTCTTCGTCATTGGCACGTTCACCATCAAGGTAAACGCCGCTATAAGCACTTCTCGCAATCCGCGAAAGTGCCTCGACTGGGCTACCAACCTCCTCGAAATCCAGGTGATCGGCCAGTCGCATTTTGGTTTCCGAGCGTCCTGCCTCGCCTAACGCGTCCCGCGAGGAAGTTACCCAAAGTACTTTTTGCGATACAGCCAATTCAATGCTCCCTGCAATTTCGCACATTGAATGTGAAAATGCCATCAAAGCCGACACTCATATACATATAGAGTATACGAATCGACATTGCTTGCAGCAACGCCAAGAAATTCCGCAGCCAAGCTGATTCTGACGGTCAGCGAAGCCAAATATTCTGAATCTGATTGCGGGGGACAAACCCGGAGGCCGCTAAAGTCTGGCACCAACGCGTTGGGGTACCTCGCAAACGTGGGGGAAACCACAGCTTTTTGGCTTCTGAAACTTCGTCGTTACAAATGTTCAACCCTACCGTCTGGGCTAAACAGAAAAAATACAGAAAATATAACGGCAGACCCTCGCGATTCCCTTTGGATCAGCTAAACTCTGGGGACGAAAGGTTAAATGTTATCTCAAATACCGAGATTAACATTTTTCCGGCGTAAAAGTGCCCACATTTGTTGTTCCGCCGCTGCGAAAAGAGTTTTGCGACGGTTGAGCTAGCAATTCAAATTTTTCCCTGCAGCACGGTGCCGCAGGGTACCAAGGGCTGGCCCATCGGCCAAGTTGTTCCTCGAGAGGAGATCCTCATGAAGTTTCGCCCGTTCTTTGTTCTGATGGGACTAGCTGCATCTTGCTTTGCTAGTACCGTCCAGGCCCAGTGTAGCAGCTGTGGCAGCGCTTCCGTAGCTGTATCAAGCGGTTGTGGTAGTTGTGGTGGTAGCGTAAGCGGTGACGCTTGCGGCGGTGGTTGTGGCGTCAGCTACGAAACCAAAACCGTTATGGTTCCCTCCTACGTCTCCGAGACGCAGATGGTAACTGTAACTCAAATGCAACAGGAAACTCGTCAGCGTACCTACACGGTCATGAAGAGTGTTCCTCGCACAGAAACTCGTACTCGTACCGTTACGAAGAGTGTACCGAACCAAGTCACCAAGACTCGGACCTACACCGAAATGGTCCCAACACAACAGACACAAACCATCACGGTTAACGTGCCTGTGACCACTCAAGTTGAGCAAACGTACACCGTCAATGTTCCAAAGATGGAAACATACGAAGTACCTTACACCGTTCAAGTTCCTGTGTACAACGACGTTCAAGTTCCTTATACGGTATGCGTACCTTACCAAGAAACTCAGACGCAAACCTACACCGTCAACGTTCCTTACACGGAAACTGTTGACCAGTCCTACACCGTCAGTGTTCCTTACCAAGAAACCATCGAACAGTCCTACACTGTTCAAGTTCCTTACCAAGAAACCATGACCGGCACTCGTATGGTTTGCCAACGCGTTCCTGTAACCCAGTATCGCACCGTCACCAAAGACATGGGCAGCTATCAGTGCGTTACGACTGAAGTTCCAGCAGCTAGCTCCTGCGGCGGAAGCTGTGGCGGATGTGGCGCTGCTAACGCTTGTGGCGGTTGTGGATCGTGTGGAAGCACTTCCGGCTGTGGATCATGTGGCGGCGGATGCTCGACCACTGTTTCACGTCAAGTTTGGGTTCCAAACTGCGTTACCGAACAAGTTCCTTACACCACTTACACGACTCAGCAAGTTGCTCAGCCTTACACTTACACTGTAAACCGCTGCCGCACCGAGACTCAAACTCGTCCAGTCACGGTTACCAAGTACCGCACTGAGACTCAAGTTCGTCAAGTTGCTGTTCAAAAGTGCCGTCAAGAAACTCAAGTTCGTCAAGTTGCAGTTCAAAAGTGCCGTCAAGAGACTCGTACTCGTGACTACACCGTTACCAAGTACCGTAACGAAACTCAAACTCGTACTGTCAAGCAAGTTAGCTACACGACCGAAACTCGTACTCGTACAGCTCAACGTTGTGTAACAGTTGCTGAGACACGCAGCCGCATGGTTCCTCAAACAACCATGACTCAACAAACTCGTGAACAAACCGTCACAGTTATGGTTCCAACAGCCAGAACTCAAGACTACACCGTCACAGAGTACAGCCAAGTTCAAGAAGAACAACCTTACACAGTAACCGTTGTTGACCAAGTTCCTGAGACCATGACACAAGACTACACCGTCTGTGTTCCAGTTCAGGTTCAAAAGGAAGTTCAAGTACAACGCTGCGTAATGGTTCCTCAAACCGTTACTGTTCCTGTAAGCAGTGGTTGCGGCGGCGCAGTTAGCGCTTGCGGCAGCGGCTGTGGCGCTACTGTAGACACCGGTTGCGGTGGATGCGGCGCTACTGCAGGCAGTGGATGCGGTGCTACTTCCGATAGCGGTTGTGGTGGATGCGGAGCTGCAAGCAGCGATTGCGGTGGCAGTGGTTGCGGCGGACGCCGTGCTGCTCGCCGTGGCTGTGGTTGCTAGTCATCTTTCACCATCAGCTTGCTGATGCGTGAGATACCAGAAAATCGAAGGGCCGGTAGTCGTAAGATTACCGGCCTTTTTTCGTTGAACTTAAACTCGAACCCAAAGTTCCCGAGAATCTCGCTTTCATTCCTGTGCTCGCATTTCGTAGTCGAAGATCGCGATTCCCCACGTAGGTCACTCTCGCCGAGAGTGACCAGAACCTGCCGCAGTTGCCCGATCGCTGGAACATCCGTGCACCGGCTTTGCCATCCGTGCTCGCAAATCGAGTATGGTTCCAACGAATTAAAGGAGACGACGAATGACAAGCTGCGGCAGTCTCTCGATAAAACTTAAACTCGAACTTAAACTCTAACTTAAACTCAAAATTCCCGAGAATCTCACTTTCATTCCTGTACTCGCAGTTCGAACTCGACGATCGCGATTCCTCACGTAGGTCACTCTCGCCGAGAGTGACCAGAACCTGCCGCATTTGCTCGATCGCTGGAACATCCGTGCACCGGCTTTGCCATCCGTGCTACCAAATCGAGAATGGTTCCAACGAATTAAAGGAGACGACGAATGACAAGCTGCGGTAGTCTCTCTCGATAAAACTCAAACTCAAACTCAAACTCAAACTCGAACTTAAACTCAAAGTTTCCGAGAATCTCACTTTCATTCCCGTGCTCGCAGTTCGTAGTCGAAGATCGCGATTCCCTTGGAGTTTAAGTTTAAGTTCGAGGTTGAGTTCGAGTTTAAGTTCGAGTTTAAGTTCGAGGTTGAGTGCCGTACAGAGAGATTCCACACGTAGGTCACTCTCTCCGAGAGTGACCAGAACCTGCCGCATTTGCTCGATCGCTGGAACATCCGTGCACCGGCTTTGCCATCCGTGCTACCAAATCGAGAATGGTTCCAACGAATTAAAGGAGACGACGAATGACGCGCTGCGGCAGTCTCTCTCGTTACAACTTAAACTCAAACTTAAACTCAAAATTCCCGAGAATCTCGCTTTCATTCCCGTGCTCGCAGTTCGTAGTCGAAGATCGCGATTCCCTTGGAGTTTAAGTTAAGTTCGAGTTTAAGTTTAGGGTTAGTTCTGAGTTCTCATTCGCTCATGCGTGAGGCGGCAGTCGGGCAATGCGGCTAAGAATTGCCGACCATATTGTTTGGTACGGACGCGAGAATCGAGAATGACAACAATTCCGGAATCGGTGGCAGTGCGAATTAGCCTGCCAAACCCTTGGCGCAGTTTGATCACCGCCTCGGGGATCTGATAGTCGCGAAATGGATTCCCGCCGGCCTGACGAATGGCGTCCAGACGAGCTTCCAACAACGGATGGTCGGGGACACTAAACGGCAACTTGGTGATGATTACATTCCGCAAGGCGTCCCCGGGCACGTCAACTCCTTGCCAAAAGCTATCGGTGCCAAACAGGGCGCCGTGCGGATTTCGCTTGAACTGATCGAGCAACTGACCGCGCGGCGTCCCATCGGCTTGACTGTACAACGTCATGTTCTGCTCAGCGAACCACCGCTGGAGTTTCGTCGCTGTCGAGCGCAATAGTCCGTAGCTCGTAAACAGGACAAACGCGCGACCGTTGGTACGCGTGAGATAGCGTTTGATCATTTCGGGCAACGCGGCTTCGTACGCCGTGCGATCGGAGGAGGGATCGGGCATGTCGTCGACTACAATGATCTCCGCTTGTTTCTGGAAGTCGAAGGGACTTCCCAGTTTGGTCGTCAAGCTACCCGCCGCGCCGACTCGCGATTGAAAGAACTCAAAGCCCCCTTCGCGTCCGGTCGATACTGTGGCACTGGCCATGATGACGCTGGGGACTTCTTGAAAGAGCATTTCGCGCATGCTGCTGGAAATATCAATGGGCGCAGCATGCATTTCCATGCGTACGTCTCCACGCCGCGAGATAACGCGTTCGAGCCAATAGACCGAACCTTCATCGCTTTGAGTGAGCCAAGCGCGGGTATTGTTGGCGAGCGATTCTAGCCGTGTCGCGGCGGCGGTCAGTTCTTGTCGGCGCGAAGCATCTTCGGCTTGATCGGCAAAGCCCTTCAAGCGGCTGGCCAGCTCCAGCAGAACGGGGCTTAACGGATTCGTCACAATATCTCGTTCGCGAACGCGGCGACTGGTGCTGTTGTTGCGCCCCATCCATTCATCGAGTTCAAAGATCAGTTGATCGACCAGTAGATGCGCCTTGTTGACCTGTTCGGTCAAGCGATCGAGCCCCATTGCCACAAACAGCCCTTTGCCCGTGTTGGGGTTGTACAGCTTGTTCAACGTGTATTGGAGTTGTCCGTAGGTGACTTTCATTCCCAAGTGCGCGCTGGCGACCGATTCGATCGTGTGGCATTCGTCCAGGATGGCGGCGTCGTAATCGGGGAGCAAGCCAAAGCCGTTTTCGCGGCGGATGGCCAAGTCGGTGAAGAACAGGGCGTGGTTGACGACTAAGATCTGAGCGCCCTGCATGCGACGTCGCGCTTGATAATAATGACACTTGTCGTAAGTCGGGCATTTGCGTCCCAAGCAGTTTCCGGTATCGCTGGCGACTTCATCCCAGACGGAGCCGAGGGGGCGGAACGGTAGGCTGCTGAGCGATCCATCAGGAGTCTTGAGAAGCCAGCTGCGGAGTTGATCGAGTTGCGTGAACTCGGTCTCGTTGAGCATATTGGTAGCGCGGGCCCGAGCGATTTCGTAGCGTCGCAGGCTAATGTAGTTGCTACGTCCTTTGACCAGGACGCTGGTGAATTCGCGAGGGATAACGCTGTTGAGCAGGGGAAGATCTTTATCGATCAGTTGTTCCTGCAAGCTGATCGTGTGGGTGCTGACCACGATGCGTCGGCTGCGCGGTTCACCCGGTGGTTGGCCCGTCGCGGAACGCTGGCGCGCGGGTTGTTGGTTGGCAGATTGCTGGTTAGCGGCTGGATTGTTAGCGGGTGGGAATGATTTGGAGTGTGGCGTCGTCGATGGTCGCGGCTCAGCACCGGCCGATTCGTTGCTTTCGACCTGGTCTGCGGTGGCGTGCAAGATAGCGGGGACGAGGTAGGCAAAGCTCTTGCCGACGCCGGTACCTGCTTCGGCGATCAGGTGTCGGTTGGACTGCAGTGCATGAGCCACAGCGGCAGCCATATCGAGTTGTTGGTGCCGATGTTCGTACTGTTTTAATCGTTTAGCGATTAGCCCCTCAGGCCCGAGAATAGCTGAAACATCGAGCGACAAAAGAGCACATCCTTAGAGCAGCAATCTGAAACGTGAGACTGCTCCATTCTAAGGCTTTATCGCTCGTTTGTTTAGAGCTTCATGCGTTTGTCAAAGGTTAGGCGGTAGAGGTGTGAACACACAGCCGTTAGACACTGACTAGATTTCCCGCCACAAGTTGAAATCGGCGGCGCATCGGCCAAATGTCAGATGCGGTTAGTTGAGCGCCGAGGCAAGAGCCACTAAGCGAGGGAGACTCGCAAGCCTCCCACGCTCATTTGCCAAGGATTCAATTTGAGTTTTCAATTCTCCAGGTTGCGGCGCAATAGAATCGTTTTATCCGCGTTTTGATCTTCACCGACGCGGTAGCCTACGGGCACCGAGCGGTCGATCACATAGAAAGCTTTCGCCCGATCGTTGGTCCCGCTATCGGCGCCATACTCCATTCCAATCGACTGCGTGTCGGGATCGTATTCAAACAATCCGATCGTGACATAAACTGCAAAGACATTTGAACGATCAGTAGTCAATTTGCTCAACCGTGTAATCGGATTTAAGTCTGCAAACGCGTGTTTAGGAGCCCCTGGCTCGAAGTTGAGTGGATCGGAAAACAGAGGAACTTCCGGCATGAACTGATGTGGCGCGCCATTTACGGGCCGACCTCGCATCAACGTCACGTTGACTGGATTTTGCCGAGAATTTTCATCCAGCACATTGTTCCGAGTGGATGGCACCATCCCCGCTTCAGTGATGGGCCTGAAAACTCCGGCAAACTGAGTCGGATAACGAGAGTTAAACATCAGCGCACTTGTTGGCGGGTTGTAAAAGCCATTATTCGCCGGTGCGTAACCACGACGGCTTTGTTGCAATAACAACCACGCGTCAGGAGTAATCGTATCCAAAAGCGAGTTTCTCTCGCTGGGTTGGTACAGATCGACGTTGGGTTGAAGAAGATTGGACCAAAGCCCTTTGAATACAAGCCGACCTGAGTCCAAATCCGAACCGGCTGGAAGTACTGGCGAGGCCTCGGGGATGGTATTGAGATTAACCCGTCCGGGCTCGACACCACGCGCAATCGTATTGTAAGGCGCGCGCAGAGTACTAAAAATTGCGTTCTGTGATGCCAGAATCGCGTTACTGGGCGCTACACTTGCAAAGGTTGTTGGTGGCTCCAATTTGTACGCATCGTTCCACGGTGATGGAGTTTCCATTAAATCCATCAACATGGCCAACGAGGTATTTCTTACGTTCGGGGCAAGTTCGGGAACGGCCTGGAAGAAATTCATCAAGTGAGCGTACGGATAAGCGTTTGTAGTTTCACCGTAAAAATCGGTGCCAGCACTCGTCGCCGAAAACTCATGCATCAGTTGTCCGGGGCTACTGACCGGCACATAGGCGATTTCCAACGCGTTGATGAATTCACGATTGGTCCAAAACAGTGTATCAGGCCGCCAAGTGGCAACACGCGGACCGCCAAGATTGGCGGGATCACCCGGATCGCCCGGTGAGCCAATGTATTCGGGAGGAAGTGGAGGTAGACCCGCAATTGCTGGAACGCTCTCAGCCGCCAAGTTAAAGGTGGAGTTCAGAAAACCGAGTGTAGAAAACGAGGTGCGAGTGCCCGGGCCGCCGCCGTCAACAGGCGTTGGTCGGTCCCAACGTTCATCAATAGGCAGTTCAAATCGAAGCATTGGATTGGAAGCTGCCGGCGGCGTGGGCTCAACTGAAAATGCTGGGGGAGCGGTGAGTGCCGAATAAAACGTTTGGCCACGAATTCCATCTGCTGCGGTGTCGAAAACCAGCGTTGTTGCGTCCGCAGGTTGCCCCGCCTTTTGCCGCGCGCCGAGTGCCATGCGACCGCCCTCGCCAACGGTTGGAGCGTCCAGTTCCGAGTCATTCTCTTCGCCACTGAACACAGTCAAATCAATGGGGATCCAGTCGACAGTGATGTACGGATTGAAAACAGCATCCCAAGCTTTGTTTGGGTCTGCTAGTCGCTGAAGATACACAGTGGACCAATCCAACATCGTTCCTGGTCGCACGACGGAATTGCCTAAATCATCGGTGACCAGATCAACATTTCCATCACCCGTACTATCATTAGCGGGATTGGTTGGGAAGTCCCAAAAGCGAAAGACTCCCGCATCGTCGTCAAACGGCGATGGACTTGAACCATAGGAGTCGTTTGGAAGGTCGGCAAACCCGAGCTCTCCAGTCAACGGGTCCGCTTGAGTGTTAGCCGGATTGGCCGAAATGTCTGGCTCTGGATAGTAGGCTTGCGCGTGCCTCTCAGAAACATTGATGCCAACGTCCGTCCACGACGCTTCGGCCTCAGCGATCATCGTGACGTACTGTCGCATGGTAGTTCGTCGTGTACCGTCCGTCGCGTCGGTCGGATCGTAGTTGGTGTCTGTCGCTTTGAAAACATCCAACCAGTTGTTGCCGTTGCTTGTGTCGAGCTCAATGCGATGGAAGTTTGGAGCGTTAATCAAGTTGTTCGGATTGGCAGTGGCTTCCACTCGCGAGCCAAGATAGGTGAGTTCCCGAGGGCCGACCACCAAATACTGATTTCCGTGGAGTTGAAGTGGACCGGCAGTACGATTCACGTAAACCTGTCCCGCGTCTTCAACACCTGGAGTCAAATCCTTTTGGGCATCACCGAGATTTGCAAACACAACAACTCGAGCGTCTGCGATGTCAATATCCACATCTTGCAAAGCTTGGTCCGTGGCAGGATCCGTATAGTCAAAACGTAGACCACTCGTCGCAATGGCCCTGTTGAGATCCGTCATGTTGAGCACGTTGGAGGACGGCAACTGATATGTCAGATCATTGCGAGTCACGCGTTCCGCAGCAGGCAGATCCATCGGTGCATCCGCACGAAGCCGTTCGTCGGGAGTCTTAAAAACGGGACTAGTAGTCGGATCTCGAGATACTGGTCCGGTTATGTAAGCTCTCCATACAGGATAGTTTCCATCAGGCGTTAGTTTAGATAGGTCCAGGACAACTTCGTTGCCCGCGTTGGAGGTGTACAGACTCGGTGAAACACCTGGAAGTTGATTGGAATTGGTTGTCGACGTTGATCGCGGACAAAAGAACTCAAGGAATAGTGAACCTTGTGGAATCCGATACTGTTCCAACTCGAAACCAGTTGTCGACTGATTGCGAACACGCAAGTCATGAAAGGCCAGTGTTTCGGTAAGCAGCAATTCGGGTTGCTCAAGCCCCCACACAACCCGATCCGGATTCCATTCAAAGTTATTGTCAAATGGATTGGAGTCGTAGGGAAAGCGAGTCATGGTGGCGTCCGAATCTCGGAAATCAACAACATTGACAGCCCATTGTGCAAGCGTCCGCGCGCGGATGGCCATTTGCTCGACGGACGACAAACTATTGTAGTAATTGCGATCGACATTCGGAAAAGCGTAATCCTCTGGAACAATCAATTGCGCAAGACAGTAGATGTGTCGAGCAAATAGTTGACGCGTCTGATTGCCAGAGTACTGAGGGGGAATGGCTAATTCATTGGAGGTAACGGGATCCTGAACTTCCCAACGACCGCCTGGGGCAACCGAACCAAGATAATCTTCGTTTACATTGGCCACCACATCTTTCGCACTGTTCACATATAGCGAACGTTGCGGAATATTCGCGAGTTCCCATGCATCATCGATTTCTCCAAAACCAGGCGTGCCCGGTGCAGAGTCATCGACACCGTTGCCCAATGGTCGGTTTAAGTTGAGTGGTAAGCCTCGCGAAAACTCAAGAGGAAACAACTGAGTGAATTGCAAGTAGGGAATATTTACCGCAGTCCCATCCTTGAGTCGGCGAATTGAATTCACCAATCCGTAAAAGCTGGTTGGCGACGCTTCATTGTTGGCTTGACTACGCGTGGTGAGTTTCGGTACGCGTAAGTGACGCGATATCGGAGTGATCTCATGGCGCAACGTACTGCTCGCAAGTGTCTGGTTGGATTCACCAAATCGTTCTTGAAGTCGCGTAGGCAATGCACTGCTATCGCTATCGGCAATGCGATAGATACGTTCCCACTCCGCCAATGTGAACCGGCTATCATGGTGTGGCGCCGTTACCAGACTCGATTCATAAGGACTTTCGTAACGGATCAAACCCTGCTGAAGTACGTCAGGAGTCGAGAGATAAACATTGCCCACGCGGTCTAAGGTATGGGCAGTTCGGCCGGTAACGGAAACTGGCAGTCCCGGCAAAGCGGTATGGCTAAACTCAGCGCGCTGCCATCTGTTTTGCGGAGTCTGGAAGAACAAGGGGTGTTCACGCATCCTCAGAATGCTTAGCGGATCATCACCACTTCCACCGGGAGATATTTCTGCATTCTCGGTTGGATTGCGCCGGTATCGGCTGATCATCGCGGCGCGATAAGCCGTCTCCGGATTAAATCCGCTCCAGGACAACGTTCCCTTGGCTAGAAGATGCCGAAAGGATATCTCTGCAGGGCCATAACCCACTCCCTGAGGAACGAACATTCCTGCTCCTGTAATCGAGTGGTTTGTGGTGGGCTGCGCGTACGGAACATCTGCGTAATTGGCTTGCGCAATGTTACCGGTCGCATTCACATCCAACTTGCCGTCCAGGTCTTCAACGTAATAGGCAACCAGCGCTTTCAGCAGCTTTCCGTCGGCCGACGTTTGAAGCGGCATGCCGATATCGATCCAGACGCTATCCATGATTCCATCGCCATCGTTGTCCACATCCCACGGACCTGCAGTTAAAAAGTTCAACCATCGCTCGAACTGCGGATAACCAATTGTCGGCCAATCGGTCGACCAGTTGCCGCCGATGTCAAAAGACAACTGGGTTACCGACGACTGCGGCCCATTTGGTGTTTGTAATACTCCACCCACATTGCTACCGGTAAAGCTGGGGTGGGAAAACGACGAATCAGCTGCATTAAACGGTGCGTTTCGATGCAAATAGTAGGAAGCGGGTGGCCCCGATGGTGTTCGAATATTGATCGAAAGCGGACGTCCCATCGCCAACTGAATTCTACGAAGCGTATCGAGAAACTCGGCTTCGGTGAAATCGCGAGGATCTTTCCAGTTCACGATGTAGTTAATGAGCGCAGCGCGATGAAAGCTGGGAATGATGTGTTCGGAGTGTGTAGCTCCACCGCGACGATGCGCAAGAAACGTGTTGTTGGCATCGGCCGCATCATACGGTTCGTCCGAATCACCGTGCACCGTTGGTCCGCCAACAAGCGTGCCTTCGCTGTTGCTCTGCAGCCCCGCAAAATCCTGGATGCGCGTCTGAAGTCCAACTGGCATGCTCAGAGCAGCAGTACCCACGTTGTGCATTTGAGAAGAGCCGTCGTTAAAAACTCCATAGCCATGCGTATTCAGCGGTGTAGCGTTAAAAAACAAACGGTAACCGTCGCTTAGTCCATTACCTTGCACCGACCGATAGCAAAGATAGACGCCTTCCGTGGTCGCAATGTTGTCCGCTTGCAGCGATGCCCATTCGCCCACGGTCATCGAACGCGTATTCAGCGTAAGCGGATCTATCTGCGTGTAGATCTGACCTAAGTCGATATCCGCCAAGTCAATGGTGATCGAATAAGATTGGGCAAAGCGAATTAGCTCTTCGTTGCTGTTGTCTGCTGGCAACGGAAGCTGACCAATGTACCGCACGACTCGAAAAGAATTACCACCTAATGGCCCTTCACCTGGTGGAAACGTCACGATGGAACCGGTTAAAGCATCGTTTTCCGGAGGGAGCAATGTTGGCATCATGTAGTTCGGACCTGGGTCCAGGGGGATCCGCAGAAAGTGCCCGCCTAAAATCATCGGGCGCTGCCAACTATCTTGTAATGAAGCATTGTAGCTCAGAGGTGCAATTGCCCCGTTAGGCAAAAAGCGGTAATCGCGAACTGCCATCAATTGCTGCTGCAACGTTTCGTGATATCCATAAACGTCCGCCAGCACGTCCTGACCGTACAACGACGATCTCGGATCCCGGGTACCTCGGATGAGTTGCATGATGGCTTCATCGTATAGCGGGCGAGCACTTTTGTTTCCACGGATTTCACTGCGGGAAAGCGATACGCTGACCGATCGCGAGTGTCCAGAGAACAGTACGTAGGTAATGGCCAGCAGGCTAAAGAGGGCCAGCATACCAAGTACGACCAACAGGATGAGACCGGGGCGTTTCATTGTATTGCGTTTCATCGCGTCACGTTTCGGTTTAAAACCGTCCTCTATCAAAAGCAAGCCACGCCCCCACCACGATTCGTTGACTTGCACTTCTTATATTTCGAAAAATGCTCTCACCGCCACAATTTTGTGCGCTGAGCAACGGCACTCATTCAACTACTTAATACTGACATTCCGCTCGACCACGGTTACCACGCCACTCATGAGCGTCCCCTGCGTCCCTTGAAATTCCGGGGGCACCGGGTTGCCGACGAATTCAAAGTCAGGCCCCTCAAGCACAACGTCGCGAGTCCAGACAAAGTTATCATCATCCCCCACTCGCTGACTCTGTTGGCTCAGCCCAATGATCCGATACCAGCGAAACTTGGCGAAGAACAGGGTTGTATCCGAGGGATCTTGGGAGCGATTGGTGCCCAGCATGATCCAGTCACCGACATGTACGACATCGTCAGATGGACTGCTTCCATGTCCACTGATTCTGACTCGACCACCATTGCCATTGTGAAAATTGCCGGAAAGCGTCACGACGTTTACTAGTCTTTCGCCCAGGGGTCTCGATCCCGTTGCCGCATCAACAACGAACTGGCGATCTCTGCGATTCATAACGACCAGCGATAACAAGTAATCACGTGGTAAACTCGCCAGTGCAGCGTTGGCAATAGGCTCGATCGGCGCCAGCGTCGCCAGCCACGAATATTGACCGCTGACCACACCCTTCAGAATCGGTGGGCTGACCTGCCCAGCACCCGTCGCCCACAGTCGCACTGCTGGGATTGTCTTGTCTGTTTCATCTGCCAGTGCGGAAATATCATCTGGCGATGAGAAGATGTCCTCAACCAGTTTTCGCGAGACAACGTTTTGTTGACCGAGTGTTAATCGCAACATCCGCGGTTGCGGCGGAACCGGCGCGGAGGGATTCAGCGAATCGGTGACTGGATTGTAGTCCGAAGTGTAGTAAGGAAAGACCGCGGTCTGATACGGTGCAGCGCCACTACCGTAAAGGGGACGTACTTCCGGTTCAGTGAAAAACATGGGATCAATACAAAACGACTGATTGATCCAAGCACTGCTCGTCGGACCCACCAGCCCAGCCTTCTCAAATGGCTGCGGCGCTGTGCCATTAAACCATATCCAGTTGTAGCCCAATCGCTTATCGCGGTAAGCGTTCGGTTCGTTCATTCGAAACGCGGAGAAATTTTGAAACCAGCGTTGTCCTAGTGCTTGTGCGTTGTTGTGCGCATTGCTGTCACTGGCATTGCGAGCGGCCAGTGGAAGAATTGAGGCAATGCCCAGCAGACCAACGATCACTACAAAAATTGCGAACAGAACTTCAAGGATGGTTGCTCCCGAGCGGTTGGAAGCGCAGGGCTGCCTGTCTGCTACTTTTGAAATCATGTCGTTGTTTATCCGCATGCTGTTCATGTGCATTACTGTTCTCGAATTCCGGCGATCGCCAATGTTTTGGCGGACCTAACGACGTCGCCAAGCGTGCCGCTGCCAAGCAGGGCGTCGCTAACCTCGGCCACCGGCGCCGACTTCAGTTCGCCAGTAAAAGGATTGCAAGTGATCCAGACATTCGCACTATCGAGTAAATTCGAACGCACGGGGTCGGCATCAGTTACCGGACTGCGTTGTCTCAACGATTGTGTTAACTGGGTGAGATCTGCAGAGCCGACCGGGACGACTTGATCTGTTCTGCCAATCATCAAGTACAAGATTTGATTGGCGTCAAACGCTGTCACCATGGCAGGAGCTGGTGCCAACCTCGTTTCGGTGATGACGCTGGCGAGGCGACCCTCGCCCGAGAACATAATTGCAATTCGACTGTAACTCGCCGGACTCAACGGTCCCGTTCCACCTGGAGCTACTGAATCGGTCGTCGGCGTAAGGCTAAACGGTGAATTCACCATTAGCTCGCCACCACCAACCGATCGTGGACCCAAGCCACTCGCAGACAGATCGACACAGGTTCCACGCGGTAAGGTAATTGCCCCAACCAACGATTTCGTGGGCCGTCGGAAAATGCGGAAGCCAACTTGTGGACGATGCGTTATGTTGACTGGCAATGAGACGGGCGTTCTGCGCAACAATGGAGGATTAACAAAAGGTACAACGATTTCACCCGCTACCAACGAGCCGGTTCCCAATGCAAATTGCCCGTCATATCCTTCGAATTCGATGGTATCACCCGGTTGAACAAAACCATTGGTCCCGTTGGTTCCAAATCCTGATATCACATCGATCGGATTGAAAATTATCTGGTCGGCATGACCGTCCGCATTTGTGTCGTTGAACGTCCCACGCGTGCCGATAGTGTCTCCCGCATAGGGAGGAAAGACCTCGCCGATACTCAACCTCGTCGCAGTGAAATTGGCTGACACCGCTGCGCCGTTTTGATCACCGGTTACACCAACTCGCTCAAGAAAAACTGCTACCGGTCGACCGCTGACTAACGCACGCACTCGAGCCGACTCCATGTATTGTTCGGTCAATCGCGCAGCTTGTGAGATTTTCTGGTCTTTTAAAAGTCCTTTCACCGTACCAAGTGAGATCGTCGCCAGAATCGTCAGGATCCCCATGACAATCAAAAGTTCAACAAGTGTCACACCAGATCGAAGCGCTGATGCAGTTCCGGTTTTATCGGTTCGCATGTTTAAGGCTCCAAGATGATGTCGTGATTGGTAATGTTATCGATAGCAAACTCGGCTGCCACAGGCGTTGGGATACTGCCGATCTGATTGGTACCGTCGGGCATATCGTCGTTCTCAGTGAAAAACGGATCAGGGTAATAATAAGGACCGTTCAAATAATGCGATCCATCAGGAGTTCCAAATGGCGGACTCGGATTAATTTGCGGCCATTCCATCGTGGCATACGCTATGGGTGGGGTTGTGCCTTCGATAAAAAAGTCGAAAGTCACACCAAATTCCTCATCAGCACCCGCGGATAAAATCAGCGGAACCAAGGTCTTCGGGTGCCACTCCGCGGCCACCCCCTGTCGGTATCGCCAGTCGGTTTTTAAGGGGTCCATCGCATCGTCATCGGCGTAACGCACCAAATCACCTGGATATCCGGCCGGCCAGCGAATCCAACTGATGGGTTTGCCCCAGGCGTCGATGAACTCGAGCAGTCCATCCTCATCCGTGTCACCCACCTCGCTTGCGCGAAAGAACTCTAACGCCGATGAGCCTGCGTATTGAGAAGATGATACGAGTAGATATAACAACTCACTGCTCTGAACCGCATTTTGCCACAGAGCATCGTTTTGCGGGCTAAATCGACCAACGCCAGACTCTCCAGCAAAAGTCACAGGAATTGGATCTTCCAAAGTCAGTCCATCCCACTGAGTAAAACCTTGAGAGCGGAGTGAGTTGATCGTGGACCGAAGCGACTCGTACAATAATCCAAAACGCGTTGGCAATGCACGTTCAAGTTTATTTGCCACGGGATTATTGTTAATGTCTCGATAAGCCACCGTATACTCGGACGGATAATAGAGCAGGTCCGTAATGCGATCGGGCATCTCCATCCGCATGGTGTCGCGTAGCACTAACATTCGCAGTCGCGCGATTTCCCGAGGTGACACGGGATAACGCGGAGGATTGCTTCCAGGAATCGGAGTCTTCGCAAATGTGGGGATACGCACATCAACTGATTTGTAGCGATACTCTTCCCATTGCTGAAGTACGATATCGTTTAACTTTTGAATCGTGCCTCTGGTGCGGGCGACGCGGGCGTCGTTCTGGGCGCCTAACATGGCAAACAAAATCATCCCCGACATGATGCCAATGATCGAAATGGCAATCAGCAATTCGACCAGCGTAAAGCTCGGACGAAAGCGCGGCGGCTGCGGCTTGTTCTGATTTTTGCGAGTTGTTGTCATCTGGACCCTCATCCGACTTGCCTTCGCTCAACGCCTGCGCACTTCGCTAAACACCAAACTGATTGTGCTCCCGCATAGCTATGGCCACACAGCAACACTTAACTTTTTCGATCAGCCTCGGTGCGCGAGCCACCGAGTAAGTTCGCGCCTCATCTTGATACTGAATTCTCACGGTGAGACATAAACGCGAGCATAAATGGCTTATTATGTTATTACGCAATCGCTGTACCGAAACAGGCTAAAAGCAGGCTGTAGGCTGTAGGCTAAAGGCTAAAGGCTAAAGGCAGTGCGATTGTTGAGTGGTGTCATTGCGGTGAACGTTTGTTGCAGCAGGCTTGTGGAAAGCCTGCAGCGTGCGTTTGTCATTCAAGCTGTTATGGCAACGAATTGCCAAGGATGCCATCCGAAAAGTTGGCGGCGTTGTCGAGTTGCGTACTGGGTATCTGCGCTTGGATAATGTAGTTGCTGAACTCGCCCACGGCCCCAGTCGCGTCGAGCGATTGGCCGGAAGGGAAAATGTAGTAGTAGCCCAAGAGACCACCGTAACTGTCATCCAAACCTGCTGAAATGATCTGGAATGAGCGTTCATTCATGAAGCGGTAGGCGTCCGTCGGAGTCGAGGTCGCATTGGTGTTCCTCTGCTCCGACTTGTAAGGTGTTAACGCTCCAGCATCCACCAGCGCCGTCGGTGCATAAGAGTTGACCCTGTAAGTTCGACTATCGAAATAGACGAACGGAGCTTGGCGTCCGCCGCCGGAGTAGTAGACCGGCATTAAGTCGTTGGTGGCGGTCGCACCGTATAACATTTCTTCGTCGACTGAAATTGTCAAAAGCACGTTGTTGACGTCGCGAGCTTCGATCGAAAGCTGCTGCGGCTTGAACTCGTAAAATGCATTGGTACGGTCGGCGTTGTATTGATAAACCGCTCCGGCGGCTACCAACGGTCCGCCAGGACCAGTGAAGGGATGCGTCGGATCGCTGCTGAAACCGC
This sequence comes from Pirellulaceae bacterium, assembly GCA_041753315.1. Classification (GTDB taxonomy): domain Bacteria; phylum Planctomycetota; class Planctomycetia; order Pirellulales; family Pirellulaceae; genus Aureliella. The sequence goes on along the minus strand of JBGSUV010000073.1, from coordinate 164,807 downwards.
CCAGGCAAAACACCAGTGCTTCTGATGGATCCATCACCGCTCCACCATTATTTGCGGCGGAATAAGGTGGCTGTAACGCGGCAAATTCAGAGTCTACCATATTGGGAAAGGCTTTTTTAAAGTGCCGCCGGAAAACATTTAAGTCTGAGCCGTCAGGTGGGTAGTCGCCGAATTTGTTCTTGTACTGCTCGATGGCATTGGCTAGAGCCTCGACTTCAAAGGCGATGGCGCTCTGTTGGACCGATCGTCGAGCAATGTTGACGGCGGGGATCAACAATCCGACCAATACGCCAATGATGGCGATCACTATTAAAACTTCGATCAGCGTGAAACCGGGGCGATGACTCCGGAACACAACTCCAGATAATTGAAGTCTTGTGGTGTGTGCTGTTGTGCGAACCTGCATTATGGGCCTCCGGTTTTATCGCAACTCCTACACACCTTGCCGATGCGTAGCTCCCCGAGCTGCTGTGTGATTGATTGGTCTATAGGACTCGGCATCGCTCATCGACTGCCGAATTGCTTCGTGTTTACTCGCAGTTCTAGACTCGGGAGGGCGAGGCTCCTGCCGAGCTTTCTTGTTCTACGTCCTAACGCTCACAAGCCAATCGGTTACGGCCTCTTGCTTGTGGACGTCTTGCGGCGGCCCAACAAGGCTCCGCAGGAGCGTCGCCCTCCCGGTTCTCTATGTCAATGTTGCTAATGTTATCTTGCCCGAGGCTAGCGCCTACGGCGTACTACGACATTTCGGTGATCATGGCGACTAGCGGCATGAACAATGCAATCACGATGAAGCCGACCGTTACTCCCAAGAAGCAGATCAAAATCGGCTCGATCAGACGCGTCAGACCTTCGGTCATCACGTTCACTTCGTCATCATAAGTGTCGGCGACTTTGTAAAGCATCGTATCGAGTTCACCGGTCTCTTCACCGACGTCCACCATGTTGACGACCAATTCGTCGATCACACGGTTCTTCATCTTCAACATATAAAACAGCGCGCAGAGCACGGCACCCAGTGCACAGGTGCCGCCACCGACCATGATCAACGATTCCATCGAACCCTTCTGCTCGGCGTTTCGTCCCGATGTCAACGCCACCGACAAAATCATCACGCCAGGAAAGGTCCCCATCAAAACCCAAAAGAACAACGCCAACGGATGAAAGCCAGGTCGCGCATTGTCCCGCATCGGCTTGCTGATCACTTCACCTTCGCGAATCGCCTCGGTGACCTTCGTGAAGATTCGCTCAAACAAGGCATTGCCGGCGGTCTCTCGCGTAATGTTCAACGCTTCCAAAATGGGCACACCGGAGGAAACGAGTGTTCCCAAGGTACGCATCGTACGAGCCAAAATGTTCTTTTCGACCAAGGCACCAAACACGGGGACTTTTAACATGTACATGTCAAAGCCCATGCGACCACTGCGGAACTTGCGCACCAACTTGGATAACAACCAATAACAGAATGGAATCAACAACATCAAGAACCAGTACTTGACCAGATAATCGCTCATCGCGATCAGGAGCACCGTCGGAGCGGGCAGATCCATACCCATTTCCGTGAACATCTGCTTGAACGTGGGCACGATGTAGGTCATGATCAACGTCAGAATCAAACCAGCGATGATGACCACGGCGATCGGATAGATCAACGCCCCTTTTACCTTGCGTTTGAGAGCCTCGGCGCTTTCCAAGAAGTCGGCTAGACGCTGGAGGATCGTTTCCAACGCACCACCCGCCTCACCGGCTTTGATCATGTTCACATACAAGCGACTGAAGACCTTTGGCGATTTGCTCATCGCCTCCGAAAGCGTTGAGCCCGATTCGATCTCATCGCAGGTATCCATCAACGCATTCTTGAGCTTGCCCGGCTTGCTGTTGTTTTCCAGGATTTTCAAACTGCGCAAAATTGGCAAACCGGCGTCTTGCAGGATGGAAAGTTGACGCGTGAACGCGCAGATGTGCTTGGTCTTTGCACCGCCGATGGCAAACGGACGCTTCTTCTTCTGGCCTGGAGCGACTTTGGCCGCCCCCTTCTTGACTTGTATCTTGGTTACGAAGTAGCCCATCTGCCGAATGGTAGTCTGCGCTTCTTCTTCGTTGGCCGCCTCGATGATGTCCTTAATTTCTTGGCCGGTTGCATCCATCGCCTCAAATTGGAAAGTTGGCATGGCGAGGCTCCTTGTTAATTAAACGGTAAGCTGTATTTTGCGAAGGACCAATGTAGAACAATTGTCCTCAATTGTTTATCGATATTGCTGAGTTGTTTTTGCTGAGACGTCTTGGGAGAAGTGCTTTACTATTTAAGCAGTTGGGGACAACTGCTCTACTCTGTTTTTTTAGCAGTTGGGGACAACTGCTCTACTCTCTACTCTCTACTCTCTTATTCGGCGATCGTTTCTCGTAGAACTTCATCAGCGGTGGTGATGCCTTCGAAGACGAAGTTAATTCCGTATTTGCGGAGCGGGATCATGCCGTACGATTCAGCTCGATCGCGCAGTTCATCCGTTGTCGAGTTGGACATGATCATGTCGCGTAGGTCGTCGTTCATAATCATCAATTCAAACAGTCCCACCCGACCTTTGTAGCCAGTGTTATTGCATTTCTCGCAACCACCGCCTCGGTAGAACTTCTTGTCTGCAACAGCATCGGGGTCGATCCCCAAATCCATCAGTATCTCTCTGCTAACTTGAGTCTCTTCGCGGCATGCGGCGCAAATGCGGCGCACCAGTCGCTGCGCCAATATGGCTTCCACGCAGGCGGTAATCAAGAAGGTGGGAACTCCCATGTCCTTCATTCGCGTGATCGTGCTGGGGGCGTCGTTGGTGTGTAAGGTGCTAAACACCAAGTGCCCGGTGAGCGAGGCTTGGACGGCAATGTCGGCCGTTTCCGTATCGCGAATCTCACCCACCAAAATCACGTCGGGGTCTTGCCGCAAAATGGCTCGCAAACAGGATGCAAAGGTAACGCCGATGGAATGGTCGATTGGAATTTGCACGATTCCATCAATGTCATATTCGACCGGGTCTTCCGTCGTAATCAATTTGTCTTCAATGGAATTCAGTTCGCTCAGTGCCGAATAGAGCGTTGTGGTTTTTCCTGAGCCGGTGGGCCCCGTCACCAAGATTACACCGTTGGGTCGATCGATCGTCTTGCGAAAGAGAGTGAGCGTCGTTTCGTCCATCCCCACGTTACCCAAGCTGAGCGATACGACGGAGCGGTCGAGGATTCGCATAACGGTGCTTTCGCCAAACATGGTCGGCAGCACGCTGACTCGCAAATCCACTGGGTGACCACCGACCATCAATTCGATCCGACCGTCCTGGGGCAACCGGCGTTCGGCGATGTCGAGGTTCGCCATAACTTTAATGCGCGTCGTAATGGCGAATGCCAAGTGCCGAGGTGGCGGCACCATTTCGTACAACACCCCTTCAGCTTTGATGCGAATGCGGAATTCATCTTCAAACGGTTCGAAGTGAATATCGCTGGCGTGGTCCTTGATCGCCAGGAGCAACACCATGTTTAGCAACTTGCGCACCGGAGCGCTATCCGCCAGCGCCTCGGCGTCGGTCAAGTTGAAAGCGCCTTCGGTCAGTTTCGATGCCGCTTGGAACAGCTCTTCATCTTCGTTCAAGTCGGCGATGATGCGTTCCATCGTGTCCAGGTCGGACGAATAATACTTATCGATCGCCACCAACACTTCGCGCTCCGTCGCCACCACCATGCGGATGTCGTACCCGAGGAAGGTCCGCAATTCGTCCTGCACGGTCAAGTTTTGTGGATCGCATGTCGCAACCGTCAGCGTGTTGCCGTCAAATTGCACCGGTATCACGCGGTACATCTGAGCCATCGTCTCATTGATCTTGTCCTGGACGTCGGGTGGCAGTTGGACGTCGGTCAGGGAGACGGTTTGCATGCCCAGCTGTTCGGCAAGCGCCTGCGCCAACTGCTCGTCGGTGATCAATCCAAGATCTTCGGCAATTTTGCCAAGCAACGAGCCTGGACGCTGCTGTTGCTCGTCAAGTACCACTTCGAGTTGCTCGTCAGTGATAAAGCCTAAGTCGACAAGGATTTGACCAATTCTGCGGACTACCATGAGAGTAGACTTTGATAAGGATGAGGTTAATTCGCCGCTGCAGTTGGTTACTCAGCGACGCGTTCGATCGTTATGCTTCTTCTTCATCTTCGTTGTCATCCGTGATCCCGCGGCGTGCGTTAACAATTCGTTTCGCCAAGTCGTCGGGCCGGTGGCTCTTGGAAAGCACATCTTCAATTGTGCAAATGCCGTCGCGCCACAGATTAAACAATGTGTCGTCTAACAAATTCATGCCAAATTTGGCACCGGTTTGAATTGCGGAGTTAATACGAAACGTCTTGTTTTCACGGATCAAGTTGGCGATACCAGGGGTCACGATCAACACCTCGTACGCGGCAACTCGACCACCGCCAATGCGTGGCAGCAATGTTTGAGCGACTACGCCCACCAGCGAAGTACTCAATTGCGTCCGGATTTGATCCTGCAAGTTCCCAGGGAAAGCATCGATAATACGATTGACGGTTCCTTGGGCACTGTTCGTGTGCAATGTACCAAACACCATGTGACCGGTTTCCGCCGCGCTGATCGCTGCCGAAATCGTCTCCAAGTCTCGCAACTCACCGACCAAGATCACATCGGGATCCTGCCGCAATGCCCGGCGAATCGCCTCGGCAAAACTAGGGACATCCACCCCAACTTCGCGCTGGTTGATCGTCGACTTGATGTGGTCGTGATAAAATTCGATCGGGTCCTCAATGGTGATGATGTGGTGGTCATGCGTCTCATTGAGAAAGTTAATTAAGCTCGCCAACGTCGTGCTTTTGCCCGAGCCGGTTGGCCCTGTGACGAGCACCAGACCGCGCGGACGCTGTACCATTTCGACCACCGACTGGGCCAAGCCCAGTTGTTCGGGTGTCAGTTTGTCGTTTGGAATCTGCCGCAACACCATCGAGATGTTGCCACGTTGTTTGAATATCGAAACCCGAAATCGGGCCAAATCGCCAAATGCAAAACCGAAGTCCGAACTTCCTGACTCTTGCAGTTCGCGTTGACAACGGTCAGGCGCGATACTCTTCATCAACGCCATCGAGTCTTCCGGTTCTAAGACTTTCGTCTCAAGCTTCCGCATTCGTCCGTGTAAGCGAAACACAGGAGGTTGTCCGACAACGATATGTATATCGCTTGCCCCTTGCTTGACCGCAGCTTGCAAAAGCTTGTCAATTAAAACCGATGCCATCTACGGTCCGTTTCAGTCTATCGTGGGTTTAGGTTTATATGAAAGACCAACCGAAAAACGGTTGTCTGTTGATTTCCAACAGCTCATTTCAAAACACAGGTTTCGAAACGAGCTCTCTATTTGAGCTAGTATTTGATAAGTGAAGGTTGAATAGTTGAGTTGAGAATGGTTGTTGCGTTTGCTTTCGCTAGTGCTGGTTTTCCAACGCCACTGCGGTTCTTGCAACGCGACTCAATGGGCATTGTATTTAATCGTTGCTTGCAAAGTCTAAATCGAACCGTCTATTTCCCCCGAACGCCAAGTACCTTCGGGGGGTAAAGGACTACGTAGACCAATTGTCCCAATTGTTCTGTGCACGTAGTGAATTGACACAAAGGTTGTTCACTACGCATCAGGCTCGTCGCTGGGGGCGTTAAGCTCCCCCAAGAACTATACAGACTCGCCGGAGCGTTTGCTATCGTTTTAGGTCGCGGCGTCCATAAACTCTTTCAAAACAATGGGTAGTGCCAGCTGATCCTGTTCTGTGGTTTTGGCGACCCGATAAACTTCTTCCAACGTCGTCAAACCTTTCAAAACCTTGCGAATTCCGTCGCAGTAAAGCGTGGTCATTCCTTCTTTAATTGCTTGTTCGGTCAAGTGGATCGTCGACTTACCTTGGAACATCATTTCACGAATCTTGCTGCTCACGACCATCAGCTCGTAGATTCCCATGCGACCGCGATACCCCGACTTCTGGCAATAACCGCATCCCTTGCCCTTCGCAAAGGTGGCTTTTTCGGCCACCTCGGGTGGGATGCCAGCATCCTTCAAGATGTTCTCGGATAATCGCACTTGCGTCTTGCAGCGCTTGCAAATCGTCCGTACCAAACGCTGGCCAAGCACGGCCACAACCGAGCTTGCCACCAGATAGCCGGGGACACCCATGTCAACCATACGTGTAACAGCACTGGGCGCATCGTTCGTGTGTAGTGTACTGAAAACCAAGTGTCCTGTCAAAGAAGCTTGGATTCCCATCGATGCGGTCTCCGTATCGCGCATCTCACCGACGAGAATAATATTAGGAGCTTGCCGCAACATCGCGCGAATAATGCGGCTGAAGTCGAGTCCGATGTTGTGTCGCACTTCGACTTGATTGATCCCAGGCAGATAGTATTCGACTGGATCCTCCGCGGTGATGATCTTGCGATCGGGCCGGTTCATAGCGTTTAACGCGGCGTAGAGTGTGGTGGTCTTACCCGACCCAGTTGGGCCGGTTACGAGCATAATGCCGTTGGGGCGTTTGATGGTATTGGTAAAAATCTTGAAGTCGCGTTCGCCGAGCCCCAGTTGCCGAACCCCCACTTTGATGTTGTCTTTGTCGAGTAGTCGCATGACCGCTGACTGGCCGTGGTTCGTCGGAATGATACTAACCCGCAGATCGAGTTCTTTTTCTCCCACGGTGACTTTAATCCGCCCGTCTTGGGGGCGTCGTCGTTCGGCAATATCCATTTTGGCTAAAATCTTGATGCGCGAGAGAATCGCACCCAATAGCCGTCGTGGGGGGCTGTCGCGTTCAACTAACATGCCGTCGATTCGATAGCGGATGCGGACCCGGTCTTCAAACGGTTCGACGTGAATATCGGAAGCGCGAAGTTGCACTGCTTCCTGGATCATTAATCCCACGAGCCGCACCACGGGGGCACTCGATTCGTCGGCGTATTCGTCCGACGAGCCGCCATCCTCGGCAGTTTCGGTAAAGTCGATTTGTGTGTCGGTAAATTCTTGAAGAATCGAGTCAGCCGATTCGCCTTCAACCTGCCCGTAATAACGGTTGATTGCCTCGTGAATTGCTTCCCGGGGGGCAAGCGCGGTTTCGACTTTCCGATTGAGGATAAAACGGAGCTTCTCGATCGTTTCCAAGTCAAACGGGTCGCTTACCAATACATGCAGGGCGTCGTCTTCGTCCTTAAAAGGGATGATGCTGTTTTCCCGCGCCACCGACTCGGGTACTAATTGGATAACTTCGTCCGCAATGCGTTCAGATGTCAAATCGACGTATTTGAGCTTATGGAACTCAGCCAACGCCCGATAAACCGCGTCTGGTTCGGCGTAGCCGAGTTTGATGAGCGCATCGCCGACGGAAATATCAGTATCTCGTGACAGTTTCACCGCTTCGCTGAGTTGATCGAGGCTGACAACGCCGCGGCGCAGCAGAAGGTCGGTGAAATCGCGCATGGGCTGATCCATGTTGCCTGTCCTTATCTAAAAACGCAGAGCGAGAAGCAGAATTGGGAGTTGGGAGAAAAGAAAATGCGGGTGCAGGGGGATTCTACACCATCATCTTGACTGGCGGGACCTTAATCTGTCAACGATTTTAATCCCTGATTTCATGCCCGAAGTCGCCGAGAGGTTTGCGGTGGGGGGCTGCGACGCCTGGATTCATCTGGTTTCCATCCCAGAACGAATCAAAGATACTCCTTACTCGTGACGGAGGGCGTCGATGGGGTTCATCTTCGCTGCTCGAATGGCTGGGAATATCCCAAACACAACACCGACCAGAAGCGAAATGAAAAATGAGATCGGAATGGACATGGGCACGATCTGCGGCGTTACGTTGCGCATTTCTTCTGGCAAGGTCGCCATGATGTCGGGCCGGGAAGTGGCAATTAACTCTTTCATGAACGTAATTACCGGCGTACACAAAACACCGGCGATGATTCCGGTAACTCCGCCGACAACACCCAGCACTGCAGCTTCGACGAGGAATTGCAGAATGATATGTTTTTGTTTTGCACCAAGGGCTCGCCGTACACCAATCTCGCGCGTGCGTTCGGTCACGGTGGCCAGCATGATATTCATAATGCCGATACCACCCACCACCAGCGAGATACCAGCGATGACAGCGCCCAGTAGTTGGAAAATCCTGCGCGTTATCTGGGCTTGTTTGAGCAATTCCAAAGGAACGACAACGGCAACGTCTTCCATGTCGTTGTGGCTCTTGAGTGAGTCTTCGATCAGTGCGGCCGTGCGTTCAACTTCTTTGATATCGTTGACTCGTACGGTGATCTGATTCAGCTGGAGTATTTCACCTTCAAAAGAACCACCAACGCGTCGAGTGACCGTGTCGCCGATCCGCTGTTGCAACGTTTTAATCGGGATATAAATATCATTGGAAAAGTCTTGTGAATCGAGCGAACCACCAATGGCTGCCGAAGCGTTGCGGTGCTTTAGCACGCCGACGACCGTGTAGTAATCGGTATGTTCCGGAATGTAGACCCGTTTGCCAATTGGATCTTCGTAAGGAAATAACCGATCGGCCACTCTGGCTGCCAAGACGCAACTTGTTTGACGCTTGAAGTTCTCAGCGTCGCTAATGAAGTGCCCTTGTAGCACGACGAGCTTGGTAACTTCCGCGTATTCGGGAGTGCAGCCGACAAGTCGACCGTCGACTTGTCGATCACCGTACTGAAATTGGCGGCGGATTTCTCGAATCGGAATGGCGCTCTGAATCGACGGAATAGTCGACTGAAGCATGTCGAATTCGGCTCGCGTTAACCCGTATGGGGTGACACCTTGAGCGTTCAGTTTCTCACTCGGCGGCTTGACCGAGCGGATCATGATGGTAGCTGCTCCCAAGCTCTCGATCTGCCGCTGAGCTTCGTTGCTGATACCCTCGCTGATCGCCAAAAGCCAAATGACGCTGGCGACGCCGATGAGAATACCGAGCACGGTTAGCATTGAACGCAGGGGGTGCAGCAGGAGGCTTTTGATCCCCAAGTTGATAGTGCGCATCCAGAACATATTTTAACTAGGCCTCCACAGGCTCAGAGGTAGAGGGCTCGTCACTCGGGATCAACTGTAGCGCTCGCGCCGCGGCGGCTTGTCGTTGGGCCTGATTGTTTTTGATGTCGGACTGAAGTAATCCGTCGCGAAGGCGAACAATTCGTTTGGCGCGTTCGGCCACTTCGTCCTCGTGAGTCACCATGATGATCGTACGACCTTCGTCGTTCAATTGATCGAACAGTGCAAGGATTTCAGCGGTTGTTTTGGAGTCCAAGTTACCGGTTGCTTCGTCTGCCAGAATAAAGTAGGGGTCGTTGACCAGGCTCCGAGCGATGGCCACGCGTTGTTGTTGACCGCCAGAAAGTTGATTCGGGCGGTGATCGAGTCGATCGCCCAAGCCAACTCGCATCGCCAGGTCAATGCATCGCTTGCGTTCGGCAGAGCCCAGTTTTCCTTGGTAATACAACGGTACTTGGATGTTTTCGACCACCGTCAATTGCTGAATGAGGTTGTAGGACTGGAAGACAAAACCGATGCGTCGCGAACGAATGTCTGCCAACTGGTTGTCCGTCATCTGGGCGACATTGTCGGCTCCCAATAACAATTGGCCGGACGAGGGTTTATCTAAGCAACCCAAAAGATTTAGCAGAGTACTTTTGCCCGACCCGGATGGTCCCATGATGGCCACGTAGTCACCTTCGGGTACGTCAAACGAAACGCCGCGAAGTGCGCGCACCGTTTCGCTCTTCAGGACATACTCTTTTTTGAGTTCGCGGATCGAACATGCATTCATGAATTTGGACCCTAAGGACCTAAGGAACGGTGCGAAACCAATGGGGCTGTGGTGAGCGGCGTGCGATGCCAACGACAACGCACGATCAGTAGATCAACGCGGTGGACGCCCTCCGCCCCCTAAGCTGCTCATGCCTTTTATCGCTTCCGCCTTGTCGACTGAACCGTCGCCATTTTCGTCAAAGCCTGCCATGCGATCGCGGAACCTGGCATCGATTCCCTGCATTTCTTCGGTGCTCAGCTTGCCATCTGCATCTGCATCATATTTCTCGAAGGTACTATCGATCATTGCTTTGGGATTGAATCCTCCGCCTCCAGGCCCACCTCCGCCCGGTCCGCCCGGTCCACCAGCGCCACCACCTGGGCCGCCGGGTCCACGACCGCCGGGTCCACGTCCACCCATGCCACCAGGGCCGGGAGGTCCACCTGCGGAGACGCCGGGACCATCGGCTTCAATAACGGGCTGAGGTGCTTCGGCGTCTGCGCCCAATTTCACCAGAGCTTCGCGATCCGTAACGTCATCGATTTCTGGCAAATCCATGAGGTCAAGGTGGCTGCGTGGGTTGAGGGCGATCACCTCCCCTTCTTCGAGACCTTCTTCGATGGTCACCATTTTGTCGTTGGTTGCACCGATCTTAATCTCTCGAGTTTCCCAACCTGCTTCGGATTTAACCAAGCAGAAGTGTCTACCCTTAAACTCATAAATGCCATGCACGGGAATTTGTTTAGCATTGGGCAGTTGCTTGACAAAGATTCGGACTTCTGCGGTCATGCCGGTTCGAATCGACTCAGGTGGATCGATGATTTCGACAATGGTTGCGTATTCTTTGACCGAAGAGCTAAACCAGCTCCCTGGCTCGGCGTACTTATTTACCTTTTTGACTTTGGATAAGAGTTCGCCGTCGACAGCGCTCACTTTAACTTTGGCAGCCATGCCGGCAGCGATAAGCGTGATGCGCGATTCGTTGACTTTTGCCTTGACCTGCATTTTAGAGGGGTCAGGGAGTTTGATAATGCACTGCCGTTCGCGGACGGTGGCGCCTTGTTCGACGACAAATTCGGCATTTCCACCACGGCTGCTGAATTCATTGTTGTGAACGACAACGCCTTCTGCGGGGGAGAAAATCACACATGCTGCGATTTGCTGTTCAATTTCCTTGAGTTTATCCTGCTCTTCGGCCAGGACGCTTTGGTCCGATTTCATTTTGGCGCGGGCCGCTTCGATGTCGCTTTCGAACTGAACTTTATTTTTCTCTTTGGTGAGGTTGTCCAGCACTTTCAAACGCGCTTGAGCCGACTCGAGAACGTTCTTCGCATTGACGACCGAAAATTCTTCGGCTTCGATTTGCAGTCCTTTGAGCATCCCTTTGGCTGCCAGGCGTCGAGCGCTATCGAGATTTAACTCGGCTTTTCTCAGGCCTTGTTCGGCCACTGCGATTTCGCTCAAGATCGCGTTGCGTTCGGATTGATAGGTGCCTTCGAGGTATTCTTGCAGTGCGATTTCCGAGGTGCGAACGATGGCTTCGCTGCTAATGACAGTTGCTTCGGCGCTGGATACGGCAATTCGTTGTGTTTTGAGCTCGGTTTCAAGTGCGGTGGCATCCAATTCCACCAGCTTGTCACCCTGTTTGACGTACGTTCCCTCATCAATCACCCACAAGATGGGTACGCCCGACCCACCCCGCGATTTAACTTCGCAGAGGACATCGATGTTGCTACTACTCTCGATTTCGCCTTGTTCGAGCACGATGTGGTCGAATGGTCCGACGAGCACGGTTCCGGTGAGTGGCTCGGCGACTTTGATGCCGCTGCCGAACATGCCGTAGCTATAGGCTCCGTATATACTCCCACCTAAAAGGGTTATCACAACCAGCGTGATAAGCAGTGCTTTCCCTTGGCGTTGGGACGCGTCGAGAGCTTTTGATTGACCAAAAAGGGGCCGCATTTTCATCGGAAATCTCCGAGATCGGAAAAAATATGAATGGAAGGGATGGATCTAGCCCCACGACGAAGATGCAATTTGGCTAGCTGTAGGCGGGATGGACGACCGTAGAGTAAGGGATATTCGACCTTAGTCTAATTGAATGGCGCGATCGCGTCAGCGCAAAATTCGGATTGTTGACAACATAACGTAATAGTAAACCCAGCAACTCGGCCAATGTTTCGATGTTGTTGGCGAAGGGCTTCCGATGATGTTGGCGAAGGGTTGCTGAACCTTGAGAGCAACTCAATTGTCGCTTTGGAGAGGTCTGCAACGATCACTTTGGGTAAATGATCTCAAAAACGCACTGCTTGCGGGCCAAATTCGTCTTGCGGTAGTCGCGCTCGCCGATAAACTAGTCGCTTCTTAATAACTCGCTAGTAGGTATTGCGATAGTTTGCTGTTTGTTTCGGTCTGGTTGCGATGTAGCCAGATCCACACGGGCCTTTAAACGGGCCAACCCACATGGGCCTTTAAACGGGCCAACGTAGCTCAGTTGGTAGAGCTGCTGATTTGTAATCAGCCGGTCGGGGGTTCGAGTCCCTCCGTTGGCTCCTGTTTCACTAGGAATCTGTTTGGATTCGAGCGGGGCTGGCACGTGTGGGAACTCAGCGACTGAGTGGTTTTTACTGACGAGCAATGTTGAGATCGGTTTCCGGGAGGTTGCCCGAGTGGTTAAAGGGGACGGACTGTAAATCCGTTACTTCGGTTACGCAGGTTCGAATCCTGCACCTCCCATTGGCGAACCGTGGCTGTAGTGGCAAACTGTAGAGATGTCGACTTGACCAACGGTGTGACCTGAGGTGAGCAGTCGCCTTCAGTTATCGGTTGCTTGCAACCGCCGACTTAGGTGGTGAGTATGTTGCGATGATTGAAATGCGGGTGTAGCTCAATGGTAGAGCAGCAGCCTTCCAAGCTGAATACGAGGGTTCGATTCCCTTCACCCGCTCTCCAAGTTGTTGAAGGATCAGCGGCTGTTGTAGCTCAGTTGGTAGAGCACTTCCTTGGTAAGGAAGAGGTCATGGGTTCAAGTCCCATCAACAGCTCATGCTCGAGATGCAGATCTCGAGGTGATGCCCTGTGGCATTGGTAATGTTTTAGTCCTGGTCAAGCGTGGGCAACACTGTCGCACGCAAGTCACAAGTATTTCGTTGTTAGGTGTAACGAACAATGGCCAAAGAGCAGTTCAATCGTACAAAGCCGCACTGTAATGTCGGTACCATCGGTCACATTGACCACGGCAAAACAACCACCACAGGTGCTCTGCTTGCCGTGCAAGCAGCCAAGGGTCTCGCGAAGGCGAAGGCTTACTCGGATATTGCCAAGGGTGGTACGGTGCGGGATTCAACCAAGACGGTAACAATCGCCGTTTCGCACGTAGAGTACGAAACGGAAAAGCGTCACTACGCTCACATCGACTGTCCTGGTCACGCCGACTTTATCAAAAACATGATCACTGGCGCCGCTCAGATGGACGGTGCGATCCTGGTAGTCAGCGCAGCTGACGGTCCAATGCCTCAAACCAAAGAGCACGTACTGCTAGCGCGTCAGGTAGACGTACCAGCTCTCGTCTGCTTCTTGAACAAGTGCGATTTGGTAGACGACCCAGAGTTGCTGGAACTCGTCGAATTGGAAATTCGCGAGCTACTCAGCAAGTACGATTTCCCTGGCGATGACATTCCAATCGTCAAAGGAAATGCTTTAGCAGCCTACAACAATCCAGCGGACCCAGAAGCCAGCAAGTGCATCTCCGAGTTGTTGGATGCTGTTGATGCTTATATTCCGCAACCAGCGCGTGAAGAAGACAAGCCATTCTTGATGGCGATCGAAGACGTCTTCTCCATCGAAGGTCGGGGTACGGTCGCAACGGGTCGGGTAGAACGCGGAGTTGTTAAGGTAGGCGAAGAAGTTGAGTTGATTGGTCTTAAGGACCTGCCAACCAAGACCACCGTCACCGGCGTCGAAATGTTCCGTAAGGAAATGGGCGAAGGCCGAGCGGGAGACAACGTCGGATGTTTGCTCCGTGGTATGAAGCGGGACGACATCGAGCGTGGTCAAGTCTTGGCGAAGCCAGGTTCGATTACACCACACAAGAAGTTCGAAGCTGAAATCTATTGCTTGAGCAAAGATGAAGGTGGACGTCACACTCCATTCTTCAGCGGCTATCGTCCACAATTCTACTTCCGTACGACGGACGTAACCGGTTCGGCCAACTTGGTCGGCGCAGAAATGTGCATGCCTGGCGACAACGTCAAGATTGAAGTTGAATTGCAAAAGAAGATTGCTATGGACGACGGTGTTCGCTTCGCGATTCGCGAAGGCGGTAAGACCGTAGGTTCAGGCGTTGTGACGAAGATTATTGAGTAGTTTCGGGCGGTCAGTGGAGCGAACCAACCGCTGCTGAACGACTGAGCGAAGAAGAGCCTACGGCGAAGCAGACTTTGAGGCGAGATGTACCTTGGGTGCAAAGCGTCCTTTGATTCGCCTGCGGTTCTGCAAGTGGGAAATACTCCGCCACATTAATTGTTTGCCACCAAATCGTCGTAAATCATGTCATCGTGCATCATGGCGATGAGGACGGTGAGCATCACTGTTGGCGGGTAGGACTCAGGGGTGTAGCTCAATTGGTAGAGCACTGGTTTCCAAAACCAGCGGTTGCGGGTTCGAGTCCCTCCGCCCCTGCTCATGAGATAAAGCGACTCGAAATAAGCGAAACATACAAGCGACTCGAAATATAGCGAGCCGTTGAACGGTCGGACAAACGTTGGACGATCGAAGGTTAAGGAGCGGGACGCTGTGGATTTAGAACCTGGAGCGTGCTGTAGACTGCGCCAGAAAGTTAGCAGTTTGGCCATAGAGCGAATGCTCGTTTGGCGGTTTTCCAAATAGGAAGAGCTCATACTGAGCGGCAGATGACCACAAAAGAATCAGTCATGACATCGAGGCCTTTGATGCAAGAACTTTTTGCATCCGGGCTGTACAAGCGCAATCAGGGTCGCATTGTTCGGCAAGTCACTTGCTTGACGATTTGGTTGGTGTCCGCGGTAGCGGCGTGGCGTTGCCATGCGCTATATATTCAGCCAACAGTTGGGGACGAATACAAGGCGGCCAGCTATCTGATCGCGGTCTTGTTGGGTTCGATCGGCTTTTGGTTTGGTTTTCGGCTGGTCAATTGGCCGAAATTTGCAGATTTTTTGATTTCGGTTGAAGCCGAATTGAACAAGGTTTCGTGGCCGTCGCAAAAAGAACTTATTCGTGCGTCGGTGGTTGTGATCTTCACGATATTGTTTCTTTCGGCCATACTGTTCGGTTACGATGCACTATGGAATTTTATATTCACTCGGCTGGGGGTCGCCTCCTAGTTGGTGATGCGTAAGCCGTCCCATTGCAACGCGTCCATTCGTAACGCTTCGGGTTGGGATCAGCCAAGCAGGGTGTTCGTGACGGACAGTGATTGATAGTTTAAGTTGAAGCGACCCGATTGAGCTTGTCGCTCGGGTTTTAATTTTTTTTAGCAAATCGTCTTCCTAGCCAGGAGATGACTGCGGTATTGGTCCTGTGCCAAGAGCCGCGATCGCTTGTACTGGCGTGGGGGTGCTCAAGTGAGTGACTCGGAAAAGCAAGATTCGAATTCGCCGACCTCTGGTGCTGCAGCCGGTATGGACTGGTTCATCATTAAGGTTGCATTCAATCGCGAAGACAGTATTCGCGATGCGTTGATCAAACGCATCAAGCTTGCTGGAAAAGAGGAATTCTTCGGTGAAATCTTAGTTCCTACCGAAGATGTAGTCACATTTACTCGCAATGGTACTCGCCGCGTTGTCAAGCGGAAACTCTACCCGGGTTATCTGATGGCCTTTATGACCATCAATGATGATTCGTGGTTCTTGGTTAGGGAAACGCCTGGTGTCGGTGATTTCACCGGTTCCAATGGCAAGCCAACTCCGATGGATCCTGCTGACGTCGCCAAGATTGTCAAGAAGGACGAACCGGACGAGGAAACTGGCGAGAAGCCTATGAAGACAGCGATTCCGTTTCGCGTTGGCGATCGGGTTCGCGTCAAAGAGGGCAACTTCCAGAACCTTGAAGGCGAGGTCGAAAAAGTGGATGAGGCCAACGGTCGCGTGACCGTGATCATCAGCATTTTCGGACGCAGCACGCCTGTCGAAATCGATCACTGGCAGATTGAAGAAGTGTGATTTCGATGAAGTGGCAACAATGAACCTGAATTGGTGATCGGGCCAAGTTGGCTGGGGATGCGATTCAGGAGTTGCCACAGCAACCACCAAGTTCCTTGAAATATGAGTTTTTAGAGTTTTATCCTTGCACAGCTCAGTTTGCAGATTTCTGCCAACCGCCTCGCAAGCTTTACGCGGAGCATTCAGTAGATGGCGAAACAAGTCGTTGGACAAGCCAAGTTCCAGGTGCCGGGTGGCTCAGCCACTCCCGCCCCGCCAGTTGGTACGTCATTAGGTAAGTTCGGTATTAACTTGGGGCAATTTGTCTCACAGTTCAATGAGCGCACACGGGAATACAACGGTACGCCGATCCCGGTTGTGGTAACAATATTTTCGGATCGAACATTTGAGTTCGTCACCAAGAGTCCCCCGGCAGCCGCCTTGCTGAAGCAAGCGGCAGGAATTGCCAGCGGTTCAGGTGAGCCGAACAAGAAGAAAGTTGGCAAAGTCACTCGGGCGCAGATTGAAGATATCTGCGCCAAGAAGATGGCCGACCTCAATGCTCGTGACATGGAGCATGCAACTCGAATGATCGCCGGCACGGCTCGCAGCATGGGTTTGGAGGTAGAAGGTTAGAAATGGTTAAATTATCAAAAGCAATGAAAGCGATGGTTGCCAAAGCACCGACCTCGAAAACCCCGATGCCTTTGGCCGATGCGGTGGCGATTCTCAAAGGATTTCCCAACCGCAAGTTTGATCAGAGTGTCGAAATTCATATGAAGCTCGGCATCGATCCCGCTCAGGCGGATCAGCTGGTACGAGGTTCCGTAGTGTTGCCACACGGTATTGGTAAAACGCAACGTATCGTTGTATTTGCTAAGGGCGACTTGGCAGCAACCGCAACTGCGTCCGGTGCAGACCATGTTGGACAAGAGGATCTAGCGAAGAAGATTCGCGAAGGTTGGACTGACTTTGATGTCTGTATAGCAACTCCTGACATGATGGGTATCGTTGGTCCGCTTGGTAAGGTGCTTGGCCCACGTGGCTTGATGCCTTCTCCACGAGCTGGCACTGTGACCATGGACGTAGCGCGCGTGGTTGCGGAGTACAAGGCCGGTAAGGTCGAGTTTCGCAACGACAAGGGGTCAAACGTTCACGCCATTGTTGGAAAGTTGAGTTTTGACGCCGACAAGCTCATCGAAAATGTCCAAGCGTTTATCAACTATGTCAACGGCCTAAAGCCACAGGCGTGCAAAGGTACGTATGTGCGCGGCATCGCACTTTGCGCCACCATGTCCCCTAGTGTTCGCGTTGCCGCATAAGCCGAGTTGCAGTACCAACACGATACTTAGTAACGCCTTAAGTTTGAATTAGAGCAAACCATGAGCAAATATGTTAAGAACTTGATCGCTTGCGAAATCCGCAATCGGTTGAAGGGCGTTGATGACGCAATCGTCGCCAACGTCATTGGTATGAATTCGGACGCCACTTATAGAATTCGCAAGTTGCTGAGGGAAAAGGGGATTCAAATGCTCGTCGTCAAGCGTAGCTTGGGTGGACGGGCTGCCGCTGATACTCGGCTGGAGCGACTATTCAAAGAACAGGACGGCTCCGTCGCAGTGGTCTGGGGCTGCGAAGACTTCGTTAGCCTTGCCAAAGAAATTGCCGCCATCGTCAAGATGCCTGAGTTCAAGACATTTGAACTCAAAGGTGGAGTGATGGATGGTGAAACGTTTACGGCCGAAAAAGTAATTGAGGTTAGTAAATGGCCAAACCGCCAAGAGCAGATTTCGCTGTTGGTTGGTCAAATCCTAAGCCCTGGCTCGACACTCTCGGGTCAACTGCTTGGCAGTGGAGCCAAATTGGCTGGTCAGATCAAGAAGCTGGTTGAGAATAAGGAGGAGGGCGCAGAACAGTAGAGAACTCGCTGGTATCCGCCTTTCTCAAGCAGCCAGCACTGGATACGACAAAACAGATTTTTATCAAACGTTACGACAAAACATTTTTTTACTTTTGAAAATAAGGGTGTGATAACACATGTCCGAAACAACCTACGCAGACGACATCAAACAACTCGGCGAATCCATCGTGGCTCTTACGCTCAAGCAAGCTAAAGAGCTGAGCGACTACCTGAAGGACGAGCATGGCATCGAAGCCGCTTCCGGCGGAGCTGTCATGATGGCTGCACCTAGCGAGGCACCAGCCGCTGCTGTCGAACAAACCGAATTCGACGTCGTGATGACCAGCTTCGGCGATGCCAAGCTCAACGTCGTCAAGGTCGTCAAGAACTTGACCGGCGCTTCCCTCATGGATGCCAAGAAGATGGTCGAAGGCGTTCCAGCCAAGATCAAGGAAGGTGTATCCAAAGAAGACGCCGAAAAGGTCAAGAAGGAATTGGTCGAAGCTGGCGCTACCGTCGAAATCAAGTAGTTCGTCAAACAGCCATTCCAGCATTCCTGGAAGATCACAACTATTAACCGGAGGTCGAAGCTCAGTCGAGACCTCCGGTTTTTCGTTGACTAACCTTCCTTTGCAGGGAAGGACGCGAGTGATGCGCGCGAATTGTTCGCACTCAAGCCGTACAATCAGTCTTGCGTAGCATGAGAAAGCGCCGAAGTGATCAATCGGCGTGCCTTCAGCAGATTCGGGGATGCGAACAGATTGTCAGTACTGACAAGGCTAGAACACTAATCCTCACTAATCGACACTGATCAGGAACCTCAGGGCTACGCCAATCCCAGGATCGCTGGGGTAGCGCACGTCAGTGTTGATTAGTGCAGATTAGCGTCAATTAGTGTTCCGGCCCAAATTGTCTTCGATTCGTCGGACTTACGAGCGCCCGAGAATTCGGTTGCGGAGTTCTGCGGCTATCGCCTGCAACTGTTCTAAGCTATGACTTTCGAACGCGGACTCATCCGTCAGCGGTTCGCCAAGAATTTTCCTCAAGAGTGCGTATCAATTTAATCTCGCCTTTCTCAAGCCCTTTCTCGAGCCCTTTCTCGAGCCCTTCTTCTCGTGCGTCGATCAGTCCCGATTGAATGTCCAGGGCTGCCTTTTCTCTCGAGTCGTACATTTGCCTCTCCTCCGTTACTTCGCGTATTGCGTTCCGCTCTCGCGTTGCTTGCAAAAAGGCGAGCCCTGGGAGCAGCGCCCGCAGTTCATCTTCAGTGGGTGATGCGAATATTTGATACAGTAGCACCATTCATGCTCGGCGAGAGTTACCTAAAGTCTACGAAAACGATACTGGAAGGATTGCCCACGGGTGCATAATGGCCAGTGAACTGCAATTCCCCCGAAATTCGGTCGACTCTGAAAACGGCGATGTTGTCACCACGCTGGTTGCAGCAATACAAGAAATCGCCGCTGGGATCGAAATTGAAACTGCGCGGATAATTCCCCCGCGTCCATTCCTCGCCGAGGTACTTCAACTCGCCGGTCGCATCGATCGCAAATATCCCGATGCTATCGTGAAGTCGATTCCCAGCGTAGAGGAACTTGCCGTCATTGGAAACGAGGATTTCAGAACAAAAGTTACTGCCCGCAAATCCGGCCGGAAGTGTTGAAATGGTTTGCCGAAGTTGTAGTGAACCGGTGTTGGTTGCGTAGTCGAACACGGCGACCGTTGAACCTTCTTCTTGAATCGAATAAAACCAATTGCCCTTGGGATGAAAGCTAAAATGTCGCGGGCCATCGCCGGCCGGCAACGACACAAATGGCGGATCGTTGGGTGTAAGCAGCCCTTGCTGATCATCGAATTTCCAGACGTAGATGCGATCGAGCCCCAGCTCGACATGCATGACAAATTGTCCAGTTGGGTCGGCTTGGATCATATGTGCGTGCGTGCGATCGTGACCGCTAAAAGCAAAGCTGCCCGGCGGCGCGTTAACTGCCTTGGTTGGTCCAAGCGGTCCTTCATCGACGCGAATACAAGTTGCTTCTCCGAGGCGACCGTCGTCCAATACTGGAAGTACGGCAACGCTACCACCAAAGTAGTTGGCGACGAACAAGAATCGCCCCGATGGATGCAGGCTGACATAGGTTGGTCCTGCACCGCCCGACGGCACCGTGTTAAGTAGGGTCAGTTGCCCTGTGTCTCGATCGACGCTGAACGCGGAAACGGTCCCCCAGTTATCTGTTCCGACGCGATCGGTCTCATTGCTCGAGTAGATTCGCGTACCAGCTGTGTTGACAACCAGACAACTTGGACTGGTTCCCATTTCATAAATCCCAGCTGGCGTCATCGATCCGGAGGAACGGTCGATGTTAAACAAGTGGATGCCCCGACCATTGCCGGGTGGTAGATCGACTTGTGTTGGCAGCACGTCCGTTAACGGTGAACTGAACGTACCCACATAAGCCATCAACGAACTTTGTTGCGAGACTTCCCACGGCGTCGCCATAGCTCGACAGTTAACGTTCAACCACGGAGTGGTTGCGGCAATGGCGAGCGAAGAACTCTTGAAAAACGTGCGGCGCGTTGGATTTCGTGACATGGCACCCGATCGATATCGTAGATGACTTATTGTAAAACCTGGGGAATATCAACAAGACATTACTTTAGTCTGAACGGGCGATGGGCTCTACCATAGCGGACGTGAAACAGAGAGAAGGTCACGCGGGTGTCGCCTGCTGACGACGGCGCCGCAGAAAAATAGAAACAAAAACCGTCCATAGTGCCATCGTCGAGGATGGTTCGGGGACGGCTGAAACATGCCCGATATAGGTGTAACCATCACCATGATCGAAGGCGCTGATTCCAACGGAAGCATCGTAGGTAATTCGCCCGGATCCAATAAGTGAATCCAGTACACCAACTCGGTCTCCAACACCTGGATTGATCCACCGAAACGCCCAGTCAATACCTGTCGATGGTCCGCTGTCGAACTGCAAGTGCATTACGCTGGTATCGAGCAAGCTCAGCGAATTTCCATCCAGCGTGAGGCCCGTTTGCTCGCCAACGGTTTGTGAAATGGTCAATATCGAATCATTGAATACGGACAATGAATTCGCGATGATGTCGTTACCACCGCTCAAACTCAATGAGCTAGTGTCAACGCTTAAGTTGGTAACTGTTATCATCCCATCGTTCAGCAGATCACCGCGTAATCCAAATCTACCGACATCTAGTTGAACTGCATTGACATTAAATCCGTTTGCATCGAGCACGGCAGCTGTCGTTGCGGAACCGCGGATTTCAACGTTGCTCGAGAGGTTCAGATCTGCTCCCAAGTTCAGTTGACTGTCGGCGCCTAAAACCTGGACGAGATTGCTCAGGTTGGTACTGCTTACCGTATTGAGCGTGCCGCCTGTATCAACAAAGGCATTTAGTGCTGCTGTGTTTGCGTGCAGATTGAGCGTTCCGCCCTGGGAGGCGGCGACAGTATTCGCAACGCTGTCATTGGCATCCAACGAGAAAGTACCGCGACTAACTTCGAGATTCCGTGTGGCGGTGATCGCGTTATCATAGAGGATGATACCTTGCAAGCCAAAGCGAACGATGTAGATATCGCGGGCTGTGATATCAAAGCCGTTTGCGTTGACGACTGCGGAATCGAGGGCGGTGCCTCGCAACTCAAGGTCGCCCGACAGGAGCAGATCTGCTCCCAGGTTCAGCTGGCTATTGGCGTCGAAAACTTGGACGAGATTGCTCAGGTTGGAACTACTTACCGTATTGAGCGTAGCGCCAGTCGCAATAAACGCGTTGAGAGCGGCCGTGTTTGCGTGCAAATTGAGCGTTCCGCCCTGGGTGGCAACGACGGTATTCGCAACGCTGTCATTGGCATCCAAGGAGAAAGTACCGCGACTAACCTCGAGGTTCCTGGTAGCAGTGATTGCGCCGTCATTGAGGATGTTACCTTGCAAGCCAAAGCGACCGATGTAGATATCGCGAGCGGTTATATCAAAGCCATTGGCATCGATGGTAGCGGGACTCGTTGACGAACCGCGTAGTTCCACATCGCCAGTCAGGGAGAGGTTTGCACCGAGTGTCAGCACATTGTTTTCGGATAGCAACGCTGCATAGGTTGTGAAATTCGTTGTCGCAGCTGTGGTGAGGCTTGAAGCGTCGTACATGTGCAGTGAGTTCGCTGTATCTCCTGCCTCCAATAAAACGGTGTTCGAACCGCCAATCTCTAATCTATCCGTACTAAATGTTCCACTACCACCACGAACCAGAGTCCCGCTGCCGCCAAAGCGTCCGATGAGAAACGTGTCACCAATCGACAAATGAAATCCATTTAAGTCTAGAATTCCAACGGCCGTTGCATCGCGACCAAGGTGTAGATTGTTGGCGGCTTCGTTGGCGGACAAGGAAATCGAAGCAATTAGCGTTGAGCCAGCCGGGAATGCGCTTCCGATAAAAGCGTTGTCTACAGAAGTTGGTGGGCCACCCACTGTCCAGTTCGCCGCGTCGTTCCAAGCGCCGTTTACATTTGTTGTGGCACCAAGGTCATCTGCACAACACTGACGCACCACGTTTGCGGTGCAGATCGCAAGAACCAACGTGATCAGTTTGATTCGATAGGCCATGAGCAGTCTCTCTGGTTGAAGGGCAATTCAGTGGTTGTGTACAATGTCGAACAGTAGCGTTTTTCGACCTATAACGCGTCACTTACCTCGGTACGCGGGCAACTGGCTGGATTTCTCACCGCGGAACGGAAATAGTTCGGCTTAAATAGCTAATCCGTTTTCGCAGGAATTTGGGGACAAAAAACTCATGAAGCGTCGAAATGCTCGCGCAACAAATTGTCTCACCACTGGAAATCTGCTAACCCAATGAACTAAGATGGTCTGAAAGGTATTCCGTCTGGGGGTCACTGCTGCATGCCACCGCAAGAGCTTCCTCAATCCAAATTTTTAGATTCGGTCCTACTGATCGAAAGATGGCGACAGGGTGACGAGGGAGCTGCGTCACTGTTGGTGAGACGCTATTTTGAAGCGTTGATCGATCGTGTGCGCGGGCACTTGAATGAAAAGCTTCAACGGCGATTCGATGCTGAAGATGTAGTGCAAGCCGCCTGTTTGTCATTTTTCATTGGAGCAAGAAACGGTCGCTACGTTATCGAGCGAAGTGGTGATCTGTGGCGTGTACTGTTGAGTATCACTCGGCACAAACTACTGAAACAAATTGAAAAACACACTGCGTTGAGGCGGAGTGTAAAAAGGGAAGAAATCTGTCACGACTCAACCGCTGAAGAGTTTGATCAAGAGTTCCTACAGAGTCCCGATCACGAACAAGCCGTTTACGTTGCCGACACGATCGAACGCTTGCTAGAGCGACTGAGCCCGCTTGAGCAACAAATTCTTGTGCTTCGCCTCGATGGGTTGACTCTTGACGAAATTGCGCTCGCGGTGCAACGCAGCCAACGTACTGTTCGGAGATTGATGCAAGAGATTCGCAACGTTATGAATATTCTCAATCGTGGGGCTGAGTCGTAGCGATGAAGCCAAACTTCACCACTGCCGGTAGCCAGCAAACGACGGAACTGGTCGCGAACCAGCGCGAAGAACTGATCGAGCGTTTTGAAGCCGCCTGTGCAATCTCGCCAACTCCGGCAATTGAAGATTTTCTTCCTTCCGATTCAACCTCACGACTCAACGTCCTGGTGGAACTGATCAAATTGGAACTGGAATTTGAGTGGCGAAAACCCAATGGGCGTCGACCGTCGATCGATTCGTATTGGCAGCGTTTCCCCGAATTGGAGAGACATCCTGACTTGATCATGGACTTGATCGTCGAGGAGTATTGGGTTCGCAAATGTGTGGGAGAGGAACCTCAACATACGGAGTACGCTCATCGCTTCCCAACTCATTCAATCGAGCTCGCCCCGCGGCTCAGCGAGCAAGATGCGCTGTTTGAATTGGAGCAGAGCGGTCCCTCACCAATGACAAATCGCTTGCTTGCGGTACCAACTCAAACAGTTGTTCCCAAAAATGTTCATATTCCGGGTTACGAGGTTTTGGAATTCGTTGCGCGTGGCGGAATGTCACTTGTCTACAAAGCTCGCCAAGTATCGTTAAACCGCTTGGTAGCCATTAAGTTCATTCGACATGGCGTGTTTTCATCGGCAGAGGAACTCCAGCGATTTCGCCTCGAATCCGAGTCGATTGCGCTCCTTTCACATCCGAACATTGTCCAAGTGTTGGAAGTTGGTGATGCGGAGGGATGGCCGTATTTGATCCTTGAGTGGATCAACGGAGGCAGTCTTGATCAATTCCTGTCCGAGAGGATCGTAGATTCCAACGAAGCAGCGCGTTGGCTGGACGAACTTGCTAAAACGCTGGGCTACGTACATGAGCAAGGGATCCTGCACCGCGATATCAAGCCTGGAAACATCTTACTTCAAAGCCTCGTTTCCAACCCGGGCGACCGATTGCGGCATTACACGCCTAAGCTGGCCGATTTTAGTCTTGCGAGACTGGAGAATTCGTCGCTTCATCCGACGGTTACAGGAACCGTGTTTGGTACGCCAGCCTATTTACCACCTGAACAAGCGCGTGGAGATACGTCGCAAATTGGACCAGCATCGGACATTTATGCGCTTGGGGCTGTACTTTACGAAGTGTTGACCGGCAGGCCTCCGTTTTTGGCTGCAACCACTCTTGAAACGTTGCACTTGGTGATCGCGGAAGAGGTATTGCCGCCGCGAAAACTTAACCCCAAGATTGCTCGTGACTTGGAGCTGATTTGCCTCAAGTGCCTAGAGAAAAATCCATCGCGGCGCTATGAGTCGGCAGCGGAACTGTCGAGCGATCTAGGTAGATTCCTCGAAGGTAAACCAATCAACGCTCGACCAATGAGTGCGGCGCGACGCGTGGGTGTGTGGGTGCGCCGGAGACCTGCCCTAGCCAGTGCGCTAGCCATCGGCAGCGTCTCGTTAGCGACGTTGCTTTCGGGAAGCCTGTGGTACAACCACTATTTGCATCAAGCGCAAGTGGAAATGGCAGTCCAAAAAAGCCGCGCAGATCAAAATTTCAACGATGCTTTCGAAGCAGTCAATGAGATGATCGATCGATTGGGCTACGAAGGTTTGGAAGACATTCCTGAAATGGAGATTGTGCGACGAGAACTGGCCGAACGCGCGGTCGAATATTATGGCCGACTGCTGGAACGCACGCCCGATCTGCAAGCAAGTTATAGCGAGCAGGTGGCATTGGCGTATCGACGCTTAGGGGCTGTCAGTTTGTTGCTCAACCAACCAAACAAAGCAGAGCAGGCGCTCAGAAACGCTGTCGAACTGGCTCCGGAGGGTTCGCTGGAGAGCATTGCCACACAGGTCGATCTTGGGCGAGCCTTAATCAGCCTCGATCAACTTCAATCCGCTTCACAGTTATTAACACGCGTTATTGACATTTGTCGCCAGCCATCCAAGACGGACCTCAATCATAAGATGCATCTCGCGACTGCATACCACAACCTCGCCATTGCCGAACAGTATCAGGGGCGACTGACAGCTGCTGAAGATTTAAGACGCACGGCGGTTTTATTGCGACAAGAGTTGCTTGAGTTGGAACCCCAAAATGATCAGTTTAAGTCTGGGTTGGCACAGAGTCGGCACAACCTGGCTTTGACTTTGATCGATTTGGGCGAAGACGCTGAGGCGGAAAGTGAATCGTTGCAAGCGATCCAATTATGGCGTTCCCTGATTCAAGAGTTTCCCAACCGCTGGCGCTACCATTCAGACTTGTCTACTGGATTGGAAACGCATGGCATGACCCTTGTCTCCCATTCGAAACACGGACAGGCGCGTGAGGAACTTGATGAGGCCCTGAAATTGCGGCGAGAATTGCAACGTCAATTCCCCGAGGCGATTCGCTATCGACAATACACGGCTACGGCTCTGCACCATATCGCAAGCCTAGAACTGTCGCGACATGAGTTTGCTGCTTCTGCAACCGCGGCCGCAGAAGCCATCCAAATCGGAGAATCGCTGCTAACGCTTGAACCAAACAATGCAATTTACAAGTCACGGCTGGCTGAGTCAAAGTCGCTCCTGGCACTCGCAGCGGGGGCGCTGGGTGACCGAGAACGTGCCGACACAGCGATTCGCGATAGTATTGCGTTACTCGAGGAGTTAGTTGCCGCGAATCCGCAGTCCGTGCACTATTGCATGTCGCTCGCGGCAAGCCAATCCAACTATGCGTCCCAGGTAATGAATTCCGCTCCCGAACAGGCTCGTCAGTTGCTGGATGACTCGATCTCCGCGCTCGAAGACCTCCTTTCTCCGCACCCGAACAACCATACACTTCGGTCTCTGCTTGCGAGTTCGTATGGCAACCGCGCCAACTTATCTGTCGCTCAACAACGCCATCGCGTCGCGCTTGATGATGCAAACTTGTGCATCGATATGTCGACAGAGTCAGGAAGAAGTAGTCTCGGTTTATGGAGATTGCTCATTTTGGCTCGGGTCTCACCCATTGAGACTTTGGTGGAAGTCAAGCGACTCCATGGAGAGTTGTCAACAGACGATCATGCGGGCAAATACAATCTGGCCTGTGCTCTGTCCATTGCATCGGAAACAGCAAGTTCTGAGCCGTCGGCTAGTAATCAAGCGCGCGAGTGCAAACAGTTCGCGATTGAACTGTTAACTGCACCTGATATGGTAGTGTTTCTATCGCAGCCCGCGATGCGCGATCACTTTCCCGTTGACCCCGATCTTCGTGCACTCGCCGACAGCGCGGGGTTTAAGGATTTGCTTAGCCAGGTCGGTGAATGAGCGCGACAAACCGAGTTGGACAGCCCCTTTTGGCAGGAAGTAGCCACCGCTGCCAAGCGGTGGATTTCACTTCGTCCGCGTCCACCGTCTGGTGACGGTGGCTACCCAGAGTAGCCACCGCTGCCAAGCGGTGGGTTTCAGAGGCTGCCTAGTCCTTTACGATTTCGGTGGATGCATAAAAGAACGGCCCCTTCGCTTCGGAAATTGCTGTTTGCAGTTGACTGGCGATTTGGGTTTGTCCGGTTTTCTCTTGCAGTTTCGAGATAAAATGAGCCGTGTCGCGACTAATGGCTCCCGTTTGGGCCGCAACTCCCAGGCTCTGTTGAGCGCTGGCCATGTCGCCCAACCGGAATTGAATCCAACCCAGGGTCGACCAGGCCTCAGCCAATTGTTGGTTGTTCCGAACGTTGACTTCCGCGATTTGTAGCGCTCGTGCTCGCGCCGCTTCGTCGCTGTTTTCAATCAACACCAAAGCTAGCTGATTGCTGATCGCGAAATTCGTCGGTGAATCTTGGTGCAGAGCGGAAAGCAGCTTTTGAGCATCATCGAATCGCTTTTCCATTCTTGCAACTAGTGAAGAGAGGTACAAGCGTTCGTTTTCACCATCATCTTTTGCAACAAACTTCAGGACCAGTTTAGCATCGGCAGGACGATTGTTCCAAACCAGCCACTGGGCAAAAGACAGTCGCGCATTGTCGGGAACTACACTACTTGATGTTATGGCCAAGCGGTACCACTTCTCTGCCTCGACAAGGTTACCTTTCAAGTCGAAGAGTTGTGCTAACGCAACTTCGGGCAACGAGGCGGTTGGCTGTTGGGCCTTTAATTTTGCGAATGCGGCTCGCGCGGCTTCAATTTCTCCGAGATGAAAATGGCATCTTGCTCGACCGAGTATAGCAGTCGGCAACTTCTCATCAGCGATTTCATCCGCCGCAACGTATGCGGAAAAGGCGGCTCGCCAGTCGAGTCGTCCTTCGCAGCAGGCTCCCTTCAAGATTTGGAGCTCAGCGGTCGCACGAGCTTTTTGCGCGTCGGACCAACGCGTAGGCATTTTCAACTCTAGAGCAGTCGTCGCAAGCAACCAGCCATCAAACCACCGCGATTCCATCACGGCTAACTTGCAACAGGTCCAATGCAATTCATAGCTCTCAGGGTTGAGTCCCGAAAATTCGTTTAATACTCGGCGACCGTCACCCACCATCCCCTGTTCGATCAGTAGTTGTGCGAGCAGTACTTCTGCCTGAGGAAGATCTTTTTCATCGGAACTCAACTGCAACAACTTCTCGCGGGCTGCATCCAAATTGCGTTTCTTGATCAGCTCAATCGCACTATTCAACAGCGTTTGCGAACTGACAGGCAATTCCTGAGCCGTAATAATATCCGCCGTAGAGCTTGTCGGTTTGAAGCAAAGGCATTGGACGACAGCCAAGCACAATACGAAAACAGGCGAACGCAGGGAAGTGATAATTGTTGACATGATAGGATCCGTTTTTTTACATTGGTCAATCCGCAGTGGCCGCAGTCCTCTCACCGTCGACTCTCGTGAAAGTTGATCGAGTTGACGCAGTCAGAAATTCCGTGCACGCTGCTCAGTGTAATTGTTACGCGCGCGAAATCAACATGCGGTGGACTGTATAGCTCTATCGCCACTCACGCAAATTTTAGCGCTGTTTCACTTGCACCTCGCTTTCGGATGCCAAAATGCTGACCAAATCGTCTTCCAGTTCTTCCATGACGGTCAGCAAGGAACGATCAATGACGCTCGCAAATGGTGCGGCTGCAGAGGCCTTGTTGGCGATCGCGGCTAGCTGTGTACGCAAACACAGACAACGACGTTTATCAACTCGATTCAAGAACGACAGAAGCGAGACAAGTAAGCGAATCGTAACCGTTCACGGGATCGGACGTATCGACCTGACGGTAGAACAATTGTTCTTCATTGCGCAAAACAATTGGGGACAATTGTTCTACACTGCACAAAACAATTGGGGACAATTGTTCTACACTGCACAAAACAATTGGGGACAATTGTTCTACACTGCACAAAACAATTGGGGACAATTGTTGTACATTGGACCAAACAATTGGGGGCAATTGTTCTACATTGGACCTAACAATTGGGGGCAATTGTTCTACATTGGACCTAACAATTGGAGACAATTGTTCTACATTGGACCGGTATGCGCCTGCTGCTTCCAGATTTCGTCAGGGCTACGTTGCTCGATGCTCGACTGTTGTTCAATGTTTTCACGCTGGTGCAGAATCAGTCGCGTCAATTGATTTCTCGCATCGTTGACCAACGACAGCAAGCCTTGGATCAGGGCCTCACCTTCCAACTCGCCGTTGGCAAACTTGCTGACCGCTTGCGCCTTAATTTTTGCCAACTCACCCTGCAGACGGAT
The DNA here is from genome assembly GCA_041753315.1 of Pirellulaceae bacterium. Classification (GTDB taxonomy): domain Bacteria; phylum Planctomycetota; class Planctomycetia; order Pirellulales; family Pirellulaceae; genus Aureliella. Next base: position 135,704 of record JBGSUV010000073.1, on the reverse strand, counting down.
GAGCTCCGCCAAATCAAGTTGGGCGGCAACTTCGTTTTCCAGCGACTCCTTTTCGATGGTAAGGACTCGTTCAATGTAACTCGCCAGGCTGGCTTCGCGTCGCCGCCGAACGCGCCGCACCGACCATTGGAATAGAAAGAACGCACCACCCACAACCGTGGCTGCAATGGCAAGTACCTTTTCTACATAATCGACCGCATCCCCGGCGATGATCGGCTTATTGCGCTGTCGAAATGCGTGCGCACCGACATGCAACGGAAACTCGGGCGGTAGGTCGAGCAAACTCGAGTCGAGTGGCGGTCGCTCGGCTTGAGCAAAATTCGAGTCATAAAGCGCATCCAGTAACCGCTGAATCACGGTTTCGTCCACGCGTTCGTGTGCGACAAGTAACATGCGGGTACCGAGGGTGACCAACGGTTCTGGTGGTTCAGCCAACCGCACGCTGTAAGTGTGATTGGGAATGGTGGTTCGAAAGATAAGTCGCTTATCGATCGACCCGACCGCTTGCGGCTCCCCCAATTCGTTCAGAGCTTGAAGCGCTAACGCTTCACCAAAAGCAAGTTCAACCAAACGAAATCCATGTTGCTCGATCATCCAGGTGGCCAGCGGCGAAGGTAGCGACGAAACCGTAAACAAAGCGTCTGGCAATTGGCTGAGTTCGGCTTCTAAAAGTTCGGTGTAACCCATTGTATTTTGAGCGAAAGTTCGGTCGTCGCGAGAGGACCTTGAATCTGGCGTGTTCGCGTTGGCAGGCTCTAAGCCGATAAACCCAAGCACTTCGTTGCTCAACGCATAGGTCCCGCTACTGGACGATCCAACATTGATGGAATGACCCGCCAAAGCACCCAGCCCATCCCGCTCAATGGATTGAAAAAGTTCGGAATCGACCAGAAGGTGAAGCGGTTCGATGTGCAAGGCGGATACCTGACGGATGTGAGTTGTCCGCTCGTTGGCCAGCCCACCTTGAACGAACGCGATGTCCACTTCGCCGCGTTCAACGGCTTCCAGCGCTGCTTCGGAACCACGGGTGGCAAGAATGCTAATTTCCAACCCATAGTCGGGTGATTCTCGCGCTAAATCGACCGCTAAACGGTGGCGCAGACCAGCGGCGTCACCAGCCGTCATTTTGAGCGAAACGTTGCGCAGCACCACCGTATTGCGTAGCATGTAGGCTGCCAGGCTGAACAACAAGATCGCTGTGATCACCAGGATCGGATCACGCACAAGGCTTCGCATTAAGCTGGCTTTCTGAATTCAGGAATTAAAAAACGTTGCAGAGGGACGTCGAACATACCGCTCCGCCTACAGTTTACTACAACTTACCAGGTCAAGATGTTATTGACTTGTAACCAATGCTTGGCAGCATCGCTATCCGACTTGCGATATGGTCGCGAAATGCCCACGCACAGCAACGTCGATCGACGGGCTCGCAACGCATCCTGACATGCTTCAAGGGCCTGGTGATTCAGAGTATGGTAGTCGTTGGAATAGAGTCGGAGATCGGTCACTGGAACGGAAAGTGTGCGTCCCCAATGTTCAAAATTCAGCCGAATTTGTGGCGTTTGGTCAAAAGCTGTCGTTGTCAGACTTGCTCCGGAAATCCATAAACAGCCGAGCGATCGCAGCCCACAATGTTCGTCAATGGCTGCCGTCGAACCGCATGGTTTAATCGCATCGGTGAATATCTCCTCTAAACACTCGACCGCCAATTCCGCGCACAAATCGAAAAGCTGGCGGTGATCCAATTGCCCAAGTTTCTGTAGTTGTTCAGGTTCAAAAGTTCGATCCTCGATCTCCGGAACTCGGCCAGCGAAGCGAGTCTGGCCTAACTCCAAGTGAGCGCCCAAGGAAAACCTTCCTCCGTTTCTGGCAAGCAAATCGGTGGTCAAGTGTCCGTGAAACAAGGGCCGCACATGCAGTGTCGATTCCAATTCGACGCCAGCGGCGCAGAAAAAGCCGGGCTTCATACGCGTTAGATGATTGATCACGATTTGCATGTCGGGCGACACCAACGGACTCAATTACAAATGAACTACTTTTATATCGCTCCAGTGCGATTGAAGGTACTCAACAACCAGGCTGCGATGGCAATGTTCGGCGGTGTGTTCACTGCACAACAAAGCGCTCGGTAGCTCCAGATACGATTGGCGATCCAATTGCAATTCGATCTGTCGGTCCAGCATCAACTGCAAGAATTTCTCACGGTAGTGATTCCATTCTCCCTTTTTCTTTTTAAATTGATCCAAAATGTCTTGGGTCGGTGCGAGCAGCGGCTCGTGGTGGTATTGAACATTACAAATTGCGGACAGGAAGTAGGCCAAGTCGTCGCGTTTGGCGTATGCGGCTAATTGTGACGTGTTGTTCAAGCGGACGTCGACCAACCGCTTTACTTTGGCCTTGGTCAGTTTTCCAAAGAACTCTCGCGCGGGTGTTTGGGTAAAACCGATTGTAAAGATTTCCATGAATCGACCTTCAGTTCATCGAACAGCAGTTGTTGTTGTGCCTCAGGTTCAACTTGTCTGTACGTTTCGATACGACCGTCGCCACGAATGTGCTCGATGGGAACCCCGCGATCATGCAAAACGCGAGCGACTAATCGGTGGCGATGGCAGACCAGAGGGTCTTCCTCGCTGCACATGATCGCCACTCGGTAGCTGGAAATCCCCTTTTCCAACCGCTCCAAACCTTGCAGGAAAAAGTCAGCTTCCGCTACCTCATAATATAAGACATGGCCGGCGGCATCATAGAACCTATCTCCGTTGGGTCGACCACCCAGGGCATCTCCCATGAACACATAGCGAATGCCATTGCGGGGTAGCAGATCTCGGAGCGATTCGTGGTTAAAGTGAGGCGTATATCGCGAAAACGGCTGGGTGCGCACATCGGCTAGGACCTCGATCGCGTGCATTCGCAGCAGTTCAATGAAGTGTTCTTCCGTGTGATTCGAATGACCAACGGTGAAAAGGGATGGTTGACCGTTCATGTGTCCCTTCGAATGCTGGTGGTATAAAATGCTACAACAGATTTTGAAGCAGTACTGGGGCTACGATCAATTCCTGCCACTGCAACGCGAAGCGATGGAACTGGTGTTAACGCAACGCGATTCGGTCGTCATTCTTCCTACGGGTGGCGGTAAGTCGTTGTGCTATCAAGTGCCTGCCTTGTGCCAGCCAGGTATGCTGGTTGTTGTTTCACCCCTAATCGCCCTGATGAAAGATCAAGTCGACAGTCTTCAACAGTGCGGGATCCCCGCGTTCGCAATTCATAGTGGAATGTCAGCCGAAGCCAAACGGAATGTCGTCAGCGCCATGCAAGCGGAACGTGTTAAGGTCTTTTATACGTCCCCCGAGCAATTGCTTACAACCCGTTCACTCGATTTTCTTGCGAATATCCGATTATCGGCGTTCGCCATCGATGAAGCCCATTGTATCAGCGCTTGGGGGCATGACTTTCGCCCAGAATACCGCGGCTTGAGTGTGCTGCGCGATCGGTTTCCCACAGTCTCGTTTCACGCCTACACGGCGACCGCGACGCCTCAAGTTTGCGAAGAAATCGTGACATCGTTGGGTATGAGAGCGCCCAAAATTCTCGTCGGCAGCTTCTTTCGCCCCAATCTCGTATATCGCGTGGCTCGCCGCGACCGACTACTCAATCAGCTCTGCAACCTACTGGATCGTTACCGCAGACAATCGGGGCTGATCTACTGTATCAGCCGCGCCGATACCGAACGCTTAGCGAGCAGTCTCCAGGAACTCGGCTATTCCTGCACTGCTTACCACGCGGGATTGAGCGAAATTGAGCGCAACGCGAGACAAGAACAGTTCTTGAACGATCAGGTTGACACGATGATTGCGACGGTCGCATTTGGCATGGGTATCGATAAATCCAATGTGCGGTTCGTCATTCACGCCGCCATGCCAAAATCCATGGCCAACTACCAGCAAGAAACAGGTCGGGCCGGACGCGATGGCTTGGAAGCAGAATGTTGGTTGTTATACGGGTCCGAAGATATGCTGCGTTGGCGACGTACATTCGAGGGAGCAATCGATGAAGTTCGCGAAGCGGGCGAACAGTCGCTGCGGGCGATCTATTCCTATTGCGTTGCCAGCCATTGTCGCCATCGATTGCTCGTCGAGCATTTTGGGCAAGTGTGGGGACGAGAGAGTTGTCAAGCTTGCGATGTGTGCCTGGGACAATTTGAAGCAGTGGAACAGCCGCTACTTGTCGGCCAGAAGATCCTCTCGTGCATCTTGCGCACTAACGAGCAATTTGGTTCAACTTACGTCGCTCAAGTGCTCGCAGGCTCGAAAGATAAACGCATCTTGGCTAATCGTCATGACCGACTTTCAACTTACGGACTATTAAAAGATTTTCGGTCAAGCAGCATTCGCGATTGGATTGAACAACTCATCGAACAGGGATTCGTCAAACGCCTTGGGGAGTATCAACAACTGCACGTATCGCCTACCGGACGAGAGCTCTTGCACGGCAAGCTGGAGCCACGCTTGATGCGGCCAATAAAAGCCCGCGCGATCGAAGTCAGCTCCCCGTCTCTGCTGCACTCGTGGGAAGGTGTCGACCGTGAGCTGTTTGATCGACTGCGACGCTGGCGTTCCAGCGTTTCGGTGCGCCGCGGTGTTGCTCCCTTCTTGGTCTTCAGTGATGCGACACTCCGTGATCTTGCGCGACGACAACCGCAGGACGTCAACGCACTTCGTGATGTGCACGGGATCGGAGAACGAAAAGTTAGCGATTTTGGAAAATCGCTATTGGAGTTGATTCACGAATATCGTCAGTCGCACCCTGTAGACCAAAGTGCGTCGGATCGATTCACGCCAATTGCAAATGACCCCAACGACCATGCCGGCGCGCAAGCATTGGCATACGAGTTATTTGAGCAAGGCGCCAGCATCGAGCAGATTGCCGTACGTCTAGGACGAGTTGAATCGACGATCGTCAAATACCTGACGAACTACTTGCAATGTCGTCAAATCACAGATCCGCATGGATGGGTCGAGCCCAAGATGTTTCAGCAAATCGAACTGGTGGCGCGCTATTCCGGCGTCGATAAACTCAAGCCAATTCACGATGCCTTTCACGGCAGAATCGACTATGACACTTTGCGCATTGCGGCAGCTCTGATCCAGAACCGCAGAACGCCGTCCTTATAAGTTAAACACATCTTCACGTAATCTTCTCGCAATTTTCACTAAAACGGAGTTGAACACGCTGACGCGTGCATCTACGCACATTCTTCACACAAAGTTAATATTTCACTCCTGTTGCGAATCATATCCCTGCATACACTTACCGCCCTAGTCGTCAACGGTTCTTTACCGTTGTTCAGTATCGGATTCAAGGAGAGTGAGTAAATGTTAGTTCCTCGCGTTGGCCATCAGGCCAGCAAATCTGGTTTCACGTTGGTGGAACTGTTGGTGGTCATTGCCATTATTGGCATCTTGGTAGGATTGCTATTACCTGCCGTTCAAGCTGCACGCGAAGCAGCACGACGCATGCAATGTTCGAACAACGTTAAACAAATTGGCTTGGCGGTTCACAATTTTGAATCCGCCAATCGCAAGCTGCCACATAGCGGTCAATGTGATTCGACGGGATCGAACTCGACGACATACATGATTCAGTCGGTACCCACTCAGTTGTTGCCCTTCATCGAGCAAACCGCTGTGTACAACCAATTTAACCATGATGCTAATTCCATTGCTGTCTACGGCGCAAGTCCTAGTGGTGCTGGCTTTTTGACTCCATCGGGTGCTCTACTCCATAAGAACGCTCGAGGACTTGCTTACGACGATCCTTCGCATCCGCAAGGTCAACTTGCTGCGAAGGCAAAGATTCCAGCTTTCGTTTGTCCTACCACTCCTATCGACAACGAATCTCGTGACCCTATCCATGGATATGGCGGGATCGACTATATGTTCGCTGCAATCTCTGACATCGATTCACGCCCTGGTTCGCCAACTTATGGAATGCGAACACCCGGCGCAGGTTCAGCGGATTGGCTTAGCCAAGTTGTGGGTGGCATGCTCAACTGCGATAAAGGTGGGTTTGGTCGGATCGTCGACGGAACTTCGAATACGTTCCTGAGCCTGGAAGATGCCGGGCGGGCACATCCGAGCGTTGCCAACTTTGGCGCTTTTTCAGCAAGAAGTTCACCAGTGAGCAGCCCACCGGAATCCGTCAACAATCAGGCTGGAAACCCAGGTGGCCGTCGCGTTTTTGCATGGGCCGATCCCGATGCAGCTACCAACGGATACTCCGGACCAAGCAATGCGATTTCCCCAGGAACCCGCGCAGCCAAGCTCAACAACTACGCAAGTCCAATCGGTGGTCCACCGGAATGCCGCTGGTCAGTTAACAACTGCGGTCCAAACGACGAGCCGTTTAGCTTCCACACCGGTGGACTTAACGCCAGCATGGGCGACGGTTCTGTACGATTTGTAAGCGACAATATTGATGGTGTTGTTGCAAAATGGCTTGTTGGTGCACAAGACGGCACCGTCACGCCATCATTCGAATAGTTTGAGTCTAACAGGACGAGATCGCGCAGTGAGTTATCTCACTGCGCATTTTTTTGGAACAGCACATGAATAAGTTCTTTATATTGTTCTTGGGATTGATCTCCACATTCGCCTTGTTTGGCTGCGGCACGCAAGTCAGAACGCTTAGCGCTAGCACGCAGGTCAAAGGTAAAGTCGTCCGCGGCGACGGAACACCGGTTGGCAAAGTACTGCTCACGCTGCAACCACTGGGAGATGGCCATCCGGTCATGCTCGATGTCGACGCGGAAGGCAACTTCCAAGGTGAGGGAATCCCCGGTGAATACGCCTATTTCGTTGGCAGCCTCAAAGATGAGGCTAAGAGTAAGAGCACTCTCAGCGCGCTGCCCAAGGAATTCCTCGAGGCTTCGCTCGACCGCAAGGTCGTCATTGGTAGTACCGACGAAATGAAGATCGAAATTCCCTAATCGATAAATAGCTTCGCTGTTGCCGAAACACACAGCGATGATCATCAAAATGCGATTCTTTTAGTGTCGAAGTATTGTTTCAATCGTTGCAAAGCGATTGGGACAATCGCTCTATAGACTCCCAAGCGATTGGGGACAATCGCTCTACAATTAGCGATTGAATACAATCGCTCGACACTGAGGCTGCGCGTCGGTTCCCCAGCCGTATAATCGTAAAAGGCTGCAATCTCGGGTTGAAAACCACCAATCAACGCATGTTGCCTAGAATTCCTATGCTGCACACTTCAATCGGATCGATTGATGAATGAGTTGCGGCTGCAAACGGATAGACAGTCGTTGATTCGTGGTTAGGGAGAATCGTATGGCTAGGCGCGGCTTCGCAGGCAAAAGAGTTTTGTTGACCGGAGCGAGCAGCGGTATTGGCTGGTACCTAGCGTCCGAACTGGTTCGCGCGGGAGCGTTTGTGGTCGTCACCAGCCGCCGCGAAGATCGCTTGCGACAATTGCGATTGTCATTTGGAAACCCTCAAAAACGGCTGATCGCGGTTCCGGGTGACATCGCTGATGGGGAACATCGGCGGCAATTGATACGGGAAACCGTCGATCAACTTGGGGGGATCGATATTCTGATCAACAATGCGGGAGTTGGGGCGATTGGTCATTTTGAAGACGCATCGCCTGAACGCCTCAGAAGGATTTTCGAAGTCGACTTCTTTGCTGCAACGGAGCTGACGCGTCTGGCCCTGCCCCATCTGAAACGCGGCTTTCAACCTGCCATTTGCGTTGTCAATTCAGTGTTGGGGCATCGCGCTGTGCCCAACAAGAGCGAGTACTGCGCGGCCAAATTTGCGCTGCGGGGATGGTCCGAGGCGTTGCGCATGGAGCAAAAGCCCAACGGCGTCGATGTGGTGATGGTCTCTCCCAGTACCACTAGCAGTGAGTTCTTTGAATCGCTGGTCGACTCCGAGCCGGAGGTCAAGTCGCGCAGCTTCGGAGTTCAGTCGGCTGAAAGTGTCGCCCGCAGCGTGATGCGTGCTTTGAAAGGTCGCAAGCGCGATATGATTCTCTCCCCCGGCGGAAATGCACTGGTGTGGCTAGGACGCCTGGCTCCGCGCTTCACCGATCGACTGTTGTTGCGATATGCAATGGGGTAACAACGAAAAAACGGCTTGTCCAATCGAAATTGAACAAGCCGTCTCACTTGTGGAGTGTTGAAGCGATGTTGCTGAATCGTAGAGCTTACGGATTCACACCATACTTTTGCTCTTCTTCTTCTTGAATGATAATGCGTGGTGTCACGGTCATCATCAGTGTGCTCGTTTCCCGTCCGATCGCGGTGTTCTTGAACAGGCGATTTACATAAGGAATCTTGCTCAGGATAGGTACACCTCGTTCGAGTCGACCTTCTCGCATCCGTTTAATGCCACCCAGGAGGATTGTGCCACCGTCTGGAACGCTGACCGTTGTCGAAACGCTGGTGTTGGCAAAGCTGGGTTGTTGAACAGTCGTACCCGTGATGATGTCTTCGCTATCTTCGTCCTCATCATCCACCGATCCGTTGTCAGGATCGAGAATGTTGTTTCCTGTTCGTCGACTACCCGTGCGAGTTGTCCGCGAGCCTTCAAAGGTGAAGGTGTCGACACGATCGATCTGCGAAAACGATGGATTGAGTGTCAACCGCACGTATTTCTTAGACTGATCGACAACCGCTTGCACGTTCAACACAGTACCTTCGTTGAGTACTACGATCACGGGCTGTTGTGCGACCGCAAAGTCAGCCACCACCGGGATCAAACTGGTAACAAAGGGACGAGATATCGTGTCGTTGATCGTCGCTTGTTGTCCGTCGAACATGGTTACTCGAGGAGCTTGCAGGACGTTGGTCCGTTGGTCTCCTTGAGCAGCATTGAGGAAAAAGAACATTTCAAGGTCGCTCAGGATCGCAAAGCCCAAGCTGGCCCCAGCATCCGCAGCAAAGCCACCGAAGGCCGGTACCGCACTTCCGAAACTGTCCTGCGTCATCGCGATGTCAAAGTCGGCCGTGAAGGGGAATGGATTGGTTGCCGTCGAGGCAGTGCTCAAGCCAACCACCGTACTTGGTCCTTGGTCATCGTTGGGCAGTTGCCGAACGTTGTCGTCAATTCGCAAGTCAAAGTCGACACCGATACGCTCGAAGAAGTTGTCGTTCAACGTGATGAACTTGACTTCGATCGTGATCTGCAAGTCTTGCAGACGGCGAAGCGAGTCGAGTAGGTCAGCGATCTTTTCGTGCGTCGTCTGTGGAGCACTGACAACGAGCGACAAGTTGGATTGGTAAGCTTGGATACTGCTAGTTCCCGTTCCAGTATCGAGCCATGAATCAGGATCGACTGTGTTTTGAATCAACATAATCAATGATCCGAAGTCAGCCATCGAGCCACCACCACCCAGTGCACCAGGCGAGCCCATGCTGAGTGGAGCTCCTCCACCCATCATGCCACCATTTAACATCGCACCAGGCATTGGTCCAAAGGTCCCACCCGGTAAGCTGTTGAATTGTCCCAAGACTGCCGCATTGGGATCCAACGATGCGTATTGCATCGTGCCACCATTGAGACCACCGGGTGCACTCTGAGTTCGAGCGACCAGTCCACTGTTGACCGTCTCGTAAGCTTGACGCAGAGCGCCCGCCATGCCGGAGTTGTAATCGGTCACAAAGTTTGGAATTGGAATCACCAAATCCTTGACACTGTATGTCCGCGGTACGTTCGCCTTCGGCGTGTTGCGAGCTGAGGTGATCATCAATACTTCGTTGCGGACCTGGAAGTCCAAGTTTTGAGTATTGAGCAACAGAGCCAAGGCACTGCGAAGTGAAATTTGCGACCCGAGGCTAAGTGTTACTTGCGTATCGGGAGTTAGATTCTCGAGGGCCAGTCCTGCCTGGTCGATGTGAATCAACACACCGGTCATATCGGACAGCGTACGAGCGACTTCGGACAGCGGTCGAGCTTTGAAGTCAACCATGACCGGCTGCTTCAGCTTTTCCCAGATCGCTGTCTCGGCGGGCGACATGCCGCGTTCCGATTCGCGCTGTTGTGCATCGCGACGACGCTTGGTCAACTCTTCCCAGCGTTTTCGATCGCCAAAGACGTATGGCTCATTGTCGTCCATCGGGATGGCAGCCTGATCAACGTCGAGCGTTGCATCGATAAAGCCGTCCTCCTTTTGAGTCCGAATCGCTTCATACTCACCGATCCGACGAGCATTTCGGGCGTTGGACATCAACAGGCTGGCAATCGTCGAATTGCGATCAAGTGTATGCACTTGTTTCGCAACCGCTTCCGCCTCCATGAAGTTGCCTTTGTCCATCAGGTCATTGTAGGTTTCGACGAGAGACGCAATTTGCGTATCGAGTTTGAACCGCTCTTCTTCGTTTAATGCTAGACGATCGACGATCTGACGATTGCGCTGATTCTGTTCAATTTCCGCCGAGTTTTGCGTCATATAGAACTGGTGCGAAGTGATTGCCCGATCGACGATGGTGAGCATTCGTTTGCGAGCTTCGCCGTCCATGTCTACTTGGGAGACACGAGTTCGCAGGATCTGCAGGCGTTCTCTTACCAGTTCGGGTTCCAATTCTCGATTGGCTTCTGCCGCGGCGATTTCGCTCGTAATTTCGCTCATCATCCTTTGGCGGGCAACCAATTCGGCTTCGCTGACTTGCGGAACGGCAGAGACGTTTTCTGCACTACCGTTTGAAGCCGACTGCATGGAACTCAATTTGTCTTTTAATTGGCTACGCAGTGCAGGGTCCATTTCACCCTGAACTCGCCAAGCTCGCAGGAAGCTTTCGTAAGCAGCTTCGCGATCGCCCTGCGATAGGAGTTCGACACCACGACGATAGAGTTCATCACCGCTGGCATTGTCCCCAAGTGGTGTTGGGACAGCCAATTGGACTTGCGAACTGGCTGGTTGTGTTTTGGTTTGATCGAAAGCCGGTTGGAACACGCCAGGTGCCACTGTGGTGGACGAATTGGCTGATCCGTTGGCCGTCGCGGTGACCGTTTGGTTGCCTGAGGCACTCACCACGCCGCTCAACTGAGCTTTGATTTGAGTGATGGTGATTTGTCCTGGCAGCATCCACTGGTCAGGTACAGGCGATTGTTCAGCACGCGCTACCAATTCCGCTGCTTTGGCGCGATCTCCGCGTTGCAAGGCTTGCGAAGCAGCTTCGGTCAATGCCGCAACTTGATCCCGCAGATCAAGTGGGCTTGAGGTCGAGGCGCTTGCTACGGCAGGTGCTGAACGCAGATCGGACATTGCGCCCAGCGACTTGCTGGCGGTAATGATCTGTTCTGGCTTCAGCCCTTTACCCAGCAAAGTCTGCTCGACTTCCTTGAGCCGCGCTTCCACTTGCGGATCATTGGGTCCTAGCACTTTCCGGCCTCTCAACGCCTCAGCAAAGCCCTTGGCCGCAGCGACTTGGTCGCCCGCTTCTGCTTTTTCAGCTGAGTAATTGAGCCAACCGATAATGAAGCCGGCGTTCACCGTCGCTTGACCGTCCGAAATACTCCGCGTCGCTACTGGCGTTTGCCCACATGCGGATGGCATGGTGGTAGACGACAACACGATAGGCGACAAGAACGCTGGCGCGAGCCATAACGCTTGGGGCGCCCCGACGCTGAGAATTCGTTTAAGCCAACGTCGCTTCTGATTCGAATTTTCTTGACTCAACGCGACTCTCCTTCTTCGCGATGGTGACTAACCGGTTGTCCGGTCGTGTTGCGAACAAATTGTTCAAGCAAGCAACCCGACCACGAAAAAAGTCGGATTTCTGCTGACGAAAGACACTCCCACAACTCGTTTGCGAGAGAATCTTTGCCGTCAAAGGGAGATACTTGATCCCGATAACGTCGTCAATGTTTCTTTTCGGCAGCTCGTGTTAAAATGTTCTGATTATTCCGGCAAGTTAAGGGATTTTGTTTGTAACGATCATAACGATGCCAATTGATTCAAACGCAGCTTGCCCAGTCTTCCGCGATTGACGCGTCCAACCACGAATTGACTTCTCTTCATCATGCTCAACCCCCAACAGTTGTAAATGCTATGCAGCCTGGCGAATCGATTGAGGAACGCAACCTGCGAATCTTTGGCTGTATCCAACCGGTTGCGTTTATAACAGGAAGCGTCGCCGCCCGCGTTGGACGGCGGATCGCCGAACATCTATATGCAAGTGGCTTTCGCGTCGTACTGCATGGCCATCGCCCGCCAACGGGTGATGCAGAAATCCCCGATTTTGCCGACTATGCGTTGTATGGTGCCGTCGAGGAGGAGGGCTGTGCCGCACGATGGTGTCGCGAAGTCGTCGAACGTTTTGGCGCAGTGCACTTGCTCGTGAACTCGGCTGCTATTTGGGAACCGAAGCCACTTGAAGAAAGCACTGCCGACGATTTTCGTCGCTATTTCGAAGTCAATGCTTTGGGAACGGCGATGACTTGCAAGCATTTTGGGCTGCAGATGACGCGACAAGCTGCCGGGGGGGCGATTGTCAATATATCGGACTGGGCCATCCGTCGACCCTACGTCGACTTCGCGGCATATTTTCCCAGCAAAGGAGCCGTTGAAACATTGACTCATTCGATGGCGATTGAACTCGCAGTGAGAAATCCCAAAGTGCGGGTCAATGCAGTCTTACCGGGCCCCGTCATGTTGGACAGCTCTATTGGAGATGACCGACGTCAACGTTTAGTAGCAACATCACTGCTGCAGCGCGAGGGTACGCCGGATGACGTCGCCGGAGCGGTTATATTTTTAGCCACCAGTCCTTATATCACCGGTGTCTGTTTGCCCGTCGACGGCGGACGCACCATCTATGCCGGTCCATCTGCCGATCCCATTGCTCATCCCAAATCGGGCAAGCAGTAAGTGCTTAGTGCTTAGTTGGACAGCGCCACTTTCGTCAAAGTGCTGTTTTTTCGCAACCCGAAGCGTAAGCGAGGGACCATGCATAAGTCTATCCATCGCTAACGCTTCGGGTTAGCACTCCCTCGTTAACGCTTCGGGTTGGGACTCCCTCGCTAACGCTTCGGGTTGGGACTCCCTCGCTAACGCTTCGGGTTGGGTCTCCGTCGCTAACGCTTCGGGTTGGGTCTCCCTCGCTAACGCTTCGGGTTGGGACTCCCTCGCTAACGCTTCGGGTTAGGACTCCCTCGCTAACGCTTCGGGTTGGGTCTCCGTCGCTAACGCTTCGGGTTGGGTCTCCGTCGCTAACGCTTCGGGTTGGGTCTCCCTCGCTAACGCTTCGGGTTGGGTCTCCGTCGCTAACGCTTCGGGTTGGGTCTCCCTCGCTAACGCTTCGGGTTGGGACTCCCTCGCTAACGCTTCGGGTTAGGACTCCCTCGCTAACGCTCTAACGCTTCGGGGTAGGACTCCCTCGCTAACGCTTCGGGTTGGGTCTCCCTCGCTAACGCTTCGGGTTAGCACTCCCTCGCTAACGCTTCGGGTTAGCACTCCCTCGCTAACGCTTCGGGTTGGGATTTCATCAATGTGGCGCTGTACAAATTAGTGCTTAGTGCTGACCGGAGAACGGTGGAAGAACTTCAAGTATTTGTCACTCCGCCTCAAGCCTCAAGTCTCAAGTCTCAAGTCTCAAGTCTCAAGTCTCAAGTCTCAAGTCTCAAGTCTCAAGTCTCAAGTCTCAAGTCTCAAGCCTCAAGCCTCAAGCCTCAAGCCTCAAGCCTCAAGCCTCAAAACCTTCGGCGGAGGAGCATGAGGCTGCGATCGAAATCTGCATCTTCATGCACACTAGTCATCGGTAGCAGGCGGCGCAGGTGATCGACGATGTCTTCGACGCTATCCTCTTGCATGTTGCGCACGGCATCCAGCAAGGCTTGTTGCGAGAGACCTCCACGTGACAATCCTCCGACAACGTCAGCCGATGCGATCAAGAGAAGTTCTCCGCCTTCGAGATAAAGTTGCTGGTTCTCAAAGCGGGTGTCGGGCTGCGCGGAAAGGAGCGTGGGCGTGCATGGAAGCATGCGAAATCCACGGGGTCCGATCATAAAGGCCTGAATGCTGCCAGCTAACGACAGTTGCACGGAACCCGACTCCGGGTGGATTTGCAGGTAACAAAGCGAACTCCGCCAATCTCCTTCGTCAGCGTTCCACAGAATGTCGTTGGCCTTCCGCAAGACTTGATTGGGCTTGTGGTTTGCGTTCCAACAGGTCTCGACAACCGTTTGTACGCTGGTGGCCACGAGGGCGCCGGCGGCGCCGTGACAGGCGGCGGCTCCGAGTGCAGCGCAGATTTGCGAGTGCTTGTTGACGGTCCAGGTATGGAAATTGCCACCGAGCGCTTGACCTTGGAATGTCCAGCCGCCGATTTCGTAATCCAGGTGCAGTGGTTGCGCATCGGGGAGTCGCGATGATTGGATCAGGCTTGCCGATTCAACTTGCCGGTTCAAGCTACGTCGTCGTAGCACTTCGTCTGCCAGCACGCTGCGTTCGATATCGACTAGCACTTTGTCTGCGGCTGCTTTGCCGGCGTCGATGTCGGCAGCCGAGAAATCGCGGACATGCTCGCTCCATAACCAGAGCGTTCCATGCGGCATGGTCGGAGAGCCGATGGGTATACACAGAGCTGCGGCGAAATCTTCAGGGCATGCCCATTCGGTCGCCAGCGCCGTGTTCTCTAATAACACTGCGTTGCCCATGAGAGCTTCCAGGTCGGCTAGCGAACCGCGCAGTTGTCGTGGAGGTTTAGTCAGAGCATTGGTTGGGAGTCCCCAACAGCTCCGCATCTTAAGTTCACTGGTGGATTCATCGAGCAGGTAAATGGCGGCGGCATCGCTTCCTGTCAACTCAGCGGCGCGGTGCAACGATTCAGCCAGTCGGCTTGCCAAGATTTCCGACTCATCCGGACGGATGCTCACCCCAAGCGAGGTGGCGAGTTGTGCCTCTTGGCGTTCAACCATCAACTCGGCGACTTCGGCGCGAGCGATGAGTGAATCGATCTGTTCCATGAGTTCCCAAGCCGACTGTTCGCTGACGATTGAAATGTCAATATCTTCGTAGTCGAGCATGCCATCCATGGGGGCGGTGGATACCAATTGCAGTCGCTCTTGGAGTGGCAAGCGTGGGGTCGTGTTATCGACTCCATTGGCGCGATGATGGGGCGTTCCACCTTTGGGAACGGGTCGCCAACCGGTCGCGGCCGTAAATGCTTCGACCATCGCCGCAAGATCGAAATTGGATCCGGGCATTGCAGAAGTAGCGGACGACTCTTCTGAATGGAGCTTCAAATGCGAAGGGAGCTTCCTAGCCACCGAGTATTCCTTCTTGAGGTACAACACTGGAGTGAATTGACCAACGGAGTTGCGTAGAGGGTTCATCGGCGCGTGTTAGTCTGTAACAACTAGAGAAATACTGCTTAGTCGGCAGACTATCCGGTTTGGCTAACGAACGTACGGAAGAATCGGGCGAGGGAGAGCACGGTCAACCGAAAAAACACAACA
The DNA here is from genome assembly GCA_041753315.1 of Pirellulaceae bacterium. GTDB lineage: Bacteria > Planctomycetota > Planctomycetia > Pirellulales > Pirellulaceae > Aureliella. The sequence goes on along the minus strand of JBGSUV010000073.1, from coordinate 120,228 downwards.
GCCCATTGTTGGATACCGCTGCGAGCAAGTCCGCGGGAGGGCGGAAAAGCCCAAACTGGCTGGAAAAAGGTGTTGTGGGCTTGATTATGTGTGATTGATGAAATTTTTTCGCGCAAACTAATGTGGTTAATGCGCACTTATTTCGAATTAGAGCTGTTTAATGGACTCGGTACGGCCATAAAAACAGTTTTCAAAATTCCCTCAGTCCCCTGAGCGACCTGGGTTTGCCAGTTTTGGCACGGTCGGATATATTTACCGTTTGCATGTCGGCCAGCTCGCTCCCAAACCCAGCCAATCCATCTATTTCAGCACAACGTGTGTCAGGACGTCGACCATGGTTGCGCAAAAACCCAGGCATCTGCGTAGGCAGTTCGCGAGGATGTCTGTTGGGCGAGCCCCATTCTATATATCGATCATGGATCCTTTAGGAGAACGTTTCGTCAATGGCCACTCCTTCGCAGCGACGACTACAGCCCACAGCTATCCGTAAATTTGGTTCTGGCTTGGATGCCTTGGAAATTCCAAACTTAACCGAACTTCAAACCAAAAGTTATGAACTTTTCTTGCAAGAGGATCTACCTGCCGATAAGCGGAAGCATATTGGTTTGGAAGGTGTTTTTCAAGAGATTTTTCCAATCGAAAGTTACGACAAGCAAGTGACGCTTGAGTATCTTCGTTTTGAACTCGGCAAGCCACGCTACACCCCGTCGGAATGTCGGCAATTACGTTTGACGTACGGCAAGCCGATGAAGGTTTGGCTGCGGCTCAATCGCGAGCAGCCGATCGAAGAGGAAGTCTACTTGGGCGATATCCCAATCATGCTTGGCGGTGGTGAGTTCATCATCAACGGTGCCGAACGCGTGGTCGTGAGCCAATTGCACCGCAGTCCAGGCGTCGACTTCGTTGAAGAAATTGAAGCGACGACCGACCGTAAGTTGCCAAGTTGCCGCGTGATCCCTGAGCGAGGTAGTTGGATTGAAGTTAACGTCACCAAGAAGGATAGCCTGAGCGTTCGTATCGATCAGAGCGGCAAGTTTTCGGTGATGACGCTGTTGCGCGCGATGTCGGCTGACATGAGCAGCGATACAGAGTTGTTGCGAGCCTTTTATCCGACGACGGTTGAGAAAATTGTTGACGGTCGTAGCGTGGCCAAGTTGGAAGGTAAAATTGCTGTCGACGATGTAGTCTATCCAACCGACTCCGAACGCGCCGGCGAAATCATTATCGAGGCAGGTCACAAGATCCTCAAAACGGTCGCCGAGACGATATGCACGTCAGGGGTGGCCAAAGTTGAAGTGATGGAAGCGCCGCGAACTCCGCTGATCGTAAACTCGTTGGCTGAAGACAATACGAACAGCCACGAAGAGGCTCTGTTAAGAATCTACCAACGGCTGCGCCCCGGTAATCCACCACAACTGGAAAAAGCCCGTACGCTGTTCCACGAAAAATTCTTTGACGTGAACCGTTATCGACTGGGCCGCGTCGGTCGTTTTCGTTTGAATCGCAAGCTGAAAACGACGGTGGACGAAAACGAGATGACGTTGCGTCCCGAGGATTTGATTGCTTCGATCACCTACTTGATCAATCTGTTTGATCCAGAGTCGGATGCTCAATTTGACGACATCGATCACTTGGGTAACCGCCGCTTACGGACCATCGATGAATTGGCCAGTGAAGAGCTTCGCAAAGGCTTTTTGAAGTTGCGTCGCACGGTGCAGGAGCGGATGAGCCTTAAAGAAGCGGATGAAATGTCGCCGCGAAGCTTGGTGAATCCGAAGAGCATCAGCGCGGCTATCGAATATTTCTTTGGTCGAGGTGAGCTATCGCAGGTGGTCGACCAGACAAATCCACTGAGCCAATTGACGCACGAACGCCGATTGTCCGCGTTGGGACCCGGTGGTTTGAACCGCAAGCGAGCAGGCTTTGAAGTTCGCGACGTGCACATTTCTCACTACGGTCGAATTTGCCCAATTGAAACGCCTGAAGGTACGAACATCGGTCTGATCAGCTCGCTGGCGATTTATGCTGGTGTGGATGATTACGGATTTTTGATTACGCCTTATCGCAATATCAAAGATGGCAAGCTGACCGACGAAGTGGTGTGGCTGCGCGCTGACCAAGAAGCCGACTCCTATATTTGCCCTGCGGATACTGAGGTCAAAGACGGTGCCTTGGTTCCGGGGCCAAATTTGATCGCTCGTTACCACGCTGACTTCCAGATCGTTTTGCCGGAAGAAGTTCAATACATGGACATCGCCCCGAGCCAGATGGTGGGAGTGTCTGCCGGTCTGATTCCGTTCCTCGAGCACGATGACGCCAACCGCGCGTTGATGGGTTCGAACATGCAGCGCCAAGCAGTACCGTTGTTGGTGGTCGAACCACCCATTGTTGCGACCGGGATGGAAAAGGAAGTGGCGGTCAACAGTGCGATGGTAGTGCGCGCCAAGCGGGCTGGCAAAGTCACCTTCGTCGACTCGACGCGCATCGAAGTGGGCACCGACGTGTACCACATGCACAAATATCAAGGCTTGAACGAGCGAACTTGCTTGAACCAGAAGCCGATCATCAGCCTGGGTGACAAAGTTGAGAAGGGGCAGGTCATCGCTGATGGCGCTGCAACCTGGCAGGGCGAATTGGCACTTGGCCGCAACGTTTTAGTAGGTTTCATGTCCTTCGACGGTTACAACTACGAAGACGCGATCATCATTAGCGAAGAGCTCGTGCGGGCTGATACCTACACGTCGATTCACATTGAAGATTTTGATGTCGAAATTCGCGAAACGAAACTTGGGCGTGAGGAGTTCACTCGCGATATTCCCAACGTTTCGGAAAAGGCGCTGCGGAACCTGGATGATTCAGGAATTGTTCAAGTCGGAACCTACGTTCGCCCAGGCGACATCTTGGTAGGTAAGGTTTCGCCCAAAAGCAAGACGGAACTCACTCCGGAAGAAAAGCTCCTGCATGCGATCTTCGGTCGGGCTGGTGAAGATGTAAAGAACGACTCGCTGGAAGTACCGTCCGGTATTGAAGGCATCGTGATCGACACTCAAAAGTTCTCGCGACGGATGAGTTTGTCGGATGATGAGCGGAAGCTTTTCGAGAAAGAGCTGAAGGAAATCGAGTCTGCAGGCAATGCGGAAATTTCGACCGCCTTTACCGCTTTCGTGCGCGAGATGGAAACGGTGGTCGGCACCAAGCTCACTGACGACGATGGTACGCCACTGGGTGGTGAGCAAGATCCGAAGTTTGTGGCCGAGAACGCCCAGACGTTTAATCTCTCGCGACTGTTGAACAAGTTGGACGAAAAGTTCCATGCCGACTTGCGCAAAGTCTTTAAGCAATCGTGGCCCGCGGTTGAAGAAACGATCGACACGCGCGATCGTAAGTTGAACAGCATGAAACGTGGTGACGAGCTTCGCAGTGGCGTGTTGCAGATGGTCAAGGTCTACATTGCCACCAAGCGGACGATTAGCGTTGGTGACAAGATGGCCGGTCGTCACGGAAACAAGGGTGTTATTTCGAAGGTGCTGCCGATCGCCGATATGCCTCACTTACCCGATGGCACTCCTCTGCAGATCCTGTTGAATCCACTGGGCGTTCCCAGTCGTATGAATGTCGGTCAAATTCTTGAAACGCACTTGGGTTGGGCTGGCGCGAAGCTTGGGTTCCAAGCCGTGACGCCAGTATTCGACGGAGCGACGGAAGGTGACATCAACGATTGTCTCGCGGAAGCGGGCTTGCCTCGGCACGGCAAGATTCGTTTGGTGGATGGTCGCACCGGTGAGCCGATGGAGCAAGAGACCACGGTGGGTTTCATCTATATGCTCAAATTGCACCACTTGGTCGATGACAAGGTTCACGCGCGGAGCACCGGACCGTACTCGCTTATTACCCAGCAACCGTTGGGAGGCAAAGCTCGCTTCGGTGGTCAACGTTTTGGGGAGATGGAAGTGTGGGCTCTCGAGGCGTACGGAGCCGCTTACATCCTTCAAGAACTGCTCACTGTTAAGAGCGACGATGTGGAAGGTCGTACAAAGATCTACGAATCGATGGTTAAGGGCGAAAACACGCTCGAGGCTGGTACTCCGGCCAGTTTCGATGTGTTGACAAACGAGATTCGTGGACTTGGCCTCAACATGCGGCTGGAAAAGCGAAAACTCTAACGGTCTCCGGCACTGCGCTCTGGACGGCCAGGGCGCGTGATTGGCAAGGACCGCGAGCGACCTTGACGATTACCTAAGTGCGACAGCTAGCTCACTCCAAATTTCACTGCCTCAAATCAAATATTCCGGTTGGCCTTTCCCACGCGAGCAGCTTGCCTCTGCCATGCGGGGTCATACCCATACCTTAGGAGCCGCGGTTTATGTCTACTGAAACCTCCAGCTACGATCGCGTTAACGACTTTACTTCAGTCAAGATCAGCCTCGCCCGTCCACAGGACATTCGAAGCTGGTCATTTGGTGAAGTCAAAAAGCCAGAGACGATCAACTATCGAACGTACCGCCCTGAAAAAGATGGTCTGTTTTGCGAACGCATTTTTGGACCCGAAAAGGACTGGGAGTGCGCCTGCGGTAAATATCGTGGGATGAAGTACAAAGGGATGATCTGCGATCGCTGCGGTGTGAAGGTCACGCACTCGCGCGTCCGGCGCAAGCGGATGGGGCATATCGAATTGGCCGCGCCCATCGTCCACATTTGGTTCTTCAAGGCGATGCCTAGCCGCTTGGGCGCGTTGCTGGGTATGAAGACATCGAGCTTGGAAAAGGTGATCTACTTCCAAGATTACGTCGTTCTAGATCCGAAACAAACTGAACTTGAACCACTGCAGTTGTTGAGCGAAGCAGAATACCGCGAAGCGCGTACGACCTACGGCGAAGGCTCGTTCGAAGCGGGGATGGGTGCCGAAGCGATTCGCACTTTGTTAACCAATCTCGATTTGGCGACGCTCGGTGATGAGCTTCGCAAAGAATTGTCGGAAACGAACAGCAAGCAGAAGAAGAAAGATCTCAGCACACGGCTTAAATTGGTCGAGGCGATTCGCGATAGCGACAATCGGCCTGAGTGGATGGTACTGGATGTAATCCCTGTGATTCCACCAGACCTGCGTCCGCTCGTGTTGCTTGATAGTGGCAACTTTGCCACCAGCGACTTGAACGATCTGTACCGACGGATCATCAATCGCAACAATCGGTTGCGCAAGCTGGTCGATTTGAACGCTCCTGAAGTGATCATTCGCAACGAAAAGCGTATGTTGCAGCAGTCGGTTGATGCGTTGTTTGACAACAACCGTTGCAAGCGCCCCGTGCTCGGCAGCAGCAACCGCCCACTGAAGTCGCTGACGGACATGATTAAGGGCAAGCAAGGACGTTTCCGCGAGAACTTGCTAGGCAAGCGCGTCGATTACTCGGCCCGTAGCGTGATCGTTGTAGGCCCACGCCTGCGACTTCACCAATGCGGTTTGCCGAAAAAGATCGCACTTGAACTTTACCAACCGTTCATCATTCGTCGCTTGAAGGATCTTGGACATGCCGACACGATCAAGTCGGCTAAGAAGATGCTCGAACGCAAGGACGAAGAGGTCTGGGATATCCTCGAGCAAGTGATCAAGAATCACCCAGTGCTTCTCAATCGCGCTCCGACGCTGCACCGCATGGGTATTCAAGCCTTTGAACCCATTCTGGTTGAAGGCAACGCGATTCACTTGCACCCACTCGTCTGCAAAGGCTTCAACGCTGACTTCGACGGTGACCAGATGGCGGTCCACCTGCCGCTTTCGTTGGAAGCTCAAGTCGAAGCGCACACGCTGATGATGAGCACGCACAATATTTTTGCACCGAGCAATGGCCGTCCTATCATGAGTCCATCGCAGGACACTGTGATGGGTTGTTATTTCATTACGGTCGAGAAGGGCGATATGAAGGGTGAAGGCATGACCTTCGCCAGCATGCAGGAAGCCGACTTGGCATTCAATCAAGGAGTCATACAACTCCATGCTCGCATCAAAGTGCGATTGCCTAAGCACCGTCGGTTGAAAACGGATGATGGAAGTGGCAAGTTCGGAGCGATCATCGACACAACCTACGGGCGCGTGTTGTTCAACATGATGCTCCCCAACGGGATGGACTTCTACAATTTCCCACTTCGAGGTTCCGACTTGGCGATGGTGATCAGCGATTGCTACCAGCGTTTGGGACGCAAAGCAACGATCAATTTACTGGACGATATGAATCAACTTGGCTTCCGCGAGTCGACCAAGAGCGGTTTGTCGTTTGGTACTGACGACCTGGTAACGCCTGATTCGAAACTTCAGTTCATCGCTGAAACCGAAAAAGAGGTGATGAAGTACAAGAAGCGTCACGACCGCGGCTTGATCACTCAACAAGAACGTTATCGCCAAGTGCTCGACTTGTGGACCCACGCTCGGGAAAACATCACCAAGGACATGATGCTCGCCATGGAGCATGACGACCACTTGGGGAACTGGTACATCAACCCTGTGTTCCTGATGGCCCACTCCGGTGCTCGGGGTGGTATCGAGCAGATTCGACAGTTGGCTGGTATGCGGGGATTGATGGCGAAGCCGACGGGCGAAATCATCGAGACGCCGATCAAGGCTAACTTCCGCGAAGGATTGTCGGTTCTCGAGTACTTCTCCAGTACGCACGGAGCTCGTAAGGGTCTGGCCGATACCGCGTTGAAGACGGCGGACTCGGGCTACTTGACGCGTAAGTTGGCCGACGTGGCTCAAAACGTGGTCATCACGATGGACGAGTGCAATACGACGCAAGGCATCACCAAGGGAGTTGTCTACCGAGGCGAAAAGGTCGAAGTCCGTTTGACCGAGGCCATCACCGGACGCGTCTCACGTCACAACATCGTCAATCCAGTTACCGACGAAGTGATCGTTAAAGAAAGCGAAATGATCACCCGCGAGATCGCTCGCAAGATCGAAGAGATGGGATTGGAGAAAATCCAGGTCCGTAGTCCGATGACGTGCGATGCGACGCTTGGCGTCTGCCGACGTTGTTATGGTATGGACATGTCTACCGGTTCGATGGTGGAAGAAGGTATGGCCGTTGGTATCATCGGTGCCCAGTCCATCGGTGAACCAGGTACTCAGTTGACCATGCGTACGTTCCACATCGGTGGTGCCGTAAATACCAGCGTTGAAGACAGCGAAATCAAGGCCAAGAAGCCTGGTATCGTGAAGCTGGCCAAGATGCGTTGCGTGACCAACGAAGAAGGTCTGCAAATCGTGCTCACTCGGAACAGCGAAATCGTTTTGGTCGATTCGCGCGGTCGAGAACTGGAAAAGTATGACATTCCAGCGGCTGCGGTTCTGCGAGTCGCTGAGAACGAGCAAGTCGCTGAAGGCCAAGTGCTTTGCGAATGGAATCCGCACAAGATTCCTATCATCTGCGAAGTTGGCGGTAAGGTTCGTTTCGACGATGTGGTTGAAGGCGAAACCATGCGAATTGAACGCGATCCTGGTGGTGGCCAACGGATGGTTATCGTCGACCATAAAGGTGACCTTCACCCTCAAATCGTCATCGAAGCACCGGATGGCAAGCCGCTGGACGTTTATTACCTGCCAGAGCGTGCCGTGATTTCGGTGCAAGAAGGCAAAATGGTCGCCGCCGGCGTTGACTTGGCAGAAATGCCTCGGGAATCAAAGGGCGTCGCCGACATCACCGGCGGTCTTCCGCGGGTGACGGAGATCTTTGAAGCTCGCAAGCCAAAGGACCCTGCGGTGATCGCAGAAGTCGATGGTGTCGTGGAACTGCAACAAACCAAACGCCGCGGTAAGCGTACGATCTTGGTCCGCAGTGAAAGCGGTGTTGAGCACGAACACTTGGTGCCACACGGTAAACGCTTCTTGGTCCACACGGGCGACGAAGTCAAGGCTGGGCAAGCGCTGGTCGATGGTCCGCTGGTTCCACACGACATCTTGCGAGTCAGCGGCGAAGAGGCCGTGCAACAATACTTGACTCACGAAATCCAGCAGGTCTATCGCAGCCAACGCGTGGAGATCAACGATAAACACGTTGAAGTGATCATCGCCCGGATGCTCCGTAAGGTTAAGATCGAAACACCCGGCGATACCAACCTGTTGCCTGGCTTGGTGATGGATAAGTTCGAGTTTCGTCGCGTGAACGAAGAAATCGCTGGCTGCCTCAAGGTCACGGACCCAGGCGATACCGATTACTCGATCGGTACGCTCGTGCCACGCGAGACCTTCGAACAGGCCAACCTGCAAGTCGAAGGACTGGGCGGAACACCGGCCAAGGGCAAAAAGCCGAAGCCAGCCACGGCCAGCACGCAATTGCTGGGCATTACCAAGGCGTCGGTACAGAGTAGCAGCTTTATCTCGGCGGCCAGCTTCCAAGAGACCACCAAGGTACTAACCGAGGCGGCTCTGGCAGGCAAGGTTGATAAACTGGTTGGTTTGAAGGAAAACGTGATTCTCGGACACTTGATCCCTGCGGGTACCGGTTTCCGAACATTCCAGGAATCCGAAGTTTCGTATCGACGCGAAGCGCTCGAAGATATGGTGAATCGCGGTACGTCTGCCATGGAAGTGGATTTTCCATTGCTGCAGCAGAGCCCTCCATCGGTGGCTGAAGCGCCCGAGGATACCAACTCCAGCGATTCATCCGCCATGTAGTTCCGGTTCAGTGCGTTGTAATTGAAGTTGATGAACTCCGATCGGTGAAACCGGTCGGAGTTTTTTTTATCCCTTGAGGTAGGCAATGTAGAACAATTGTCCCCAATTGTTTTGCACCCAAGCTTGGCAGAGGGCTTCGCTCGTCTCGTACTCCCGCCTGCATCTTCGACTGGTTTCCCCAAGTCAAATGACATCGGCTACTTGGAAAACTCTTCATTTTTTGAACCCCAATTTCTAACCAAAGCCATGAACGTTCCCGGGCTAACTGACGCTATTTCGTTTCGCGGGAATCTGAATAAGAAGAGCTAATTCGTATTCTTGCAATCGATTCTTGCTGGTGAACGTCGTGTGGCGGCACCCAAAAGCTCGGCAGGGGGGCCTCACTTCCGACTGTGTTTTCCCCTGGTGGGATGGCAATGAGAGATGTCGAATCGGGTTGGCAATTGGCCTTTCGACAACGGGGCGACTTCCCTAGACTCCGGCAAATTGCTTAGGCGAGTCAGGGATGACAATCCGCGGCAATGACTCAGCGCAGATGGAGTGGCCGCCGTCTCGTTGTGCTCAAAATTGGAATGTTGTTTTGAGAACGCAACCTAACAAGGAGCAGCGAGCATGGAAGCTCGGAACTATTTCCCCGTTTTGGGGTTGGCCACCGTTTTGGTAATTGCCCAAGTTGGCCAAACGATGGCGCAAGTTGTTCGAGTGCAACAGCCGTCCGTTGAGCACAGTCAGAACTTCATCGTTTTTGCGGCGACCGACCAGTTGGCTGGGCAAGTCTCAGAGGCGGCCGAGGCCTATCGTCGGGATCTAGCGGTTTATTGGCTGGGGGAAGCGTTGCCGGCGTGGCGTGAACGATGTCCCATCCATGTACAAGCCAATCCGAATCTTGGTGCTTCAGGTGAAACGACTTTTGCCTTGGATCGCGGTACGGCGGGACGTTGGATCATGGCAGTTCATGGTACAAGAGAACGCATTCTTGATAGCGTTCTACCGCATGAGATTACTCATACAATTTTTGCCACGCACTTTGCAAAGTATGGGAAATATGTACCACGCTGGGCAGATGAAGGCGCTTCGACCACCGTTGAGCATGAAGCCGAAAAAAGGAAACACCGTTACTTCGTACACGATTTCCTCAAAACCGGCCGAGGACTCTCGTTCAATAAGATGTTCAGCCTCAAGGAGTACCCCAACGACATCCTGCCACTGTATGCACAAGGGCATTCTGCGGTTCAATTTCTTTTGGATCAAGGTGGAGCTCGCAAGTTTGTCCAGTTCTTGGAGGCGGGCATGCAAAATGAAGCCTGGGAACTAGAACTTCGCAAAGCGTATGGTTATCAAACAATTGGCGAATTCCAAACGTTGTGGAACAAGTGGTTGGCAGACGGAAGCCCAGCTGAGTTGGCCGCGTATGCACCTGGATTGAGAAGAGGTGAAGCATCAACGATCATGTTGGCATCCCAGGACTCCGCGTCGAGTCCCTTTCAATTGGCGGTGGGTAATGGTGAACAGCCTCCGATGAGTTTGGTGCAACAATCGCGTTTGTTAGACGCTTCACGGTCGCTTGATGCCAACGCGACTTCGCCACAGACCGAGCCTGCAAGTGCGGTCGCGCAGGTGCAGAGTGCGCATCTGCAGGGTCATGAAAACTACTACAAACGCCGACTGATCGAAGTGAGTGGGAGTCCTGCCACGCCAGTTCCTGTTCACAATGCGATGACAACAAACGCAAATCATCCAGTTCCACCGTCGTACGCGCGTCAACAATCCGCCCGTCCGATGTCAGCACAATCTCCTGGAATTCGTGTTATGGATTGGGGCGACCGAGCCCCCGTGCATGGACTGCAGCATGCCGGCAACCCGCAACCGGGTGCATCGCTATTGCGCTGAACAGGCCGGTTCTCGCTCTAAATAACTTTTGATTTGTTGTAGCGGTACTCGATTTCTAGCACGGATGGCAAAGCCGGTGCACGGATGTTCCAGCCAATTGGCAACAGCGGCAGGTTCTGTTCATTACGAGATCGTCTTTTCACAACCCGCAGCGTAAGCGAGGGTCTTTGCATAAGTCTTTCCCTCGCTAACGCTTCGGGTTAGGATTTTGATCAATGTGGCGCTGTCCAACTTAAACTCGAACTTAAACTTAAACCCACTCACCCATGCCGTTCCTGCTTCGGATTGTGAGCCCGAGTTGAAGTTCAAGTTTTGCAGCCGTTTTTGACTTTCGTTGTCTCCTTCAATTCGTTGGAGCCGTACTCGATTTCTAGCACGGATGGCAAAGCCGATGCACGGATGTTCCAGCCAATTGGCACCAGCGGCAGGTTCCTTCTATTTGTTGGACCCGTCGTGAGCTTGTGGAAGTTCGGTCACTGCCCGAAAAAGCTCGGCAGGAGTCTCATTGTTTGCGTTTCGCGCGAATGTAGATCACAAGTCCGATTAGAGCCGCAGTGACCAGTCCGGCGACGATCAGTACATTTTGTACCATTCCTCGCAGTTCGGCATCGGCTTCCGGATCTACGGCTGCCAGATCGAAGTCGTCGGAGTCGAATTCTTCCAAATCGCCGACGTCGAATTCGACGTCCAAGCTGGCAGGGTCACTTGGCACTGTCGTGTCGTTATTGTCCGTGGCCGCCTGCCCAGTCTCAGTTGGGTTGGCTGGGTTCGTCTGGTCGGTTGGGCTCGTCTGGTTATTCGATGCCAGCGTCCAATTGGCGGGTGACGATCCCTGCATTACCGAAACGCGGAATTCCGCGCCTTTTACATAGGGTGCGTCTTGCGAAAAACTCTGGATGGTCGCAAGCAGCAAAGCCATCGAGACAATTGCGCGGACAGTTCTTCCTGACATGTGATGTTGCTCCATAAAGGGGTAGGGTATGTACCATGTTAATCGCCATCTTGCTACACTCGACGCTAACTTCCATTTTCGCATTCCCACTTGATGAACGGATAGTCCAAATTCCTTATGTGTGGCATTACTGGTGGACTATGGTTCGACGAATCGAAAGCGATCCATACTCAAGTGCTCGACAGAATGGTCGATTCGCTTGAGCATCGGGGACCTGACGATCGGGGCGTGTATGTCGAGTCACTGGTTAACGACGTGGCCGGGGTGATACCTGGTGTGGCGCTTGGTTTTCGGCGTTTGTCCATTATCGACTTGGCGACAGGCCATCAGCCGATGGGAAACGAAGACCATTCGGTGTGGATGGTATTTAATGGTGAGATCTACAATTACCGTGAGCTTAGGCGCCGTCTGGAGGGCTCCGGTCATGATTTTCGCACCGATAGCGATTCGGAGACGATCCTTCATCTCTACGAAGATTTGGGTGCCGAGTGCTTCGAGCATCTCAATGGGATGTTTGCAGTCGCCATTTGGGATCGACCGCGACGGCAATTGCTTCTGGCCCGCGACCGACTCGGGAAGAAGCCTCTGTTCTATCAATTCGATCAAGGGCAATTGCTGTTTGGAAGCGAGTTAAAAGCACTGGCGGTGTCGCCAACGTTCGATCGATCAATTTCGGCGGGAGCCATCGATCAATACTTGACCTATCAGTACATTCCTCATCCCGCTTCGATTTACGCCAAGACACGCAAGCTTCCTCCGGGACATGTGGCAGTCATCAAGCAGGCTTCAGTGCAAGAGTCGGCGACGGTCAACATCAAGAAGTACTGGCGCGTCGACTGGACGCGCGAAGTGGATATTTCCCATAGCGATGCGAAATCGCAATTGTCGGATCTACTCCAAGATTCGATTCGCCTGCGACTGCGGAGCGATGTGCCGCTGGGCGCGTTCTTGTCAGGTGGAATCGACTCATCATTGATTGTCGCTTTGGCTCAGCAGCAACTCGACCAGCCGATGCACACCTTCAGCATTGGATTTGAACAGGCTGATTTTGATGAAACCAAGTACGCTCAGCAGGTAGCCGCGTGGGCACGGACGGAGCATCACGAGTATCGCGTACGTCCAAGTGCCATCGAGATGCTGGACCAAATCGTTTACCACTACGACGAGCCCTTTGGCGATAGTTCAGCGATCCCGACGTGGCATTTGTGCCAATGGACGCGACAATACGTCAAAGTGGCGCTTAGTGGTGATGGTGGCGATGAATTGTTTGCGGGTTATGACCGCTACCGCGCTTTGTGGATGAGTCGTTGGTTGAATCAGCTAATTCCGGCGGCGCCCATTTTGGGCAGCCGCTGGGTTCAAGGCTTGCGTGCTTCCAACCGCCAGCGTTCCTTTGTCAGGCGACTCCAGCGATTTGGTGAGGCGCTTAATCAGCCACTGGCCCGACGTTACATGAATTGGTTGCAGATTTTCCCCGAAAAACTGCGTGGCGAGCTGTACAACGACTCCTTCGTTGAAACTTTGCCGGATGAAGACCCTTTTGAGTTTTTTGAATCGGCTTGGAATGGTGTCGGCAATCGCGACTTGGTCTCGAAAGCATCGTTGGGTGATCTGATTACCTACTTGCCCTGCGATTTGATGAATAAAGTGGATATTGCATCGATGGCTCATGGCCTCGAATGCCGTCAGCCGATGCTTGACTATCGGCTGGTCGAATTTGCCGCGTCACTTCCGTCGCGTTTTAAATTCCGTCCGACCGGAGGCAGCAAGCGCTTGTTGCGAGACACGTTCGGACAGCTCCTGCCGCGACAAATTTGGACGCGCAAGAAGATGGGGTTTGGTGTTCCCCTCGGAAATTGGTTCCAAAACGAACTCAAAGAAATGACCGTCGCTCGCTTGCTGGGTGTCGATGCCCGTTGCCATCAGTTTTTTCGACCTGAGGCGATTCAGATTTTGCTGGACCAGCACATGAGCGGTCGAGTGAATCATTGCTATCGGTTGTGGAATTTGCTATTCCTTGAGACTTGGTTGCGTCGATGGACATAACGCACATCATTTTCGGTAAACTAACTTCTTCTATGTGGCAGTGCACCTAACCTCGATAACACCACAACCCAGAGATGTAAATACATGCCAAGGAATACAACCGCCGTTGTCTTAGCTGGCGGCAAGGGGACACGTTTAGAGCCGCTTACATTGGATCGCGCTAAGCCAGCAGTCCCTTTTGGTGGCAACTACCGCATCATCGACTTTGTATTATCCAATGCTATCAACTCCGGTTTGCGGCGTTTATTGGTGCTTACCCAGTACAAAGCGCTGAGCCTTGATCGACACATCAATTTGGGGTGGCGGCAATATTTCTGCGCGGAGTTAGGGGAGTTCTTGGACGTCGTCCCACCCCAACAACGCATTGATGAACAATGGTACCAGGGGACTGCCGATGCTGTTTATCAGAACATTTTTGTGATTGAAAAAGACCGACCAGAGTACGTGTTGATACTCGCGGGTGATCATATCTACAAAATGAACTATCTGTCGATGATCGAATTCCACAAAGAGATGGAAGCCGATTTAACGGTTGGAGCACTCCGAGTTGATCGGCAGGCAGCGCGTGAATTTGGTGTCATTGAAGTCGATGATAACCACCGCATCACGGGCTTTGAGGAGAAGCCTGAGAATCCCAAGACAATGCCTGGTGATGATCAACATTGTTTTGCTTCGATGGGTATTTATGTTTTCACAGCTCGTTTTCTCTTTGAACAACTTTGCCGCGACGCGACTGAGCCGGGCAGTCAACATGATTTTGGGCGAAACATCATCCCATCCATCATCGACTCGCAACGCGTCTTCGCCTTTCCGTTCCGCGACGAAAACCGCAAGCGTGAAGCTTACTGGCGTGACGTGGGTACCATTGATGCCTACTACGAAGCCAATATGGATTTGATCGATGTGGATCCACAATTGAACTTGTACGATCAAGATTGGCCGATTCGCACGTTGCAGCCTAACTTGCCCCCGCCGAAGTTTGTGTTTGGCAGCGACGGAGACCTCGAGCGTTGTGGTCAGGCGATCGATAGCATTGTTTGTCCTGGGACGATCGTGAGTGGTGGTCGCGTCAAACGCAGCGTCATCAGCTCCGATGTGCGGATCAACAGCTACGCACAAGTTGAAGACAGCATCGTCTTCCAAGGTGTCGACATTGGACGGCATGCGCGGGTGCGCCGCGCAATCATTGACAAAGACGTTAGCATTCCAGCGGAAATGGAGATCGGCTATGATCTCGAACGCGACCGTCGACGTGGTTTTACGATTAGCCCTAGCGGTATTGTCGTGATCTCTCGCAATGACAATCCATCGTCCGTTGACGAACTCATGTTGGCCGATCCAACTCGAACCGTTCATCGTTAGGAACAAAGCGTGCCACCAAATACCCCTATTTTTCTGCTTGGTCTGGCCGTAGGCACTGGGTTGTTGGTTGTTGGTTTGTTGCTTGGTTACTGGTTTGGCCGTAAATCGAGTTCGGGTACGGACGTAGTCGATCGGCAACAGTTCCTCTCGTTTTTGCGCAACTTGTCACATTGGACTAGTGAGTTTTCGGGCGACGTGACTCGTTATCAATCGCAACTGACTTCGTTGAATGATCGCGCCAAAAGCAACGATCCCCCGCAACGTGAAGAAGTAGTCGAACTGCTCCGCCAGATCATGCAAGCCAATCAACAACTGCAGCAACGTTTAGATTCGGCCGAAGAAAGGTTGGAATCGCAGACCGACCAAATCTCAAACTACTTGACCGAGGCCCGTACCGATGGGTTGACCGGCCTGTTTAATCGCCGAGCCTTTGACAAAGCCATCGATGAACTTTTTGCCGACTGGCAGAAAAAGGACCAGGTATTTTCGCTGGCATTGATTGACATCGACCATTTCAAGCACATCAACGATACCTATGGACATCCGGCTGGAGATGCCGTCTTAAAGCACATTGCGGCTACGCTGCAGATGGAGTTAAACGAAGCCGTCTGCGTGGCGCGTTATGGTGGTGAAGAATTTGCCATACTCACCGTGGCGAACGTCGAAGAAGCCGCCGTCGCACTTGACCACCTGCGCAATGCGGTGAGCAAGATTGAGGTAACTCACGAAGAGCATCGCATTTCAGTGACTCTCAGCGGCGGAATCAGCAAGATTGAACTGGACGACAAGATTGGAAAGCTTGTCCGCCGTGCCGACGAAGCTCTATATGCTGCCAAGCTTGGCGGTCGAAACCGCGTCTATCTGCACGACGGACAGCTTTGCAGACTCGTTACCAAAATCGTTGCCCCTTCATCTCCACCGGCCGACCAAGCAAGCGAAATGCCTGCCACCAACCGGGAAACTCAGGAGTTGATCGCCAAGCAATCCAAGATCGAGGAACGGCTAAAGCGAATCGTCGAAGACGAAACGCACCGCATGATCGAGCGTTAAACCGGCGGATCGCTCAGCCGTTTGGGCAGCCACTTGAGCTGCTCGTTCATTTGGTCAGAATCAGCTTACCTTGCCTTGTTCTCCTGAGGCGGTAGATTTGACCGTGATTTTCGATCCAAATCTCTTCACCGCAGCGTGCCAAATCTTCAAAACGGATAATTTTGGGAAGCTTTTGATTGTTTGGCAGCACTTCATCCGGTTTGACGTTTTCTGATGGATTTTCGCCATTCATGGTTGAAGATAGCCATTCATTTTCCGTGTTGCCCGCGACTTGCACAGTCCACAGTGCCTATTATTCGCATTGCGTATTGCCTAAAAAACGCCACACGCCACTACTGTAATGAAATTGAATCTCAATTGCAACAAGGGTTGGGCGGCGATTCCGTCGCGCTTCTGCGCCCCTTCGCACACCGCCTGACGATGGTCCAGACGATTTCAGGTCACAAAACAGGTTCAAGTGCAGAGTAAATGCGCCACAGCGTCCGCGTCATGGGTTTTGGATGAGATGGTATAGCTGTTGCACTTAAAGTGTCGGCGACAGTGTTCATATCTGTAGGTTGGGATTCCCAATCGTGTTCCCGTGATGGCAAGGAGTTCACCATGAGCAAGACAACGGATTATTCAAAAATTCGTGCTGAGCTTGAACAAAAGCTTCGAGAGTTGATGGAGCGCGTCGAGAGTATTGATGCGGACTTGAGCCAGCCCGCCAATGACGACTGGGAGGAACGCGCTAAGGAAGTCGAAGACGATGACGTGTTGTCGGCTGTGGGTAGCCTCAGCGTCGACGAGATTGAGCAGATCCGGGCTGCCATCCGTCAGATCGACGCAGGTCACTACGGGACGTGCGTGTCATGCGGCAAGAAGATCGCCGCTGCGCGGTTGGAGGCGCTTCCTTTCGTCACCACCTGCATTCAATGTGCGTAGGGATAGGGGTCGGCAAATGCACCCAACGCGCCCAGTCCTCCGTCAACCTGCAGGTCGGTGCCGGTAACAAAGGATGCTTCGGCGCTGCAGAGCCACATCACGGCACCAGCGATTTCTGCAGGCTGACCTATTCGACCAAGAGGGTGGCTATTCGCAAGTTCGCGTTCTCCGCCTTGAGCGGCCAAGCTTGCTCGCACTAGTGGCGTGTCGATGGCGCCAGGCGACACCGAGACCACGCGGATACCGTTGCGGGCGTACTCCACGCCCCATTGCATCGTCTGCAGCAAATTGGCTGCTTTGATCGGGCCGTAACAGGGGACTTGCCGCGCCGTCCGATGCGCTTGGCCACTGGCCATGTTGACGATCACACCACTGTGTTGCACGAGCATCTGCCGTACTGCGTGTTTCGCCAGGAACGTGTAGCCACTAAAGTTCACACCCACCATGCGATTCCAGGTATCTGCATCGAGTGCGTCGAGTGACACGTAGGAGGTCGGTGGTTGGATGGCCGCATTGTTCACCAAGATGTCGAGGCCGCCAAACCGCTGGAGGGCACTTTGAACAGCTTTTTCACAGTCCATTTCGCATGATGTATCGCCATGCACAAACTCGATGCCTGCGGGTAAAGACTTACCCGCTGCGGAGTCAACGTCCAGGCACACGACCGACGCACCTGAGGCGTGAAACGCTTCGCAAACCGCACGACCTATACCCTGCGCTCCGCCACTGACCAACACCACTCGGCCCGTATTGTCGTAACAAACGGTTCCCGTTGGCCGTGCAATCGTGACTCGTTCACTCGGCGATGATTGAGTTGGTGATTGTTCAGTCGAAGCTGGTTCATTCGAAAGTGGATCACTCATCTGCACTGCTTCTCACTTGGCATCCGCGGTTGTTGATTGAGATGTTGCTGGCTGCTGGCTGCTGGCGCATTGTACGGCATGTACGATGTTCCGATTGGTATGGCTGCTATGTCCCGCGGGGCGGTTGGTGCAAACTCTGAAGCCGCCATTTATCGTAAATAACTTGAGCATGGGAGTCTATTGAGCGATTTTGATTGGCAATCGTTGCTGACGCGTTGGCCATTGGGATGTACACTTAGAGGATAAAAGAGATCACTGAAATTCTAGGAAAAATCCGTTGGCGACGATTCGAGTTGGAACACGTGGCAGCAAATTGGCGTTGTGGCAAGCGGAATGGGTCGCCGCGCAGTTGCGTCAAAGAGGACATGAGGTCGAACTGACCATCATCGCTACGCAAGGCGACGTGTCGACGCAATCGCTCAGTCAAGTTGGCGGGCAGGGGTTGTTCACCAAAGAAATCCAACGTGAACTTATCGCCGGACGGGTCGACGTGGCCGTCCATAGCCTGAAGGATCTGCCCACTATTCCCATTGATGGATTGTGCATTGCGGCCGTTCCTGAACGCGAAACAACGGCCGATTGCCTTATCAGTCGATCGGGAGAGCTGTTTGTGCAGTTGCCCGCGGGCGCGCGCATAGGGACAGGAAGCTCGCGGCGTGGTGCACAGCTTTTGGCTTGGCGGCAAGACGTAACAATTGCTGACATTCGCGGAAACGTCGATTCTCGCTTGCGCAAGTTAGAGGAGGGGCATTTCGATGCAATCGTTCTTGCAGTCGCCGGATTAACTCGGCTTAAGCTCTTGCCCTTGATCACTGAAGAGCTTCCACAAGATCGCTTGTTGCCCGCAATTGGCCAGGGTGCGTTGGGATTGGAGTGCCGTAACGACGACCATGCGACTCGTCAGGCACTGGAACAGCTCAACCACGCAGTCTCCTTTGCAGAAGTCACTGCCGAGCGCGCGTTATTGCGATCGCTGCTGGCAGGTTGTCTTGCTCCGGTGGCTGCACTGGGCAAAGTTGAGTTGAATGGAGAGTTACGATTAACTGCCCGAGTGCTTTCGTTGGACGGGCAAACCGTGCTCAATGCCGAGCTGGCAGGTGCGATTGACCAAGCAGACAAAATCGGCGAGAGTTTGGCGGAAGAATTACGTGCAATTGGCGCGACGGAACTGATTGAGCGCGCACGCATGCAGATGTAGTGTCGCCGTCGGCCACGCTTACTACGATATTCGAATCCTTTAGTAGAATTTCCAATGCTTCAAGAGCCAGGGCTAAGCCAATACGACTGGAACTTCAAATTCCTCGGTTTCCCAGTGCGAGTTGCATGGGGATTCTGGTTGGTGGCAGCCATCTTAGGTTGGGATATGAGCAGTATTCTTGGGCGAGTGGAGGATTCACCGGGAGCGCCCGTGCTCCTAATGGTATGGATTGCGGTCATGTTTGTGTCGATTCTCATCCATGAGTTAGGGCATTCGTTGGCGATGCATTACTTTGGCTTGCACAGTCGCATCGTACTCTATCACTTTGGTGGACTTGCTATCCCTGATTCGTTCACGAGTTGGCGTGGTGCTCGTCAACGTCGAACTATGCCCATGGACCAAATCATTATTTCGGCCGCAGGACCGGCCATTCAACTCGTGTTTGGTATCGCAGCGTGGGCAATCGCCATACTTTTACACGTTAAGTTAAATGAAACGCAACTGTTGGATCAGTTCCTGGGTACCTCGCTATATGAAACCGGTGAACCCAGTTCGATTGTCGTCGTTGTCCTGTTCAGTTCATTGGTGTGGATTAATATTGCGTGGGCGTTGTTCAACTTAGCACCGATCTTGCCTCTCGATGGAGGGCAGATCATGCGCAACACGTTGCTCCTCAGCCGCGTTGAGCGGCCAGAGCAGATGGCGTGCATGGTTTCGATTGGAACAGGGCTGCTGGTGGGCTTTTGGTTTTTGTCGCGCGACCAGTTTGGTGCTGGGATGATGTTCTTGCTATTCGCAGCTTCGAATTGGCAGATGTTGCAAGGTGGACATCGCGGGTTTTGAAAACGAGTCTTGCGACGGTCAACACCCTCTAAAAAACTCGATGTGACAACGCTTTCGCATTCAAAAGAATCAATTGTGGAAAAATTGTCAGAAATATGTTTAAAAATTGTTGAAAAGATATTGCATTCGTCGATTTGTTTCGTACAAATACATTCAAGGACATAGGCAATTGTCATTTCATCGATCTAACAAAGCGGTGGCCCCGCGAAGATCAAAGTTGAGATGTCGATTTTCTTGATTTCGGAGACGGGGCGACGTCAGCATGTGGCTGTTGTCGTCAACATGCCTTGTCTCCAGGTTTTCCGTTTTAGCGGAGGAGAAAAACGTGGCAAAGAAGAAGGCTGCTACCAAGAAAAAGGTAGCTAAGAAGGCGGCAAAGAAGGCAGCAGCACCAGCAGCAGCGAAGAAAGCTGCTCCTAAGAAGGCTGCTAAGAAAAAGACTGCCAAGAAGAAGACTGCTAAGAAGAAGTAGTCTTAGGACTTCTTCCTCACCGAACACGCTTTCCTTTGTGAAAGACAATCTAACCGCTGTCGACCTGAAGGTTGATGGCGGTTTTTTCGTCGACTTTTTTCCTCTTGCCTATCTCAACGCCCGAATTTCCCATTGCATAAGAATAATCCTTGGGAAAACGCAAGCCAAGTCGTACCCTCGGCTATAGCTGTTTCCTAAGCGATTGGGGGACAATATTGGGGGCAATCGTACAGCATTTACGTCGACTACTCTTTCAGGACCTGGTTTCCTAAGCGATACAACTCACGCGCTTTATTTGAATGTCGAGAAAGGCAAAAGTAAGACTAACAACTGGAATATAAGTTAGATTTCTTTAGCTAGCGAAAATCTAACTTTTAAGACTCTTGCGAGCCTTTTTTAAGCCCGGCACAACTTATTCGCTTCCGCCTGTTACCTCAACCGCGGCGATGACACCTTCAATGGCATTCACTTCGTACGTCAAGCGAATGGTACGTGTCTCTCGTTCCAACTGAACCAGCAACTCAATGTCGAATAAATTGGCTCCACGAAGCGGTGTGCGACTCACAATTTCGACCGAGACCAATTCACCAGCTTCCAGCAGAATTCGACGGTGAAGTTCTTCCAAGCGACTCATGCCTGCATCGCCCCTGAGTTCGGCGGTTAGGAACCGAGCCAAGCGATCTCGGTTTTCAGGACGCAAGTTCTCTGCGGACAACCAACTGTCGATAAACTGGTTTGATGAACTATCCAAAAACGTCTGGTCTGCGATCCGGTGAACAAAATCGGACAACGCCGGGTGCTTAAAGTGGAAATTCCGTAGAGTCTTCCTTTCAAAGCTCGCTTCCACATCGACGATTCCTTTGGGGCCAACCACTTGACTGTTCAATCGAAGCAGTTGATTACCGAGGTCGTACTCCCGCAGCATTCGTGTTGCAGGTCTTAATAAAGTACCCTCGTTAACTCCAAGCAACTCTTGCAACTCGGATAAGAAGGCCGCCAATATGACTGGCTGAATGTTCTGGCGCGTTGCCTCAGAGACCATTCTGCCAATTGCAGCGGGGTCAGCATTCGCAAAAGCATTCCAAAACTGTAGCTGCATCTCCTCCGCTGCGATCGGGAACGTGTGCACAACATCGGTGCTAAAATTCATGATCGAGAACGTCGAGGTTTGTGAATCGAACGTCAGTTCACAGCTAACGGGAAAGTAACTGTCGTCGACGAACTCTGCAATGAAATAGGCACTGAACATCGTTGCCTGCGGTCGATTATCCCGTTCCAAAACACGTATTCGATCAAGCGTGACTGCTCGAAGCTGGGCGAGCTCTGGAAATTCAGACTCTTCGCACAACTCCGTCAACTGCACCAAAGTGAAACGCTCGCGAAAGCGATTGTCGAGAAGCTCATGAGCGGCCGCAAATTGTCCACCAAATAAATGGGTCCAAATTCGAACGCCTCGATCTTGAACAACTTGATACTGAGGAATCAAATCCAACGTCGACATCGCTACTTGAGCAGAAACAAACGTTAAGCCAATCCATTTGTCGTCAGACCAATGCGATTGCACCGTCGTCTGCGGTGCAAGGGCGAATTCTACGGGTCCATAGGCCGTGGAACCGGTCGACTGCTGGCTTTCGGATGATTCCCACAGGTCAAAGTCAATCTCCCCGGTTTTAGTCCCAATGGCTTGCCCCAGCGACTCGATGAACTGAGCAAGTTTGTCCTGGTCAATATGCGGCTGTAGTTCTGGATGCATGCGCTTCATCCACTTGGTGGCTACAGATCGAGGCTCCTCGGAGCCAACTGAACTCAACATCTCCGCCAAGTGCTGTGCGAGTTCCGGTGCGGCTGAATTCCACGCTTCGTGAATATAAATGGATGACAAGTGGCCGCGACCAATCACATCCTCGCCGCTTGGAAAAACAAAGTCGACATGTCCAAGGCAACGTTGGCCGGAATCGCTCTTGATCACCGAGTGAATGCGCA
Source organism: Pirellulaceae bacterium (assembly GCA_041753315.1). Lineage (GTDB taxonomy): Bacteria > Planctomycetota > Planctomycetia > Pirellulales > Pirellulaceae > Aureliella. The sequence continues at coordinate 97,980 of JBGSUV010000073.1, read as the reverse complement.
GGCGTCGATCGCTCGACTGGGGCGCTGCAAGCGAAAAATCAAATCTTTTGAATTCCAAGGTAGGGTCGTGGTCGTCCACCATCGCCCGCAGCGTCCTACTGAGTTCTTCGACGACCTCGACCGTAACGTCTTCGTGATAACGCTGCGAAAAGAGCAGTTGTCCACCGCTCACATTTCCTGCTAAAAGCGCCTGTGTCAAACGGTGAGCCTGCGCAATGTAGGCATCGAGCGACTTGGGTGGTTGGTCCATCCAGTCTTCCGCCAAGGCCGGCGCACGTGGTACCACGTCAACCAGCTTTCCCTCAATTTGCATTAATTTGAAGTGGCAACTGCCGTTTGTGAATTCCACTTTGCCTGACAAGACGCGCGCACCCAGGCTTCCCTCCCAGCTTATCCAGCCGTCCAGCTGCTCTTTCATTTCTGTTTGTGGGACGCCAAGTTCGCGAGTGAGCGTGTCGAAGTAGGTGGACAAAGTTTGCCAGTCAATATTGGCCAACGGCAGCGAGGAGACAAGAGGTTCTGCACTACCCAGACGAATGCCCTGAATGAAACGTTCGACAAACTGCGATTCCGCCGGAGTCAACAAGGCTCGCGGCATGGTCAGGCTGTCTCCCTCAGGTACTCCTCCGTAACGTAGATCGATCATTCCGGCAGCTTGAGTCGACTTTTCTCGAAGCACTTGGTCGCCATCCAGCAAGCGAACTGAAAATGGCTGCGACGTTGCCACTGCAATTTGAACCTGCAGTCCATCGTAACCAAAATCGAGCGATTGAAGCTCGAGCGGAGAGCCGTCGGCAGGAAGGTCGACCCGCGAGTGGATCGTTTCTCCTGCGACATGATTGCTAAAATAGCGAACGGTGTAGATTACTGTTTGGCCAGCCGGACCACGCAGTTCAAGTTGTGGCGCGGCCAAGGTGTCTTGCGCCCAGCAATGTGTTCGGGCGCATAACGAAATGAATGTTAGCACCAGCAATATGACAAATAGTGAATTTCGTGGAGCAGCCTGTCCAGGAAGTTGGTAATTATCGTTTGGTCGCTGGCTTTCCGTCATTGTCTTTTTCTTTCAGTTTTTCGCGAAGCAGTGCGCCAACGTTGGGCTGTTCGTATTGAAAGTAGGTTCCAAGCAAGGCTTCGGCTTCTTTGCGTTGGTCTGGGGTTAATTCAGCAAACAGCTTGGCCCGAGCCGCCATTTGTACTTTCACAATTGCCAAACGCAACTCTTCCTCAATTACCCGGGCTCGATCAGTCAGGTGCTGCTTCTGATCATCATACACTCCAATATCCTTCCCCAAACGGCCGTTGACGAGCGATTCGCCGAGTCCTTCGCTTGCCACTTCGATCTGGTAGGCCAATTGTCGAACACGCTTTAATTGTTCCGGAAGTAGGATCTCCTCAATGGCATTTTCCGCTTCCGTTTGCTTTTCCTTCATGAGTTGGCCAAAGTCCAGCTTCAAATTTCCATCGCCTTCCTTCATGTCTTCCATGGCAGCGCGAATTTGAGTTTGCATGCGTTTCCCACTTTCACGCATGATCAACTGCACCCCTTCAATTTGCTGCTCGGTTAGCTTAAGTTCCCGGCGGACTGATTGATTGGATAAGAGGTCGAATAGTTGCGAGCGATTGTCAGGGTCGACGCCACCAACTAAACCACCGCCCAAGGGCAAGAACCCTGCTGGACCACCGATTGAAAAGGAGGAGACTCCACCCGAGAGTCCGTCTATGGCGATCGCCGCACCCGTGCTTGCCTGCGCGTCATCACCTTCGTCCACAGAACCAATGCGAATTCCTTGGATCTCCACGGTCTGACCTTCAGCGAACTGAGAACCGATCGACATCGATCCTGTTAGAACAGCAAAAACCGCAAAAAAAGAAGGGCGTAATAATACGGACATGAAAATCCCCAGTCGTTAAAAAGAAAGTTCAGGAAGCGAAAAGGCTCACCGGTCGATCGTTAAGAACGACGCAGCCAAAGAGCTTGGCGTACATCAAGTTGCCAATAGACGTGAATTGTTGCGATGGCGGGACATTTTCTTTTTAGATAATCATAATCTAAAAAGCATATGTTGGATTGTGAGCCCTGTCGTTTGGCATCATTCGCCGTAAACATTGGCTACGAAAGACAGGAAGTTGGTTGCCCGATATCTCATTGCTCGTCCGGTTCAGAAACAGCGGAGGGAGAGGAATGACTGGGCAATTTCGAAAATCTGTTGGCAGTAGCGCAGATCGCTGGGCACGCCAACTGCGATCACAAATCAAAATCACTTACAAGCGCCCCAGAATTCGGTTGCGAAGCTCTGTGGCTATCGCCTGCAACTGTTCTAAGCTATGGCTCTCGAACGCGGACTCATCCGTTACCGGTTCGCCAAGAATTTCCTCAAGAGTGCGTATCAATTTAATCTCGCCTTTCTCAAGTCCTTTCTCAAGCCCTTTCTCGAGCCCTTCCTCTCGTGCGTCGATCAGTCCCGATTGAATGTCCAGGGCTGCCTTTTCTCTCGAGTCGTACATCTGCCTCTCCTCCGTTACTTCGCGTATTGCGTTCAGCTCGCGCGTTGCCTGCAAAAAGGCGAGCCCCGGGAGCAGCGTCCGCAGTTCATCTTCGGTGTGTTCATGCGAATACTTGATCCAGTAGCACCATTGCTCCAGCACACTCGTCTGGGATACTGAACCCAACTCTACATTGTACTTTGATAATTCTACCGTGTGAATCTCGATCGCGTCGTGGAGAACTTCCCCCGATTCCTTTTCCACCAGTCGAAAATGATGGTGCAACCGCTCGTCGTGCCAAAGTGTACGCATGAGCAAGCAGACCGCATACGTCGCTTTCAGCTTGCCGTAGCCTTGTCCCGGAGAGAGTTGATCGTAATACGCTTTCGACGCGTAGTAGACCGCTCGCTTCGTGAAGCTCGCCGAGACAACAATTTGCACTTCGACGATGAAGACTCGATTGTCCGTGTCGGTCGCCTTGACATCGACGCAGATGAGTTTGGCTTCTTCGAATTCCTTCAACGAGAACGGATTGAGAAACTCCACTGACGCAATGGGTTTCGGCAGATCGAGCACCGAGTTCAGTAAGCTGATCAGGCAGACTTCGTTTCCCAGTTTGCCAAAGATCTTCTTGAACGCAAAATCGATCCAGGCGCGAATTCCAATGCAGTTCGACATAGGCATGCTCCTCTGGCGGAATTGTAGCAAGTCGCAAGCTACATGGTCTTCGGGGAGAAGAAAGACTGAGCCCAGCAGATTGTGAGTGCCAATAGGCCTCACCGAAAATCTGTCGGCCCTCGTTTCAGACTTGGCGTCTAGAAGCGACGCGGGTTTGCTTGCTCCAACTCCAGGACTCGCTGTCGAAGGTCCTTGAGATCAACGGCCAAGCGAACGACCAACGTGCGCAATTCTCGTTCATTCAAACGTTCGACGATATCTTGCGGTTTAACACCTTTCTGCTCCAACTCGTTAAACGGATTGGGAACGGTTCGAAGCGCCGCCAAGTCGCTCTCAAGATCACGTATGCGCTGCTGCGATTTCGCCAATTGGGGATGATTAGGGCCCATACCTCCAACTGCATCTTTTAAACGCTGCAACTGGCCAGCCAACTCATCTTCGCGGGCCGTCTCTGAGCGGTCTTTTCCAGGTGGCAGTACGTCGACGGAGCTTCTCGGCAGCGTCCCCGATTGTCCCCATACGTAAGTGGTCAATAAGATGAGCGAAAGTACGAATCCAGTTATAATCCTCTGACGCATAACGGTATCCTCACGGTAAGTACCTTGCGAAACGAAGCAAACGTGCCGGAACGATTCCCGAAAAATAGATGCGTCAGCCCCGGCGCCAATTCTCGCCAATGTGAATGGATTAATCAACAGTGCCCCTCCCCGGCCCTGATTGACCGCCCCGGACGACCCTTCCCATGGGAATTCACGTGTTCCGCCTGCATTCAAGCGGGGGGAAGTAATCAACGACATTTGTGTCTTGCGTGGGTCAACAGCCATGCAACTGCCATCGCTGGAGCGGCGCGGGCTGCCGACGGCGAAAGAGCTTCTTCCAACCATAAAAGTCTGTTTTGTTCGATTTCCAATCTCTTGGTAACTTGCTGGATCAATGGTCGACCATGCCCGCTTACTAGCAATACAGGCATCACAGACTTCGAAGGTCTATCGTGTACAGGTTGGCCGTCACGCAACAAGTGGATGTTGACGTTTCGAGCAAGCGCAGAAGCAACTTGCGTGGCTTGAGCGCTGATGATCTGCTCAGCGATTTCTTGAATGGTGCGGTGATCGAGCGTCTCGATGTCTTCTCCGACCATACGCGCCAATCGAGCTCTGGCGCAATCTACTGTTCTTGGACGTCCGTCGGCCGTGTCATTGTCTTCCGGGTTTTCGTCAACCCAGCCTAGTGTTAGATATGCGTCGTCGCTGGTTGCAAATCGTTCTGCCATCAGCGGGCATGGAACTCCCTTTAGTTGAACGCTCGCGAGCATCGCGGCCACCGGAGTTCGCTGCATGCCGGTGTAGACAAGTTGTCCGAATTGCATACGCTCACGGTCGGTGACCGCTGCGGTTGCCACTCCGCTCGCATTCAACGGTATGATGTCCACCGTAGTCGACCCCACATCGACGATTGCTTGTGGTGCATAATTCAAACCACTGCCGTAGCGGTGAGCCAATTGACTTTGATGCGCCCATGATGCCAATGCATGCCAGTTGCTGGCTGCGACTTTCCAGGGCACTCGACACGCTTCGGAAGGGCTACTCCAACTGCCATCGACACCATACACAAAGGTCTTGTCTTCAGGGAATGCCTGCCTCACCTCCGCCAAGATCTGCTCGACCCCCACTCGCCGTGTGGGAAAACAATCTGCTAATTCGCCAGTCATGGTTAGGGCCAGCGCATCAAGGCGCAGGCCAATGTTCTTGGAGAATTGCGTCAGCATCGTTTCAAGCGTACTTCCCAATCGCTCGCAATGAAGCCACATGGGAAACGGTGCCGACAAACTTTGCCCTGAGGAATCGGAAAGTTTTAAATTGGCTCCCCCGATATCAACCCCGACCGTCGTTCTGCTATTGAGGTCGACTTCCATATAGCATTCACGCGAAATGGGTTTTGATGTTTGCTGCTGTCACAGGCTGAATGACACCACGTTCTGTTATTAACGCAGTAATCAACTCGGCGGGGGTAACATCAAACGCGGGATTGTAAACATCGATATCAACAGGAGCAATGGAATGGCCATAAGGTGCGATCACTTCGAGCGGATCGCGTTGTTCAATCGGAATGTCCGCTCCATCGGTCAATTGCATGTCAAAGGTACTACTGGGAGCTGCCACATAAAATGGAACGCCATGGTACTTGGCGGACACTGCTAAGCCATACGTGCCGATTTTGTTGGCGGCATCGCCGCGAGCTGTAATGCGGTCGGCTCCGACAATTACGGCATCAATGTGTTGCGTCTGCATCACGTGAGCTGCCATGGAGTCACATATGACTGTTGTTGGAATACTGCGTTGATGAAGTTCCCAGGCGGTAAGTCGCGCGCCTTGCCAGAGTGGACGGGTTTCATCGGCGAATACTCGCAGCTCCTTTCCCTGATCCTGGCAGGTGAACATGACGCTTAATGCTGTGCCATATTCGGCGGTCGCCAATCCACCCGCGTTGCAATGGGTCATCAACGTCGCTTTTTCAGGGATCAACGTTGCACCGTGCCGTCCGATCGCGTGACACATCGCTCGATCTTCTTCATGAATGGCACAGGCTTCGGTCCACAGCGCCATTCTCAGGTCGCTCGCACTACTTGGGTTATTCAGCACACCACGCATGCGGTCCAACGCCCAAAACAAATTTACGGCAGTCGGGCGACTGGTCGCTAAATAGTCCGCTGCCTCTGCAGCCGCGCGGCGCGCGTCCTGAGACGACTCGCCTGCGGCGAGCAACACGCCGTAGGCAGCGGCTATGCCGATCGCCGGAGCGCCACGGACTCTTAGCAACTTGATCGCTTCCCAAACGGTGGCCACATCACGGCATTCGATGTAGCGAATTTGCGACGGAAGTAGCGTTTGATCGATGAGCTGGAGATAACCGTCTACAGCTCCGATCCACTGAACTGCGACAGGTGCTTTGATGGAAAGAACCGACAACGAATTAATGTCCTATTTTGAAAGCAAACTATAGTCTTCGTCGAACACTTTCATGAAGTCCTCTGGGACCAATTCTGCAGCGATCACCTCAGCCATCATCTCGCGTGCGTTGACCATGACGATTTCGTTACTTCTCGGGTGAACGAGGCAAAAAGCGGCCTTTCGGGCTTTTGAACTCGGATGTACCAAGTCTAACTTTAGATCCGCCAATGCATAGGCTAGGCCAATCGGTATGTCCGTCAGTTGATAGGTCTCAGTTCGTCGCCCCTCGCTCTCGATGATAATTTTCTCGGGTGACACTTCGACTACAACCACTTCTTTGGTCTTGACCTTGATCATCTCCCCAGCCTCTAACGCCGTCACAGCACTCACCAGTGCTGTATGGAATTCCTCAGCCAACTTCGCGATCATCGACAATCGTTCAAGCTGAGCACGCTGCTCGCTGGACTTCGCCATTCCCGTCGCTTGAAGCAATTGCTTCTGAGCGTTGGCGTATGCTTGGTCGCCGATAAGGCCCCGAGTGGTGGACATTATCTCATTCCAAGCCTGTTTTTCATCTTCGGTGAGCACAGGTTCAGGCGCTGCCATATTCTCCTCTTCAGGGTCGGCAGGATCTGTCTCTGACGGCGACATGCTCATCGGCTCAGTTGGCGTTGTCTCCATCGGTATGGAATCACCGATGGGATCTGCCATCGCTGGATCATCCATGCCCCCAGTCATCTCGTCTAATTCGTCATTTGCATCCGATCGGGTCGAACCATCTTCGACACTTCCATCGCGGTTGGTCGCGAACACGGCGTCGGTGGTTTGCGAGGAGTCGAGTCCTTTTACTCTCGGCAACCCGCTACCTCGGCGTGGTTCGGAAGCTTCGGGTGCTGCGCGACTTGGGTTACGATCGACAACGTTTGGGTTTGGATTGGCCGCAAGCGTGTTAGTCGATTCGGAATCAGCTGGATTCATGATCCAAAACAGAACGCTCAGCACGACAGCCAGGCTCAATAGCACCCCCGCAGCGATCATCAAAAGTGATCGATCTCGCTTGCTCCGCAATTGCTTTGCAAGCGATGCTGTGCGTGGCGTTGAGCGCACTATCGGCGCAGATTGTGCAACTTTCGGAGCGGCTGCACTCACAGCGGCAAACGGCACCGCTGCATATGCTGGCGTTGGTGGCAACGTGGCTGGCTCGGCGTTCGCCTTTGCCTGCTCCGACTGGGTACTGCGCTGTAACATCTGCAGAAGCTTATTGTAGTCAGCTGCATAGTTGGCAAGCGGGATTGATTCGGAAGCTTCCAGGAAGGTTGCCACATCGAAGGACTGGAATGGATCACCCGCGGGCAGATACTTCTCCAATTCGCGCGTGTCCCATTTGGAACATTCAGCTTCGGCTGTCGATGCGGTGTCCCTGTGGACCTGCAGCCATCGTGCATCGTACTTTGCCTTTGCATCCGACGAGAGCAAGTGCCGTTTGCCAAGTTCGACCACGCGGACGAGCCGCTGCGCTTGCTTGGGGTGTTGGGACCGCAAGCCTTTGGCTTGCGACAGCACGCGTTTCAAAGCGAACTCAATTTTGCTGCGATCTGCTTCCAAAGGCTCCAGGCCCAGCAGTTGATATAGATCGGGAAGCTGTGTAACCTCAGTGGTCATGTATCGATTTCTTTCGGAAAAGATCATCTATCCCTTAATTATACAAGCTGCTTGCAACAAGCGGAACAGTTGAGCGAGGAGCTCCTGGTGGAGTATTTTGACCGCATTGCAGATGAGTGGCGCGAGCGAGCGGCTGAGTTGGCTGGTTGGACCATGCGCTGCATGGTCAATCGGACCGATGTGTGGGGACGCTATTTGGCTAAGAAATACCGGAACACCGAAGCCGGTGTGGTCAACCAAGCCATCACGGCTCCATTTCGCGATGAGCGTGGGAAAGTGTTCTTGGACCAGGAATCGCTCGAGAAGCACTTTCGCACTTCTCAAGTCAGCGGAGTCCTCGGCCTGCACAGTGCATCGTCCGATCATACGTCGCGCTGGCTGGCGATCGATGTCGATTTACATGATGACGAAGAACTATCCGTGACACCGCAAGGTAACTTTGTAGCAGCACGACACTGGTATCGCGCACTGGTTGCCAAGCAGTTTGACCCACTTCTGTTCGACTCGAACGGTCGCGGAGGATTTCATCTGATCGTGCTCTTCGAGTCTCCCATGTGTACCCGCAGCGTGCATCAATTTGGCAAGCAACTTGTCGCCGATTTTGCACTCCGAGGACTAGATCAAGCGCCGGAGATATTTCCGGGAAGCCCGCGGTGGGATCATTATGGCGATTGGCTGCGACTACCGGGGCGGCACCACACACACGATCATTACACGCGCGTTTACACGGAAGAAGCATGGTCGGAAGATCAGTGGCTAGCTGGCCACGATGCCATCGATCGGATCTTGGCAACTCGCCTGGCCGATCGAGCTACCTGCCATACATCGGGGATAGAGGTGCGTCGACGAACGATCTGCCTCGATTTCGATGGAGTGGTGCACTCCTATCGCAGCGGTTGGTGTGGTGCCGAGTCGATTCCTGATCCTCCCATCCATGGCACGGATCGAGCCATTGCTCGGCTGCGCGAGGAATATGACGTAGTGATCCACTCGGCTCGCTGTGCAACGGAAGCGGGCCGACTGGCTATCGCCAAATGGCTCGAAAAACATGGAATTGAAGTTGACGGAATTTGTGAACACAAGCCGCCAGCCCTCGTCTACATCGATGATCGCGCTCTGCGCTTCGAAGGAAACTGGGCGGAAACAATGAGCCAAGTTAACCAATTTAGAAAGTGACGAGCCAGATTGTTAAACGATCTTTCGTCGACGATGGCGAAACGCAAGTGCGCTAAGACTCGCCATGCCAACGATCAAACTCGATGGCTCCGGAACGGCAGTTAGCACCGTAAGCCGTTCGGCGCTGCCAGTGCTGGCCATGGCAATATTCACCTCATCGACAAACCGCGAGATCAGCGTGTCACCGGAACCTCTTCCATACAAGCCGCCAAAATCAGTTGTCTGGTAGTTGATCCAGTGCAGTCCAACCAAGACGGGCTGCCCGTTGACGATAACAAACGAGGGAGCTCCTGAATCACCGCTCTGAACAAACGACTCGTCGGCGCCAACTCCGCCTGGATTATCGTAGTCAAACACAAAAATATCACCTCGGTAGTCGATCCCGCCGACCGTTTCTTCATAGCCTGGCAAAATCGCGTCAATTTCGTTTCGTCCAAGTCGTTGTGATGTCACGCCAGTCGTGGCATCGCGTCCAAACGTAAAAATCGTTTGACCGATGTAACCACTATCGAGAGGCAAGTCTAGAATCGGGTAAAAAGCGCTATTGGTCACGGGAGCACTCAAGCGGCTGATTCGTATGTCCGAAGGAAGCGAGCCTGGTCCCGATGGCGTTATCACCATGCTCTGAACAATGGTTCGCTCTTCGAACGGTCCGTTGGGGTCGTTGGTTCCGTAGAACCGCATGGTACCCGTGACGGGAAAGTGCGAAGCGGTAACGACAAAGCTCGGGCTTATCAATGTCCCCCAACGAGCGCTATCCACCGTGTTGCGACCGACACCCGACCAATCGTAAGGGTTACCGATAAACGACGGGTCGTTGTTAAAGCGATCATGGAGCTCCGGTGTGTACCCTTGAACAACCAAAGCAGCCTCTACGGCAGGTGCGGTGGCCAAACAAAACGGGAGCAATAACCAACAAAATCGGAACAAAGCCATAATTTCCTCCACGAAAGTGACTTCGCAATTATAGACGCCGGGGCAACATTTTGCTCTTAGAGCTACGGCGGAAACCGCAAAAATTGCTTCCGAAGAGGCAATGTGTCAAATTTTTTTCAATGCGCCTCCCAACTGAGCTGGCGACGATCTGAACAGACTGGGAATTGCACGGAATGGCAGGTTTGAATTTGTGCAGGCGGCGTTTTGCACGGGTTTGGAATTGCGAGGGTTTGGATTTGCGCAGGCGACGATATAAGCCCGAAGGGTTGGTATTCCCTCTTCCGGGGTCGAAGGCGTCGAAGGCCCCGGTGAAAATAGTCGAGTAGCGCAAAGGCCTGAAAGGCCGACAAATGCCTCGCTCTCCCGACTGCATACTTATTGGTTAAATCGCAATGAACTCGGCGCGCTACTCTTCCGACGCTTCGATCTCTTTCTGCATCGCTCGATATTGTGCCAGACAGTCTTCAATGGCAATGCGAAGTTGCTCGAGTTGCGTCTTGTTCACCGCGGACGACTCCAAGACAGGTCGCAAACCGTCGTAGAGAAGCTGGAATTGACTTCGCACGAGATCGGTCATGACGCGCGGGACGGAATGTTGCACAATCACCTTTTGTTCTGGCAATTCCTTGCTGGCCATTTCCATCCTCTTCGCTCCAGAGGCGATCGCGTCGGTGACTTGTCCACCCAGGGATGAGAGCCCAGCGTTCAAATGGGCTAGGCCTTCCTGCAACGCTACGATTCGATCGCCAGACTGATCAGCGGCGATGGCCTGCGCGAGTGTCCGCCGAATCGACTCCAAGCCGTCGCGTAGGCCAGTCAAAGTGCCGAGCACTTGTGCCGTACTGTCCTCGCCTTGCAATCCTTGCATGCGGACACTTTCGACATAGGCGTATTTTATGTTCTCCCAGCGCTGCGATTCCTCCGTCGTTAACGTACCCAGCAGCTCTTTGAATTTCAAAAGATTGGATTCGCCGTCGCGAGTCAGCGTCTGAGCATCTTGTTCGTAATTGGACATGATCAATGACTGAAGTTCCGCATCGTTCATGACCGGCACGACCTTTTCCGCGATACGATTCATGTTACGGTAACTACCCTGTAACTTGAACGGCGGTTCCGTGCGATATGCGTCGGCCTGAGCTGCCGAGCGAATGTAGGTGCGATTAACTCGCAAAATGATATCACGCACCCGGTTCAGTTTATTGATCACCGACATCATATCGATCAATTGATCCGATGAGATATTGCTCTCGAGTTCCAAGCCTTCTGCAGTTCCCCGTTCCGCAGCACGGATAACGGCGCGTTGATCCTGGCTCGACACCCGCGCCAGGGGTTGCAGTGTGGTGTTACTGGTCAGACAGTTCTCAATGTAGCTCAGTTCAAAGGCCTCTCGGGACTCGCCGATGATTTCGCCCAAGTTATAGACATCCGCTCGGTTGGCCAACATGTCTGGGATTTGAAAGCGATCGCCGCTCTCCGTGTACGGATTCCCCGCCATGACCACGGCCACCTTACGACCTCGCAAATCATAGGTCTTTGCTTCACCATTCCAGACACCTTCAATCCGCCGAGTGGCATCGCAAAGTGGGATGAATTTCTGTAGTAACTCAGGATTGCAGTGTTGGATATCGTCGAGATAGAGCATTACATTATCGCCCATCTCCAAACCCATGTTGATGCGTTTGACCTCTTCGCGAGCAGAAGCATTGGTTGCTTCGGCGGGATCGAGGGACGTGACGTTGTGTCCCAACGCTGGACCGTTAACTTTTACAAACACCAATCCCAGGCGGTTGGAGACATATTCCATCAATGTCGTTTTGCCGTAGCCAGGAGGGCTGATTAGCAACAACAGCCCCATTCTGTCGGAGCGTTTTCCGTCGCCGGATGCACCAATTTGTTTCGCCAAATTGTCGCCAATGATTGGCAAGTACACTTCGTCCAACAGCTTGTTACGGACAAAGCTAGTGAGGACCTTGGGCTTGAATTCGTTGGCTTTAATTTGTTGATCGGCCTTCCGCAACAGGCGTTGTTTCGTTTCACGCAGTGCCATGAAGCGTGGCAACACCAAATTCCGGTAGCCATCGAGCCGTGCCATGAATTCGTGAAAATGAACGTGGAGTTTTCCCCCCGAAATCCTTGGGTGGTCGCCGGCCAGTGAATCAATGGTCCGCGAAACCGCCGCCTTGGACCCCACCGCCACTTTCTGGTCAGGCTTAAACAGCATCGCGGCTATTTCGAATCGATAATTTTCAAGCGGGTCAATGGCATGAGAAGCATCTTGTTTGAGACCAGCCAAATATCCATCAATCGCGTCGACCGCCAATGTCCAAGCCGCCAGCGGTTGGTTCAGATTGGATGCTATCGACTCTGAGAGTTGCGTTCGTTGGTCTGCCGGGAAATGCTCACGCAATTGAGCAAGTGTCTCGACCGCACGCGGGCTGGCCCAAAACTCGGTTGGCGATGAAAGCAATTGGTAGAACAGGAATTCCGCTCCTTTTGTCGCTTCCAACTCCGTTGCGGTAGGGTCGATAACCGAACTTTCCACGCCCGTTCGCTGCGCGAAAATTGGCTTGCCGTACCTGAGCAACAACATTCTCAAGCGTCGTGCATAAGCTGAACTAGCGACTGTACCCGGCAGTAACCTCTTAACTGTATGCAGACCTGCGATCCAACGCTCGACTCGCTCTCGACGTTCTGCAGGTACCAGTTCGCTCCAGACCAACCATGCACGACCTCGTATGGCTGGTGAGTATCTTAACAAACCGAGTTGTTCGTCCGTCTCCAGCAACACTTGCAAGATCTTGGCTGCATCGCGATCATGCACGCCGCGCGAATAGCCCTCCTCGTGGTGCCCTTGCATTTGCGTTCGAACAAATTCCACCTGCGCTGCAGGATCCTTGGCCAAGAAATCGCGCGGTTGATACTTGCCGAGCCGCGCCTGATCGAATAGTTGCGCTGCAAGAAATTCGCTGCGGTAGACGTTGTTTGACTCGCTTGGTAACAATTGCTGCCACAAGTTTTTGGCGCTATCGAGCGCAGGATCGACTAGTTCTTCGAAGAACTGGGTACCGGTCAAATGCAATTGCAATTTGCCATCACGTACGACGCAAGTCAGTTCGACGGGCTGGCGATTGACGCTAAACTGATGTCGACCAAGCTTGATTGCCCCTTCATCGCCGACAAACAGCTCTTGTCGATCGCGCAGTTGTCGCAGTGAGTCATCCGCCAACGCTTTGAGTCGGCTATGCAGATCCTCCATGCGAACGGTGTCGCCTAAGCTCTGCAGTTGAGCGGCGATCTGTCGAACTTTGTCGATCATCGGATCTGAGGCAAAATAGGAGCGGAGCGCATCCGCGTCCTTCAATCGTGTGGTTCGCGACATGACTCCTTGGAGGATCCGATCGGCCGCGGCCGCGAGCGATTCTGCCCGACGCGAGCGTGCTTCGACCAATTGTTGCCGTCGCGATTCAAAGGCTTCATACAGCGATTGGCGCTTTTCAGCCAAGCGACCGAGCAGTTCGTCGAATTCCGCAAACCTGCCTTCCAACTCCTCCAACTGCAGCATCATCCGCGTCATCGACCTTTTCTGGCGTGTCGGCGGTTTCCATCGCGCCTGCGGCAGCCTGGTCGAGCAGTTTGGTTTGCGATGCAAAATCCGCTTCCATTTCATTGGAAAGTAGATCGCGAATTCTTGCTTTTAAACCCGATCGAACGCGATTCAATTCTGCCAACAAATCGCCCGTTTGATCGACAATCATTGTCCGTTGCGTAAGGTCGTCGATCTTCAGTTGCGAGACGGTTTCAATCAGTAGTTCAAGTTCCCCGCCAATCTCAACGATGTTGTCTTGCAATTTGCGACCGTCGGCAGCGGTCGAGACCTTCGGAACGCGTGATTCGACTTCGACAATGCGACCCCGGTACGGTTCGAGCGACTTGGGAGTCAACAGGAACTGCACGCACCGCTGACCGAGGCGTTCGGCGGCTTCCGCTAAAGTTAGCTCTAAACGTTGAACAACGGCTTCGTCGACGTATCGACGTTCGCGCAGTCCGATCGCATGTCCACGTTGTTCGCGGATGGAGGCGAGTTGCGCCACAAATTGGTCAACGGAATCGAACGTTGATCGACCGATGGTCTTAAGCAACTCTTCCGTAGCTCGCTCTACTTTCCCTGTTGCATGTTCGGTTTCGCGTTTGACACGCACGACCTTTTCAAATTCTTCGACAGCGGCGGTGGCTGCATCGCGAATCTTTTTCAGCGGCTCATTAAGCTGCATCGTCTCTTCGCGGTCGATCCAAAAATATCCGTCAAGGATGTCGGTGGCGCGTTTGGAAAGATCGACATAAAGATCTTCGTACGAATCATCTTTATCGATCAACTGCAGCAGTTCTTGGCATTCGGCCATACCGCGTACTAATTCGCGATTGCCAATTTTATATAACATCGAATCGGTTTCGACTTCGATTCGGAAGTTGGGACCAACAAACGGCGTTTGCCATACCTGTAACGCATGATGCTTCTGGGCATGTTCTTGCGCCCGAAACGTCGTCAGCGTTCCGTCGTCGAAAAATGCTTGACCATGACAAACGAAAGGAGTATCAACTTCTTGGCGAATCAAGTTGTAGCGTAAGTGAAGACTCGTTCCGGAATCGAGATCGGTGAACAAGTACAGATAATCTTCACCGTTGGGCGCGGCGACCGTACGTTCATAATGCAGATTCTGCAGGCCATGATCGAACAATTTATGTGAGCCCGTTTGTAGGAACAGGCCGCTTGGAAAGATGATGCCATGGTCGTCGGGTAACAGCACGCATGAGCGGGCGATCGCATCCAGCCGAGTAACCTGTTGCCGCTTTGTGCTATAGACCAGGTAGCGGAAATCCTTTTCCAAATAGGGCCGCATCTTGAGCAATACCAAATTACCCAGGACGCAGTAGTAGATTTCTGCATCGTCGAGCGTCTGGTCGGCATTTTCAACCGGCTCGGAATAGATCCCCGTTCCATCCTCGGTGTTGTCTTCGATCTTAATCGTCAAATCACCACCAACGCACTCGACAAACACGATGTCTTGCACCGAAATGTGCGGATGAAGACCACTGCGATGTTGATCTCTTGTGGCACGTAACCACCGAAACGCGTGTTGCTCCGGGAGCTTCACCTCTTGATCACTTCGATTGTCAACGTATCTTAGCGAGTTGCCGTCGATGGCCCATTTGAAGGCTTTGATATCGGCAGTCGTTTTGCCGACTTGAAAAACAAAGTACCGCAATGGTCCCGCGGAAAAGAAGCGAAGGAACGTCGTGTTCTTGTAGTAGCGATAAAGTTCTTCAAAATCGCGGCGAAACTGCGGCGTGAACAGTTCGTCGAGAGACAGAGAGTGTGCGATATCACCTTCTAAGCGATAGAGACTGAAAACATCTTCGCAACGTATCTCTGTCTTCAAGCCGAACTGAACGTTGTACCCGAGCAGCAGTCGGTCGCCGACGGCTAGCAGGTCGCGGGGCACGCAGTTGTGGTCCGTCGAGATGTGCGCGGTCGCACCGAGCTTGGTTTCGATGTTGCCGAACACGGCCGAACGGGCCACGTTGAGTCGTTCGAAGCGCTCGCGCAGGTCCTGCGACGCCTCGCGGAGTCGATTGCGAAGTACTTCATAGGTACCGGAAGCTAGCGATTCAGTCATGCTGCATGAATTCTATTCGATGGAACGAACTGGGGACGCGCTACCGTTTCTTGGCGTTGTCGGGTTCACCCAAGAGTTTTCCAATCGGCTGATCGGCCATATTCAGTGCGCCGGCTGTCCCCAATAGGCTAACGAGCTGATGTCGCAGACTTTCGGTGGTACCACTGGTCGAAAGCAGTTGAGCGATCATGGCCGCCACACTCAAATCCTTGATTTCTCCGCTGGATAAATTGAACTGATCCATCATCCGCGACAGACTCTCTTTGAAATGCTCCGGGTCGCCGTTAAAGAA
The DNA here is from genome assembly GCA_041753315.1 of Pirellulaceae bacterium. Taxonomy (GTDB): domain Bacteria; phylum Planctomycetota; class Planctomycetia; order Pirellulales; family Pirellulaceae; genus Aureliella. The sequence goes on along the minus strand of JBGSUV010000073.1, from coordinate 82,129 downwards.
CGTGTTCTTGATGTCCGTGGCGACTCGAGAATTATTGACAAAGCGGTCGATCGCCTTGCCACCTTTGACGGCCGAGGAAATCTGCTCGAAGAACTCTCCATCACCACCCACGATATCGATTTTCGCTGATCGAAGCGCTTCACCCAATACGGAGGCCTGTTGCCCAGCGATCGATTTCTGCGCATCAATTGCGGCAATTTCAATCGCCTTGTCTTTATCGAGTCGCAGTTTGAATTCTTCGTGCTCTTTACCCACGCCGTCCAACTCTTTCATGGCAGCGGCTTTTTCACTAATGCCCTCTGCTTCGCTATGATACTTTTCCTTCAAGACGCGAGCTTCGGCCAAACCTTGTTTCTCGGTTGCGGCTGCTTTGGCTTCTTGCACTTGAGCCTCAGCCATGCCTTCTGCGGCATGTTCGGCGGCGTGGGCTTCGGCCAACATTTTCGTAGCGGCACTCTTCTTTTCTGCGCGATCGCGATCCGCCTCCGCTTCCACACGGACTTGTGCGGCAAACAGTTCTGCGGCATCGCGGGCGGCTTCCGCTGCTTTGACCTGCTTGACCATCGCCTGCTCGGCAGTCATTTCGGCCGCGATGACTTCGACCTTGCGTTTCCGTTCGGCCGTGGCAACTTCTTCGGTATCCTTGATGCGTTCCTTCTCTTCCACGACCGCCCGCTCGACGATCACTCGTTCGCGAATAACCTCCTGGATGTTGCGTCGCTCCGTTTCAATCGCCTTTTCCTTTTCGACCTCTGCCACGCCAACAACCCGCATGCGTTCGGTTGCTTCCAAGGTACGGTCTCTCTCGACGCGTTCCAGTTCCACTGCATCAGTCCGTTCTTTGTTGCGCTGGGCGACGAGTATCTGGCGATTCTTGTTTTCTTCAGCGATTCCCAACTCTTCATCGGTCGCGATGCGAGCTCTTTGCGATTCCAGCCGTTGCTCCTCACGCACCTTTTGTGCTCCGGCCTGCTCGCGGGCTTCAATTTCTGCTATCTCGCGCTTCTGCTTTTCCGACGCTTCCACTCGTTGACGTTCCAGTTCGAGCAACGTCTCCTGCGCTTCCACGTCCTGCTTTTTAAGCGTTTTTTCGCGCTCACGGGTGAAGTGGTTCTCTTTGATTTTTTCAAGCGACGTCAACTCAGTGATCTTCTTGATGCCCTCTGCATCCAAGATGTTATTGGGGTTGAGAAGCTCAAGTTTGGTTTGTTCCAAGTAGTCAATGGCGGCATCGTCCAGCTTGTAGCCGTTAAGATCCGTACCAATGACTTTTAGGATCTGCTCTTTGAATTGTTCGCGTTTGTCATATAACTCGACAAACTCGAACTGTTTACCAACCGTCTTCAGTGCTTCAGAAAACTTGGCATCAAACAGCTCGCGCATCGTTTCGATTTGACTGGCGCGACGACAACCAATCGACTGCGCCACTTCGCGCATCTCTTCTTGAGTCTTGTCGATGCGGATAAAAAACGCCACGCGAATGTCGGCTCGAATATTGTCCTTGCAAATCAATCCTTCAGAACCCGTCCGCGCGATCTCGAAGCTCTTGACCGTCAAGTCCATTTTTTCAGCGCTATGCAGGACCGGCACCACGGTGATACCGCTGGCAGTGACCACCTGCATCCCTCCCCAGCCCGTGCGCACGATCGCTTCGTCCGGCCCTACCTTGCGATAAAACTGACTTGCCAACGCCAAAAATCCAACGGCCAGCACAATCAGTGCGAGAATGGATGCGCCGATTATGAAAAGCAATTGAGTGGCTTGTCCGAGCAGCAATAGATGTGTCATTGTTAGTCCTGGGGCTGAGTTGCCGTATCGGTTCCAGTTGGTGAGACAATGTAAACGCGACGCTTGGCGTCGTAATGAGTAATCCAAACACGCGAACCTTGAACAAGATGCTGTCCATCGGTTCGAACATTAAGTAACAGAGGAGCACCGTCGGTCTTAAATTTCACTTGACCAAATTCGGGACTCGCTTCCAGCGAGCTAATCGTGCATTCCTTGCCAATAATCGACTGCGCCGTCAATCGCTCGGTCGCAAACCAACCTCGCATTGGATTGGTAACTATTTTGGTTAGTGGGATCGCAATTGCCACGTTTTTCATGACAAGTAGACTCGACCACAGCCAACCGGGTGGTGAAAAGAAATGCTGATCGACGAGGACCCACAACATGGCTGATATGAACCACCAGGCAACGCCAAATGTTCCAATCCACAATATGAGCGGAACGCTACCAATGTTCAGCCAGCGACTTGCAAACAGGCCGAGTCCCGCTGTCCCAGTCACCGCTGATGGATCAAGATCAATGTCAATATCGGCGTCAAGATTCGCACCAAATCCTGGAAAATCAAAGTCGACTGCCCCGATGATCGCCAATAGGCTCCAAGCCAGCAGAAGACCGAGGAGGATCGTCGCGGGGACTACCGGTCCGACAAATATCGATGTGATCAATTCCATAAATGAACCTATGATTGCTAAGCCCTAACGGATCGAAGGACCGTAGTTATAGGTTAATTAGCCAAGAGTATTAGGCGCGCTAAAAACATAGTTAGGTCCCTAATTGCTATTGCGCAGGCCTTATACGATAAAATCATTTCGCGGAATGCCAGGAATTATCGATCCCTTCCGGATTCAAGCGATATTTTCGAATTTGAGGGCGAAAGCCAGCGGCGTGATCTGTGTCTCACCGTTGGCTTTGTCACCCGGTTTTGTGATTTCGTCCAGCAAATTTTCTGGATTAAGCGCGTGACCTGCATCGAGAACGTTGATATAGGCGAGCTTTCCCACCGCTAGTGTCCCCAATTCTGCTTGCCAGCCGAGCGCGCGCGCGGCCCCGTTGGTAATGCTCGCCAACCCCGCCGCCGCACTTAGACTCGGATACTTGCGTCGTGCAGACTGAAGTTCTAGCCAAAGGTTGAGATCCGGATTGCTCGCGCGCGAGTCGGTGCCAAGCACGACGTTGATACCTTTTTGTAGCAAACTCTCAAGCGGATATTGGGAATGTTCAAAATGCTCATGAGTACGAGGACAAAACACGACCGACAACGAGGGACTCTCCGCAATCGTCACCATCTCTTGTTCACTCAGATAATTGCCATGCACGAGCAGTCCACGCTCGGTTGACTGCAATAGTCGTATCGCTTCGTCCATCTGCACGCGTTCATGTGGCATGGGCACGCCCAAGCGATCGAAAGCAGCGCGAAATGCTCCTGTTCCGGTACTCGCCCACTCGCGTTCATCCAGGCTCTCCGCAATGTGCATGACCGCCAGGCTTAACGGCATTGCCGGCTCAGCAAACAAACTTTTGAAACCGTTTGACCAAAGTGAGTAAGGCGCATGCGGCGATATCCCAAAACCGCTTAGCACCGGAGAGACCTGGGCAAGATCCGTAGCGCGGAGTTTTCTCGCCCAATGCAACGATTGTAGAAATCGAGGTTCGTCGAGCCCCAGTAATTCAGGACAGGCTATGATCCTGGGGAATGAAACCGGTCCCAGATGCTGTTCCCAGTCGCGTGGTGAAAGAGGCGGAATTCCATTGGAAAAGCGCCTTGTATTGTTGTTCGCGGATGCCACTGTCCGAAATTCATCAGGACGAGGTACACTTGTTAGCGCCCAGGGAGGAGTGACGATATCAGCAATCAGGCAGGTTCCCGTTGCAAAGCACTCGCGCGCGCCCTGCACCAACGCAGATCGCAACACCTGCGCTTGTTCTGTTTCACTTTGTTGACTCGCTTTTTGACGACGATGGCGCACAACCGCGCCAATCCACTCGGGAAAACTTGCACCCGCAGACAACGGTTCATTAAAATGACTAAATTCGAGATGCGTATGGCAATTGACGAAACCGGGCAAGAGAACCGCATTCCCAAAGTCAACATCGGCAGGTTGTGTGGTAGATTCCGTCACCTCGCAGATTCTGCCACGTTGCACAACCACTTGCCCGCAGTGCAAGATGTCGCGTGGTGAAGCGATAATGTATCGAGATTGAATCCGAATGGAGTCCATGGTGTCGCGCATTCTGCCAAACGTAGCGTATCAATGCGATCAAGTGAAAAATGTTTCAGCCGTAAAACAACCAGCCGAAACCAAATAGGACAAACGGGACGTGAACGATGATCTCTCCCCTGCGACTGGTCCACTAGGCGGTCACTTTTACGCAGGACCAACCAGCGAAGTTGCTCAGCGTTTGCTCGGCAAACTCCTGGTGCGACGCTTGAGCAATGGCCAACGGCTGAGTGGGATCATTGTCGAGGTCGAAGCCTATTTGTCTGGCGACGATCCTGCGAGCCACAGTTCGCGCGGCCCTGGGCGCCGAAACGCGTCTATGTTTCTAGCCGCGGGGCGGCTCTACGTCTACTCGATACACAATCGATTTTGTTTGAACGTCGTGACAGAAGGAGACGGAATTGGCAGCGCAGTGCTCATTCGCGCCCTCGAGCCACTTGAGGGACTCGAACAACAATCCCTGCTGCGGGGAGTTGCTTCACTACCAGGGGCTTCGACCAGTGCTCAGCTCCGTAGTTTGACGACGGGCCCTGGACGCTTGTGCCAGGCGCTTGGGGTCGACAAGTCACTGGATGGTGTTGAACTCACGACAGGGAATTCGATCTGGCTGGAAGCTGCCCCAAACTTTGTCAACAGCATTGAATGGAGCGTTCAGACGACGCCCCGGATCGGAATATCGCAAGCCCAAGAGCTGCCGCTGAGGTGGTTCATTGACGGTCATCAACTCGTCAGCGGCTGCGCCCGCGACCACACTCGCGGACGCCACTGGCGTTTCGCGCTCTGTCGTCGTTCGCTCCGCGAACGAAGCGTAGCCAAAACAAAACAAACCAGAGTGAATTAAACAGCAAACGATTCATGACGCGCAGACCGGAATAGAATAGCCTCAGCGCGTTTCGTTCGCGGAGCGAACGACGACTCTAGCCGGCGCGGCGAACAGGAGTTGAGTGCTCGGTGCTTTCATGGACATTTGGAAGACTCAGGATACGAGGCTCCAGCGTCGCCAAAGCACCCACTCGCCAGGACTTGCTGTCGCGACCATCCCAGGCATGCGCGCGAATCGTCTCTAAGATGCTAGAGGCAACTTCGATGGCCCGAGCTCCATCTTCGCCACTGACGGCTGGCGCGGAGCCGGTGTGGATGCTGAGCGCAAAATCATTTTGTTCATCAAGAATCGCATTCCTACCTGGTGCAGCCAGTCGTTCGGTATGCAGCAAATTGTCGAAGATGTGATTTTTGGCTTGCATCCGCTCTTCCGCAGGCATCTCGTCCAGAGCCACGCAACGCGCCAGAACGTCCGACGACGGTTTGATGATCTGCACGGATTCCGAAGAAAAATCGATGTCGGCGTATGACTCGGTGGTAAACAACTGCATGCGTCGCGTGGCACTGGTGGCTACGCGTGACGCGCGGATGTTGGCGATCAAACCGCTCGCAAAAGTAATTCTGGCTTCCGCGATGTCCTCGTGTGAACCGAGCAAGGCAACGCCACTGGCGTCCACTTTTTCCACGGCGGATCGATCGAGTGAGAGAATCAGATCGAGGTCATGAATCATCAGATCCATAACGACGCCAATGTCGGTGCTACGACCACTGTAAGCACCAGCTCGGATTGCTTCGATAAACTTGGGCTTACCAAGGTGTGGTTGAGCAGTAGTCCAGGTGGGATTAAAGCGTTCGACATGGCCGGTCTGCAATACTCGGCGATGGCTGGCTGCGATTTGAACAAGCCGCTGCGCTTGATCCGTCGTACTAGCCAGCGGCTTTTCGACCAATGTGTGCACACCAGCTCGCAGTAGGGCACTGGCAACTTCATAATGGGCGACGGTGGGCGCCGCGATGATCGCGCAGTCGATCTTACCGATCAGCTCATGGTAGTCCGCCACGGTTGTCAGCGCTAACTGCTCGCCGACCAGCTGTCGCGACTCTGGGCTAGGATCGGCCACGCCTACCAGGTCAAACTGCTCGTTTGATTTCGCCAACTTGGCATGTATGCGTCCAAGATGCCCGCCACCGATGACTGCCAAACGTAGAGCGCTCACGCTGCTTTTCTCCGATCTCGGCCGCGACCATGGCGACCACCCTGGGAATCTTCGATGAAATCAAAAAGTACTTGCAATTCGGGCAACAACGGCTTACCGCCAGCCAAGATGTCGCGGGCATGTTCCATACCCACGCGCGATCGATAAAGCAGTCGATATGCTTCCATCAATGCTTTGATCGAATCGCTGGTGAAGTTCTTGCGTTTGAGCGCGACCACGTTCACCGTCCGAGGACGGGCCGGAAAACCTTCAACTAACATATACGGAGGCACGTCGTGCAGAACGCGACTGAGGCCACTAACAAAGCTGTAACAACCGATCGATGCGAAGTGATGCACGGCACATCCGCCCGAAAGCGTCGCATCATGCGCAACATGCACGTGTCCGCCTAACATGACGTTGTTCGCCATAATGACACGGTCGCCAACTTTGCAGTCGTGAGCCACGTGGCTACAGGTCATCAAGTAACAGTTGCTGCCGACCGAGGTGATGCCATCTTCTTTTTCAGTGGCGCGGTTTACGGTCACCGACTCGCGAAAAACATTGCCATCGCCAATGATGACTTGGGTCGGTGAGCCCTGGTAGCTCAGGTCTTGGGGTTCGGCGCCGATCACAACACCCGGAAACAGGTGATTGTTGCGACCGATGACGGTGTGGCCGGTCAACGTTACGTTGTTTTCCAAACGGGTTCCGCGACCAACTTTGACGTTGGCGCCAATCACGCAGTGGTGACCTACACGAACTTCTTCGTCGAGTTCGGCGCGCGGATCAACGACGGCGGTATGGGCTATGATTGTGGCCATACAAACCAGCTTTCAGCGATGGGCTTAATGGATATAAGAGTATTGTTTTGCATGGGTCTGCCTAAGCGGCCCTCACGGACGAGCTTTGACTGGTGTACAAATCTCGTAGTCGTTCGGCCATCAGTCCATTCAACTGATGTCCACTTCGGCAAGCCGTAATGCGTCCTACCAAATCAATGCCACTCAACGCTAGATCACCTATCAGATCCAGCGCTTTATGTCGGGCGCATTCATCGTTGAAACGAAGTTTGTTGTTGATGGGACCTCGATCGCCGAAAACGAGCAGATCGCGATCGGTGACATGCTGCGCTAGGCCCTGCTTTTGCAGTGCCAAAGCATCCGACTGGTGGATAAAGGTGCGGGCCGAAGCAATGGAGTGATAAAATGTGTCTTCACAGACGGTCGCTTGATAAATGGCTTTGCCGATCGGCGAGTTGGATCCATAGTCAAGACGATATTCAACATCAAATGTGCCCTGTGGATTCGGCTCCGCCTCAATCCACTGCTGCGAATTACCAACACGAATCCGTTCTCGAATATGCAAAGTTGGACGACGTACGCGAAGGTCGGTGCGTCCGACATTGTCCAACGCCAAAACGTAAGCAAGGGAACTTCCGTCGAGTCCCGGCATTTCCATGGCTGTGCAGTGGACTTCAACGTTGTCGATGCGCATGCCGTATAACGCGGCCATGACATGTTCGACCATCGCCAGCTCGCAGCGTCCGTTGCTCAATTGCGTTCGCAGCGGTTCACTGGAACGAAAGTCGGCAACCGCATGCACGCTAGGCCGACCCGCGAGATCGGTACGCACGAAACGGACACCGGTACCGGCAGGCGCAGGCAAAAACGTCAGCGTATTTGCTTCACCCGTCCAATAGCCACGCCCGCTGACAGAGCAAGGGCCGGTTAAGGTAGTTTGGTATCGATCAGCCCGCATGACGTCCCTGTCTAAGCGCACTATAGGAAACAATCTTTTTCCCGAACTGCGAGTGGCCGAGCAGATGCCTGCCCGGCCGCTTGACGCAGTATTCCATTTGTCAGTTCATTGTTGAGTGAATGGCTGATTCATTCAATCGTTTGCCCGCGGCTAGCGCCGTCGGCTTTAATTATTTGCCCGCGGCTAGCGCCGTCGGCTGACTAAACGCTAGCTCCGTTGGCTGACTACTTTAGGTTCGGAGCAGTACCCGCGCGAGCGGCCGTCTGTTTTGCGCGTTCGGTCATCGCTTCCAACACCCAGTTTGTTAAATCAATGCTCGGGTTGAAATAGAGCACATCTTGGCTCATGACCGTCTGAATGGTCTCAGGCTTCTTGGGATCCATCTTTTCGCGATGCACACGGATAACCAACTGCGTGCCGGTTCGTTCGCTGAGAAAGGCAAGCAGCCCGTTGATTTCGCCATAGACGCGATACAACACATTGGCCTGCATCGTTTCAAATTCTTTTCGCTTCTTGACTAATTCAAGTCGAAAGGTCGTGTCCTGCTCAGCGATCGATTTTTCAGCGCGATCGTACTCGGGAGTGCCTTCGGCAAACTTCTCTTTGAGTTGTTCCATTTGCGCGACGATCGCATCGCGTTTCTCTGCCATCTCTTTGTCGGCGGCTTCCATTTGAGCCTTGATCGCTTCCATTTCGTTCTTCATGGTCGGGTGATTCTGGAGGATGTGACCAATGTCAACTACTCCAATGGGCCGTCCAGGAGACGCACTTGCCGCTGCGGCATTGTTGCCGCCAGCCGCCGGGGCCTGAGCCACCGCATGCGAGCCCATGTAACCACAGATCGTGACCGCAACAACCAAACTCCAAACTCGCATTCTCAGCACTCCTTGCTATGTGTGTATGTTCGAGGGATTGCCCCGATTCCAGCGCGTCGCCAACTCATATCCTACGAGCAGCGGTGGTAGGTAGGCCAATAGGCCAGTCGATCGTCGCCTATTGTGAAGAGATCGCCGATTGGGGTAAATAGCGATTTCCCTGGCAAAACAGGCTTTGATCTTGTTTTTTTCACCGCGATCACCCTTGGGGATCGTCAAGCTGCAGCGAATTCACGTGTTCCAACCGGTTTTATCGGCACAATCTATCCAAATTATCACGCCACTTGCGAAAATGTTGTTGATTTCTGAAGGTTACTAGCTCTCGTCGTGGGTGACGTACTGGTCACCCTGGGCTCGGGTGACGTACTGGGTAACTCTCGGAGAGAGTTACGTACTGGTCACTCTCGGCGAGAGTGACCTACGTGCAATATTGACGGTTTCCCGCCTATGCGAACGCGGTTCCGCAAATTTCCAAGCACATAATAATGAAAACAACATGCTAATAAACCACTTTACGAGGACCAATTTATTGCGAGAGAAACTTAATTTGCTATTCTGATAAGGTTTCTATTGTGCCGGCATTTGGTCAGAAATTCCGAAAGCGAATAAGCCATGAGTCCTGTTCGTCCGCAGATTCACTCGCGCACGCAGTTTCGCAATTCTTTGTTGGTGCGGTCATCAAACCGCCTGATTCCACGCTTTGAGATGCTCGAAAGGCGGCTGCTCTTATCTGCCTCTTCAATCGATGGTCGTCCGTACGTGGATATAGGACCGTCGGACAACGTGGCCTGGGATCAGCCTCGCGTAACCGTGCAGTTCTTGACCGACAACTTTCCAGACGGGACCGATCCTCCTCAAAATATCATCGTGGGACCGAATACGTTCAGCACTTGGTTATTAGATACCGGTGCAAACACCACGCTCGTGTTTCAAACCGCTGTTACCGACATGCGCGAGTTTGATCCCAAGTATGAGACCGACGGGCTCTTCGAAGAAATTGGAGTTGGGGGAACTAGTTTTTTTGATATCTCAATTCCTTATCGCTTCGACTTCTCGGGCAATATCGATTTTGAACGCAATACGTTGCAAGATGTCAGCGTCATTTCACGCGCCACTTCCGACATCAGCATCTTTGGGCCTTGGGGCATTACTGGCATGCCAGCGATGACCGAGCGCATAACCACGCTGGACTTTACGCCATGGACGACGCTCGAAGATTTTGACCTGTTCATGCAAACAGGTTTTTCGGAGGACGTTCCGGAACCCGCAGGTCCTCGTTATACGATATCTGTTGACAATCGCATCAGCTTTGATGCCGAACATGGATTAGTCGAAGGGGATAATCTCCCCATGTGGGCCGACCTTCCTTTTTTCACCACAGAGCTAAAGAACAACGAGAACCTCGCGGCTGGTAATTTCCTATTTGACACGGGCGCCCAAGTAAGCATTATCTCAAGCCGATTGGCCTTTGACTTAGGATTGGACAGCAATTCCGACGGCTTACTAAACGAACTCGACGCCAACTTTGCGCGACAAGAAACGGTCGGCGGTATTGGTGGAACAACTACAGTGCCAGTATTTTTGATCGATGAAGCCCACGTGCAAACCGATCAAGGCTCCGACCTGGTATGGACCGACCTGCAGTGGCTTGTGCTGGATATCGTCGAAGGTATCGATGGAGTTTTCGGTTTCGACAATATGACCAGCGGTTGGATCGAAGCGTTTGGGGTGGATGGTCAATCGGGTTATTTGATGCAGTCGCATCTTGATTTTCGCGGTTGGGAAGCTAACGGCGTAGGTAAGATCCATTTTGATGTCAATCCAGATCTGCACACCCGCGTTGATCCCAACGGACCTGGTGCCGTGGTCGATGAGTTGGGTGGCATTACCTCGGTTAGCGAATCGGGAATCAATGACACATATCAAATCAAACTCTCCACTCAACCGACTGAAAACGTCACTGTCACCTTTGTCGGTTCGACAGCACAGGCGGTGGCCTACGACGCGGCAAACCCAAGTAACGATTTTGTCGTATTCACGCCTGCCAACTGGAATGTTCCACAAACCGTTGTCGTTGCGGCGATCAATGATTCCATTCAAGAAGGATATCACCGCGTCTTTATCCGCAACCTGAGTTCGAGTGCCGATCCCAATTACGACGGCGTTGGCATGCCTCGCATTTCCGTCAGTGTTACCGACGATGACTTTGCCAGCGTCATGATTATTCCAACTGATGGAGAAACCATCGTCACCGAGGATGGTTTGGTTGACTATTATGACATTGTGCTGATGACTGCCCCCGCACAAGATGTATCGATATTCTTGGAACACGTTGCCAATCAAGTTACGGCGGTCAACAACGTCAATGGCAGTGACTCGTTGCTGTTCACTCCTGCCAACTGGGATATACCTCAGCGCGTTCGTGTGGAAGCGATCGACGATCTGCTCAATGAAGGGCCACACCCGGCCTTTATCACACACCGCATCTCCACATCCGACGAAAACTACTTGCAGGCCTTCGTATTGCAAGAACGAGTTGCGATCATTGATAACGATGACGATGAAGCGCCCCATGTTGCAAATGTAATCTTAGGTGCGACGGGCTGGAGTGCACCCTTCATCGATCTGATCGACGGTGGAGGTAGCGAAGCCGGCAATGGTAGGGGAATCGACCTGCTAGCCCAGTCTACTACGCTCCCGTGGACGGGATTAAATCGCATCTATGTGCAGTTCTCTGAATTTGTAAACAATGTGTCGACTTCAACCATCGAGCTTCGCGACAGTAACGGACTTGTGCCCTACAGTCTCAGTTACGATCCGCAAACGTTTCTCGCAACGTTGACGCTGAGTTCAGCCTTAGATTTCAGCAAACTGCGTTTGGCACTCTCAGACGACATCGTCGATATCAACCTCAATGCGTTGGATGGCGATGCGTCGGGCACACCTGGCGGAACATTCAACTTCCGCTTGGACATCGTACCGGGGGACAGCAACGGTGATGGGCGAGTCAATGGATCCGATCTGACTATGTTCAGCGCCTCGTTTAATGCACAGCCTGACCAAACCAACTTTGCTCCGCGGGCCAACTGGAATGGAGATGGTCGAGTCAATGGTAGCGATCTATCTGTTTTCTCGACACACTTTAATTTCCGCCTCGACTCGCTAAGTGAACCGGGAGCACCTTTTGGATCCGGTGGTGGAGCGTCATCAAGTCACTTCGGCAATGAATTGAACCCTTCCTTCCTCAGTTCGGTTTGGCTGGATGCACCGTTCCTTTCATGGAACAGTCAGCCGACAGCAACGCCATGGCAACCAGAAGATGTACGCCCTATCAATCCGTTGCTCGAAGCTGCCTTACGTCGGCGTGACAATATACTGCAGTTGCGAAACGACAGCCTCAATCAGGATGTCGAACGACAACCAATACCGCCAATCGCTGCCCCGCCGCTGGAAAAAATTGAAGCAAGCTTCGCTCGGCGACCGCACGTTGATCCTCAGTTGATTGACGAAGCGCTCGTACAACTGGACGACGTCAGCTCGCTGATACTTGCTCCTCCAACTGCAATCATAGAAGTACGACGTCCTATTCGCACCGAAATAGCTGATCAAGAACCTACGGAGGCATTCGATCGCTTTCTTTTAAGCTCTTGGGTTGACGACCTGCTGGTAAAGAATCAACGGTTGGCCACCAAGCGATGATCTGATACTTACAGCCCCCCTCGTTATATATAGATAACATCCGCATTAGCTATGTTATCTATATAAATCGAAACGAATGCTCACCACCACAATTTTTTTAGGTCGCTATTAACAATCCACCCTTCATAGACAGCTTAAGTTATCTATAATTCCCAGACGTAGGCGTTGATGACTCATTCTGAGTTTCCACGCTTCCTTTCTAAGCCGTCGATGGTTTAGGCATGATCTTCGTGATGAAAACGAGGATTAAACACCACTCCAATCCTGGCTGTTTGGCATTTAATATTTCAAATATTTCTCTTGAAGATTGGGATTACCGCAATGGCAAAAAGTGATTCGAAAGTATCGATCATCCACAGTTATCTGGAGAAGAACCCAACGGCGACATGGAGAGTAGCTCAATCGGAACTTGAAAAGCACGGTATTGGATCGGGTTACTTCAGTATTCAGAAAAGCAAATGGAAAGCTGGTAGTTCACCCAAAAAATCGTCGCGTGGTGCAGCCAAAGGAAAAGCAAAGCGGACTGCCGTTGTTGGTCGCCCACCCAAACGAACATCTGAGGCGGGTCTTGGTCAAGCTGTTGAGTTCGCGCGGGCCGTCGGCGGCATCGATTCGGCTCAGGAGCTACTGAACCAATTGGCGAGCATGCAAGTGAACTAGACGGGTCGTTGCACAGGTAGCCTAGTCAATTTGGCGTCCTGAAGTTTTCGTAGCCACCCGCTGCCAAGCGGTGGAAAACGTTAACTATCGCGTCCACCATCTGGCGACGGTGGCTACACAGCTTGTCAAGTGACGTTGTCCAACTAGAGTCCCATTGGAAAACCAGAGCCCGCAGGACGCGTTGCCCCGTCCACTGCCCTACCAAGCTGATTGGAGTTCGCGGACAATTAGCTTGTTGATCAAACTGTTTCCACCGACAGTTCGGATCGACTGTCGTCCATTTCCAGCTTTGGGCGAATAATAGTGGGCGGAGAATTCGCTGCCATCAAACGCATAAGTTTCAAGGGATAAGCGATCGACCAGGAACCGCAATTGAACAGTTCCACCACGAGGTGCCAACGATTCGAGCGTGGTAACTTCGACGATTTTCCCCGCATCATCGACACCCGTGTGCATAAGTTTTTGCGTTGCGACATCGTAGGTCACAGTTAGACCGGGAAATTCGAAAATTACCTGCTGGGCACTCTGCGGCTCAAATTCAATTTGCACATCGACCAAGTCCAGCTTGTCGATATCATTCAATAAATCGCTGCCTGGACTCAACATCACATTGGTCCGAACGTGCTCATCTTTGACAAGTGTTTTGATTTCCTTAATTGGTTCGCAAAATAGTCGTAATCCACCGTCGGTAGTGCGAATCGACAATTCGCAAGGGAACGACATTTGTTGGTTGAACGGAAGCGAATAAACGACCGAAGAGTCTGGCCCGCCACGCATCCATCCAATCTGTACCGCGCGTCCGTCAGGACTGTTGTTAAATGTCTGGGCCGCGTAAAAGTTACCGCGTCCAAGTTTTAGGGCAGGAGTTTCGCTCTCAAACCGCGTGCCGTCGAACGTGCCGATTTCGTAGTCGAAGCTCGCATCGTAGATGACCCACTTCATATTGTCATTGTCTCCGTCCACCGGCAAGTGCACCATGTCCATGCACTCAAACGCCCAATCGCGCATGAGGTCCGATGCGACTTCCCAATCCGTCAAATTTTTGGAGGTGAAGAAGCGAACTCGTCCTGGATTGATCTGCACCCATAGCAGCATGACCCACTGCTTGCTCGCTTCATGCCAGAACACTTTAGGATCACGCTCTTCTTTATCAAAACCTTGGTTGGGTACAACCGCTCGACCTTCGTTCCAATAAGTCCAAGTCGAGCCGTTGTCTGTACTGTAGGCCATCGCCTGGTAAAAGGTGGGTTTGGCAGCAAATGTAAAGAAGGCCACCAATGTCCTCGTCTCGCCCAGTTGCTTTCCAAGAGAATTGTTATGGTCGACGACTGCGGTTCCAGAAAAAATCGTCCCTGTACGCCGATCGACTCGGTAGGGTAGTAAGGCATGCTCAAGTTGCGTCCAACGTATCATGTCGGGACTAATTGCGTGTCCCCATGTCATATTGCCCCACTGGGAACTCAGCGGATTGTGTTGAAAGAACAGATGGTAGTTCTTGCCGTCGAATAACATGCCATTGGGATCATTCAACCAATTCCGTTTAGAACTAAAGTGAAATTGTGGTCGCAACGACTGGTCATAGCCTGTCGACTTATAAGCCTCGGCAACGATTCCGTCGGCCAACGCAAACTCCATCGATGGCTCAGGTACGGCAACGTCGGTTGCGACAAAGTCGTCTACGTTGATATGTCCCCAACCACCCGTGGCCCGGTCATAGACAACCAGCTGCGCGGATTTGCCAATCAGCGCCGACACGTCGTAACTCATTTTCACCATCGTTTCGGAATCCACTCCGCTGGACAGTTCAAACTCCTTTCCGTCGGCGAGCAATTTCACTCCGGTTTCACCCGGTAGGTTGCCCCCACCAACTCGAAACGTGATAAACGGCTTGAATATTCTGAATTCACGCGACGTCAATGTACCTGTTGCACCATCACCCCGCGTAGCTCCAGGATCGCCCGTGCGACCATCAAACTGCTCGTACGTGCCGATCCAGTAGTCGCCCTGGTGTTGGCTCGGTTCTCGACTGCGTGCGGCAGGGTTGTCACCTTTGGTAGGCTGCCCCCTGAAGGCATCACCAACGGCGTTCCAACTCGTTAAGTCTCCAGATTCGAAGTCCGAATTTGGGAAAAGCGGTTCATCGCCAATGACCGGCGAAACCACGAAAAATCCCAACAGGAAGCAAATGAATATTCGCATAATGTCTTTAGTCTTGAGTCTTGAGTTTCAGACGACGTTGGAGTTCTTCCAGTGGTATCCCTTTAGTTTCAGGTACCATCAGCAAGACCCAGAGTAGATGCAATACCATCATAAAGCAAAAGAAGCCAAAAACTTGTCCTGGGGCAAAATAGGTGACCATCTTTGGGAATGACAACGTGAGCAATGCAGCAAAGATCCAGTGGGTGAAGCTCCCCAGCGATTGTCCCATCGCGCGATAGCGAGTTGGAAAAATTTCAGAAATGAGAACCCAGATTACGGCACCTTGTCCAACGGCGTGAGCGGCGATGAAGGCAAAAATGCAAATCAAGACGATAAGTCCTCCTGCACCTGCCGCATCAGAAGCTTCCTCCACCACACGGCGAGCCCATTCCCCAATTTGGTTGGCAGATGCGTTTTCTGGAATCTCAAAACGGGGGCCGCGATAGGCGGTTCTGTCCAGTTCGTTTAGAGTCGCAAGCGAGTCATCAAATTGCGACTTGAGCGTCAGCGAGTCGGGGGAGTTCTCCAGCTTCTGTGCCGATCCGGAAACTTGAATGGCCACCGATGCCACTCGAAACTCGGGCGCGTTTGCAAAAAAAGTGTAGGCGCACAGTCCAAGTGAGGCGATGTAGCCAAACGACCCGATGATGAGCAAGGTGCGTCGTCCAAGTCGATCGATCAGATACAGTCCAATAAAGGTAAATACCAAATTGACGCAACCGATGCCGATCGACTGAAGTAGAGCTGCTTGAGCAGACAAGCCAGTTAATTCAAAAATGCGCGGCGCAAAATAAAGGATCGCATTGATTCCTGACAACTGGTTAAAAAAGGCTACAAAAAACGCAAGTAAAATAGGAGTCCGCAGTTGCATCGACCAAAAGCCGGTTGACGATTTGGTAGATAGCGCCGACGACTCAGCAATCGCAGCGACGAGTTGCTTCAGTTCATCGGGATCAGCCTCGGGATTGATCTGTTGCAGTACTTGCAATGCCGCCGGTTCGTCATCGCGGTGACTGATCAGCCACCGCGGGCTTTCAGGCAGTACGAAACAAAGCACCGTATAGACAATCGCGGGAAACGCTTCGACTGCCAACATCCACCGCCAGGCATGCTCACCGACACCTCCAAGCAGCGCGTTGGAGAGAAATGCAACCAAGATCCCGAAGACGATATTGAACTGGAACATACCAGCCAATCGTCCGCGAATCGCTGGTGGTGAGATTTCCGATATATACAGGGGGGCTGCAACGGTCGAGATGCCAACGCCCACACCTCCGATGAATCTCGCAATCATGAAGGAGTAGACGTCTGGTGCCAGTCCTGACCAAACGGCAGAGACGACGTACAAAATTCCGATCCATTGCAGTGTTCGCGTTCGCCCCCATTTTTCGGTAGGCCAACCGCCAATCAAAGCACCTAAGACGGTGCCCCACAACGCCATACTCATTGCCAACCCATGTTGGAAATCGCCGAGCTGCCAAAGTGACTGGATCGTCTTT
Organism: Pirellulaceae bacterium; assembly: GCA_041753315.1. Taxonomy (GTDB): domain Bacteria; phylum Planctomycetota; class Planctomycetia; order Pirellulales; family Pirellulaceae; genus Aureliella. Next base: position 65,411 of record JBGSUV010000073.1, on the reverse strand, counting down.
TCCGCTCCTGAGATGACAACCGTGTCAAATCCAAACAGAAATCCGGCCAATGCCGACGTCAACGCATAAAAAAAGAGGCGTGGCTTCACTGGAACTCGCATCGTCGTTAGGGGTTAGATAGGGGACTACAAGATACCCTAAATCGTTCGTAACTGCACCCTGCCGACGATACACTTGTACAATGCTCGCGATAACACAGAACTAACCGTTCACCGGCTGGCGTACCGTTGGAAACGAGATTACTTCCGGTGCCATCTCAACGGTCTCGACCGAGCCGAATAGAGTATGACAATTAGCATCATGGATGAGCACGGACAGCAAGTTACCGGCTTGTCGTTCGTTACCATCCCAAACGACGATGCGATCGCATTTCGTACGACCAATCATTTGTCGGAGTGGTCCCGCTTCACCTCGTCGCACGGAAACCTTGCTTGGCCCCTCGGCAAGCACTTCGACGCGTTTCCCTAGAAACTGAAGATTGTCGGCTTGACTAATTTCGTTCTGAACAGCCAACAACTCGTTGTTGCGTCGCGTTTTGATATCTTCCGGTACATCGTCGACGTACAACTCAGCGCCTTTCGTCCCTGGACGCACTGAATACTTGTAAATGAAACTATTTTTGAAACGACAACGTTGGATTAGGTCGATCGATTTCTGAAAATCGTCTTCGGTTTCACCGCAAAAGCCAACGATAAAGTCACTCGAAACGGCCGCGTTGGGCAACACGTCGTTAATACGGTCCATCATTTCGAGATAGTCGACCACGGTATAACCCCGCTTCATGCGCTTAAGCACCTCTTCTGAGCCGCTTTGCGCAGGGACATGCAAATAGGTGGAACATTTGGGAAGGTCTCGTACCGTTTCCAAAAGCCGCGGAGTCATATCCTTAGGATAGCTGGTAACGAATTTGAGGCGTTCGATTCCATCAATCTCATGCACCTTCTCGAGTAGATCTGCCAGTCGAGTTTCGTTGTTGCCGTCGCGATACCGGTAGCTATTGACGGTTTGTCCTATGAAAGTGATTTCTTTGCAGCCTTGCCGTGCGAGTTCTTGAGCTTCGGCGTAAATGATCTCAGGCGCACGACCCTGTTCTGGACCTCGAGTCATGGGAACGATGCAATAGGTGCAGAATTTGTCGCAGCCAATTTGGATTCTCAAATAGGCCTGATAAGGCGTTGGCCGCATGGAGGGGTCGCGCAGCGGATCAAACGTCTCGTGACTGCGTTTGATCTCCTCCTGCGAACCGTCGCGTCGACCGAGGCTGACCGCCATCTGCGGGCCAGCACCTTGTTTGATCAAAGCCAGCAGTTCGGGGATCTTATGAAGTTGCCCCGGCCCAACGACCAAGTCGACATACGGGGCACGTTCAAAAACCAACTTCTGGTCTTTCTGCGCCATGCACCCCATAACCCCGATCGTCTTTTCTGGGTGCTCAAGCTTCATCATTTTGAGTCGCGCGAGGTTGTTGTAAACCTTTTCTTCCGCGTGTTCGCGCACACTGCAAGTGTTAAATAGCAGGGTATCTGCTTCTGCCGGCTTGGCCGTCAAGTCGTAGCCGTGACGCCGCAAACTAGCTACCACCATCTCGCTATCCAGAACATTCATCTGACAGCCGACCGTTTCGATGTAGAGCTTCTTGACGGTAGCGAGTTCACTTGACATTGGCATCGGCATTTACAGGGACAGACAGAAACTGCGACTCGTTTTGTTTGCGCGGACGGGCTCGCGCGAGCTGGAATTGTGGTTCCGCGCGATTGGCCGCACACTATTTTTACCAGACCTGAAACAAAATGCCCACCGCATTTGCAGGATAGGCTAGTCTTGTCAGCGATTTCGCGTAGCCACCGCTGCCAAGCGGTGGATTTCGCTTCCAGCCCAGTCCACCGTCTGGCGACGGTGGCTACAAAATGCCCACCGCATTTGCCGGATAGGCTAGTCTTGTCAGCGATTTCGCATAGCCACCGCTGCCAAGCGGTGGATTTCGCTTCCAGCCCAGTCCACCGTCTGGCGACGGTGGCTACCCAGAGTGAAAAGGCTGCGCAGAAGCGTAGCCCTCTCGCAACCGCGTCACAAAGCTCTACCGAACTCGGCGTTTCGGAGTCAGCAACGATTGCAAGTCGAGCAATGGGTCATGGGTTTCGATGTGCTCGCGATCGTCCCGCCGCTTTTCGTCGTCATCTTCGCCCAACAAGGCAAAAAACGCGTCGCGCATCCCCCCAAATGACGCAGCTCCTGCGCCGCCGCTACCACTAAACGGCGCACCGGGATTGCCTAATGTACTGAGGCGTCGATTGAAGTTCGCCGAAAAGACGCCGAGGTCTGCTCCGTTGACACGTGAATCTCCGTTCCAATTGGCAAAAGCATTGAAATTTGGCTGTCCCGCCTGGGCATTAAACGCCGCGCTGAATGCGCCTAAGTCGCCCCCATTGGTTCGTCCATCTCCGTTGGCATCACCCGGCATGACATCAAAGCGGAAGTCAAAAATACCTCCGGCCCCACCCACTCCGTCTCCATCCAACGCGTTACCAGCCGTATCTTGAATGTCGTCCGAAGCCGCCAGTCGCAGTTTGCTAAAGGACAGGGGAGTCGCAAAGCTTAAAGTCGCCAAGTAAGTCGTACTATCATAGACAATGGTGAATGGAACCAAGCCCACACTATCCCGCAACTCGGTCGTCACAAGCGATACATGATCAACCGCTTCCGAGAACTGCACGTACAGACGATTGACACCGCTCCAAGGCAATGCGACCGATCCAGCAACTATTTCATAGCCCAGCCCATTTCCAGCACCACTTCCGCCGCCGTCCAACGTATCGATGAACGCTGGTTGCCACGTGGAAGAAGCGGCAATGATGCTGGTAATAACCGGAGGCGTCACGTCGAAATCGTCATTGACAATCGTGCCAATCGCAAGAGCTGTTCCCAACGAAACAGATCGACCCGCCGCGGTTAGGGACGCCAGTTGAGCATCCACGGTTTCGTCGAGCTCAATCATAATGTCATCATTCACAACCACTACGACCGATTGCGAAGTCGTGGTGCCGGCTGGGAAGGTGACGACATGCCCCGACAACGCTGTGAAGTCGACACCGGCCGTGGCTGAGCCACTTGCCAAAGTGCTGAACGCCACCGTCGTTGCCACGTCGACTGGATTGTTCAGAGTCACTGTAAAATTCAACGCACCAGTGGCTTCATTGGCCGATACGCCGACCAAGTTCACCACTGCGGAATCATCGTTGACAATCGTGCCGGTGCCGGCTGCAGTGGCGATCGTTACACTGCGTCCACCTGCACTGAGGCCGGCGATCTGCGCGTTGACCGTCTCGTCGAGCTCTACGAGGTTTTCATCGCTTACCGCGACTGTAACGGTTTGCGTGGTCGTTGTTCCAGCAGCAAACGTGACGACATGCCCCGACAACGCTGTGAAGTCGACACCGGGCGTGGCTGAGCCACTGGCCAGCGTACTGAACGCCACCGTTGTTGCCACGTCGACTGGATTGCTCAGGGTCACTGTGAAATTCAACGCACCGGTGGTTTCATTGGCCGATACGCCCACCAAGTTCACCATTGCGGAATCATCGTTGACGATCGTGCCGGTGGCGGTAGCAATGTTGATCTCTGCATTGCCGCTTGGGTTCGAAAGCGTAACGATGAACGATTCGTTCAGTTCCACCAGGTTATCGCTGCTTACCAAAACGGTGATCGTTTTCGTCGTTTCACCAATGGCAAAGGTGGTGGTACCAGTCGGGAATGTACCTCCAAAATCGGCTGCCGTAGCTGGGTTCGCACCGCTTCCGCTAACCGCCCAGGCAACTTCGGTTGCGATCCCAGTGTAACCAAGTCGATTGACCGTGAATGTGAATGCAGTTGTCGAGGCGTTTCCTTCCGATTTGGTTGCATCAACTGCAAACAATTCCAGATCGATGTCGTTGTTCTGAATCATGCCATCGGCGGTGGAAACCAAGATCTGCGAATTGTCGGTTGAATCGGACAATACCACGCGGAAGGACTCGTCCAGTTCCACGTCCAGTTCACCGGACACCAGTACCGTGATCGTCTTCTCCGTCTCGGTCGGTGCAAAGGTCACTTGGCCACTTGGGAAGCTGCCGCCAAAGTCATTTTCATCAGCTGGGTTGGCGCCGATACCAACCACTTCCCAATCTACAGTGACTTCATTGCCCGTGAACCAAGAACGGGTAACGGTGAATGTATAGGCTTGCGTCGAACTATCGCCTTCTAGTTTATCTGCGCTGTTGGCAGCTAGGGCCAATGCGGCTGCACGAACCACAAAGACATCATGTGTGCCGTTGGCATCGCTCAGCAGCGTGTGATCCGAGGCATAGCTCAAGAAGGCCAGCGTCTTGCCGTTGGCGCTCAACTGATGATTCCAAGCTTGATTGTCGCCGGAAGTGACTCCGGCAAAATTGACACTCACCAGATCGGTAACGGGTGCTGGCGACTTCCATTTACGCAAGAAGACATCCTGGACTCCGTTGCTATCGGACACATCGTTGTCAAGATTACTGGCATCGCTATAAAAAGCGACGGTTGATCCGTCGTGGCTTATCTGCGGCGAATAGGAATACCAGTCACCCGTTGAGGTACCATCTGGGTTTACTGTCACTAAAATCGTAGAATCATTCCCGCGATCACGGACGTAAATGTCCGTCCAGTAGTTGTCGTCGAGCAATTCGAGGTTGGCATTGGTCTCGAACGCTACAAACTGACCATCTCCACTGATGCTCGGCGCATAGGAGCTATTGTTCCCAGCGCTGCCGTCGGCAGCAACGCTGACGCGTTCGGCTGCGTCGTTTTGAATATCCCTTACATAGACATGTTGTCCGAGGTAATTGTCTGCCAACACGCCGATGGCGCTGGAACTAAAGGCAACCCACAGGCCATCGTCGCTAATGTCAAACACGGGATCGACGCTGGACAACGTGAAACGTCCATCGCCTTTTACGCTAACTTGCCCCACAGCGCCTGAGGAGAACGAAAAGATGTCCAGGGCTGTGCCATTCACATCGGCGAAACCACTTAACAAATTGCTGGCGTGGCTAATGAAAACCAGTCTCGAACCATCGTCGCTCAGCTCAGGCTGCCATGAAGAGTTGTTTCCGGCTTCCGTTTCATTGCGGCTGACGAGTGTGGTCGATGGTGCAGCATCCAGCCAATTGCGGATGAACACGTGGTGATATCCGTTGTACGGAAATCCTGTCGCGTCCAGATTGTCCGCATAGCTATAAAAGGCGACCGTCGATCCATCGTGGCTAATTACCGGTTCATAAGAATACGAAGAACCTGCTTCGCTACCGTCACTGTTAACCGAGATCAGCGTGGTTGTGGCTCCGGTGCGATCATGCACATAGACGTCATTCCACCAGTTTGTATCCAGTGCATTGAGGTTCGCATTGCTTTCGAACGCGACATAACGACCATCGCCACTGATCGTGGGCGCATAAGAGCTGTTATTTCCAGCCAAACCTAAGGAATCGACGCTGACGCGCTCGGTGGAGTCCGCAATCGAACTATAGATGTAAACATGATGTCCAGTCACGGCATCATCCAACACGCCATTTGCGCCATGGGAAAATGCGATCCATTCACCTGAGTCGCTCAAGTCAAAACGCGAATCGAGCGCAGCGGACAAGGTGAACTGGCCTGGTCCCTTGACGGTGACCAAATCCAGATCCCCAGCAGAACTGGAGAAGATATCGATGCTTGTTCCATTGGCATCGATGATGCCTTCAGCCAAGTCCGTTGCGTTGCTGATAAACACCACCCGCGATCCGTCGTCGCTTAATTCCGGTTGCCATGCATGATTGTTACCAGCAGTAATTGCATTGCGGCTGAGAAGTACGGCGAAAGGATTCGGCGTCTGCCAAGCACTCACAAATACGTCATGCACTCCATTGGTATCAGAGACAGAAATGTCCAGGTCGGTCGCATAGCTATAAAACGCGATGGTCGACCCATCTTCGCTGATCATGGGCTCGTGAGACGAAGAGTCGCCTGCGGCGGTGCCATCGTGATTCATGCTCACCAATGTCGTCGCGCCGATTGTGCGGTCATGAACATATATGTCCTGCCACCCGTTGGTGTCAATTGATGAAAGATCCAGTGTTGAATCGAAAGCAACGAATCGTCCGTTCCCGCTAATGGAAGGAGAAGTTGATGTTCCATTGCTGGAGGTGCCTCCTGTCCCAACGCTCACTCGTTCCGTCGTGTTACCAACGACATCGCGTACGTAGATATGTTGTCCCTGAATTTCGTCAGCAACAACACCTATACTGGCACTTGAATAGGCTACCCACTGCCCGTTGTTGCTCATGTCAAACGTGCCACCCACTCCTGCAGCCCCCGTAAACGCTGCATTGGCTTTGACCGTAATCAATTCTACGCTGCCAGTAGAGAATGCAAACAAGTCGATGACTGTTCCATTGACATCAGGAAGAGCGCTGGCGAGGTCCGTCGCTAAGCTATTGAATACCATCCGCGAGCCATCGTCGCTGAGTTCAGGTTGCGATGAACTGTTGTTGCCACTACCAGTCGCATGACGACTCGCCAACGTGGTTGACGGTGCTACCGCCTGCCAGTCGCGAACAAAGACATCCTGGTAGCCGTTGTCATCGACAATTGAACCATCAAGATCGGTGGCATGGCTGTAGAATACGACAACTGCCCCATCATTGCTAATCTGTGTCTCGTAAGACAAATTGTCTCCCGAGGCAGTCCCAGAAGCGTTGACGCTGATCAATGTCAAGTCGCGGGAAACAAGGTCTTTTGCGTAAATATCACTTGAATGGTTTCCGTCCAAGGGACTCAAATTGCTCGCCTCGGAAATGAATGCCACATAGCGACCATCGCCGCTTAGACTTGGAGAATGCGAATACCAATCTCCCTTGGCAGCATCTCCGGTCGTTGTGCTCACCAAGTCCAGCCCTGCAAAGGGCACGGAAATATCACGAGCAAACAGGTCAAGGACCGAGTCTTCGTCGGCTATATGCAAGTCCGACGCGTAACTCGCAAACACGACCATTTGCCCATCGTTCGAGATGTCGTACGAATGGACGTAAGAATTGCCAGTCGCCAAGCCGTCCGGCGTCAGATTGATTGCCTTGTTTGTGCCTGACGTTATGTCAAAGGCAAAGAGATCATCAGAGGTACCATTCCCATCAATCACGTCTGCAATATCGCTGGCAGTGCTCAAGAAGTAGACCGTCGAGCCATCGCGGCTGATCTGCTGGCTGTGCGAATACGAATCACCCGTCTGCGCGGCATCGACATGCGAGCGACTTGCAAGATAGGTCGTCGATGCTGGAACGTCGCGTACAAAGATGTCGTACCAACCGTTCACATCGTTAATCCCAGGAACCATATCGACCGCAGTGCTTTGATACGAAATGCGTTGGCCATCGCCGCTAATCGATGGAGTTGCCGATTCTCCACCACCGCCATCTGAACCACTTTCGTTGGCACTGATCAATATGAGTTCACCGGTCTCACGATGCCAACGATAAACTTGCATGGCACTGTTAGTCGAATTCGGGCTCACCAATGGATCGATATCAAGGTCGGTTGCATAACTCTCGAATGCGACGTAGTGACCATCGGCACTGATGACCGCATGCGCAGAAGTGCTGTTAGCAGTCGTGCCGCCTGCCGCACGACTGATTAAAGTCGTCGTATTGTCAACCAAGTCACGCAAGAATACGTCCGTCGTACCGTTGGTATCACCTGCCACCAAATCGCTTGCACTGCTGGTGAAGACTTCATAGCGTCCATCTCCAGAAAGCGATTGGCTAGTGCGTGACGAACCCGAATTGGCATACGTTGGATCCGTCGTTTGAACCGACACATAGGTATTGTTTCCGGTGGAAATTTCAAAGCTGACCAGATCGGCGTTAGCTCCATTGGCATCCGACACGCCCAATTCGACGTCAGTGGAGCGGCTCAAGTAGAGAATTCGACTTCCATCGCGACTGATCTGTTGGCTATCCGACCAATTGTTGCCTGCGGTCAACGGATCACTCGACGAACGACTTACGAGAACTGTCGTTGGAGTAGGTGGGGTAAAATCACGCAGAAAAATGTCGTACCAACCGTTATCGTCCGTAATGCCAGCAACGAGGTCGGTCGCTCGCGATTGATAGGTGATACGCTGGCCATCACCACTAATCGATGGGTCGTAAGAATATTCCCAAGCGCCATCGGTGTTATCAAAATTTGGGCTCGCCAGTTCAATCTTGCCAGTTGGACGATGCCAGCGATAAATCTGACTATATCCGCTAGTTGAATTTGGACCATCCAGTGGATCGATGTCCAAGTTTGTCGCATGGCTATAAAAGGCGACGTAATTTCCGTCCGCACTGATCACTGGAAAGTGCGAAGAACTGTTGGCCGATACACCCGTGTCCGAGCGACTAATGAGGGTCGTTGTTCCATCGACAAGATCGCGCAAGAAAACGTCGGTGGTACCGTTGAAGTCTCCGTTGACGAGATCCGATGCATTGCTCGTAAAGACTTCATAGCGACCATCGGCCGAAAGCGACTGGTTGGTACGCGATGAATCGGCATTGCCTGTCGACGGAGCAGCCGTCTGAACAGTGATGACTTTGTTGGTCTCGAGACCTACATCAAAGACCACCAAGTCAATGTTCGTACCACTGACGTCGTTGAGCCCCGCTTGAATGTCTGTTGAACGAGTCAAGTAGACGACGCGACTTCCGTCGCGACTAATCTGTTGACTGTCCGAAGAATTATTGCTGGCAGTCAACGGAGCTGTCGACGAACGACTAACGAGAACGGTGGCTGGTGTCAGCGTGCTAAAATCGCGCAGGTAGATGTCGTAAGTTCCGTTATCATCCGTGATGCCAGCGACGAGATCGGTCGCTCGCGATTGATAGACAATCCGCTGGCCATCGCCACTGATCGATGGGTTGTAAGAATATTCCCAAGCGCCATCCGTGTTATCAAAATTTGGGCTCGCCAATTCGAGCGTGCCAGTTGCACGATGCCAGCGATAAATCTGACTGTACCCGCTGGTTGAATTTGGACCATCCAGTGGATCGATGTCCAAGTTCGTCGCATGGCTGTAAAAGGCAACGTAATTTCCATCCGCACTGATGACAGGAAAATGCGACGAGGAATTCGCCGATTGCCCCGTGTCGGATCGGCTAATCAACGTGGTACTACCAGTTACCAAATCTCTAACAAACACATCGGTCGTACTGTTCAAATCGCCGTTAACGAGGTCATTGGCATCACTGCTAAAGACTTCATATCGACCGTCTGCTGATAGTGACTGATTCGTGCGACCCGAACCAGCATTTCCACTTGTCGGTTCATCCGTTTCAACCGAAACATACGAATTGACTCCTAGTGCGATGTCGAAAACTACGAGGTCCGCCCCCGTTCCGTTGATGTCGTTGGTCCCATGTTCGATGTTTGTCGAGCGATTTAAATAGACCACACGACTCCCATCTTGACTAATCTGTTGACTATCGGACCAAGAATCTCCGGTCACCAGCGGATCATCAGCCGAGCGACTTACGAGAATGGTCTGCGGGATGCCCGTCAAATCGCGAACGTATACGTCGTACGAACCGTTGTCATCGGTAATACCAACCAAGAGATCCGTGGCCGTCGTATGATAGGCAATGCGATCACCACTGGCGCTGATCGATGGATTGTACGAATAACCGTTTCCACCTTCCGATGCATCGGAGTTAACACTAACTAAGCTTATCTCACCTGTGGCACGCGACCAACGATAGATCTGGTTGATACCAGTCGTGGCCGTTGTGCCGGTCACCGCCAGATTGGTCGCGTAACTGCTAAATGCGACGTACTGACCGTCGGCACTGATCACCCCATATTCCGACGTGCTGTTGGCAGGAGTTCCATTTGGGCGACGACTGATTAATTGCGTCGTCCCTAATTCAAGATCTCGCAGGAACACGTCCCACGTACCGTTGACATCGCCCGCCACGATGTCCGAAGCCGCACTGGAAAATACTTGGTAACGACCATCCGCAGACAAGCTCTGCGGCGAGTAGGTCGATACGTTGTCGCCGGCCGACGTGTTCAATTGATCGTGACTGATGAGTTCCGGCAGACTTACCGTCAGCAGTCTGCGTGACTCGAGCGTTTCGACTCGCAGCGAACGTTGAAATGTGCGGTGCAAGTTCTTCGAAGCTCTATTGCGAATGGTTGAATTCTTATTGTGAACGCGTTGCGTTTGTGTTGTGGCTTTCATCGTCTTTCGTATCTCTGTTCCAAGTGTCTTCATAGTGTCGTGCAGGGCTTTTCACGTAGCTGCGTCTCTCCGCGAAGCAGTTTGACCACTCGCGTCTCTCGGAGACGCAATCAACTCGCGTCTCGGAGAAACGCGACTACGTGGGGAGGCCACCAACAGGCAAAATCCCCCGAGTGGTAATCGTACAGCTTCTATGTGGCTAGAATAGGTGGCATAATCGTAAAAGTCGCATATACGCCAGACCGCCCCACTTGCTCGGGTCAGCACATCAAACCCACTTGTAATACAATCATGAAAGCGCTCGCTCGCATACCCACCGCTGATGACGCACCCACCCACCCGCCAGATAGAATCAGGTGATCATGAGTCTTTTAAGACGACGACATTTCCATTGCATCATGGTTGTCACGCTGATCCACGCGCTGCTAGCACCAGAGACTTGTGCTCAAGTTCCCGACCCCGACGTCGCCGGCAATGCACAAGTTGCTGAGTTCATGAAGAAGTTTCCGCCGCGGGGCGTCATGTCCGATGGCTCAGTTCCGACACCAGCCGATGAAGCCGTCAAACAGTTTCGGATGCAAGCCGATACTCAGATTGAATTGATGGCCAGCGAGCCGTCGGTCTCGCAGCCCTTGTTTCTGTCTTGGGATTCGCGCGGTCGTATGTGGGTCGTGCAATACCGACAATACCAGTTCCCAGCGGGGCTGAAAGTCATCGAATACGATCAACACTTGCGAGCCGTTTTTGATCGCGTGCCCGAACCGCCGCCCCAGGGTACCTCAGGCAAAGACGTGATCAGTGTCTTTGAAGATACCGATGGCGACGGATTGTTTGATACGCATTCCGACGTCATTTCCGGTTTGAACATCGCAACCTCCGTTCAAGTTGGACATGGAGGCATCTGGGTACTCAATCCTCCCTACCTGCTTTTCTATTCCGACGCCGATGGCAATGACATACCCGACGCTGAACCAGAAGTTCGTTTGTCAGGCTTTGGCTTGCAAGACACGCACTCCGTTGCCAACAGCTTGTTATGGGGACCAGACGGCTGGCTGTACGGTGCCAATGGCAGTACGACAACCGGCACCGTTAGCTCCTCCGTCACACTGGGCGTTAGTTTTGAAGGACAGTGTATTTGGCGCTATCATCCCGACACGCACGAGTTTGAGATCTTTGCTGAAGGTGGAGGCAACACATTTTCACTGGAGATCGATTCAAAAGGACGACTGTTTTGTGGTTACAACGGCGGCAACACGCGTGGCTTTTATATGCCTCAAGGCTCCTATTCGTCGAAGAACTGGGGCAAACACGGGCCACTCACCAACCCATATGCATTTGGCTATTTTGAACCGATGCGAATGATCGGTGACCAACGCCGCTTTCCACAGGCGTTTGCGATTTACGAAGGCGGTCTGTTTCCCGAGTTCGACGGCAATATCATCGCTCCCAATTCCATGCAGAACTTGATTTGGAATTCAAAGCGATTGCCTGATGGATCAACCTATCGTACCGAAGACGTCGCCAATCTGTGTGAAAGTCCTGATCGTTGGTTTCGTCCCGTCTATGGTGGAGTAGGACCCGATGGCGCCATCTACGTCGCCGACTGGTATGACACACGACTCAGCCATGTGAGTCCATTTGACGATTGGCACAAAGAAAGTGGGCGCGTCTATCGTATCTCTCCAGCGGCTAGCCAGCCCGTTTATCGCGAAGGTGATTTGCACACCCGCCCCGCTGAAGAGTTGCTCCCGCTGCTGAGTCATCCGAACAAGTGGATGCGCCAACGAGCAGCGCTTGAAATTGGATGGCGCAACGAGCAACCGTTGTTACCCTCGTTGATCCAGTTGGTGGAGCAAGCTCATTCCTTGGAAGCGCTGTGGGCGGTGAACTTGTTAGGAGAGTTGACGTCTGCGCGGGCTGCGAAATGGCTCCAAAGCGATGATGAACATATTCGTTGCTGGGTCGTGCGGTTGCTTGGTGACCGCCACGAAGCACTGCCTGAATTCGTCGACTTGGCGCGAAACGAAACGGCTATTCAAGTTCGTAGCCAACTGGCTGCCACCGCAAAACGCATTCCTGCCGACATCGACGTTCAGATCATTGGCGCTTTGTTCACCCACAGCCAAGATGTCGACGACCTGCAAATGCCTCTGATGATCTGGTGGGGACTCGAAGCGCATGCGCAGGCGTGGCCCGAGGTGAAGTCGTTGTTCAGCAAGGCCGCTTGCTGGGATCTGCCCATTGTACACAAGCACATTGCCGGGCGATTGGCCCAGCGTTATGCCTCCACCGGTTCTCGCACCGATCTCGAGCGCTGCCAAGAGTTAGTCGAAATGTCTGGCGACTCGGCCTCGACCGAAGCACTGTTGCTCGGAACATTGCGCGCCTATCAAGGACGCACGCTGCCGCCACTGCCACCCGAACTGGCCAAAAAAATGGCTGAATACCAAGCCTCTCTCGGAGACTCGGGACTGATCACAGCCCTGCAGAGCAATCCATCGGAAGCAATTGCACCTGCCACCAAAATATTGCTCGATTCCAGTCAAAACCTAGGTCTGCGCATCGAACTCGCACAAGCCTTGGGTGCCACCGGCCACAACGCAACACTTAACCCGTTGTTGCAAATGGCTGGAAGTTCCGATGAACCAGCCCTACAACGCGTTGCCATCATCGCACTCCGTAACTTTAGTGACGAGCACATCGCGTCCGAGCTGATCAATCGCTTCGGCAGCACCATCTCGGCGGAACACGAATTGCGCGATAGCGCCTGCCGTACACTGGCTGCGAGACCAAGCTGGGCAATGAAATTGTTGACCGAAGTTCTCCAGTGGCGACTGCGCAAACGCGATGTGCCCATAGACGTTGTTCAACAACTGCGCGCCTACGAAATCCCTGAAATTCAAGCCGGCGTGGAACAAGCTTTCGGAAAAGTGGTTGCGATATCGAGTGAGGAGAAGTTAAATCGCATGCAACACCTCAAAGCGCTGATGCTCGACGCCAATCAAACGGAAACCGCCTTACCCCATGAACCCCAGCCAGTCAGCTCGGAAGCGCCGGACGGGACTGCCGTCGTCGAGTCAGGGCAGCTAGTCGGCAAAGAGATATTCGCGAAAAAGTGTGGCACTTGTCATAAGTTATTTGGCGAAGGAAATAATATCGGTCCGCCGCTGGACGCCTACGATCGAGGCAATATGGACTTTTGGCTCATCGCAATGTTCGAACCAAGTGCGGAGATCCGCGAGGGTTATCAATCTTACGCCGTGCTAACGGACGATGGTCGCGTGATCACGGGAATGATCGCGGCACAAAACGCCAATGCAGTAACACTCCGCAGCGCAGACAATCTGCTCACAACATTTTCGCGTGAGCAGATTGAAGAATTGAGAGCGCTGCCAACGTCGCTAATGCCCGAAGATCTATTGAATGACATGAGCGACGAACAACTAAGTGCACTGCTGCGTTATGTCTCACAGGGTGCACGATGATTAACTCGTTGATCAACCTTTTTTCGGACGACGTTTGAGTCCTTTTGCAGCGCCTTTAGCGTGTGCCGGTTTGGCTCCCGCCGACGGCTTGCGGCCAAACGGTTTACCAGGACGAGCTCCGCGTGGCTCTGCCGAGCGATGGTCGTTACCTTCGCTGCGACTTTCACCGCGAGGATCACGTTCGCTGAAAGGTCGGATCTGCAGTTGCTTACCCGAAACCCAGGTTCGCTTGAGCGTTTCGACGGCTCCGGCAGGAAGGTCTGCGGGGAGATCGATCGTACTGAAATTGCCGCGGATATCGATCGGTCCAATTTCGCTGCCACTGATTCCAGCTTCGTTGGCGACGGCTCCGACGATATTGCCGGGACGCACACCATCTTGCCAGCCGACTTCAATGCGATAACGCTGCATACCAGCTTGCGGCGGGCGAAGACTCTTGCGGCGAACGGCACCTTCCGGTTCGTCATCGCGACGTGGTCGAGGACTGCGCGACTCTTCGAAACGGGAGCTGGAGCCTCGGTCGTCGCGCGAACTTCTTTCATCGCGAAAACCGCGCTCGTCGCGCGAGCCGCGATCGTCGCGACGCGGGCGATCTGCCGAAATGCGATTGGGCATGTCTTTGACAAGCATCGGTCGACCACCTTGCGCCAAATGGGCCAGAGCGGCCGCGATCAACTCGATCGATTGTCCAGTCGCTTCGGCGGATTCAGCAACCAAACGCTTGTACAAGCTGAGATCTTCTGATGCGAGCGTCGATGCAATCTGTTCTTTGAATCGGTCGATCCGCTTCAAATTGATTTCGCGAGCCCCTGGCAACTCAGTGACATCGATCGGTTGTTTGGTCGCTCGTTCAATCAGGCGGAGTTTACCGCGTTGCTGTGGTGTTAGGAAAATTACCGCAACCCCTTTTCGCCCCGCACGGCCCGTTCGACCAATGCGGTGAACATACGATTCGCTGTCGTGCGGCAAGTCGTAGTTGAATACATGGCTGATGCGCTGCACATCCAAACCTCGCGCAGCCACGTCGGTGGCAACGATAATATTCAGTTGCCCAGACTTGAGCTGATCAACCGTGCGTTGACGGCGAGTCTGAGGTAGGTCACCGTTGAGTGCTGCCGCGGAAAATCCAAGTTGGATCAGGTGATCAGCGACGTGAACGGTGGAATCTTTTGTTTTAGTAAAGACGATGACTCCATCGGTATCTTCCATCTCCAACATCCGTGCCAGCAGTTCTTTCTTGTCACCTTCGTGAACAAAGATGCAGCGCTGTTCAATCGATTCGGCCGTTAGCGTCTTGCGACGAATAGTGACCGTGACCGGGTCATTGAGATACTGGTCTGCAATGCGCCGAATCGGATCAGGCATCGTGGCCGAAAACAACGCAACCTGTTTCTCTTGCGGCGCCTGCGACAAGATATATTCGATATCTTCGATGAAGCCCATGTTGAGCATCTCATCGCCTTCGTCCAAAACCAAACATTTGATCGAATCCAGTTTTAGTGTCCCGCGACGGATATGGTCGATCACGCGACCTGGTGTGCCGACCACCACATGCACTCCGCGGCGCAGTAATTTCAACTGCGGTTCATAGTCTGCGCCACCATAAATAGCCGCGACTCGGAACTTCGGCATGCATGCAGCGTAGGTTTCAAACGACTTGGCAACCTGCGTCGCCAACTCGCGCGTCGGTGCCAACACCAGCACTTGCGGCAATCCAGCTTCGAAATCCAACCGAGACAAGATGGGAAGTGCAAACGCAGCCGTCTTGCCAGTCCCCGTTTGCGACTGCGCCAACACGTCGCGACCGTCGAGCATGTGTGGAATGATTTCCGCTTGGATCGACGTCGGAGTCAGATAACCACTCATTTGAATGGCCAACTGGACTTCTTCGCACAACGGCAAATCGCGGAATAACAGTTCGTCTGCGGTCGGGGAATCAGGCATAGTGATAGTAGCTGTGGTCATAACATCCAATACAAGACGCCCGTCTGTGGACGGACGAAGAGCCTAAAGGCGGTGAAGAAAATCGGTAACGCACCACAAAATTGGAATATTTAGAGCGATCAGGCCTCAGGAAAAGTCCGTCCGCCGTCTCGCAGCCAAACAGTGGCATTTAGAGATTGGCGATTCGATTTTAGACATGCGTTGTGGTCACGGCTGGCGTCCACACGCTGATTCCAAGTTAGTGGAAGGTCAACATGTTATCGCACGTGTTGCTGTTTCGATAGGTGAAAAATCGCCAGAAAACAACTATTTCCCTGGCTCTACGCCTGTACCACGCCGTTTCCATCACCTTCAAAATGCATGCTAAGATCTGCAACGGGGAAATCGATCACCTTGAGTAGATTTAACGTAGCATCCCCCCACCACACGCCTTTTTTTGGTTCTCAATTCTCAATTCTCAATTCTGCCTATCAGGGCCAGGGAGCGTCCCGTAAATTATTCTCCTGACAACTGGCTAAGTTAGCCTCACGCCTGTTTCCCCATGAATAACAGCATACCCAGCATTCGCTACCGGCGCAAAATCACGGGCATGTCCGCGATTCTCCTCCCGCTGCGCAACGAGACTGAAGTCGATTGGCCGGGGCTGCGCGACCATGTGGCGAGGACTCTAAATGCTGGTTTGATCCCAGCCGTCAATATGGATACCGGTTACGGTAATCTGATCACCACCGATCAGCGAATGGCCGTCTTGCGCGAAACCCAAACGGTGTGCCACGGCAAACCGTTCATTGCCGGTGCGTTTGTGCAGGACCAACCTGGTGCCAGTTTCAATTGGGATGGCTACCGTTCGCGGATCGATGAGATTCAGCAACATGGGGGAACGCCGATCATCTTCCAAAGTTATGGTTTGACGCAGCAGTCGCCTGAGCAATTGATCGAGGCCTATGCGCGTATTGGCCAACATGCTGGAGCATTTTACGCATTCGAGTTGGGAACTATGTTTGCCCCTTTCGGCGCCATCTATGACCTGAATACGTACGAACACTTGATGCAGATTCCACAGTGCCTGGGCGCTAAGCACTCGTCGCTCAACCGTCAGCTCGAGTGGCAGAGGTTGCAAAGGCGCGATGCGCTGCGTCCCGATTTCCTAGTGTTGACTGGCAACGATTTGGCGATCGACATGATCATGTATGGCAGCGACTATTTGCTGGGGCTAAGTACCTTTGCGCCGGACGAATTCGCGCGGCGCGACAGAATGTGGGCAGCAGGCGACAGCGGGTTTTATGAGTTGAATGATCTGCTGCAGTACTTGGGCTTTTTCGCCTTTCGCAATCCAGTGCCCGCCTACAAACACAACGCCGCTCAATTTCTTAAACTCCGCGGTTGGATTGAAACATCGATGACCTACCCGGGTAGTCCCCTGCGGTCGGATTCCGACGTGGCCATACTGCAAGATATTTTAAATCGCATTGCATCGCCCACGATTTAAGCCAAAGTTTGACGCGTAACGAACAGGACCAGCCGCAAGTGTCTGCCAGCTGGAACATCCGTGCACCGGCTTTGCCATCCGCGCTATAAAATTGAGCGCGGAACGCAAACAACCAAGAGCTTCCGGGGCTTCGTATGAGAGCTCAGCCTAGTTGGCGAGTTTAAGTTTAATTAAGTTCGAGTTCGGGAGTGCGACGCGTGCGACGCTCCTGCGGAGCAACATGTGGGCTGTCGTCTAACGTCCACAAGCAAGCAACGAGAGCAGTTGACATTGAATACAACTTGATATTCGTCGTCTCCTTCAATTCGTTGGACCTGTGTGAGCTTCAACCTTTGCGACCAGCACTCTAGTAGATGCCGTGGCGTCGCCCCATCCTGGCCGCGTCGCCCTCCCGTTGTAGCCAAGATTCTGAGCGTAACGAGTAGAACCCGCCGCGGGTGTCTGCCAGCTGGAACATCCGTGCACCGGCTTTGCCATCCGTGCTATAAAATTGAGCTTGGAACGCTAACAACCAAGAGATCCCGGGTCTTCGTACGAGAGCTCAGCCTTCGTTGGTGAGTTTAAGTTCAAGTTCGAGTTTAAGTTTAGGTTTTAGGTTGAACGAACAGAACCCGTCGCAGGTGTCTGCTAGCTGGAACATCCGTGCACCGGCTTTGCCATCCGTGCTTTAAATCGAGCGTGGAACGCAAACAACCAAGAGTACGAGCGCTCAACCACCGGTGGTGAGTTCGTGTTTAAGTTTAAGTTCGAGTACAATTCTCTGTGCAGCAAAGTACCGGCGAGCAGTCTCAATTTATGATAAGTTTCTTGGTGACTCTCGGCACGAGTCACCTACTTTATGCCAATTCTTCACAAAACACACACAGGAACGATCATGAAACGCTATTTTCTAGGGTTCACAGTGGCGCTTGCACTCTGCATCGGATGCTCTCCTGCAGATCAAGCGGTTGAGATCGCTGAGCCAACGTCAAACAGCGACGTTGATCTCGCGCAACATGAAAACATGGCCCATGAACCTCAAGCTACGGAAGACGCCAACGATTCAACAGTCGACGCTGCCCAGCTACTCGCCGCAACGTTAGCGGATGCCAAAGCGAACGATAAACAAGTGCTCGTACATCTCGGAGCTCCGTGGTGTGGCTGGTGTTCTAAACTCGAAGATTTTTTCGCCAGCAATCCGACGCTGTTCGAAGAAGACTATATCCTGTTGAAGATCGACGTCGAGAAGATGCAAAAAGGGGAAGAGGTTGCAAAGCAACTGCGAGGTGACCGCGAAGGTGGAATTCCTTGGATGACAATACTCAACGCCGACGGAGAAGAAATGGTGTCCTCCGACGGACCGGACGGCAACATCGGTTGTCCCATGTCACCTGACGAGCAGAGCTATTTTATAAGCATGATCGACAAAACCAGACGGCATGCCCCTGAAGCTATCACTGAAGAGCTTTCTGTGGCCCTCAAAGAATTCGCGGCAAAGTAAACGTGGTAGAAAACCGGTTATAGATAGCGGGTTAAAAATAAGCGACCGCGGTCACCAGGCGCGGAGTTCGATCTCAATGCAGAGCGGACTATTTGCGCCGCTTGTCTAACAATTCCGACCGAAGGCTCGCGGCCTCCGCCTCTGTTGTCGAAGAATCCAGGTTTTCGTGCTCGTACTCATACTTAGTCTTCCGCGGTACTCGAATCACCTACTCGAAATTCGAGTTCCCTGGAGTTCGAGTTTAAGTTGAAGTTCGAGTTTAAGTTTAGTTAGGTTTGGGTTCAGGCAGTCAGAAACCGCAATTGTTGCTGAAGAAAGAAGCCGTTTGATGGGACGACCGAGCAGCTATTAGACCACCCTCGCAATTGGCTGGACTCGAACGTAAACTAACTCGGTTGATCATCAAAACAACGTCCTGACGGTTGAATTCAATGAGCTATGACTGCATCGTAATTGGAGCTGGCCACAACGGCTTGCTGACCGCCGCGTATCTTGCAAAAGCGGGTAAGCGCGTCTGCATTTTGGAACGCCGCCATGTAATCGGTGGATGCAGCGTTACTGAAGAACTGTGGCCGGGTTACAAGATTTCGACCGCGTCGTACGTCGTCAGCTTGCTCCTGCCGGAGATCATCGACGAACTGCAGCTCAAGCAAAATGGTTTGAAGATCCTGCCACGCAATCCGTCCTCCTTTACGCCGACCAGCGATGGACGCCATTTGCTCTTAGGTCCGGATCAGAAGTTCAATCAGGCACAGATTTCGAAATTCAGTCCGCGCGATGCCGAAAACTATCCCAAATACGAAGCGTTGCTAGAGAAGGTGGCGGACCAACTTGAGCCCATCCTGTCGCAAACGGCCCCCGACCTTTTGCCAATGCCCAAGTCGTGGCGGGCGATTGGTTGGTCGAAGCGATTGAAGGACCTCAAGTCAGGTATGCAGTTGCACAAGCGTCTTGCAGCCTTGGGTACCCAGTTGCCTGAAGCTTTGGAGTTGTTAACCGGAGCGGCGCGACCCATTTTAGAACGGTGGTTCGAGTCGGATGTGGTGCGCGCGACGTTGGCCACCGATGCAGTAATTGGCGCATTTGCGTCGGTTTCATCTCCTGGAACCGCGTACGTTCTATTGCACCATGTGATGGGAACAGCCGGTGGCGCGCGTGGAGTTTGGGGGTATGTCGAAGGTGGCATGGGAGAAATTGCCAATTCGATGTGGCGCGTCTGCGAGCAACTCGGGGTTGAACTAGTCCGTGAATGCGAAATCGCGAGCATCGATACCGTCAACGGACAAGTTGCGGGTGTAACCGATAAACAAGGGAAATCGTATTCGGCCAAAGTCGTCGCTTCCACGGTCGATGCAAATCTAACGTTCCGCAAGTTCCTTCGAGCCAGCGATTTGCCCGAAGACTTCTCGCGGGCCGTGGCCAACATCGACTACTCAAGCGCCACGACCAAAATCAATTTAGGCGTATCCGAACTCCCCGACTTCCGCTGTTTACCCGGCCGAGAACTTGGCCCACAGCATCGCGGTACGATTCACATCTGCGATTCCATCGACTGGCTGGAACGAGCTTACGATGACGCCAAGTATGGTCGCGCGAGCGAGCGGCCGATCTTGGAGATCACTATCCCTAGCAGCGTTGATGCGACGATCGCGCCGCCGGGCAAACATGTGATGAATATGTTTGTGCAGTACACGCCCTACAAATTATCGGGCGGACGACATTGGGACGATGTGAAAGAGAGCTTTGCCGATCGCTGCATCGATCTACTTGTCGAATTCGCACCCAACATGCGGCGAGCCATCGAGCATCGCCAAATCCTCAGTCCAGTCGACTTGGAACGTACCTATGGATTGACCGGTGGCAACATTTTCCAAGGCTCCATGAACTTGAATCAGCTGTTTAGCTTGCGACCGCTGGCGGGCTGGGCTGACCACCGCACACCGCTCAAAGGCCTCTACTTGTGCGGTTCCGCCGCGCATCCTGGAGGTGGCGTGCTAGGCGCTTGTGGTCGCAACGGTGCCCGCGCAATTCTGGCCGATCGTTTAATCTAGTAGGTCACGTAGGTCACTCCTGCCAGGAGTGACCAAGACTTTTGCCAACTACTGGCAACAGCTCGGCGGCTAGGAAAAAAGAACCGGTGGCCAATATTAAATGCGTTCCGTCCGACAGGGATTGCGCCAGCACCCACGCGGCGGCGGGCGTGGCAGCTTGATGGACCACGTTGGGCTGAGTTGTTCCCGCGTGGTTCAATGCAGGCGCCAAGCCGTGACCCTGCAGTTCTTTAACAACATTTTGAAGCTCGGCGACTGGGAGCGCTCGGGGATTGTTTTGATATGCCGTTAAGATCAAGTGATGGCAACTTGGTAGGAGCAATTCCAACATGCGACGATAGTCCTTGTCGCGGCTCGACGCGAAGATGATAATGCGTGGTATGTTCGAAAAATGTTCATCGATTGCGTTAATGGCCGCTTCGATGGAGGCTGGATTATGCGCAGTATCAATGATGCCTACTGGCTCTCGCGATACGACTTGCAGTCTCGCCGGTGGGCAGCAAGTAGCAATGGCCTCTTCAATCCGCTCTTTTGGCAATTTCCAACCAAGTCCAGTTAGGACGTCCAGCGTGGCCAAGGCACCTGCGATATTCTCCGCTTGATGCTGACCCAGCAACTGGGTCGACCAATGCGTCTGGTTGGATAACAACGGGTTGGACTGAGCAAGCGACGCGTCCTTGGACCATTTGAAGCCGATGACTGCGTTGGGCGAATTTTTCGTTGACGCAAGCACAACTGGCCGTTCTAGCGATACCACTGGCACTTTCCCCGGCGCTGACTCCGACTCCGCCAAGTTTTGTGAATTCACCCTTTCGTTTGTGGAAGCTGGAGTAGAGATTGCACGCCAACTGACCAAGAAGTCGCGGTCGATCAAATGCAACGTCGATCCAGTTTTGTTTGCAACTGCGGCGATCACTTGTCTTGCTTGTTGATCTCGCGCGGTGCAAATGACCGGTACATCGGGCTTGATAATCCCCGCTTTTTCGCCAGCAATCTCGGGGATCGTGTTTCCCAACTGCGCTTGATGATCCAGACTGATGGAGGTAATGATGCAGATGGCCGGTTTGCAGACATTGGTGCTATCGAGTCGACCGCCCAAACCTACTTCTAGAACCAAACAATCGGCGGATTGTTGTGACGCGTGCAAAAATCCCATGGCCGTCGTCAATTCAAAGAAGGTTGGCCGCCCTGCACCTCGGGCCTCGAGAACGATGGCAGCGTTCAATACGGTATTGGTAAGTGCAACCAACTGTTGTTCGCTGCACGGTTCGCCTTGGAATTGAATCCGCTCTTCCAGTCGAAGCAGGTGGGGTGAAGTGAACAATCCGGTTCGCAGTCCGCAGGCTCGGAGCGCATTGCAGACCAATGCCGCGGTGGTCCCTTTACCCTTGGTTCCAGCCACATGGATGATTGGATAGTCGTCCTGCGGCGATCCGAGCAGGCTCAACAACTGCCGCATGCGGTCGAGGCGATAGTGGTTGGAGGTATACGGAGCATGGCCAATGCGTTCGTAGTCGATCCGGTTGTACAGCAATTCGAGAGCATGCGCGTAGTTCTCGACCGAAATCGACTCGACAGCAACAGTCGTTTCGTCGCGGTCAAGTCGTTGCCGTGCGTTGTCAAAAAGATCATTCTCGCGTGACATGCTGTCTAACTCTATCTTCCTTAGCAATTATCAGGCGCTAGTTAGCGTTTCGAGAGCCACTTCGGATTCGGAATCCACTGGCGCGAAATCTTGCGGCAGACGCCCCCCGAACAGTGCATTCGTCGCATTCGTCGCAGCGAGACGTTAAAACGATCCAAGATTTTTCGAATCGGGACGATCGCTACAAATCATATTTAATCGTCGTCAGCTTGTCGCGTGGGGAAAATTCGCGCCGACTTTTTGTGTTGGCAAGCGTGGAAGATCGTTTTTCGACTAGACTGCTCTTTTTCTCCGCGCGATACTGCGCAGGTTCCCTATCGCGACGACGACCTGCTTTGAACGCCAGGTTCTCGTTCGCCACGAAACCCCGTTAAAGTCGAAACTTGACCGTGACAGTTGCAGTTTTTTCGCAAGCCTAGCCCGAACCAGGGGGAGTTGGCTTGCGTAAGTTCAGCGCGTTGCCGTTCCAAGTTGTGCAGCCGCGCGGTGAATCGTATAAGCTTATCAGCCAAACATACTTATCGTAAAAACCCAAATTCACACCGTAGAAACAAGCCCGCAAGGATTTCTCATTCCATGAGTGCTGCTCCATCCGTCGATCCCGCCGTAGCTTCGTCAGCCGAAAATGATGTGGTCATTGAAACTCGAAATCTGGGCAAGACTTACCGAGATTTCTGGGGAGTTAAGAAGGTTGCTGCTCTCAAGTCACTTGATATTGAAGTGAAAAAGGGTGAGATCTTCGGCTTGCTCGGTCCTAACGGGTCTGGAAAGTCCACCACAATCAAGTTGATTCAAGGACTCCTATTCCCCACTTCTGGTCGAGCGTTTGTCTTTGGTAAAGATGCTCGGGATGTGACCAAGAACGAACGCATCGGTTATTTGCCTGAGGAGTCGTATCTTTATAAATTCCTCAATGCGGAAGAAACGCTCGATTTTTATGGTCGCTTGTTCGACATGCCAGGCGAAGTGCGGCGAGAGCGGGCCGAAAAGTTGATTCAGACCGTTGGCCTGAATCATGCCCGACGCCGACAACTGCGTGAATACTCCAAAGGCATGACACGCCGCATCGGTTTGGCCCAGGCGCTGATCAATGAGCCTGATTTGCTGATCTTGGACGAGCCTACCACCGGGATGGACCCGATTGGAAGCCGCGAAATGAAGGACCTGATCATTCGCTTGCGCGACGAAGGCAAGACGATTTTGCTCTGCTCCCACCAATTGGCGGATGTTCAAGATGTGTGCGATCGGGTCGCAATTTTGCATCAAGGCGAACTGCGGGAGCTGGGGCGAGTTGACGAGCTGTTGAAGGTTCGCGACATTACCGAAGTGCACGCACGCGGACTTTCGGAGGAGACGAAACAAAAAATCGCTGACCTGATTCGCAGTGAAGGCGGAGAAGTCGTCTCGCTCGACAATCCTACAACCACGATGGAAGAGCTCTTCCTTGATATTGTGCAAGAGGATCGTCCTGGTTCTCGGCCCAAAGCTGCCACTTAGTTTGCGATGTGAGTTAGCGGTTTGCACAGACTCATCGCATTAACATATTGGCAGGCATCGACAATTTGCCCCGCGATGTCCTCCCTCCAATCGGATTCACCTCCGTAGGCAACTCCCCAAATTCCAACGTAACTTAATCTATTCTGTTCGTTTACTCCCCGAATAATCGCCAAATATGCGCATCGAAGATTATCAAATGTGGGGCTACTTCGAGTGGCTCTTTACAAACTACGGCTTGTTACTGGGCTTGTTGGTCGCGGTCGCGGTTGCGGTACTTGGTTTTTTGGTCTGCTACATCGTTTCGATGGCCCGCTATGGCCCGAGCGAAGGTTTTTACAACGTTACCAAAGTCATCTATGAGTTGATCGCTCGTGACTTGCCAGACACTTCGATGCGGCGCATCTATGCTCTCTCGAAGCTGGCGTTTCAAGAAGCCATTCGACGTCGGGTATTGGTCGTTATGGCCGTGTTTATCATCGGCTTGCTTTTTGCCGGCTGGTTCCTTGACCCGGGTGCCAGCAACGTTGCACGCCTTTACATCAGCTTCGTAATGACCGGAACCAGCTTTCTGGTCATGCTGCTGGGACTTTTCTTGAGCTGTTTCAGCTTGCCAGCAGATATCAAGAACAAGACCGTGCAGACGATTACCACCAAGCCTGTGCGCTGTACGGAAATTGTACTCGGACGAGTTTTTGGCTTCACCGCGGTGGGAACGTTGTTGTTGGTCGCGATGGGTGTCCTCAGCTACATCTTTGTTATTCGCGGTATCCGCCACGAGCACGAAATCAAAGATGTTTCACCCGATGGCCGCACCGGGACGACCAGCTACGATGCCAGCCACTCGCACACCTTCGAAATGGTCGCCGATGAAAATGGCAAGTTCACGATCGGTACCACCGACGAACAAAAGGGACATCGCCATGTTGTCACTGCCACAGAAGTCAACGGCAAGATGCAGTACGAAATTGGTCCCCCTGAAGGCCTGCTGGCTGCCCGCATTCCAAAATTCGGTAAGCTGGCGATGACCAACCGCGATGGTGAAATTGTCGGTCGTGGTCTCAACGTCGGTTATGAATCGGAATACCAAACCTACATCGAAGGCAACTCGCTGATGTCGGCCGTTTGGACATTCGAAAATGTCTCCGCTCGCAGATTTCAAGGCGGTGACACTTTACCGATCGAAATGAGTCTGAAAGCGTTTCGAACTTACAAAGGCGACATTGTTACCGGGGTGCAAGGTGAAATTATCTTGCGCAATCCGAATGGAAACCTGGAAAGCGAGCGTCGAGGGTTCATTGTCAAAGAATTTGCGCTCGACCGCATTGAAATTCCGCGTACCTTGCCCGGTTTTGAAAATGGCGAACCGCGCGAAGTTGATGTTTTTGACGATCTGGTTGACGAAGAAGGTAATTTGGAGGTTGTCGTTCGCTGCACCGATGCCGGTCAGTACTTTGGAATGGCAGCACCCGATTTGTACCTTCGCGAAGGCGATAGTGCGTTTGGATGGAATCTGTTCAAAGGCTTCTTGGGTATTTGGATGCAAATGGTACTTATCATCTGCCTCGGCGTGATGTTCAGTACCTTCTTAAGTGGTCCTGTGGCGATGGTGGCGACGCTGACCAGCTTGATTCTTGGCTTCTTCGGTGGACTCGCGCTGGACATCGCGACGGGTGCGACATCGGGCGGTGGACCCATCGAATCGTTGATTCGCATGCCACTCCAAGTCGGCTCGGAAGTTGAGTTTGATCTCGGTAATCCAACGCTCGAGTTTGTGATTCAGAAGTTTGACCAAGGTGCGATGTTCACCATTTGGACCGTTTTCCAGGCCCTGCCAAGTTTTGGACAATTCAATACGTCAGAGTTCGTTGCATACGGGTACAATATTTTTGACGCTCTGGTCGCCCGGCATTTAACGATGACCTTAGCTTATTTTCTACTAACCAGTTTGGTAGCTTACTTTTTCCTCAAAACACGGGAGCTGGCGGCAGCATGAACACAGTAGTTCTTCGTCGTCGACTTGTTTATATCTGTGCCATGGTGCTGTTGCTCGTGCCGTTGTATTTCCTCGGAAAGCCTTCGGTGCGTCGCCAGGATGGATCCATTTTGGACCAAGGTGGAGCGCTCGCGCAATTGCGTACCCATTACGATTTGGGACAAAGCGATCTTGGAGAGATGGACCCTGCCAGCGAATCAATGCGTCTGGCGACTTTGGGTCTCCGTGGTGTAGCGGCGAGCATTTTGTGGCAAAAGGCCGAATACTACAAAAAAGAGCAGTATTGGGATCGCTTGGCCGCCACGTTAAATCAAATCGCCGTACTCCAGCCGCACTTTGTCAAGGTTTGGGAATTCCAAGCCCACAATATGTCCTACAACGTCTCAGTCGAATTTGATGACTATCGACAACGTTACGAATGGGCCAAACGCGGCATGGGATATCTGGTCAAAGGTTCCAAGTACAACAAGCGACGTACGGAGATGCCGTACGAATTGGGATGGTTCTTTGGCAACAAACTTGGCGTTGCCGACGAACGCGTCCAGTTTCGTGAATTGTTCCGAAACGACGGGAATTTCCACGACGAAATGTTCGATGAATCAGGTCTCGATTTCACTCAACGGGCTGCTCGCGGTCCTGATAGCAAGCCGGACAATTGGCTCGTCGGTTCACTCTGGTATCAACGCGCCTACGATATGGTTGATGCGGGTTCGAAGCCGGCCCGCAGCGCCATGATGTTCTACCGCATGAGTCCGCAGTGGCGCATGAAATATGCCGAAGCGATTCAATCCGAAGGCATTCTCAACTATCCAGCTCGGCAAGCCTGGGAACAAGCTGGGGAAAGTTGGTTCAGCTTTGGTCAACGCCAAATTGTAACTACCTTTGGCGACACGATCTTCTTGAATGAGCTGGATATTGCGAGTGAAGAAGCTGAAAAACAAAAAGCCGAGTTCGAAGCCTTCTGCGGCGTGACACTTGATCGACTGAAAGCTGAACGGGAAGCCAAGCTGAGTCCCGAAGAGGTCGCGGCTTTGGCCAAAGATGAGGTTGATCGCAGCTTCGACGAACTGCTGCTCGCCCGTCACGCAATGGACCAAATGGCGATTGCTCCTCTCGATATTGCTCGAGAAACTCCGGAAGAGATGCGTGTCGAAGCCATCCAAAAAGCAAATCAGCTGATCAATGCCGAAGAAAAAGTTCGCCACATCAATACCTATCGCGATCAAATCAACTTTGCCTACTGGGAAGCGCGGTGTATCGCCGAACAGGAAGATGCTGCGCTTGCGGCGCGGACGAGCATGTTTGAAGCAAACAAGCTGCTGGATCTCGGCGAGCTGGATGCGGCGCTTGAGAAGTTCGAAGTTGCCTGGGTCAATTGGCGAAAACTCTTCGATGATTATCCCGGCATGATGGTCGATGACGCTGCAGACGATGTGCTGGCTTCCATTAGTCGCTATCGAAAGCTGTTGGACGCTCCCGATTTGCCCGACGACTTCGCGCTGGGAGACTTCATGAAGTTCCGCGAAATCCATGAAAACAATCTCGCCGATCCGGCTTTGATGAGCGTTATATCGTCGTGGCCCAAACGCTATCCTGGGCGCAATTTCCTCACAGAAATGCTGCGTAAAACGAAAAATGCACCCACTCCAACGTTATCCGATGAACCTCCGCCACTGCCACAGCGCGGAAACATCCCGGAGACAACCCCGGAGACAACCCCGGAGACAACTCAGCCTGGCAATAGCGAAACAACGCCAGAAGCAGTAACGGAAGTTACAGACAGCCCCGAACAACCTGCCGAGTCAGAAACTGCTGACGCAGAAGATTCTAAATCAGAACCAGAAGCAACGGGAACTGAGGCTACAGGAACTGAGGCTACAGGAACTGAGGCTGCTGGAACTGAGTCTACTGAAGCAGAAGTAACAGAACCCACTTCCGGCGGAACGCTGAAAGTGGAATCGCCGGATCCCGGCGACGCGCCGATTCCTGACGCGCCCAAGTAGGTCACTCCCGCCGGGAGTGACCCCGTCTGGCGCCGAGATGTCAAGCGGCTGCAAACTTGAACTTCAACTTAAACTCGGGCTCACAACCTGAGGTGGGTGAGTGGGTTTAAGTTTAGGTTCGAGTTTAAGTTGAAGTTTGCTCCCGAACTTCAACTTCAGCGCAATGAACAGAACCCGCAACAGGAGTCCATGAGCTGGAACATCCGTGCACCGGCTTTGCCATCCGTGCTATAAAATCGAGAGCGGGTGGAACGAATCGAAGGAGACGACGAAGTTCAAATAGCTGCAAAACTTGAACTTCAACTTCAACCCGAAATCGGGCTCACAACCTGAGGCAGGAGCGTGGGGGAGTGGGTTTAAGTTCAACTTCAGCGCAATGAATAGAACCCGCCGCTGGTGCCAATTAGCTGGAACATCCGTGCACCGGCATTGCTATCCGTGCTATAAAATCGAGAGCGGGTCCCCCTGGTCACTCTCGGCTCGAGTGACGTACCTGGTCACTCTCGGCTCGAGTGACCTACTGGGTTGGTCACTCTGATCATATGGCGATATGCTATGAGTTTGGGTGGACACAGGCTCCGATTCAACTCGACTACTCGCACAACTGAAAGCAGTATGGGCATTTACGATCGCGACTATTACCAAGCGGACCAAATGCGGCCACTGCGCCCTTGGGACAACAAATCGATGGTCACTTTGCTGATCATTGCTAATGTGGTTGTCCATGTGGCGAATTTTGTACTCACGAACAATTCGAATCAAATTTCGAATATTCTCTCGCTCTACCCTGGAAACCTCGTCCAGCCCTGGATGTGGTACCGTTTAATCACCTACGGCTTTGTCCACGCCCATATTTTCCATCTGCTGTTCAACATGCTCACACTCTACTTCTTAGGAAGGCAGGTGGAGGATAAGTACGGCAAAGGGGAATTCCTCCGCATTTACCTGGTGATGCTGTTTCTGTGCGGAGTTGGTTGGTGTCTGCTCCGCATGAATTCCCAAGAGCTCAATTTCCAACTCCTGGGGGCTTCGGGTGCCGTTACCGGAATTGCCATGTTGTTCGTCTTTTCGTTCCCGCAAGCGACTTTGATGCTCTACGGAGTCCTCCCAGTCAAAGCGTGGGTGTTGGGGATTGGCATTGTCGTTATGAATGTGATCAGTACATCGGACACGGTCGCTTACGATGTCCATTTGATCGGCGTCGCGCTGGCCGCCCTCTACTTCTACACCAACATCAGCTTAAATGTGATGGGCGATTGGTTTCAGAATGCCAAAGTGATGGTGCGCGGAAAACGGCGGGGTTTTAAGGTGCATCGGGCTGACGATTTTGACGAGAAAGAACCCACCGCGAGCAAAGATGAAATTGAAGCCGACAGACTATTGGATAAAATTCACCGCCAAGGAAAAGACAGCTTGTCGTCGCGAGAGCAGAAATTCCTGGAAGCCTACAGTCGCAAAGTTCGCGAGCAGCGCAGGTAGTTGTGTGTCGTTGCTACCGACGGTTGCTTAAGGAAAACGTAGCACGCGACAACTGGCCCTGTACCCTGCGACTTTACCATTCGCTTCCCCGCACTCCGCTTCACCCACTTTTGAACACTTAGACTCTGAGATGACGACGATGACCACGCTGCTCTCCTTTGAAACTCAACGATCCGAAATTGCTGGCCTGTCGATCGCCGAGTTGGCGGATCGATTTGGTACGCCCTGCTATGTCTACGATCTCGAAACAATTCAGCGGCGCGTTGCCGATTTGCATGCGTTTGATGCGATCCGTTATGCGCAAAAAGCGCTTTCCAACATCGCCATCTTGGACCGTCTGCGGAAAATGGGAGTTGTCGTGGACGCCGTCAGCTCGGGTGAAATTGGCCGAGCGCTGCAGGCTGGTTTTGATCCCAAATCTCATCCGGCTGGGGTCGTTTATACGGCAGATATTTTTGATCGAGAAGCTCTGGAGTTGGTGGCTGAGCATCAGATACCGGTCAACGTGGGCTCACCCGATATGATCGATCAACTTGGCGCACGCCTGCCGGGCAGCAACATTGCCATGCGCATCAATCCAGGTTTTGGTCATGGACACAGTCAAAAGACCAATACGGGAGGTCCTCAATCGAAGCATGGTATTTGGCATGAGCAGATCGACGATTGTCTGCGTCGCGCCGACCTTTACGGCTTGACGGTAACCGGCATGCATATGCACATTGGCAGCGGCACCGACATCGAACACTTGTCGCAAGTGTGCGGGGCCATGGAGAAGGCTTGCCTGGAAGTTGGTCGGACCATTACGACGATCAGTGCCGGTGGAGGTTTGCCAATCCCCTACCGGCCGGAACAGTCGTACGTTGACTTGGACAAGTACTATCAGCTTTGGAATGCAAGTCGCAATCGTTTGCAAGACAAATTTGGTCATGCAATTCAACTGGAGATTGAACCAGGTCGCTATTTGGTCGCCGAGTCGGGGTTTTTAGTTTCCGAGATTCGTGCGATCAAGCAGATGGGAGACAACACCTTTTATCTGCTTGACGCCGGCTTCAACGACTTGGCCCGCCCCATTCTCTATGGAGCTTATCATCCGATCTCCATCTGTCATCGCCACGGGGCACAGCGTTCGGGCGATCACGACGTCGTTGTCGGCGGTCCATTGTGCGAATCGGGAGACATTTTTACGCAGGAAGAGGGTGGTTTTGTGACCAAGCGTAAGCTCCCTTATGCAAACGTCGGAGACCTTTTGGTGCTTGAAGCCGCTGGTGCGTACGGTTATGCCATGGCCAGCAACTACAATAGTAAATTTAGGTGCAGTGAAGTGTTAGTCGAGTCCGGCGAAGCCAAGCTCATTCGCCGTCGTGAAACTCTCGACGATTTACTTCGCTGCGAAATCGTCCCGTAGGTTACTCCTGCCAGGAGTAACTCACCTGGTACGCCCGCACTACCACGTAAGCCCTAACCACTAAACAAGTTCGAATCAAGCGGCCCCCCGTCCTTGGCGCTTAACTACAACGCCTCACGCCTCAATCTTCCGCCTCATCAAACAAAATGCTCGCGAACCAAGCGTTTGAATTCTGGGAAATTCTTCACGCGTTGAATTTCTTCTCGAAAGGCTGGGAAGTCATCATCCAGGAACTTAGCAAAGTAGCAGGCGACTCGCGGAAGCCGTCGCAGGGCGTGTGGAGCGCCGTAGAAACTAAACTCACCTTCAACCAATTGCAGTACGACCCGGGCTCGTTCACTTGTACTTGGCGGATCGATGACAGCACCGCTCTGCACCAGCGCACGCGCTTGTTGAAAGATCCACGGATTGCCGAGGCAACCGCGGCCTATGGCGACTCCATCTGCACCAGTTTCGTTCAAGAATCGCTGCACATCCGCAGCGACTCGCACACCTCCGCTCCCCAGTACGGGAATAGCGACTGCTTGTTTGACGCGGGCGATGACCGTCCAATCGGGACCACCCACGTAACTTTGTGCCACGCTTCGAGCGTGAACATCAACGGCGGCAACCCCTTCTCGTTCCGCTAGTTGGGCGACTTCGGCAGCCGTTTCGCGTTCGCCATCTGGTCCCGAGCGAATCTTGATGGTTACTGGAATGTCCACGGCTTTGACCACAGCGGCGACCAATCGCGCGATGGCTGGTGGATCGGCCATCAGTGCTCCGCCTTCGCCGCGTTGCAACAATCGTCGGATGGGACATTCGAAATTGAGATCGACGATTGAAAAGCCTTGTTCGGCGACGACCCGAGCGGCTTCCGCCATGACTTGCGGATCGCTGCCACTAATCTGCCCGACAACCGGTTTCTCAGTCGGCGAGGTGTGCAGCAGTTTAAGAGCCCTGCGATCACGTTTTGCCACATCGCTGGCATCCACGCGTTCTCCGCACACCAAACTCGCGCCCAGCTGTTTGCAGAGCAGTCGAAACGGATAATTCGTGTGTTCCTCCATTGGCGCCAACGTCACCGCGTGGGCTACCGACACATTTCCAATACGCACAAAAATCCACCTTCCAACCGATGCAAGTTACGAATCGCCACAATTGTCCTCATTTTGTAGCGTTCGTGCAGGTCCGGCCCAGGGCATCTGACTGAATTGCCCGACAGATCGCCACGAATCGCTGATATTTTTGCGCTCGCCGCATAAAACAAGCTATGTTTTCATTGGTGCCGAGAATCACACAACTCTTACCGAGGGGGCACAGATGCAATTTCGATCTGTTATTAACGACGAGTCCGTGTTGTCGCCATGTTACTGCAATCAGTGCAAACGTTCACTGACAAGCGACCGCGTTATGGACAACGACTTCGCGTGGTGTCCCAATTGCAAGTCGATTGTGGGCACCGCCTCGATGCAAATCCCCGCTTGGACCGTCGGCACAACTGCACTGTTGTTCCTCGTCTTCTTCCTCACGCACGGTAATCACTGTTCTTAGTTAGTTCTTGGTTCTTAGTTCACTTGCTGTCGTAGGTTACTCCTGCCAGGAGTAACTCTCCCGGCAAGCCAGCGCCACCACGTGTGCCCGAGCCACTAAACATGTTCGAATCAAGCGGCCAGATGAGTCACTCTTGGCAAGAGTGACCTACGTCAGCAGTCCAATCACCAATCACCAATCACTAATCACCAGGAACGAAGCATTAAGAACCAAGGACTTGATTTTTCCGAATCACGACTTAGAACGCCGTTCTTTCAATTCGCGACTGGCGCTTAACAAGGCTTCTTGTTCCGATGGGGACAGCGACTCGGGACCTTCGCGGTGCAGCTTGCGCAAGATTTCGTCGATGTCATAACGAGTTACAGGTTCTTCCGCAAACTCGTTCAACAAGTCGTCGGCCGATTGCTCAGCTCCTTCGGCCAGCTCGGCGACGGCATCAAGTTGCCGGCCGTGGGACAGCTTGGGAACCTTGGCGTCAACGCGCCTGGCACGGATGCTGCGAGTGGCAATGGGAGCGTACTGCTCCTCCAAATCCTCCGCTCGCGAATGTTCCCAGCGACTAGCGACAAACAGGTAAACAGCGGCTGCTGCGGCGGCATACCAAGCCACAATTTCTCGCTCAAGCACGATCCCGGTAATGATCACCGCGCCGGCCACGCCCAGTAGGAATGCGGCCAGATGTGAGTCGAGACTCGCAATGCGGCGGAATACGATCGGCTCCTGTGCATTGCGATTCCGCTTGGAAAAAATCGCAAACATCGTCGCTCGGAGATCAAACGGAACCGTTGGCAGTAAATTGACGACACCGATAAATAGATTCACCCACAAGATTTGACTTGCCCAAGCCTGACTCGTCCAACCGCTCATTGGGTCAAGCAGTTGATCCAAGCGAATCACGCCGTTGGTCGTAGGCAACATGGCTGCATTCACCGTCAATCCCAACAGAATTAGACCACCTGTCGCCAGTTGCCCCGACAGTGCGTAGGCAAAAATGCGTCCCACGGGCAGATATTCGTAGTCGGTCGATAGATTCCCGGTAGGTCCTACGATGGTCACCATGTCATGCGAATAGCCGCCCACTGAGAGCTGCTGAGCCGCAATTCGAACTGCCAAGCTCAGCGTCCATACGACCGGAAGCGACAAAGCCATCGTTTGGAATTCATACACACCTGGACGCGAATAACTCAGCATCAACAGCATCGTCGACAGTAACGTCAGGGTTATCAGGAGCGAGGAATGGATATCCGCTTGCCCAAGTCCCCAGCTACTTGGCAAACGCATAGTCCAGTGGCGAATTCGCTGAATAACGTTCATTTCGCGGGCATTTTTCACTTCAAGAGACGGTCGGACGAGCAGTTTTGGGCTGACGGCTCATTGCATCATACCATGTCGACAAATAAATCGCATTTTTCCGTCGCACTTTCCGTCGTAGAGCTTGCCAAAGCTCCCCTCCTCTACCCCCTCCCTCCACCCCCTCCTCTACCATCTACTCTCTACTCTCTACTCTCTACTTTCTACTTTCTAATCCCTACTCCCTACTCCCTACTCTCTACTCTCTACTCTCTACTCTCTAGCTAGCTAGCGATCGCCTTCGCAGCTTGTCTCGTCTAGACCCAGCCTTACAAAACCGTGTATGAACGGCAATTCAGGCAACGGACCAGAGCTGGAAATCAGGAGAATCGGATTTTGAAACCCAAGAACATTTTTTTTTCAGTCGGGGAACCCAGCGGCGATCTCCACGCAGCCAACCTCGTTCGACAATTGCATCGCCTGAACCCGTCCATCAGTTTTCGAGGATTTGGAGGTCCGCAACTCAGTTCCGTTGGCTGCCAAGTCGATTTTCAACTCACCGACCTCGCCGTTGTCGGCTTCGCGGAAGTACTTCCCAAGCTCCGCGAGTTCTTTCGCATCGCTGACATCGCCTCAGATATTTTTGACAAGCAACGCCCCGACGCCGTCGTTCTGGTCGATTTCCCCGGCTTCAATTGGCACATCGCCAAGCGGGCAAAGGAGCGAGGCATTCCCGTCACCTATTATCTTCCCCCTCAGTTGTGGGCGTGGGGAGAATGGCGTTTAAAAAAGATGCGTCGCAACGTCGATCACATCCTCTGCAATCTCCCGTTTGAACCCGAGTGGTATCGACAGCGAGGTGTGGCGGTCGATTACGTAGGACATCCGTTTTTCGACGAAGTCATGGAGCATCCGCTCGATCCCAAATTTATGGGGTCTTGGCAACAGCATGGTGCGATACAAGTTGCTGTCTTGCCAGGCTCGCGCTCGCGCGAAGTGCAACACATTTGGCCGATGCAATTGTCGATGATTCGCGAGATTTCTCGACGGCATCCGGGCACGCGGTTTATGGTCGCCTGCTTAAAGGATCGCCACTGCCTGTGGTGCCGACAGCAGATGACGGAAAGTGATTCCAACTTGGACGTCAACTTTTTTGTCGGTCGTACCAGTGAGATCATTCAACTGGCCGACTGTGCGCTGATCAAATCGGGTTCCGTCAGCCTGGAGTTGATGGCCCGTGGCACTCCGGCCGTCGTTGTTTACCACGCGAGCCGCTTGTTGTACACCATTGGTCGGCGCCTCTCGAGCGTGCAATCGATGACTTTGCCAAATTTGATCGCCAAGAAAACGATTATGCCCGAGTTCTTGGCGGTAGGCGCAACGCAAAAAACCGTTGAACAAGCCACCGCAGCGCTGGATCGCCTGGTCTCCAGTGCCGATGCGCGACGCGAGCAACGTGAGCAACTATTACAACTGAGCCGACAATTTGCACAGCCCGGTGCAAGTCGCCGGGCTGCCCAAAAGATAGTGCACTACCTGGACGATGACCAAGCCCTGGCACCGACCGTTCCCTTTTCAACTCAGCCCGCCACCCTTCGAACCACCCGCCGCGCCGCCTGAGCACCACCAATCACAATGCACAAAGAACTAAGAACTAAGAACGTTTTCGTTTTACAAACGACAGCAAGCAAACAATCATCACCCACTGAAACAAGAACAAATGCATCGCATATTCGATCGACAGATGCAATCCGACAGCCAGCCCCAGGCCCAACCGCCGAGTGCGAGGATACCACAGCAAGAACGGTAGTGTCGTCTCGACTCCCAGCACTCCCCAAGTCGCAAGGTGGAGCGTCCAGGCGTTTTCGAACAGTCGATCTGGCAACCACAGCCGACCATACAGATCGTCCATGCGTGAGACGTAATACAGAGCCGTGCCGTTGATCCACGTGACCCCTTGCCATTTCGACAAGGCGGTTGAAAGATAGATCGCCGTAACTTCGAATTGCACCAGCCGCAGCGCCCACGCATCAGCTCGACCACTTGTCGACGGCACGCCACGCAGCCAGCGACCCAATGACCAGGCATGATCAAGTGGCATGAAGATCATAAAAAAGCTCAATAGCCGAAAGACGATGTCTTCGCCATCATGAATCAGTGGATTGCGACTCTGGAATGAGACCAACCAGACAAAGATACAGGCGACTTGCAGCCGCGACCAACAACCCAACAGCAACAGTAAACTTTGCAGCCACAGGACGATCAACAGCGTCAAGGCGACTGGCCTATTCGATGGCAGCCAAAACAACAGCGATTCGTTTTGGTAATCGCCCAGTTGTCGAGCGGTCTCGGTTCGCAAGACACCTTCGTCCGTGAACCACAGGCTCGCGTCCAATCCCCACACGGCGACATAGACCAGTAGCAAAGTGCCGTAGGCGATGCGCATCAGCGAGCACAAGGTTGGATCGCACGACTCAAACGAGAATCGATCCAACGCTCTTGTCCAGGAAGCAAAAGGTGGCTTCACGGCAAGTACTCGCGGTTCACCAGATTGATGCTGCTCGATATCCAAACCGTATCATCGCGGGTGGGCAAGCTACCATCGGCAGGAAGAGTCATTTTGAGTTGACTGCGGTAGAGCTTCAGTCGCCAAGTCGCAGTGGGCTGCTTGCCGTCGTTTTGCACGAGTTGTGGTTGGTTCTCCGTTCCGATTGGAATGGCCCGAGCCGTAGGGCTGATGATTTGTCTGGCCACGTAGTCAGCAAAATCTTCATGGGCTGCTGCATCCCGATTGTGAAGACGATTACCCAGATTCATCATGCGAAAATCGCGGAATTTTTGACGTCCGGTTGCAGTGCCCCAATACGTCGAATTCCACATGGTCAGTTCGCCGTTTGGCGCGTAGACTTCAGCGGAGAGCCAAGCGTTGTTCAGCATCGGGTCCGGCGCGAACAGATTCCATTCCCCCTGCCACACGCCCAGTCGTTTTGTCATTGGCCCCACCATCTCCTTGGCAGGTTGCATCCATGCCCACTTGCGCGGCATGGTTTGAACAGCGATCAACACCACCATTCCCACCACAAACGCCCGAATCAACCCCCGCGACATCCTTTGCGACAGACGCCCCCCAGCATTACCCTGATCCCCACCCACATTACCAGCATCCATCGTTTAAATAAATCTATTTTCTTAGTTCTTAGTGCTTAGTTGGACAGCGCCACTTGGTAGCCTAGTCAATTTGGCGTCCTGGAGTTTTCGTAGCCACCCGCTGCCAAGCGGTGGAAAACTTTAACGATCGCGTCCACCGTCTGGCGACCGGTGGCTACCCAGCTTGCCAAGTGGCGTTGTCCAAGTAGGTTACTCCTGCCAGGAGTAACTCCCCCAGCGGCCCGCACCACCACTTATGCCCGAGCCACCGACTGTCTCGAACTAACGACTTCCCTGCTTCTTACAGCTCATTCTACAACTCCGTCGCCAAGAACGTTACCGGTTTGCACCACCACGACCAAAAATCGCAATGCGATACCCGAGCTCACCAAATCTCCCCGAGCTTCAAGCACTAAACCGGCCGAATCTACGGAAGCACTAGCAAACTCCACCGCCAGATAAATCACAAATTTTCGAGCGTCGTGACCAAAGTTGTCCGCAGGGTCGCGATAACTATGCCTGTCGGGGGTTGATCAGGGAGCGGCCGAGTGCCACAGCTCCTCCTCCACCTCCCTGGTCCACCTGACACCGGGACTGCAACCAATCCGCCAACTGCACGCACAAGGAAGAAGCTCATGGCCAAATATTATGTTCAAAGCGGCAACGTCCAAACGATCATCGCAGCCGACGACGCCGAGAAAGCAGCTTTGTGGGTTGTACACAAAGCCATGCAACAAGTGGTCCCAGTTTATGAAGACGACGAATTAACGCCGGCGGAGAAGGGAGAAATGGCGGTGGGCAAAGGCGTGATGGTGTTGGGAACTACTGTGCGTATCAGTGAGATAGGTTTTAACCAAGGTGACAGCGAGTCCATCGACACCTTTGAGCTGCTCATCCACTGGCACCAGCTCATGGTCGCCCTAGCCAAGCTTGAGGAGCTAGTAGGTCACTCCTGCCAGGAGTGACCAACCGTTGGAAGCGACGTACATCTTTTTCATCAGTTTCGCCAGCAACCGCCGCCTCTCGCCTGCCGGAATTTAATTAATTTAATTAGTACTCAATCGTTCCACGGCAATGCAGTTAGTGGTTCGATCATAAGCCACGCGTGCTGACTTGTCGGGGTAGTAACTCCTGGCAGGAGTTACCTACTTGCAATACACAAACTCGCCGACTCGCTGCGATAGTCCGGCTTTCATCGGATTGCGTTGAATGTAACGTATAATGCGATCATCTTCTTCGTCGCTGCGCGACCAGTGATCAAACCATTCCAATTGCCAAAACCGTTTTGATTCTAGGCCCTTTAGGAGCTTGGCCGCTTGGTGTCCTGTCCAACGCTTGAATTCACCAAGCTCATTTTTCAAGGACAGTTCATTGTTGAGCTCGAAGAACAAGTGGAGGTGGCTGGGCATGACCGCATACGAAAATGCCTCCTAAATGCGTCTTTGCTGCCGCTTCTCAATCGCTTCGACGATCATGTCACATAGCGTTGCATTGGTAAAATGAGCGACGCGCGGAGTTCTATCGAGCCAACGTTCCATTTCCCGAAAAATCAAGCGACTGATCGCGAGATCTTGAGGGTCGTTGTTTTGTGAAGCGTCAGTGGTCCAGAACTTCGCGCACAGCTCACGGAGTTTGCTTTTGGCTTGCTGGGGTAGAGCGCCGTAAAGCTGGATGGCAACGAAGTACCTTCCATGCTCCACTTGCCAATGCGGCAACTTGCCTCGCCAAAAGTGCACTGTTCGCGGGTGTCGGAGCGCCATGGAGTTGTCATCTCCAAACTAGAACGACCAACAGCACGTACCGTCTGCCGTTGAGTACTACAAATTCTAACAAATTCGCCCTATCATTCTCAAGTGCGTCGCCGATAGTAAATTCCCCGTAGGTCACTCCTGCCAGGAGTGACCAACCGTTGGAAGCGACATTCAATTTTTTCATCAGTTTCGCCCGGGACCCTGGCGCAGCAGTTACCCCGGGTGGTTCAAGCATAAGTGTCAGGTTCTGAGGGTCAGATGGGTCACTCCTGGCGGAAAGTGACCTACTTGAAATGACCTTCCGCGTCGCGCAGCGGGGAGCGGTTTTCATTATCATTAAAGGAAATCAACTTACCCGAGCGGGCTCTGGTCAGTAATGCATCCGAATTGGCTCTGAATAGGATCGAAAGAACTTTATGTCGCAACGAAGCTTTGCTGCTTGCTATTTGCTCCACGTTTTAACAGCACTGGTTTTGCTTCCAACAGCACTGGCGCCGGTTTGCCGAGCGGACGAAGCTTCGCTGAATCAAACGCCGACTACGGCCACTCTTTCGATCAACTCTATTTTTGACGAACGAGAATTTCGAGGTGAAGCG
The DNA here is from genome assembly GCA_041753315.1 of Pirellulaceae bacterium. Lineage (GTDB taxonomy): Bacteria > Planctomycetota > Planctomycetia > Pirellulales > Pirellulaceae > Aureliella. The sequence goes on along the minus strand of JBGSUV010000073.1, from coordinate 26,365 downwards.
TTTGTCGGGAATTGGCAAAGCAATAGCCAAGGTTTCGAGCGAGTCAAACTCGACCCGGTCAGCGGTCATGCCTCGCTGGTCCGTATCGATTTGGCGGATCCTACCACGGAACATGTTCTGGTATCGAGCGAGGCGCTAAAGGTTTCGGCCGACGAACAGCCGCTCAGCATCGATTCGTACGAGTGGTCACAAGACAAATCAAAGCTGCTCATTTTCACCAATACCCAACGAGTGTGGCGTTACAACACGCGCGGCGACTATTGGGTACTGAACCTGGAAACAAAACAACTGAAAAAAGTTGGCGGCGATGCACCTCCTTCCTCGTTGATGTTCGCAAAATTTTCTCCCAACGCCAACTTGGTGGCCTATGTCCACCAAAACGATATCTACATTCAAGATATAGGCACCGACACAATCACGCGTCTGACGGAAACGGGATCGCCAACCAAGATCAACGGTACGTTTGATTGGGCCTATGAAGAAGAGTTTTCAATTCGTGATGGCTTTCGCTTTAGTCCCGACGGCCTGCGCATCGCCTTTTGGGAAATTGACGCTTCCGGTATCGAACAATTTCCGCTGGTCGACAACACTTCCACGCTTTATCCAACCATTCAATTCATCCCGTATCCCAAAGTCGGCACCATCAATCCCGCGGCCCGCATCGGTGTCATCGATCTCGCGCAACAAGCTACCACATGGATATCAATCCCCGGTGACGAGAGAGACAATTATTTGCCGCGGATGGAATGGGTCGACAGCACCCGCTTGGCGATCCAACAGCTCAATCGATTGCAAAATCAACTTCGCCTTTACGTGGCAGATGCGATCAGTGGCGACGCAAGAGTAGTCTTGACCGAAAAAGACGATGCTTGGGTCGACATCCAGGAAACTCTGCACTGGTTGTCGAATCGTTCACAGTTTGCTTGGCTGAGTGAAAGCGACGGCTGGCGACACATTTATCTCGTGTCGATCAATGACCAAGCCGTCAAGCTCGTTACCAGCGGCGACTTCGATGTGATGGAGATCCTGGGCATCGACGATCACGATCAATGGATCTACTTCTACGCCTCGCCCTTCAACGCCACCCAGTCGTACCTGTATCGAGTGCATTTTGACGGCTCCAACCTTCATCGCGTTACCCCCGAGAATCAATCGGGTACGCACCGCTATGTGCTTTCGCCTGACCGCCAAAGAGCACTTGTCACGTCATCCCAGTTCACCTCACCACCTGTGACCGAGGTTGTGCGACTCGCCGATCACTCGACAGAGTTTGTTGCCGAGTCGAATTCAAAACTTCGCGCTCGCGTCGCGGAGGCACAGCTACCAACAAGCGAATTCTTTCGCGTCGATATCGGCGATGGCGTTGAACTTGACGCCTGGTGCATACTCCCGCCCAATCTCGATCCCACCAAAAAATATCCGCTCATCGTTCACGTCTATGGTGAACCGGCCGGACAAACAGTTTTGGACCAGTGGGGAGGCGACCGAATGTTGTGGCATCATCTGCTTGCACAACAGGGTTATGTCGTCATGAGCTTTGACAATCGAGGCACTCCTGCGCCTCGGGGGCGTCAGTGGCGAAAGAGTGTTTATCGCCAAATCGGAATCCTGGCGTCGGCGGATCAAGTCGCGGCCGTAAAATCCGTACTGCAAGAACGCCCCTATTTGGACGCGGACCGAGTCGGCGTGTGGGGTTGGAGCGGTGGTGGCTCCATGACGCTCAACGCGATGTTCCGTTATCCAGAGACCTACGCTTCCGGCGTTTCCGTCGCACCGGTGCCGAATCAGCTCTACTATGACACCATCTATCAAGAACGCTACATGGGCTTGCCAAGTGAAAATTCGGAAGGCTATCGATTGGGCTCTCCGCTCACCTTCGCTCATCAGCTCCAAGGCGAACTGCTCCTGATTCATGGAACAGGCGACGACAACTGCCACTACCAGACCAGCGAGTTGTTAATTAACGAGTTGATCAAACACAACAAACCTTTTTCCATGTTTGCTTACCCAAATCGTACGCACGCGATCCGCGAAGGTGAGAACACGACGCGGCATCTCTTCGAAATGATCACTCGTCATTTCCAGCGCACCCTCCCCACGCCCTAGCCCAATGTCGTCGTTCGCTCCGCGAACGAAGCGGCTGTACCACGATCATGCTGAATATTACGTTCGTTTCGATCGCGGAGCGATCGACGACAATTTGATCAATTGAGAATTCGAAACCTAGCGTTGTCGCAGGGCATCAATGATCTGCAAGCGGATCGCGCGGAGAGCAGGGAATAAACCGCCGAGTAGGCCCATACAGAGCGCAAGCCCCATGCCTTGAAGCAGGATCTTGGGACCAAACCGGAACGAGAAAGTGATTTCGCTAAAGGTGGCAGATTGCGTGCCACCAGTCAGTCCGTTGACGGGAAGCGTTGCCAAACAACCCAGTAGGCCACCGAACAAACATAGAATCACAGACTCAAGCATAAACGATGTCAGTATGGCACGTCGCGGAAATCCAATCGCCCGCAAGGTTCCAATCTCGCGACCACGACTCGAAACCGCTGCATACATGGTATTTGCAGCCGCAAACATTGCTCCCAAAGTTAGGAATGTCGCAATCAAATAGGCAACGGCCTTAATTGCAATGGCGGACGCGGACGATTTTTGATTGTCGAAGTACTCCGTCTCGGTAATGGCTTTCAATTTAAATTGATCGTTCTCCCGAACTCGATCAATAATCTCTCGTCGAGTTGTATCATCGGTTACGCGCATGTTGACAACGGAGACCGCTCCGTCAAATCGCTGCGCTGCGGTGAGATCGCGAAGGTCGGTCCAGACTTCGGATTCGGCGGTACTACCGTCCGCTTCAAACAGTCCGACGATTGTAAATTGGGTGCTGTTGATTTGTACCGTATCGTTGAGACCTAACGACTCAAAACGCTCCGCGATCGTTCGGCTCGTAATCATCTCGTTAACACCAGGCACTATATCACGACCTTCAATGATCTTGAACTTGGTGCGCAAAAGTCGTCCGACGGTGTCCATACCACGAACAATCACATTTGCGTTGCCTCCACCATTGCGACGAGTCCGAATCAGAATCGTTACGAACTCACGCGATGCCAGAGGCGTGCCTTCGGAATCTCTGGCAATGCCCGATAAATTCGAAAGTTCGCGCGCGCTGTTGGGCGTAACCGAACTCGACATCTCGTCGCTCGAACCTTCTCGCATGATGATCAAGTCCGTCGGATCACCCGACGAGCTGAGCGCGTGCTCAATGCCTTCGATCATGCCAAATGTCAGCACGGACGCAAACACGACAACACCGATCGCGACCACTGTGAGCAGTGTCGTAGCCCAACGTACTCTGAGACTTCGGAAGCTGTACTTAAGAGGAATCATGGAAGACCGTTTGTCAAACTACTTTGCGAAGACCATCAACGACTGACAATTGCGCAGCCAACACGGCTGGGACCAACCCGCTAGCCAATCCGATACCTGCAGCAACTGCGACGAGCCCTAATAACCATGGACCGAACAGCGCGGTTATCGGAACCGGAAAGAATAAAGCAGCCGCAGGGACACTCGACATTAGTGCGAGCATTCCCATGCCGCCGGCAATTCCGATCAATCCGCCAATCAACGCGATCATCATCGACTCGCCAAGCACCAACGACAGCACTCTGCCTTTGGAAAAGCCAATCGCTTTAAGGATAGCGACTTCGGTGGTCCTTTCTCGCATCGACATGGCCATCCCAGTTGCAGCCACGAGAGCCAAAGCGAACACCACGGCGAACGAAATATATTCGATATACTTCTGCACATCTCCCAGCATGTCGGCAAACATTCGCGAGAACGCAGCTTCCGTTCGTGTTTGCGTCGAGTTCTCAGAATTGGCAAACATCGCGTCGATATCTTCACAAACGATCTCTACTTCGTTGGTAGATTTGCATTTGGCAACGATGGAGCCTGCTCCGACCGGAAAGCCCAACTCTGACTTGTTGATTTCGTCGTCGAGATAATTCCAGTCGAACACTAGGGAGCCGGTATTCAACGGCGCTTCGTAAATGCCGACCAATTGCAAGTCGAGGTCGACCGTGTAGATTTCACCCTTCAAAGGGATTCGATCTCCTATTTTCCATTTCAATTGTTCAGCCAGTGCTTTGTCCGCCACACACCCGCGTCGATTGCTTTTGAATGCTTCGACTTGTTCAAGCGGAATTTTATACTCGCTGTATATGTCGAAAAAGTATTTCGGTTCGACAGCAAACTGAGCGAAAAAAACTGAGCCATCTTTGTACGTACCACCAAACCACGCATAGGGCGTCGCAGCGGCGACGGCTTCCATCTTGCGAACCTTTTCTACGTGGGCGATAGGCAGCGGGCTTGCGAAGCCCAGCTTATTGAGCGCCACAACTCGATCGTACTTATCAGCTTCCCTTTCCGTAACGCCTTGCATGGCAAGGTAACCGTAAAGAATTGTCATCAACGCGAGGCTGAACGCCATGGAGAGAATCGTCAAGCTTGAGCGTATTTTGTTGCGAGTTACATTTCGCCAAATATATTTAAGTAGTTTCATGCGTTTTGCCCCGCTAAGGCATTGGACGTTTCGCTGACTAGCCGTCCGTCCTCCAGATGAAGAACTTTTTTTGCACGCTTGGCGGCGCGAGGATCGTGCGTGACCATGATGATGGTTTTGGCAAATTCTTCGTTCAAACGACCCATGAGATCGAGTATTTCGGCGCCGGACTTGGCGTCCAAGTCACCTGTCGGTTCGTCGGCAACTATCAATGTCGGATCGACGGCGATCGCTCGGGCAATCGAAACGCGTTGCTCCTGCCCACCGGACAATTGCCGCGGATAATGATCCATGCGATCGCCAAGCCCGACGACTTCGAGAGCCGTTTTGACTTGTTCTTTGCGCTGACGTCGGTTCAGCGGCGTAAGTGTCAAAGGTAACTCGACGTTTTCATAAGCGGTGAGTACCGGAATCAAATTGTACATCTGAAAGATAAAGCCAATGTGACGCGCTCGCCACTTGGCCAAGGCACCTTGTGAAGTGTTCCCCAGGTCTTGCCCGCACACAATAACTTTGCCCGACGTTGGCTTATCGAGCCCGGCGATCAAGTTGAGCAACGTTGATTTTCCCGAACCGGATGGTCCCATCATGGCGGTGAAGTCACCAGCCATCAATTGCAAATTCATGTCCGACAAAACGGGAACAACAAATTCGTCTCGTCGATATTCTTTTGTTACGTTTTCGACTGAGACGATCAACTGGGCAGAATCAGTTTGCATAACGATGATTTGACTAGGGGAAAGGTTGATTAGGCAACGCGTAGGCAATGGTAGCAAGCGTCTAGAATAGCAGATTCAGATCAGTCAGTGCGCGGATATTAACGCATGTTTCTATTCAGCGACTTTAACAGGCATCCCTTCCTGCAAGTTTTCTGGATTGACGACAATTCTTTCCCGCTCCGTAAGTCCGCTGAGAATTTCGACTTTTCCATCGCGTTGTTCGCCTGTGGTCACCGCTTGCTTGTAAGCACGCTTTTCTCCATCAACAAGCCACACGAACTGTTTTTCCGCATCATCCGATGTAACGGACGTGGCAGGGCAGAAATATCGTGGTTCGTCATTGATCTCGGCATCGGTCGCTGTAGGAAGAAAATAGACTGTGCCGCTCATCTCGGGGAACAGCAAATCGTCGGCATCGGAAATAGCGACTTTGACCTTAATGGTCGCTCTTGCTCGATCACCCATAGGAATGATCTTGCGAACTTGGCCATGATATTTTTTGTTGGGTACCGCGTCGACCGAAATGTCGGCTTGTTGCGATTCGCTCACCCGAGAAATGAAATCTTCTTGAACATCGCATTCAATCTCCAAGTTATCCAGATCTGCGATGGTTGCGACACTTCCGCGTCCCGAGGTCCCGCCCATGCCACCTGGCATAATGGACTCGCCTTCCTCCGCATCTTTTGAAATGACGGTCCCGTCGAACGGCGCTCGGATAAACATGTTTTCGAGCAACGTTTCGGACTGTTGCATTTGAGCTTCGGCCAGTGCAAGCTCTGCTTCAAGAGAGGCCGCGCGAGCGACCGCGGACTCATAGGCAAAGCGATTTTCGTTGTATTCCGACTCTGAGACGCTGCGCGATTTGAACAGCAGATCGTAACGAGCTTTTTCTTGTTTGGTCTTGGCGACGATGATGTCTTGTTCGGACAAGGACGCTTTGGCTCGAGACACCGTGGCTTTGGCGGCTGCCAGCGAAGCGTCTAAGTCTTTGTGATCGAGTTCGGCTAGCAGATCGCCAGATTTGACGCGATCCCCTTCTTCGAACGATATGACATTAATTCGACCGGCAGCCCGCGCACCAATTCGAGCTTGGCGTCGCGAGCCGACATAGCCAGTAGCAACCACGACCGCGTCAGCCGCACGACCACGTTGCACAGTAACGGTTTCCAATCGCACGTCGACTCGCTGCTGCATCATTTCCGGCACCCACTGGGAGCCAGAGAGCTTGTCCGACAAACCGAAATCATTTTTCGCGAGATAGTTGAAACCAAAAAATCCACCGACTGGGATAATCAGAAGTAGGCCCGCCAAAATCCACTTGCGGCCGCGTTTCGGTTCTCGACGCGTCGTCGAGCGATCGATACGTAAGGATGCCAATGCGTCGCGATTGTTCGCAGTCGATTGCGAGGTCGAAGTTCTCGACGTCGGGGTCTCAGTAGTTGTCATAACGGCCACGATGGGAAAAGAAGCAAATGAGTGGTCTTGCTTTTATACTCTAACTCCCTTGAGGTGTCCAAAAACACCTGAGAATTCACAGCAGAATGACAGAGTATTTGGTTCTAAACCGTTAAGAGGTCAAGTCGTGTGCATGTTCCGACAGCATTTCTTGAATTTCTTGCCACTGCCGCAGGGACAGACGGCGTTACGTGGGGTGCGGTCGTCGTTGCGAATCGTCGTGGGCGAAATGACCTTGGGTTCTGGCTCGTAGGCACGGACAGGCGGCGATTTTCGCGATTTCTCTTGCGGGAGAGCTGAACCAAACATTACCCCGTCTTCGACTATGTCGGTAGCGCTGCGATACATTCGGCTATGTACCCGAAACAGCTCCTTTGCAAATTCGGCGTCCTGCACCATCTGACGCAAGTTTTGCAACGACATGGACCAAGTGATATCTTCGCGTGCGAATGTTTCCACCAACAGCTGAGCATGATCCTTTGGCGTTAGATACGCCAAGCTTTCGGCATAAGGCGCGATCAAGATGGGTTCATCGAGCAAAGCTCGCCGCAGGCCGACGACGAGTGCATTGATCGCCAACTCGCGGTCCAAGAAGTTGTTGCAACATAGATGCGCGTAAACATAGACCATCTCGCGGCGATCTGCAGAGCCGCGGTCGGCATCCCATATCCATTTGTCAATAAATTCATAGTCATGCAGCGGCGTCTGGGCAACCATTTGGACGATCAATCCGAACTGGTCACCAAAGACTTTTTCTCGATCCGCTTGTGGCATTCGCAGGATTGTCTCCAGCAAATCTGTCGGTACCGGCATTCGATGGGCAATCGTCAACACCAAACCCAAATAAGCTCCGTTTCCGCTCCACGATTTCGCCTCGCCGGAATTTGATTCGATGTGGTAGCGCGCGACCTCTTCGCGTATCAGTTCGATCGTCGCACGGTAGGCATCGGCAAACGCACCGTTGATCGACCGCACGGCGTCTCGCGGGAAATTTTCATCAGTTGACTGACGAAGTTGATCGATCAAAGAGGAGACGGATGATTCCTCTAAGCGAGTCCGACGATTAGCCCTTTCGTTGACACGGATTGTCGCGTTTACAGGCTCCAGGCTGTCACTCACATAGCTGTAGCACCAAGTGCTCAAAGCTGCGGCTGGATCTTCCCAGGTCTCATTAGCGCGTGCATGCGAGTCAGAATTTTCCCAACTACTAATGTTCACGAAGTCCGTTTCGATTTGGTCTCGCTCAAAGCTCGCGCGGACGATGGCGTCGACATCTTCCAAGTCGTGAGCGGACAAGGTCATCAACTCATAGACGACCAAAGCAGACTGTAGGTCATAACGCAGGTTAGCTCGCTTCTTCAAACGATTGACTAATGCATCAATCGCGAGCGTTCGATTAAGGTGGCCTGACGCCACGGCCTTTGTCATGGCTCGGAAAATCGAATTCGCATTGAGATTGTCCAGTTGCGGGTGATCCGCAAGACGATCGAGCCAATCGATAACCTCGGAATCGCTTTGATCTATAAAAAAATTCGCAATCAAAGACGGCATGGCCTCGGTGACTAGATCACCGATCAAATGACCGAGCGAATCTTCGGACAATGTCAGCATAGACTCGATCAGTGGTCGATCATCACTGGTTGCAACGGGAACAAGCAGCGCGAAGGCGAAGAAGTTGGAATTCGAATCGCTGCCCAGGCCAAAGCTCATCGAATTGACCCTTTCACCTAGCAATGCCACCAGGGAATCGTGAACTTGGTCGCCTCGCGATTGCAATTCGCGAAGCACGCCGATGGGGAGAACCGGCGCAGGGAATCGTCCGAGGCTGCGAAGCAATTCTTGCGTATCTATCGCATTGGCGGTTCTGGCTGGGTGAAGTTCCGTTTCGCTGTTCAACATTTTGTTTGCGCTCCGTGCTAAATTTCTGTCTGTTCCGCTGGACCAATTATATCGTTTCCTGGACACCTTGGGAACGGTTTCGGGCGTGTCACGCAAGTAATCGTAACTGATCCAGTAAATCACAGACAGTCGTCGATCGCTCCGCCGATCGTAACGTGCGCTTATCTACCCCGTCGCGGCTTGCCGTGCTACCCTTGTCTTTGCTCTAAATTGTAGACTTAGTTTTGTACGTTTCGTTCGCGGAGCGAACGACGACTTTCTAAAAAGCGATCTACCATGACTTTACGCGTCGCCCAACTTTTGCTTGTTCTGTCATTCATTTTTTTCCTAGCGTTTGAGTCAGTCCAAGCGACTCCTTGGCAAACGACCCAAAGCGAGGAGCAACGCGTTCAAGCGATTGCGGCGCAAGCACGATTGCGGGGAGACGCACGGCGAGGGGCATTGCTGTTCTATCGTTCCGCCGCTGCGTGCGCGAAGTGCCATCCGAGTGGCGAAGGCGAATCGCCGCTTGGCCCCAACCTGACAAACCTCGGCCCCGAGGTCACCGACGAACATCTGGTGCTGTCAATTCTCGATCCATCGCGGAGCATTCGCCAAGGCTTTGAAACAGTTACGGTGCTGACGACCGATGGCCAAGTTCGCTCTGGACTCAAGGTCAGCGAAACTGAGGAAAAGCTGATCCTCCGCGATGCAGCCAATCCCACTGAGCCGATCACGCTGGCCCGTGCGGAGATCGAAGATCAGCGGACGAGCCCTCGCTCGTTGATGCCCGAAGGCTTGGCTGATTCATTTCGTGAAGAGCGCGACCTATATGATCTGATTCGCTATGTTTCCGAAGTGGTTAGCGGTGGCCCGCAGCGAGCTGCTCAACTGAAGCCATCGACAGACGAACTGCTCATCGTCGACGATACCGAGAACTTGGATCATTCGGGCATACTCCGCAGCCTGAGTGGCGATGATCTCGCAGCCGGTCAACAGATATATATGTCGGACTGCAAACAGTGCCACGGGGCTGATGGACAGGAACCGACGCTTCCCATCGCCCGCGCCTTCGGTACGCAACCGCTGAAGTACGGCGCTGATCCATTTCAAATGCTGAAGACCCTCACGCGCGGCGCAGGACTGATGACCGCCATGCAACACTTGTCACCCCGTGAACGCTACCAAGTCATCCACTATATCCGCGAGCGGTTGATGAAGCCAGGCAACAAAGCTTACCGACCCGTCGATGATGCTTATTTGAATTCACTGCCCAAGGGAACGAGCGATGGAGAGCCCGAAGTTGACCTTTCGCCGCGCGACTACGGCCCAGTGCTTGCCTCGCAGATCGGATCGCAAGTCAACCATGCTCTCACATTCCACATGCGAGACGGTGTTACATTTAGTTATGACGTGCATCGCATGCGCGGCACGGCCTGGGAAGGCGGATTCCTCGATCTCTCTCAGACGCACCACTATCGGCAACGAGGTGAACAGATGCCTCAGATCGCTGGCGACTTGCTACCTGGGCTCAGCGAATGGGGTTGGTTCTACACCAGCGACTACAAAATAGCCGACGACGTCAAGCCACCACGGGGGCCCGTCCGCGGAGATTGGTTGCAGTTCTTTGGTCACTATCTCCATCGCGATCAGGCCATTCTCAGCTACGGCATCCACGGACGCAAGATCTTGGAGATGGTTCAGGCAGAACGTGTGGGCGAGCGACCGCTGATACGACACACGCTGCGAGTCGAAGCGGGAACCCAGCCGCTCGAATTGTGCGTGGGACGCTTGGAACCTACCACGGGAAGCATGATTGGATTCGAAGCCGATGGCGCAGTCGTTACCAACGCGACGCAAGCTCCTGCTCTCAATCGCATCGCCTTGGTAACAGGCAAAGCACCATCACAACCGAATGATCGTCCAACGATGGCCAATCGCGCAAGACACATTGTCGAAGGTGCCGGTGCTCGTAAGTTGGACCTGGGCACGCCTGGACATAGCACTGTTGTTCACTTTCGAACCACTGGCAGTGGCACGCTTGTCGCTTCGACTCCACAGCACGGGCGTTGGAAGCCAAACGGTAAGACGCTGTTTATACGTGGTAACCGCGTCGTCTTCGATATTGGATGGGTCGGCGCAATCTCTGGCACATCCAACGTGGCTGATGGCAAATGGCACACCGCCGCACTTATCGTCAGCGAGGCAAAAACCCGACTCTATGTCGATGGCAAACTAGAAGCGGAAGAGGAAAAATTCCGCCGCGATGCAGAGGGAGATCACGTGCTAAAGATCGGTGCCACAGCCTCCGATTTTGGCGGGGACTTCGACGGTGAGATCGATTCCGTTCGCATCTATGCCCAGTTGCTGTCGGCGGAACAACTCAAGGAAATTTCAAGTGACAGATCGGAGTCTCCATCGCTTAACGCACCGCTGTTCGATTGGAAACCAACAGCTGACAAACCAACTAAGGCTAACTCTGCACCCGACAGTGATGCGTTGTCATCGCTGCCCATCTGCGCTGCTGGAGTAACGGGCGATGTCGACGAGATGCAGTGGAAGGTCGATGACGAAGGTCGCATACGCCTGATAATACCTGCCAGCGATCGAGCTCGACTCTTCGAAGTGCTCGTCAGCTCATCCACGTCGGGTGCCGCAACGGCCCTGTGGAAGCTCGTCAGAGATGCGGGCAGCGTTAGCCTAACCGACCCAATGCAGCTCACCATGGGTGGTCCGCGACGATGGCCGCAAGTGATCGAGTTGCACGGTGAACTTGGCGGATCGATCAACGGCTATGCGCTGGATACGATCCCTTTACCGGTCGAAAATCCGTGGAATGCTTGGCTGCGGACCACCGCACTCGACTTCCTCAGCGATGGTCGGGCAGTGGTCACGACGCATGGCGGCGATGTGTATCTAGTAAGTGGACTCAATGATCAACTCGAACAAGTCACGTGGTCCCGCTATGCTGCGGGTTTGTTCGAACCGTTTGGTGTCCGCGTCATTGATGACGTGATTTATGTTACATGCCGCGATGGACTGAAGCGGCTGCATGACTTCAATCGGGATGGGGAAGCCGATTTCGTTGAAGCGTTTTGGAGCGACGATGATGTATCTAGCATGTTCCACGCTTACAACTTCGACCTGCAAACCGATTCGCAGGGCTATTTCTACTTTGCAAAAGCAGGACAGTACACTCAGCATCATCGACCAGGGACGATCATGCGCATTCCGCCCAGTGGCGGCACGGCCGAGGTGGTTGCGTGGGGGCTGCGCACGCCCAACGGAATGGGCAAGATGGCCGACGATCGTTTTACGGTATCGGATAACCAAGGTCCTTGGATGCCCGCCGGTAAGATCTCGTTGATCAAGCAGAATGCATTCCTTGGAAACATGCCCATCAACGACGAGCAAACACGCTGGCTGAAGGAGAGACATGGCGGCAAGTTACCCGATGCGTTCGAACAGCCGCTCGTATGGACTCCGCAAGAGTTGGATAATTCATGCGGCGGTCAGGTTTGGGTTGACGATCCACGCTTCGGACCATTGTCAGGCCACTTGATCCATAGTTCATTTGGCAAAGGTTGGTTGTACAGCATGTCGGTGCAAGAAGTCGCAGGGGTGGCACAAGCTTCAATCGTGGCACTGCCACACCAATGGGAAGCTGGCGTCATGCGTTTGAGAACCAATCCTGCGGACGGTCAACTCTACGGAACTGGTCTATCGGGTTGGCAGGGACCCACAGGTGGTCGCGACGGATGTTTGCAGCGGCTCCGTTACACTGGCCAGCCTGCACAATTGATCGATCGCGTGCAAGTGATTTCGGGTGGCTTGGAACTGCAGTTTACTTTTGATATCGATCCGGCAACTGCCGGTCAAGCCGCAGCGTGGAATGTTGAGATGTGGAACTACCTGTGGTCAGAGCGTTATGGCTCCGATCAATATTCAGTGCTGCGCCCCAAGCGTCAAGGGCGTGATTCGTTAGTCGTTTCAGACGTAGATGTGGTCGATCCGCGAACGGTCCGTTTGCGAATTCCCCAGTTGCAAGCCTGCAGTCAACTTTCCCTGCAGATGAACTTTCTAGACTCCGCAGGCAAGCGATACATCGAACATCTTTACTCGACAATCAACGTCATGCCATGAGCAGGGAACGCAATTTTTGTTGCGAGAACGCGGTTTGGCTAAGCGGACAACGGAGAGGTCCGCTTGATCCCCAATGCTGCAAAACAATTGGGGCGAGGCAAGTCGGCGATGGCCAGGACGAGCGAGGCCAAGGCACAGTAAAGCAATCCTATGATCATGAATGAAACCACCGCACCAACCGCAGTTGGACTTGCCGAACCTCCTTGCAGAACAATCGCTCCTAAAACGCTCGGAAGTATGCCCAGCCCGAGAGTTAGTACGGCTGCTCCAGTCCGCGATGTCAAGCGCCAGCGGCGACCAGTCGCCACGATAACGCTCAGGCAAAAACAGACGTAGCCCAATGCGGAGAGATCAGCGAGGGCTGCGATTTCTTCCGGAAAAGTTGGGAAGCTACTCCACAAAGTTGGTCCACAGAACATCGGCAGCAGCCAGCCGGCTTCGAGGTCCTCATAACGAAGATCGGCCGTAGGTTCGCTAAGGTCACTCAACAACGCGGTTGACGTAACAGTGAGCAGCACCAGAAGGGACGCCAAAAAAATTGTTAAGAGCGTTGCAACCTTCATCGAATAGTCCAAATATTCCGCACAACCGAAACGTGACAAAGCTCAACAACCCTAGCACGCAGTTCACGGTTGTCAAAATGCCCGTAACGTAGGTAACTCCTGCCAGGAGTTACTACCCGGCAAGCCAGCACCCACCACTAACACCTGTACCACCACTAACACCTGAGCCACCACCTACACCTGAGCCACACGCGAACTATTGCAATTAGTGATTGTTTTTGTTCTACCAGGCGTCAGCTCACGGAACTTGCGAAAATAAATTGATAACGGATGTAACGATTCGTCACTCCTGGCAGGAGTGACCTACGCCACTTATGCACCGTCGAGCATCGCACGACTCATCACTTGACATGAAAGAAGTTTACATGTAGACTATATGTGAGTCGCTGGGGGGACACAATGTGTTCCCAGCCTGTCGCCGCCAGAGAAAACATAACTTTTGAATCAGGGAAAACTTAACATGAAGAAGGTAAGACGCGGGAACGAAAGAGGATACGCAGACCATGGTTGGTTGAAGAGTTATCACACGTTTTCATTTGCCGATTATCGTGATCCGCAGCATATGCATTTTCGCGCACTTCGAGTGATGAATGAGGATTGGGTATCGCCTGGGCAAGGCTTTGGCGAACACCCGCATCACGATATGGAGATCGTGACATATGTTCTGGAAGGACAGTTAGAGCATCGCGACTCGATGGGGAACGGTGAAATCTTACGGCCTGGTGAATTCCAACGCATGACGGCCGGACAAGGAATCACGCATAGCGAATTCAACCCATCGACCAAGGAGCCAGTCCATCTCTATCAGATCTGGTTGTTTCCCGCCGAGAAGGGGCTTGAACCGAGTTACGAACAACGCCCGTTTTCTGCAGCTGAGCGGCAGGGGCAATGGCAATTAGTCGCTTCACCCGACGCGCAGGCAGGATCATTGACGATCCATCAAGATGCGCGAATCTACTTGGCCGACCTACAAGCGGGCCAGTCATTGGTGCGTTCGCTGGAGCCCGACCGATATGCTTGGTTACAGGTTCTGCGTGGGACTGTGGAGATTGACGACCAAGCCCTTGTCGCGGGCGATGGTCTAGCCATCAGTGAAGAACGCGATTGGCAAGTTCACAGTCGGGACGGGGCCGAGTTGATGTTGTTCGATCTCGCTTGAGGAAAGCAGTGCGTCAGCTAGAACTATTCAACTGAGGCGCGGAAGTGGTTCGAGAATATCGTGGCCAACCGTTCGCTCTCGCCCTTCAGTTAACTTGCTCACCAGATACAATGCGTTTCCTCGCAAGTGATGTTGGATCAATCCGTGGGCGACTGGCGAGAAGGGGCGATCGTTGCTTCGCCAGACTTATGCTGCTTCACGGACCAAGTTTCGATTTTTTTCTCCGAAGTTGAGACCACTTATGTCATCGCTGTTCGATACGTTTTCTTTAAAAGATGTCACGCTGCGCAACCGCATCGCCGTCTCGCCGATGTGCCAATACATGTCGGTTGAGGGAGTGGCCAACGAGTGGCACCAAGTGCATTACTCGTCGTTGGCGCGAGGCGGCGCTGGATTGGTCACCGTCGAAGCGACAGCGATCTCGCCGGAAGGTCGAATCTCCTGGGGAGACGCCGGACTCTGGAACGATCAGCAGGCCGAGGCGCTGAGGCCAATCGTGCGTTCGATCGACCACTGGGGAGCCGTCCCAGGCATCCAGCTGGCTCATGCGGGCCGCAAAGCATCAGCCAATCGCCCATGGGAAGGCGATGATCATATTCCGGCTGGCGAGCCAAATTCCTGGACACCGATCGCACCGTCGGCTGTTGCATTCGGTGCAAATCTTCCGCGTGTCCCGCAGGCGATGACTTTGGAGGAGATCGCACGAGTGCAGGCCGACATGGTGGCAGCGGTCGAGCGCGCACGGGAAGTTGGGTTTCAATGGCTTCAGTTGCATTTCGCGCATGGCTACCTGGCCCAAAATTTTTGGTCGCCATATGCAAACACTCGGACCGATCACTACGGGGGTTCGGCGGAAAATCGTGGACGGTATTTGTTAGAAACATTGATTGCCGCTCGTCGAGTTTGGCCCGAGCACTTGCCATTGGCGGTGCGGATGGGCGTCATAGAATTCGACGAAAATGACGATACGATGTTAGCCGAATCGATCGAACTGCTACGAAAGATGAAGGCTGAAGGACTGGATTCGGTCGATGTCTCGATTGGCTTTAACACACCAACGGCACAAATCCCGTGGGGGCCGAATCTTTTGGGTGAAATAGCCGTGCGGGTCCTGCGTGAAACCGGCCTGCCGGGGACAACCAGTTGGTACATCAACGGTCCGCAAGGGGCGGAAGAATTGATCCGAAGTGGCAAAGTGGATTTCGTTTCACTTGGGAGACCCTTCTTAGCAAACCCACACTGGCCTTACGTAGCAGCCAAAGAGTTGGGAATTGAACAAGCTGCTGGTCGAACATTGCCACCACCCTATGCCCATTGGCTCGCCCGCTACCGGTAGTGACCTTACGTGGGTAACTCCTGCCAGGAGTTACAACCCGGCAAGCTAGCACCTGCCACTTATGCCCGAACCACCACTTATGCCCGAACCACGCGCGGACTAATGCAGCAGTCATGCGTTTAGTGATGTTCTAGCTGGCGGCAGCTGACGAATTTAACGGGCCTGGCGGCAGCTGACGAATTTTACGGGACGCGTTGGTGACGGATGTAATGATTGGTCACTCCTGGCAGGAGTGACCTACGTAGGTAACTCCTGCCAGGAGTTACAACCCCGGCAAGTTAGCATCTGCCACTTATCCCCGAACCACCACTCATCCCCGGACCACGCGCTGATTCGTCGCACAGTATCAGATTTCACCTACAACTGATTTTCCCGTTTTTCCGAACGCGAGATCGTTGAGTTGGCTAAGTCCGATGGTTTGGCCATCTCGTATCTCTACCGGCAGCACTATGGAGCCATTCATTGCTACGTGGATCGTCGTATCGGCAATGCTCATGACACCAATGACATAGTGGCGGAAGTGTTCATGTCGATGGTGCGCTATTTACCCCGTTTTCGCTGGAGTGGCGTTCCCTTTCGATGCTGGTTACTCGTTCTTGCCACAAATCAAATCAACCGCTGGATACGCAAGCGAAGGATTTCAGAAATCTGGACCTCAACGGCAACGGTCGAACAACTGACAACCACACCACCCAATGACGCGGACGGCCGACTTGAATTGGTGCGACTTGCAATATTAGCCTTGCCATTGGCGATCCAGACGGTTTTGACGTTGCACTATTTCGAAGACCTTTCCACGGATGCGATCGCAAAAATCATGAACTGCCGGTCTGGAACCGTCAAATCGCGACTATCGCGAGGTAGAGAACTTCTACGCCGAAAACTAACCGTCGCTCAGGAGAAAACAAATGATCAACGATCCGCTGGAAGTCTGCTTAAAGAATTTGAAGTCTAGTTCGCGTGAACCGGACGAGATTGATGGACGTTTAGAGGAGCGTATTATGGAATTGAGTACGAGCTTGCGAATGAAAAAAAGAAGGTCAAGGCGATTCATCTCTACAATGGCGTTGCTGTTGATCACAGGTACCGGCTTTGTCGCTTTCGGTGGTGACTCCGCAGTAATGAACTATATAGCGCCGTCGGACGAAAAAGATGCTGAAGGCAACCCTGTGCCCTACGATTTCAACTGGGGGCATTGGCTGCATCGTGCACATGACCACTTATGGGACCATTTCCACGGCAACGATGCCAAAGGCGGAACCTAATTGGACAGCGCCAGGCGTCCTGAAGTTTTCGTAGCCATCCGCTGCCAAGCGGTGGAAAACGTTAACTATCGCCTGAAGTTTTCGTAGCCACCCGCTGCCAAGCGGTGGAAAACTTTAACGATCGCGTCCACCGTCTGGCGACGGTGGCTACCCAGCTTGCCAAGTGGCGCTGTCCAACTAAGGCCTGGTCTGCCTTTTAAGCCGAAAGCACGCTATTGTTCTTCACGTTTCGCGTCGAGAAAGTCGTTCACCATAGAGACGATTGTAGACCTGCGAGACATTAGCGTCGTGTGAGTAGTGTCGGGCAAGATGGCCAGTCTCGACTCCGCACGAGGATGCATGTCGCCATGCACTTCGCCGCCCTTCAGACGATACATGTCCATAATGTGATCTAGTCGCATGCCGTCGGCATCGCCGAAGACAAACAGCATCGGAGCCTTTGTATTTTTGAGCTTATCGTCGCCGAAGTCGTACGGTCGCATTAGTCCTCCTCGATCTGCGGAGCGCCCGTTTTCACGTCGCCGTCGCGTTCGTAACTTACAATAAGTATGCCTTTGGGCGCTACTTTGCCGCTTGTGACTTTGAAGGAGGCTGGGATGGTACCATCTTGAAACAGACGCTTCCCTTGTCCCAAGGTGATCGGAATAATCATCAACTCTAATGCGTCAACGAGATCCGCTTTGAAAAGTGTTTGAAGCATATCTGCACTTCCCATCACGTGCAGATCCGGACCGTCGGTTCGTTTAAGCTGTTTGACTTTTTCCGCGAGGTCGCCATTTAAGAAAACGGTGGGCTGCCAGTCGCTTGAATCACGGCTATTTGAGGCAACGTACTTGGTTGCGGTCATGACATTGGGCCAAAAGGTGGAATGCGTTGGCCAATAGGTTTCCCACGCCGCAAAGGTCTTACGTCCCAGCAACAGGTCGACGGGTTTGGCCAATCGTTCTTGAACCGCTGCACCCGTTACTTCATCCGCGTACGGGAAAAACCAACCGCCGTACTTGAATCCGTCCCCTTCGTCCTCGTTTTGTATGACACCGTCGATTGTCATGAACTCACATGCGACTACTTTTCTCATAAATCGTCTCTGTTTTTCAAAAATTGTCCAGCAAATAAGCAATGGTTGTTTCGTAGTCGATTGGCAATTTTAAAATCGACACTGGTTATGAAAGATTCCTCCATCGCCGCGACCTCCGATGCGCTTCATGGGAACTCCGGATATGGCTTGATGAGGGGCTTGGGCGTAGGTACAATCCTGCTTGCTTTGCACGAAGCGGGACAACTTTGACTACAAGTCAATGTAGCTCGGAGTGTAACAACCTTGGTTTACTGCTCAGACATTCGCATAAAAGCAAGGGAAAATAGAAGGCGGAGTAGCTCAGTTGGTTAGAGCAGCGGAATCATAATCCGCGTGTCGGGGGTTCGAATCCCTCCTCCGCTATTTGATGAAAAGCCTTGTTTTACTTGGCCGGAGCGCACTTTATGCGTTTTTGTCTGCGCGACGTGCGGCACTGTTTTCGATAAATGACTACCGAAACTCGGAAAGTCAGGCCAAAGTATGACCAGCGGGCATTTTCAAAACACAGTGTCCGGGTTTTCAGAACTTAGAGACCTCGGAGTTCGAGGAGTGAGAATGGGCTCTTGCCCTCCGAGCCTTACAGCTTATCCGGCTCCACCCGGCTTTCAGCAGTTCCCCAAGGAGAGCCATGCATAGGCATCTCCCTGTGTTTCAATCTTTCTGCCAAGTCCCAATGAGACAGAACCGGAAAAAGCCGTCTTGGAACGAGGAGCGGGTTGACTGGACTAGGGCGTTGGGGATGCTAAAAGCTCTTCGATTTTTGGCAAGATATCATTTGCATAGCTGAGGCCGCCACTGGAAGCGTTTGCGTCCGTTGCTTTGGCGACCATCTTACCAGTTTGATCGATGATCATGATGGCTGGCATCGATTCGACTTGGTACTTTGCTAGGACTACGGTGTCAGGTTCGGTCGAAATGAGATTGATCACCGTACTAGCCTCCTTTTTTTCGAGGAAGCTTTCAATATCTTTTCGATGGCTTTCCACCGTCTCCCGTGGCAATCCCATGAAATCGACATTAAAAGAAATGCATGCCAATCGCTCGGGGTCCTTTTTGCTGAGCTCGACCAAGTTCGGAAACTCCTCCATGCAGGGTAGGCAGGAAGTGCTCCAAATGTCTACCACGACTACTTTGCCCGACAAATCCTTGATCTGCTTTTGTAGCTCATCGTAACTGGCCAACCCGACATTCAGCGCGTTGGATGCATTGTCCGTTTCAAGTGGCGGTGCTTCGTCACTGGCAACGATCTCACTGGTGGTGCCTGATGATTTTTGTGCAGTATCGGTGGCCTGAGGATTGTTGCAACCGCTGACCAATCCGATGCAAATCAGTCCGAAGGCAATTAATGCGAGAGTGTAACGTTTCATTTGACTAAACCGATGGCGAGAGAGTTATGAATTGAGTGGGCACCATTCTAAGCAATCTCCACAAATCGTACCACTTGCGGCCACCAGGTCTGTTATGATGCAGGTGGTGCGGTTTGGCGGCCAGAAACCATATCCTCAAGAGCAACCCATCGAAATCGCATCGGACTTGTGTGATCCGCGGAGCCTTTTTGGCTTCGCCGTAGATGACAAAACTTATGGGGAGCGTGACCATGCAATGCGAGCGACGAAAATTCTTGGCCCATGTTGGAAGTGGTATGTTAATCGCCAGCGTCGGTTCGACGTTGGCCGCTGAACTTGGATTGGCGGCGGAACTGAGCGACGATCAGAAAAATGCACTGCACTTTGGTCGCTTGGAGCCGCTGGTCCAACTGATGCAACAGACACCCGTTGAGTCGCTGCAGAAAGAGCTAGTCCACAGACTGGGGCAAGGCGTACCGTTGGAGGAATTGGTAGCAGCAGGTGCGCTGGCCAATGCGAGAACGTTTGGTGGCCAAGACTATGACGGCTACCATACCTTCATGGCATTGGCTCCTGCGCTGGAGATGTCTCGACAACTGCCACTTGCAGAACAACCACTCCCTATTCTCAAAGTGCTCTATCGAAATACTGCGCGGATCCAAGCCTGCGGGGGCCGCGAGTCAGAGGTGCTCCATGCGATTCATGAAATTGCCGCAAGTGGTGCTCTGCCTCAAGGCCAGGATTTGCAGGTGGCATCGCGAAACGCTGATATGGATTCCGCGGAGAAAATATTCGCTACCATGATGCGCGGGCCTGCTAACGAAGCCTACAACCACTTGCAGTTCGCTCTCCAAGACGAAGTCGACGTGCACCGAACCGTTTTAACCTGGCGCGCCTGGAAAATGACCGAGCTGCTGGGAGAGGAGCATGCCCATACATTGCTGCGGCAATCGGTGCGTTACTGTGTTGATGCAGAGCAATCCCTGCAAAACAAAAAACGCAACCGCTCGGGAATTCGCGAGCTACTACCGAGACTGCTCGACGAATTGGAGCCAGGGAAACGCAAACCCGGTACCCGCAAGGCGACCGACGCGGAGCTATTGGAGCTCAGTCGCTTGGTGTTTGAAGGCTCACGCGACCAAGCTGCTCAAGCGGTCACCGCAGCCATGCTGGATGGCCTGAGCATCGACTCCGTGGGAGAGTCACTGACGCTTGCCGCTAATCATCTGCTACTGTTTGATCCTGGCCGAACCGAACAGCAAGCCAGTGCTGACAAACCACAGGGGAGCGTGCACGGTGCATCCGTGGGGGTTCACGCCTGCGACTCGGCCAACGCCTGGCGCAATATTGCTAACGTCAGCAACGTCCGCAACCAGTTTGCATCGATGATCGTTGGTGCTTACCACACGGCTGGACAACGCGGAGGTGTTGGTGCAGAAGAACTAGCCTACGCACAAACCGCCAACGAACTCAAGTTTGACAATGATCAAGTGCTGGTTGAACTCGATGCCGCGGTGAAGAGCAAAGATCAGTTGCTTGCCAGCGCGCTTACCTACCGCTACTTAAAGTCTGGCGGCGAGCCGGCCGGTGCCTTCACAACGTTGCTTCGTTATGCGGTGAGCGAAGAAGGCGCATTGCATGCAGAGAAATTCTATCGCACCGTGCAAGAAGAATATGCGACCACGCGTCCATCGTTCCGTTGGAGGCACCTGGTTGCCTTGGCGCGCGTCTCGGCCAGCGAATACGGGTTTCCAGCAGCAGGACTCGAACAAGCCCGCGAACTGCTTCGCATCAGTTAGCGATCAGTCCGGCACATCTCCCAGTTGTACCTCCCTGCGGGGTGATGGCGGCACGCAACTAACCGCCCCGCGAGGAGGTGACGAGTAAGGCGAGTCGGTGGGGGCTTAGTCTTCTGCTGCAAATTCTGCTTAAGTTTACTACTGTAATCAGCTAACGGCCCCACCCGCTCGCACGCTCGCAACCTTCCCCGACGAAAGGTAGCGCGCAGGAAGGCATTTCTGCAGATTCCACCGCACCGCGCACTAAACATCGTGTAAACTAATGGCATTGATAGCATTAGGAGAGAAGCGATGGCGGCCATCCCATGGCAAGAATTCACCAAAGATGAGCTGGTCGTGCTGCTTCGCGAGTTCGAACAATGCCATGCTGGCTTCGAACAATTGTGGAGCGAGTGCGATGTCTACTATGAAAAGAATTGCGACTGCTCGCCCGACGAATTGAAACTGCCCGAACGGGTACTCGAAATTAAGCGTCGCGTGGCCGAGCGAATAGCCGCACGAGCGAACCATCGACCAGCCAGCCCCCTCCGACGTCTGCTACAGCGTCCCTTTCGCCGGTATAAAGCCGGCTGAAACAACCGCTCTACATCTAGCTCCTGAATTGATTGGTCGAGCGAAACACGTATTCGCGTCTCTCTAAGTGGCGTATAAGCGACATCTCAAACCAACTCCATCTCGGAGAGACGTGGCTGCCTGATCTCAGTCGGCGTTACGTCTTCCGCCACACTGTTGGCTGGAAGCGCGATAGTTGATTGCATGCCGACCATTGTCTAGTCATTTTGCATCTGGCACGTTACTTGCGTTTGCAACTCTGCAACTCTCACACGAGGCATGCCTGTGCTCGCCATATGCGTGCCCACATCTCTCTCACATCTTAACGGAGCATATCGTGAATCGATACTTTCGTACCACTGCCATCGCTGGCCTCATAGGCTGCGCAGCGACACCACTTCTTGCGCAGAGCGACACCTCCTCGGCAGTTCCTCGAACCCAAGTTGGACAAGCTCTCGACAGCGCGCGCCAAACAATCGACAACACTCGGGGCGCAGCTCAGAATTTAGGGAACACGGTCAGACAAAGCGCGGACCAAGTGCGACAGTCAGGACAACAATTGCAGCAAAGTCTTCAAGGAAATACCGCCGTCCAAGGACAAACGAATCTGCAAGGACAAACGAACTTGCAAGGCCAACCGCTGAACCAATCCAACCAACTTGGCGTGCAAGCAGATGGGCGGGTTAACACCAACCAGCCAGGGCAAGTGCTCGGCGGTCAAGGTCAAGCGTCCGCCGGTGTAAATCAGCAACTGAACACGCAGGGTCAACTGAACACGCAGGGGCAGTTGAACACGCAGGGGCAGTTGAACTCACAAGGCCAATTGAACCAAGGCCAGTACAATGCGCAAGGGCAACCTTATGCACAAGGGCAATACAACGCGCAAGGGCAAACTTCTGTCCCAGGACAACCTAATGTTCAGGGCCAGGTTTATCAAGGACAGACGTACTCCCAAGGCCAAGCGTACTCGCAAGGTCAGGGCTACGCTCAGCCACAAGGCAACTATTCCCAAGGCCAATATCCATCGCAGCCACAATCGGGAGTGTCCGGTTCAGGCTCGATGCGTTCAGGTAGCATGGGTTACAACCAGGTAGCCTCCAACCGAGTTTACATGCTGCGCCATGATGCGATGGGACGCGAATTTATTTGTGTGAACGGCCAGCCGGTCTACTTTGACAATCCTACCCCAGGCGCTCAGCAACGGGGCCAGTCGCCAGCGGGTCAGACACCTTCAAACACGACGAGCCCTAATTCGGAGGGGAATCAGCAAAATCAAAACTCGGGTGCAGATCAGTCGAATTCTGATCAAGCTGCAACCGGTCAGGGGTATGACAACAATCGCCGCGCCGGTTATGGAACCTACGATGCAGAAGGTCAGCCGCAAACGGGTACTGCTGGAGCAGGAACAACCAATAGCAGCTCAACCAGTAACAGCGCGAGTGATATTCCACCGGTGGACTCCGAGCTTGAAACGGAACTCGATAGCAACGCTGCAACTCGTCAGGGTCTCGATGCGCAGGGACTTGACGGATCGGGAGTCAACGGCGACGACGATTTAGGAATTGACAGCGAAGTTGACGCGAGCAATAGCCTGGACACCGATGCGACCGGTGCCGAAGCTTCACTCGACGCGGACGTTAATGCGGAACGCGAATCCAATTTGCCAACCCCGACGCGTGATTAATCTCCTCGCGACTGCTCCACGAGCATATTGCCTCGCGAAGCAAAATTCGAGTGGTTGTAAAAACTCCAAAAACGCTCGGCCTTGGGTCGAGCGTTTTTTCGTTGAATCGCTGGGATAGGATGAGTGACAGCAAAACCGGTAAAACTGTAATTCCTAGCACATTCGGTACATTGCGGGCGTTTTCCCTACGCGGAACGAGCGACTGTGGCAACTTTGTCTGAGCCCCAATTATGCTGGACTGAATCAATACGATTCTCTATCCGGCAGATGGCTATGGTTGCGCTTAGAAGTTTCCAAACGTGGGTCATCGTTTTCAGTTTGATCGTCGGAAGCGTCACAACGGCACAGGCACAGGTCGAGCTCGCGATGGCCGCCACCCCGCCCTTTTCCGCGACGAACGACGATGTCGACAAGATTCTAGCTTGCGAGAGCTCTGCAAAGTTGCTGGAAATGTTTGAAACGCTGCTTGAGGTTGACCGAGAGTCGCTGACGCGGATGACCTCCAACAACGGAAATCTACCGTGGACAACCCTTCCCATCACCGGTTGGCGGTGGGAATCAGCAACTGTAAAAAATGGCAGAATCATCCTTGCCATCGAAGGCCCGCTGGTGGTGGCCATCTACGAAGCGAGTCGTTCGAAGATCGAAATGTCAGTGCACGACTATTCGGAGGGAAACGCTGTGCCACGCGGCTACGCCGGCACGCCTCGTTACTTTGCGCACCGCTCTTCCAGCGTCCAACATGTGACGGCCATGTCTGTTAAGCATTTCAGCAACAAAGCACCGGAGCTGTTCAAAATCTATTACTACTTTGCTGGACCAACGCGTGAAATCGTTAATCGTGAAAAACTGCCACGCCCCATTTGGTTACCAACATGGGCCAAGTGAACTACGTATCAATAACAATGCCCTGATCATTGATGTCGAAGTAGATGATGTTGGAATCAGCATAGCTGCCGCGATGTTTTGCAATCACTAAGCCGCGTTGCATCTTGCCGTCAACGAACTGTCGACCAAGCAAGATGACCGTATTTGCGCCTGCGGCCAAGTCACCATCGGCTAACGGTTCGCTCAACAATTGATCCAGCATCGACTGCTTGGTGGTCACCAGGACCATTGCCGAGGATTGTTGATGATCATACGAGCGCTCGGCGACCATCGCTTCAAACTTTCGATAGCTCTGACGGAGGACTTCGCGGGCCAACCAATCATGTTCTTGACGCAACATGCGGTGGTAAATGAGTTCCAGTAGATCCAACTGCAGCGAATCGTCGGCAGAGCCTGGAGGTTCGATACCATCGATGAGAAAACGCCGAGTTCCATGTACCAAGTGTTGATAAACGAATTGAAATAGTTGCGGCGTGCGACGATTCATTTCCGATTGCCAGGCGTGCCACTGGTCGACGTCGAGTTGACTGCGCATGACACGCCGCCCTCCATAGCCCAAAAAACTGATGAGATCCGCAGGGCGCTCAGCGTCAAAAATCTCTCCCAACGGGTCAAATTCATCGGTGGGGAAGTTTGGGGATTTCAGATGAGCCTCATGCGTGGAGATCGCGGCGTTATGCATGCGTTGACTATAGCCACTGTGGTTTTGGGAATCACCGCGACTGGACAAGTCGATGACGGCGCCCCGTTTACCTTCACCGTTTGCAGCGGCGCCCGCTTGTGTGTAGTGGATGCCCAACTGTGTTTTGCCAATGCCTGTGGCGCCGATGAGCATTGTCATCGAGCCGGGCAGGAAGCCACCGCCGAGCGCTTTGTCAAGCATCGGCAGTCCGCTGGAGTGACGCGTTGGCGTTTGAGGCTGGGAGCGATCTTGAGAATGAAGGTTGTTTGCTTCGTGCATGCGTAGCCTGTATCAGAGTTAGATTGTTTTGCCACCATCGACAACCAACAATTGTCCAGTTGTCATTGAGGTACCGGTTGCCAAGTAAAGCACCGTGTCGGCGATATCTTCCGGTTGCGAAGGACGAGGCAAAGGGAATTGGGCGGTCATCGTTTGCAAGTCCCAGTCGTTGTTTCCGTCGCGAATCCAACGCGAATCGATGGGACCAGGAAGAACTGCATTGACGCGCACGAGAGGTGCAAGGCTGTGCGCAAATGATTTCGTAAGCGTATTCAGCGCTCCCTTGCTAGCCGCGTAGGCGATCGACGATCCCAATCCCGTGGTTCCCGCAATGGAACTGACATTAACAATTGCACCATTGCCACTTGCCGTCAACATGGCCGCTGCAGATTTAATGCAAAAGTAAGGCCCTTTCAAATTCACTGCCAGAATGTGATCCCATTTGTCTTCCGTAAGACTCTCCAAGTCGTTGGCTGCGATGAAATGAGTGGTCGCCGCGTTGTTGACCAGCACATCCAACCTCCCAAAATGTCGTTCGATCGACTGCATCATGCCGATGACTTCATGTTCTTTAGACACATCGCAACGGACGACCAGCGCCTCGGCCCCGGCATCGCGCACTTTTTCCGCCGTCTCCTCCGCCTCTTGCTGACTGCGTGAATAGTTGATCACGATATTAAAACCAAGCTCAGCGAAACCAACCGCACAGGCTCGCCCCACCCCAGTCCCCGAGCCCGTAATCAACGAAACGGGGCGATCTTCAGAGTTAACGGAGTCAGTCATGTTGGCCTCGCAATTGCACAGTGATAGTCAAACCAAGTAAAATAAAGTTGTAGGCAATGTAGATCAGCAATGTAGATCAGCAATGTAGATCAGCAATGTAGATCAGCAATGTAGATCAGCAATGTAGATCAGCAATGTAGATCAGCAATGTAGATCAGCAATGTAGATCAGCAATGTAGATCAGCAATG
>JBGSUV010000072.1:0-3379 GCA_041753315.1 Pirellulaceae bacterium | reverse complement strand
AACAGTTGCGTAGCAACGACATTTGATAGCCTGGGGTGTAGCGAGAACGAGTTTCAGACGAGTTCGGAAGCGGAACCCCAGGTCGGACGTTCCAGCGTAACAGTGACCGAGCGGGTGTTTATCCAAACCTCAGTCTCGTTTCGAGGTCGCAACAGTTGGGTGATGGGACGAGCGCATCGCGTGTCGAGCGTATGTGATGCGACTGTGCCGTCCGACATGAGGCAGTGCATCGAGTCTTCGCAGAATCGCAACAACGTGCGATAGCGGAGGCAAGAAGATGGCGGCAAGGAAGCACTAACCAACCACGTTTGGCTCTGCAGCAATATATGCTCATTGGAGAGACCGTCACTTTGCGGCCTCGGCGCACATCCGCACGCTGGGATAATCTTCCGCTCGGCCACTTCGTGCACATTGCACTGTACCTGGGGTTCCGCTTGGCTGGGACGTTTTGGGAAAACCTCCCAACCAAGCTCCACCCCAGGCTCTCAAATGCCATCGCTACGCGATTGTTTTGCAACGGGCTGTTGTGTGGAGCAGATCTGTTGGGTGCAATCGGGGCCAATCAATGCGAGGTGCAGCGCCACAATCGATCGCGATGCGCTGAGCGAACTACACAGGGTGCGCTCGGCGGGAAGTGTTCAGCTTCGCTCTATCCTGGGCTGGCATAGGTCTGCGCCGATGGTACTTGGGGGTTGTATTGCTATTTCTTGGCGTTGGTAGAATAGCGCATCATGCGGGACACGGTGTCCGAGGGTGAGGTTGCTGTATTAAGCCGTTGGGAGCTTATTCTATGCGTCTTGGAATTAGGCCGACTGTCGACTTTGCGTTCAAGAAGATCTTTGGCTCGCCACAGAATTCGGCCGCCTTGATCGGATTACTCAACGCCATTCTGGAGCTGCCGCGGCCGATCGTGTCGGCCGAGGTGCTCAATCCGTTCAACTACCAAGAGTTTTCCGAAAGCAAGTTGATTGTGCTCGACGTACGATGCCGCGACGATACGGGGCGCTGGCTGAACGTCGAAATGCAAGTTTCAGCCTACGCGGGGCTGATCGAACGCTTGGTGTACTACGCGTGCAGCATGTACGTCGATCAACTGAGCAAGGGAGGCAGCTACGCGTCGGCTGCGCCCTCAATCTCGATCTGTTTGCTCAATCGGGTGCTATTTTCGCAGACCACGCAGGCTCATCATCGTTTCCAGATGGTGGATCGGGAGAGTGGGCGTGAATTGACGAAGGCGATCGAAGTACACACGATCGAGTTGACGAAGTACAATTTAAACGAGGCGACCGTTTCGCAGGCGAGCAAGTTGGAGCAATGGGCCTTCTTGCTGCTGCATGCACAGGATTACGAAGTCGACGTGTTGAAGCGATTACTACCTGCCATCGAGTTCGAATCAGCCATCGACACTTTAGAGACCATTTCCGCCAAGACGGAGGATAAGCAAATGTACGACCAACGCGAGAAAGCGCAGCGCGACTACGAATGGGCCTTATCGAGCGTTCGCGAAGAGGGGCGCGAAGAGGGGCGCGAGGCGGGTCGCGAAGAGGGGTTGGATCAGGGCGAATTGATCGGCATGATTCGTATGCTTCAAGAAGTGATGGGGGAAGTTCCTCACGAGAAGGCCGAATTGAAATCCCGCAGCCTAGAGACGTTGGCCACGCAGCTTGCCGAATTGCGGCGGCGCATCCGCGATCGCCAAGTTTGAGCGGCGACAGAAATCGCATCACTGCTTTTTCTTACCAGCCAAAGGTCCGTGGTTTCTTGGGCTCGGATGATGGCGATAGTGCGACTGTTCGTCTAATTCGAGTTCGCCTAATGGCGATTTGCCATTTGTTTGGCTAAGCTGCGCGACGGTCTTGCTGCTCAGATTGGGGTCGACGACCCTCGAATTCTCGCAAGAACGAAATTGCCGAAGTGGCTTTCACCAGTTCGCCTACCGGTGAAAAGAACTTGATTTCATCTTCCTCGATGAACCAGACAACCTCATGTCCCTGCAATTGGAACTTGCGACCGCAAAATAGACCATTGCGAATGAGTATCGTCTCGTGCATCGAATCGGTCGGCTGTACCCCAAACTGCGTTAGTTGGTCAGCGATTGCAAGCCGGATCTTATCGACGGGAGTCGCTTTGGTCATCTTTGTGGTCAATCCTACCTGCACTGAACTAGTTCTTCGATATCGCAAAATGCGTTCGTAATTCCATGCATCGTCGGATGTCGCCATGTTCGTGCAATATTGTTGATAAGGATATGAGAATTGATGCAAACCGCCTAATTTCTCGTATGAACAGAGGAAGAATTCAGTCAAATTGAGCAGAAGTGTGGCTGACGACATACCGCACTGCGGGAATCGACAGGCTGTTCCCGAGTAATTTCCACGCCGCACGGTTTGACATCCCATCAAACCGAAAATGCTCGGGAAATCCCAATAATTTGGCCACTTCCGACGGACTGAAGCGACGGTAGCGGCCATCGACAAGCTGCATGTACGAGCCGGCGTGCAATAACGTCTTACCATAGCTCCCGGCAAAACAGGCAGTGATGCTCTTTGCGTCCATGGGATCAACGCGATCGATCGCATCGCGATATCGTGCAAACTCTTCTACCCCAAGCACCAGCGTTGGATCAACTTCTTCGAGTTGCACATTCCCGAGCATCTCTTTTAACGTCACTTTGAAATCCGGATAGGGTCTCCATGTCGGCACTGGACGGCGAGTTGCTAGCAAATAGAATCGCGGTCGACGGTTGGGCCATCCAAGTTGGCTAGGGCACAACTCCAAGCAAACAACATAATATCCGCAGTCCGATAGAACCTGTCGAAGTCGCCGGTAGGTGCGCGATGTCTCAAAACCAACTACATTTTCCAGAGCAATTGTCGTTGGACGACAATGCGTGATGGCGTCAAGCAATCGCAGCAGAGGACGAGTGCGTGCATCCAGATCATCACTTTGCGCACCACGACGACTGAACGGCTGACAGGGTGGTGACATCCACCAAAAATCGGCTTCAAATTGCGAAAACTCAGCATTGCTCATCGACTCGATCTCGC
The DNA here is from genome assembly GCA_041753315.1 of Pirellulaceae bacterium. Classification (GTDB taxonomy): domain Bacteria; phylum Planctomycetota; class Planctomycetia; order Pirellulales; family Pirellulaceae; genus Aureliella. The sequence goes on along the minus strand of JBGSUV010000072.1, from coordinate 332 downwards.
GCACCCAATACGGATGTTGGTGATTGAGTAGATAAACACGTTCGGCATGGCGATTGATATCAATGGCCGCAACTACTTCGGTGTTGGAACAAGCGGTCGCAAATCCACCAATCCCTGCAAACAACTCGAGAGCTCGGTGCCGTGGCAATGGTGACAAGTCGTTGCCGCTCATAGGTTTAAGTTCGATTCAATGTAAACATTCGCCGAAGGTGTGGGCGCGACGATTTTGGTTGCTGGCTGGAATCGTTGCCAGCGGCAGGTTTTTCGTCTTGTTCGGCTTTGGTTTCGGCTAGGAACTATCGGGATTGGCGGCCAGAGTAGGACCGGATAGC
>JBGSUV010000071.1:0-59052 GCA_041753315.1 Pirellulaceae bacterium | reverse complement strand
AGCTGTTCGTACCTATCGGGAAGTCGAACGTCGCGACAAGGCCGAACTAGCAAGACTCCGCAACGCCACTCGACGCCTGCGCAATTAAACGCCCGTGCGCCGCCCAGCCAAATTCCCATTCGATCGCTCTGTACGCTTACGCTTTGGCGACGGTGAAGAGAAATTCGAGCGTCCACGCCTCCAGCCATGCAAGGCCGCTGATCGCAGCGTCAATGTTCGGCAACACGACGCAGTGTGTGCAGCATGCAGTCAAGTTGTTGGACGCTGAGGGCTACGAAACACTTGTGTTTCATGCAACAGGAACGGGCGGTCGAAGCATGGAGTCGTTGATCGCCGCTGGGTGGATAACGGGCGTATTGGACATCACGACCACGGAATGGGCCGACGAACTGGTGGGAGGCGTCATGCCCGGCGGCCTACATCGCTTGGAGGCAGCAGCCCGCGGTGGAGTGCCTGCGGTCATTGCTCCCGGTTGCTTGGATATGGTGAACTTTGGTGCACGCGAAACGGTACCAGAACGATTTGCGAATCGACGATTTTATCAGCATAACGCGCAAGTCACGCTCATGCGGACATCAGCTGACGAATGCGCTCAACTGGGACATCTCATCGCCAGCAAAATCAACGAGTCGACCGGGCCGGTTCGCCTGCTTTTTCCGCTGCAAGCGATCAGCGTAATTTCAGCCAAGGGGCAACCTTTCTACGATCCTGCCGCCGATCGAGAACTTTTGGACAGTTTGCGAAAGTCGTTGCGTTCAGATATCCCGTTGGAAACAATCGATTGTGAGATCAACGAACAGCGTTTTGCGGAGCGCTGTGTAAGTGCTTTGTTGGAAGCGATCAGGAGTCGAAACACCGCCTGACTACATGCGACTGGCAATGCCTTGTTGTTCCAAAGGATGGAGTCCGACCATACTGAGGGCTGGGGCTTCGGCAGCGGGGAACATCTTGCCGCGATTCGCAATCTCGTGCGGGTCACATGCACGACGAATGCGTTTCATGCATTCGATGGATGCCTCGGAGAACATACCTGACAGAAACTGTCGCTTCTCCATTCCGACGCCATGTTCCCCGGTGATCGATCCACCTAATTCAACGCAGAGTTGCACGATGCGGGCGGCAAGTTCTTCAGCGCGATGCAATTCCCCTTCTTTGCGACCATCGAACATGATCAAGGGATGTAAATTGCCGTCACCAGCATGGAAGACATTCGCCACAGCGATACCCGCGGCTTGGCTTAGCTGTTCGATTTGTTGAAGTGCAAAGCCAAGTTTGCTGCGTGGAACAACCCCATCTTGCACGATAAAGTCGGGGCTTAGCCTGCCTACGGCGGAGAAAACGCTCTTTCTCCCTTTCCAGATCGTTGCGCGTTCCGAGGCGTTGGCTGCAACGTGAACTTCCGTCGCTCCACTTTCGGCTAGCAGTTGATCGAGCAAGATTCGCTCGGCCGCCACTGCATCGGAGCTACCATCGAGTTCGACGATCAATACAGCATCGACATCGCGCGGATACTTGGCACCCACCGCAGCCGTCGCCGCTTGCATGCTCAAACGGTCCATGATCTCCATGGCTGCCGGTAGTAGTCCACTGGCAATGATTTTTGCCACTGCTGCACCAGCATCCTGCAAATTGTGATAACCGGCCAACACCGTATGAAAACTCTCCGGCTTTGGTGAGAGCTTGACTGTGATTTCTGTCGCAATGCCGAGTAGGCCCTCGCTGCCAACCATTAAGCCGAGCACATCGGGCCCCACCTGTTCGCTGGTCAAGCCGCCAACTTCGATGGGCGTTCCATCTGCCAAAACAACCTTCATTCCCAAGATGTGATTGCTGGTCATGCCATACTTCAAGCAATGGGCACCACCAGAATTGAAGGCCACATTTCCACCGAGCGTACATACCTGTTGGCTGCTGGGATCGGGAGCGTAATACAAGCCAGCGTGTTCCACGGCGGCAGTTAGCTTCGAGTTGATGACGCCAGGTTCAACAATTGCGTAACGATTTGCGATATCGATATGCAAGATGCGGTTTAGCCGATTGAGGGCAATGACAATCCCATCCTCGTGGGGAAGTGAACCGCCCGAGAGACTTGTCCCACTTCCACGAGCTACAAAAGGAATTTGGTGTTTATGACACCACTGGACAACCGTAACAACTTCGCTGACGTTGCGGGGGACAACAACTGCTTTGGGTTGCACGGCGAAGACGGTTAAGCCATCGCTCTGAAACGCAGCCAAGGCGCTGGCGCTTTCTTCAAAGCGATCGGCCGGTAAGAGTTGGTGTAGATCGAGGAGAAGTTCTGAAGTGGCGATGGACATGTTATGCTCTAGTCACGGAATGTGTGCGCGCTGTGGCTACGCAAAGTATAGCCGCTGATCGTCAATCCTGAGTTTCATCGCATTTTCAACTGTGCCTCTTATCTGCATTGTGAGGACTTACTTGGTTCTGGGAGATGCTGTAAGTGACTGGGCGATCGACATTTTAGCCAATCTCGCACCACGAGTCAGAACACCACCCAATTTTATTGCGCAGCTTACGCTCCTCGTCAGGGAGTGACGCGGGTGACTCATTGTGGCATTTTTCGGCAAAAGGGGCGGGCTACTCGACGTGCACGGCACGGCCAGCATGTGGCAACGCGGAGTTCTGAAGCTGAAGGTAGGAAAATTGGTGGTAAGAAGATTTGGTGGATGGAGACGTTGGAGTTCGCTGCCTTCGCATTACTTGAAACTTCTTACCCCAAATTTTCCTACCTTCAAAACGATGTAGGCTCAGGTGAGTGGTTGGGCGGGGCCAAGTTGCTCGTCTGCTGGCGGCCATCGAACCTCACCCGGGCTCACTCAAGAAGCGACAACGCGGAGTTCTGAACCTGACGGTAGGAAGATTGGTGGTAAGAAAATTTGTTGGATGGAGTCGTTGGAGTTCGCTGCTTTCGCTTTGCTTGAATCTTCTTACCCCAAATTTTCCTACCTCCAAAACGATGTAGGCTCAGGTGAATGGTTGGGCGGGCCCAAGTTGCTGGTCTGCTGGCGGCCATCAAACCTCACCCGGGATCGCTTAAGAAGCGACAATGCGGAGTTCTGAAGCTGAAGGTAGGAAAATTGGTGGTAAGAATATTTGGTGGATGGAGTCGTTTGGAGTTCGCAGTTTTCGCATTGCTTGAATCTTCTTACCCAAAATTTTCCTACCTTCAAAACGATGTAGGCTCAGGTGAATGGTTGGGCCGGGCCAAGTTGTTCGTCTGCTGGCGGCCATCGAACCTCACCCGGGATCGCTTAAGAAGCGACAACGCGGAGTTCTGAAGCTGACGGTAGGAAAATTGGTGGTAAGAATATTTGGTGGATGGAGTCGTTTGGAGTTCGCTGCTTTCGCGTTGCTTGAATCTTCTTACCCTAAATTTTCCTACCTTCAAAACGATGTAGGCTCAGGTGAATGGTTGGGCGGGCCCAAGTTGCTCGTCTGCTGGCGGCCATCGAACCTCACCCGGGCTCACTCAAGAAGCGACAACGCGGAGTTCTGAACCTGACGGTAGGAAGATTGGTGGTAAGAATATTTGGTGGATGCAGAGGATTGTAGTTGCTGCTTTTGCGTTGCTTGAATCTTCTTACCCCAAATTTTCCTACCTTCAAAACGATGTAGGCTCAGGTGAGTGGTTAGGCTGGCCTAGTTGTTGGTCTTGCTGGCGGCTATCAAACCGCACCCGGGATCGCTCAAAAAGCCACTGTCGTGCAAAATCGTTCCGAGGGCAGCCAAAATTAGCAGCACGTTCTGTTTGCTACTGCTCGAACCCATCAAACCAATCCGCCATGCTTTTCCTTTGAATGGTCCCAGACCAGCGCCAATCTCTATATTGAACTCGTTGAGCAGTCTGCGTCGGACCAGCGCGTCATCCACTCCTTCGGGAACGTGAACTGCATTGAGAGTGGTGAGCGAATGTTGTGGGATGAAGTTTAGACCCATGGCCTCGAGCCCCGCCCGCAGTGCTCGGTGATTCGCTTCATGCCTGGCGAAACGCACCGCCAAACCTTCTTCCAGTACCATCTGAAGTGACTCACGCAAGGCGTAAGTCATGTTAATCGGAGCCGTGTGGTGGTAAACGCGATCACTTCCCCAGTAGTTTCTGAGCATGGTCACGTCCAAATACCAACTCGTCACCTTGGTCGTGCGTCCTCCGATTACATCCATGGCCCGTGGCGAAAAGGTGACCGGGGCCAAGCCTGGTGGGCAGCTCAAACACTTTTGGGTTCCACTGTAACAGGCGTCGATCTGCCAGCGGTCGATGGGAACATCGATGCCTCCCAGGCTCGTCACTGCATCGACGAGCAGCAGTGCGCCGTGGCTGTGGACCAGTTTTGCAATTTCTTCGAGCGGTTGGTGTTCGCCGGTACTGGTTTCGGCATGGACGATTCCAAATACTTTGGCATTGGGGGCTGCCTTAAGCGCCGCCGCGACTTGTTCTACGTCGATGCCGTGTCCCCAAGGAGCTTCAACGGTATAGACTTTTGCTCCGTAGCGCTCAGCCACATCTTTCATCCGGCCGCCAAAAACGCCGTTGACGCAAACAATCATTTCGTCACCTGGCTCGATCAGATTGCAGACGCACGCTTCCATACCGGCGCTTCCGGTGCCGGAAATAGCCATGGTCATCTCGTTGTTCGTTTGGAATACCTGGCGCAACATCTGTCGCGTCTGGTCCATGATCTGCAAATACTCAGGGTCCAAATGGCCGATGGTGGGAGCTGACAGAGCTCGCAAGACACGCGCTGATACGTCGCTTGGCCCAGGACCCATCAAAACGCGTTGCGTTGGATTCAGATTTTCAAATGCGATAGTCATTGTCTAGCCATCAAACAGGAGGAATCGAAAAGAAGAATCGTGTCAGGTGATAAAAAACCGGAGCGGCAAAGCAAATCGTATCAATGCGATCCAGTACGCCGGCATGTCCCATGACCAGCGTTCCATAGTCATTGACGCCTCGGTCCCGCTTGATCGCGCTGAGCGTCATGCCGCCAAACATCCCCATCACGCCAATAACCATGGACATACATGCCGCTTCCCAAAAGCTGAAAGGAGTAACCCAGAACAGAGCAGCCCCGATCAAACCCGTAGATAGTGTACCACCGGCAAAGCCTTCCCAAGTCCGACTTGTGCTGACCTCCTGGGCGATCTTCCGACGTCCAACAACTTGCCCCCACGTCCACTGAAGAATATCTGCCAGTTGCGAGATCAAGATAAAAAAGAACAGCAGTCCCGCAGAACTTCCCGCCCAAGGTCGCCCGCTGCTATCAGCCAACTGGAGATTGATCAGCGCGGGAGCATAACTCAACGCATACACGCATATCAACAGACCAAACGTAATTTGCGCTGTCCGTTCGAGAAAGCGTTTGTGGTCACCCGACAAGGCGATTCGAGCCGGAACAAACAACGACGCGTAGACCGGTATCATGATGCTGTAGAGCTCATAAAAGTCGATCGTACGACCACTGTGCCATCGAAAACCGGATCGTTCAATTCCGATCAGAATGTATTGCAATGGCGTAAAGACAATAAAAGCCCAAAACAGTGCGCGGTGATCGCCACGACGCGTCGGGGCCATCGTGATAAACTCGCGCAGAGCCCAAAACGATATCAAGCCAAAAAGTGCGACCGTTCCAACTGGCTGTAGCAACAATCCAAAGACGAGTATGGCACACATCAGCCACCACGAATTCAGCCGTTGACGGAACCTTAACACCAATGCAGGATTGACCGTTTCCGTTGGACGCCTGCGCAAATATTGACCGACCAATGATGCAATCGCCAGCGTCACCAAAACGACACCCAGCAAGATGTAGGTGCGCAGATTCAACCAGTTCGTCCGCTGGCCACTGGTGGTCAAATCAGCCGCCGCCCTGTCGCTAGCTTCCGTCTCGGCTCCTGCAGTTTTCCGTTCGGGTTCCGCCGAGCTTTCGGTTTCAGTTTCCACCAGAGCAGATGTCAAGTCGGTCGAGGCAGTTGCTTCGGCGTTGTTTGATTCGATCGGGAGAACATTCGATTCCCCTTCAGCAACATTCTCGATACCACCTTGTACCGCAGAGTCGTCAGGCAACAGGCTCGCGCTGACTCTTGCAGCCTGCGTTTGGCAAACGAGCAGCCATGCGCAAGCCCCAATCACCAACAAGCGTTGGAAAGGAATGCACTTGCAGCGGTTATCAGCGTGGCGGGTAGACAATCGGTTGGCCAGCAAACTAAAAAATTGGGTTGCGAAAAGCCAACCGTGGCGGATAGCTTTCGAAAACCCAATTGTAGCCAACATGCTTGGAACTAGTAGGTCTACCTTCGTTGAAGGTGGGTTGGAGAGCTACTCGACAAACGTGCTGATGGTTCCTTCACGGTTTCCCCGTCGTATTTTAAAGCTCAAATTCCCCTCGGCCGGCAATTTTTCGACCAACTCCGCTGCTGTGACGATGGATTCACCATTGACTTCCGTGATAATGTCGCCAGGACGCAGCCCAAGAGCGGCTGCCTTGCCTTCTTGGATGGCAATGATAATCGCCCCCTCGGTGTCATCATCGACATTTGCCCTTGCGGCCCACTGGGCGTTCATCGTCGCGGCCACGATCCCGAGACTTTCAATCGGCACCTCACCTGCTAGACGCCCCAACTCCTCCGGCGTCTGCTCACCTACGACCACATTTAAAGAAAGTGGTTTTCCGTCGCGGTAAACCTTCATTTCCAACGTGCTGCCTGGCCGCGTCAAAGCAACTTGATTGCGCATTTGCAGCAGATTAGTTACCGGGCGACCGTTGATGGCCGTGACGACGTCTCCTTGTTTAAGGCTTCCTTTGTCGGCAGGACCTTCGGGTAGCACTACTTGAATCACTACCCCACGCATCACATCTTTCGGGAGATTCAGCTCAAAAGCGTTGTCGGCAGTGACGTCTTCCAACGAAGCTCCGATGAATCCGCGGACAACACGTCCTTCGTTCCGCAAGTCCTCCATAATCCTAGCCGCCATGTTCACAGGGATTGCAAACCCCACTCCAGCACTGGTCCCGGTTCTGGAATTGATCGCCGTGTTGACGCCAATGACTTCGCCTCGAAGATTGACCAACGGACCGCCGCTATTGCCCGGATTGATGGCTGCGTCGGTTTGCAGAAAGTCTTCATAACCACTGGCGCTACTTAAAATTCCGGTTTGGCGATTGGTAGCCGAGATGATTCCGGCGGTTACAGTTTGACTAAGTCCAAACGGGCTGCCAACGGCGATGACCCAATCTCCCACCTCGACCCGCGAGGAGTCACCCAGGACAGCAGGAATCAGACCTTCGGCATCGATTTTGAGTACCGCTACATCGCTCTTATCATCCGCCCCAACTAACTTCGCTTTGTAAGCACGCCCGTTGCTCAGTTCCACATTCAGTTCATCGGCGTTTCGAACGACGTGGTTGTTTGTAAGCACATAACCATCGGCAGAAACGATGACACCTGATCCGATGCCGGTCTGAACCTTTCGTGATGGAGTTGCTGTGCGTTGTTCCTGTCCGCGCTGCTGTCGCAACATCTCCTCCAGCAGCTCCTCAGGGATTAAACCGGGGCCGATGCCGGGTCCGGTTCGACCGGACGACTGGGCAATTTCCACTGATGAGGTAATGGTGACGACGGAAGATCGAAGTCGTTTGGCGGCAGATCGAAATGCATCCGAGAGTCGTTCGGCCCCTACTAACAGCTCAGGGTCCGTGGCCTGGGCTGACTCCTGCTGAGCTTGTGCGTGGGAGGACAAGTGTGATGAGTAAAAGAACGGTGCGGAACCAGCGAAAATCGCACCCACCGCTAGCCAAATAGCCATTCGCAATTTGTTTGTTTTCTGCACTTTTGAATTCTCCTAACCGTGGTGATGCAAGCATAGAAACACAGCGAAGAACACAGGTCCATATTTGGCCAGCGCTGCGTCCGGATCGAGAACAAGGCTTGAAGGTAGTGGATCTTGCTAAAGATCCTTTAACTGAAGGACCTTTAGCAAGGTCCACTACCCTAATTTTCAATGTTGACGCAGTCCGGGTTGACGCAGCCCTAGATTCTGTTTGTGAGATTCTCCTGCTGTGGGGGTAGGTAACGTCAGTAAACCTGACAGTCACACGATCCCCCTGTATGAGCGTTGCAAATTTCGAACCAAACGAGGTCAGAGATTCAGTGGGGCAGCTAGTAACGACTCGAGCGCGGTTCGGAAACTGGCCACGAATTTCGCCCCGCCGCCGATGAAAACGTGTGTAACACGACCATCCTGATCGATGATGACCGTCTGAGGAATTGCATTGGCTGCGTAGGCGGCGGCTGCTTCGCCATCGCGGTCGAGCAGGACGGTGGCCGCCATTCCCAGCCGATCGACCGCTGCTTGAACTTTGGCGGGTGCCTCCTGGATATTGACAGCCACCAAATGCACTTTGTCAGCGCCAATTTCTTTGACAACTTCTTCAACCAGTGGCATCGTTTGGATGCAGGGACCACACCAACTGGCCCAGAAATCAAGCACAACAATCCGATCGTGCGATTCGCTTAAGCGGAAAGTCTCCCCGCTCAGAGTCTTCAGTCCAAAGTCTGGAGCAATCTGACCCACCAGAGGCGAATTGCTGCCAACCTGCGCTCCTGGACCATCCGCATCCTCGGTGAAGACTTTCGGATATTGAGCCAAAGAAAGTGTCCAAGGGTCTTCACGGTACTCGCGGACCTGGTCACTGATATTCCGTCCAAATAGGAGTTGATTCACCGTTGCTAGTTCAATGTTGCAGGCACCTAACAAGTCGCTGGTACCTGATAGCACGCCATTTTGGACCGTCTCTGGTTGGAAAGTTAAACCTTGGTCAGACGACTTAATCGCATGCACGCGAAACGGTGAAGTGTCGACGAGTTGCTCGTCATGTGGTTGTTCCCCTTCGGAGTCGGACTTCGCGTCGGCGTTGGCGGAAGTGTCGGCCGAAGACGCGTCGGCATCTTTTCCTTCCACTCCCTTTTTCTTCTTGTCATCGCTCCAGTCGCGGTCATGGAGCCAAACAATTTGCGCTACTTGATCGCGGGGCAATTCAACGTTTTCAAGGCGAACTTCAATGGCGACCTTGGTGTCGTCCAGACTGACCAAACGACCCCGCAGGTAGTCTCCCAAGACAGATACAAACAGATGTGTTGGGGGATCTAGTTTCATAGAACGCGGGACGGTCATCAGTCGTTTTAGCTTTTCAGGGGAAACTTCCAGTTCACGTCGTTGCCGATTGAGCCAAACGCTTTGCATTTGAGCGTGTGTCGCAAATTTGGTCTCCGTTGCGCTGGATTCGAACTTAACGCCACTCTCGTCAATCGCTTTGACAATGCCCTCGATTGCATCTCCACTTCGAAAGACGATTTCTCGTTCGTCCTTGGCATTTGCACTTGATGCTCGACTTGGCTTGGACTCGTCTTTCTCAGTCGCGTTGGCGGGTTGATTGCCACCCAGAAATATTTGCACCATCGGCGCGACAATCACATCTTGTCGACCTCCTTGTTGACGATTTGCGGTAACTTTCGGCAGTGCTTTTCGATAGATAATCGCGCCGGTTGAAGAGGTACTGATGCTTGCTGGGTTTACACTTCCGTGCGGATGCCAACTGAGTGCCGATGTGCTATCGTTCGGGGTTGTTTCCTCCAAGTAGCCAGCCAATTGCGAATCGCCAATTTTGATGGTTCCATTTTTGTGTGCTGTCAAGTCGATCGAAAATCTCTCGGCGTCACAAATCACTCCGCGGATCAACGCGGGTTCAAAATAAAATGGTTTGGCGAGTCCGACTGCGTCAAATTGCAATTTGCCATCGTGTCCCGCGAGCCAATGGCCTTTCAAACGCGTGCGGTCATTCCAGACGACTTCCACAACAACAGGTTCAGAATTTTCGGTTTCCACTGAAGGTTTTGGCGCTGGCTCCAACGAGGCAAACAAGCTCTCGGCTTCCTCAGCTACCGTTGAATTTTGTTTTTGTTGATCCTCTTTATCTTTCCCCAGTTGCGATGGCTGTACGACGGCGGGCGGAAGTGGTTGATTGCTAGTTTGGTCGTTGGTGGTGGATTTAGCGTCAGGGCCGAAATCACCGCGACGCACTTTGGAAATAGAAAGTTTCTGGATTTCTCCGGCTTCGTTTCGAAGTTCTACTTCGTTGTTCGTGGCGTCGTAGCCGACGATGGTGGCTGGAATCGTTTCATCTGTTTCGTTAAGTACAACTCCACTTCCAAGGCCTCCCACCGTCGTCGTTCCGTCCCATTCGCGGACTTCGAAACGCTCCAAAGTAAGTGACGTTCCATGATTGACCAGATGAACAGACGATTGAACCGATTTACGGGTGGGCGGCAGTGTCATACGGTCTAGCGGGCGTCCATGTGCGTCACAGACAATAATATGCCCCGCCTCTTGGTCCAAGTACATGGTCAGATCGAGCCGTGGATTGGTCGGAGCAAGTTCCGCCAATAATTCGATGTCAGCCGAGTTGTCGACCTCGCGAAGAAGAGCCAGTTGTTTGTCCCAGACTTCGAGTCGGGCTGCTGCGGCAATCGTATCGGGTGCGGTACTCTTGATCGTAGAGGAGTCAGTGCCAAACGAAAATACAAAATCAGGGGCGCCTCGCCAACTGAGCACAAGTGAAATCTGAGCCTTGCTGGGGAGTTTAACGTCGCCCATGATCGAGGCACCTTGACGCTTGGCTACCAAAGCACCCGCTTCAAACTCCCAATTGGCGTCTTCGCCAACCTGCGGACCAGGCGTCCATGACTTATCATCGCGCGGTCCCGCGTAGATTAATTCGCCCGCATACCCCGCGTCGACCAGTGAGACAACGCGCGAACGTTCGATTTGAACCACGCCGATCAACGACGATTCAATCGTAACCCACTGCGCATCCATACCTCGCAGTTGTCCAACCAACATCGCTCCGTCCGACAATTCAAAGCACTGTCCGTGGGCAACAGCGGGTTGAACGTCATCAATTGGCGGCTGTTCGCTCGACAGCGCGCTAACGGAGCGAACGGCGCGGAGATCAAACGAAAACGGTTGGTCAAATCCAGTGCTCTGCCAGCCCAGGCGATTTGGTTGTTCCACGGGCACCACTTGCCCCGTCGCAAAGCTGCCATCTTTGAGGCGCAAACGCATCGTGGGCTCGTCAGCCAAGCCTACGCAGGCCAATTCGGCCATCATCAGCAATATGGCCATTATGAGCGCCAATCGACGCCAGACAATTTTTGTTAACACATGCATCGAAGACTAACGCTCATAAATGGGAAGGAATCGATAATTTAATGCAAGAGAGAGAAGGTTCATCGAGGTGGCAGTCGCTTTACCAAACTGGCCGTTGAAACTTCCATCTTCGTTTTGCGCCGCTTTTAGCTTCCTTGCAAGTGAACGATTCCACTTGTCCCAGGCTTCCAAATCGGCTTGGAATAAAGCTTGAGCTTCGTAGTACTGCGCGTACTCTTCATAGTGCGACTGTTCGTTCATGTTGGAAACGACGTATTTTTTGGTCGCTTCGAACTGTTTCATATCCTTCCGCTTGGCAATGCTGTACACCAAACATGCGATCGAAGAGCGTGCAATGGATTGACCAAATCCACCGATACCACCTGAATAGCCAACTGCGCCCGAGTCGCCCGTTAAACTCCCAAAGTACTTGATTGCATTGTCAATCGATTTGTCAGGCACTTCGATTCCGGCATTGCGAGCCGCCAACAGCCCCATCAGAATCGCTCCACTAACCGAAGTATCCGCATCGCGAGCGGAGGGCGAATAACGCCATGCGTTAAACGGATTCTTCTCTTGCGACGTAACCGCGCAACGTACTCCCAATTCGAGCGCTTCGCCAATCGATCGCTCCTTGCCCGTCGTCGGCTTGCCGGTTTCCCACAGATCGGATTCATCCACCGCGCCATACGCCTCGGCAAGTGCCAACATCGCAAAGCCATGTTGGTACATGCTGTTTCCCATGTAACCAGTCGACCCATCCTGAGATCGAATGACCGAGCGCAATGACTTGCGAATCGGCTGACTGAACTTGCCAAAATTGGGGTCTTCACCGGATGCGAGAAACGCCAGTAGCCCTAGTCCGGTTGTGCCTGGTCCGGAATAGCCATCAGCCCAATCTCCGGATTCGTTCTGCGTCTCCATTAAATATTGCAAACCCCGATCGGTGATCTCTCGTACATCGCGCGGAACAACGTCGCCAATCGGTGTTGTGGCGGGTTGTGCCCAAACCATGTTGGGAATGCACACCAAAGACAGGAAGCAAATTAGTCGTTTTAAGCCAGACATTTTGTCGTTCAGTAAATGTAGGTAATTGTCTTCGGGGATTTTCGTCGTGCAAAACTCATTTTTCAGAATGAGTCGGGAACAATTCTGTATCCCCCACATCGCGATCGAGCGTTACCAAGTGACCGCATTGCCATAAGCGGCGTACTGCGCTTGCATTTTCTCAATCGCTGCGATTTGCGGTTTGTCGAATATCTTCTGCAATTCGGCTTTCTCCACCTTAGTCAACATGATGTAGCCAAGATAAGCATCATAGCCCTGTGGAATCTGAGACGGAAACTTCTTTGCAAGCAGCGATTCCAGCAAAGCGGACCGCTGTTTAGCTAACATTGGAATGGTGCGGTCCAACTCGGCAATCGTAACTTTCACGATGGCTTGCGTCTTAGCATCCTGCCGATCGCTGAGATATTGCTGATAGGCTTCACTTTGAATTTCCGACAACGATGAGTCGAGGACTTTGTTGAACAGCGAGTCTTCTTCAAGCAAGCCCTTTGAAATACGCTGCTGCAACGGCATGATTTCCTGCCATGCTTTTTGCATATCGCCCTGGTCTTGGATATCAAAACCTTTGGTATTCTCGCGGACGATGGAGATACAGCGATAAAAGCGATTGAGGTCACCGCGAATAGCCAAAGAGAGTTTCTCGAGGGTGGCTTCATCGAGCTGAGCGACTTCACCGATTTGGGATACTCGGAGTGCACATCGCGCTTCAAGTTGCCTGCGAAACGTGGCTTCATCTTGACCGTTGAATAGATAGATCGCGATGATATCTTGCCTTGCTCCGAACTGTGCAGCAACCTGTCCCGCGCTGGCCAAAACCACCATGATTGGTAGCAATGATCTCGCGATCGCGCACAGAGCTGGTAGGACTCTTTGTTTTGAAGATCGGCTATTCATCGGTAAATTCGACCACCTGCCGCATTCCATTCATTTGCATTTGAACTTCGTCCATCTCGTAGCTGTACGAATTCAAACCTTGAAGTGTTTTGAGCTGTTTGTCGCTCAGAGTCCTGGCTAAAACGGCATTCGGCACGGTCGGGATATAGGCATCGTTCTGAAAATAAAATTGCCAGTAAAGATTCTTCGATTTAACCCATTTGGCAACATCTTCGATCAACTCTTGGCGTTGTTCTCTCTTGACAAAAACATGCTTGTCATAAACGGCAACCAGCGCGCTGGCGGTTGCGTCACGGTGAAACGCATCGCGAGCCGCTCGCTCAGACTCAAACAGCTCATATTGTTCACTGCTGAGCGTTTTCTGAATGACTTCGTCAACCAACTTGCAGACGCGTTGGTGAGTTTGGTTGTGGTTTTGCGCAGGGTTTTCAAGACGCGCACCGCCCAGAAACCGCCCCAGACCTTGCATGATTCTGACCTGGCCGACCTTTTCCGGTTTGGCGATTTGTTCCTTCACCCATCTCACGTCCAGTTTTTTCAGGGCAGCCAATTGCTCGGGCGTTAGTTCACAAGCACGACGCGCCAATCCACATTCGGTATTGACGTAGCCGGTCAGTACTACCACAAGAGGCTCGTTTTCATTGGCAGCAAACAGATCCACTTCGGCGGCCATTACCACATCGACAACCTGCCCCGCCATTACGACTGCATCGACTGCAACGGCTTCTCCGCCTGCCTCTTCCTCAACCACTGCTTTTTCTCGTGCCACTCTGTCTTCTTCAGCTTTGACTTCTTCAGCTTTCTCTTTCGCGGTTTTCTCTTTCGCAGCGTCCTCTTCAGCTCTGATTTCTATCGCTTTGTCTGCTGGACTGGTTTCGGCAGCTTTTTTGACCGGTTCCTGCGCAGCGCCAACTTCCTGCGCAGGATCATCAAAAATCTTAGCAATCGCCTTACCTTCGGCCTCGACTTCTGCGGGCGGATCAGCAGGTTTGTCATCTTGACCCAAAGCAACGCCTAGACCTGACCAGTTGAACAGGCAAAACAATATACTGAACGCAAGTGTTACTTGGTGCATCGTATTGACTAGTGACGAAGGAGGTATTGAGTCAAGTATCGCGCTCGACAAACCATTCACGAACCACGCTTCTATTATCGGCCACTTTCCAAACGTTCGAAGTAGGCGTCGAGTCCAGCGCGGAATTCTTCGGGAAGAACACGCCCTGTTTCTCCTGTAGCTTGAATCACGTCGCGTGCTTCGCGGCGTTCGTTTTGGTTCAGACCTGAGCCTAGTAGCGCTAACGCCGAATCTTGGGTCGTACCGGTTCCGCCGCCGCCAGGGCTCGAGCCGCCACCTCCGCCACCTTTGGGATTGATGCGTTTGCACTGCAACAGCAACTCAATCGCTTCAGTTTCAGCGGCGATCGCATTTGAGCCGGTGTCGCAGGCAGCAAGAATTCCTTTGGCGTCGGTCATCACCCGGCTGACCGAAGTCAGCAGGTCGATTTCTTTTCCGAAGCGTTGTGCTCCTTCGGGCAGGTCATTAATGTCGGTAACCACGTTGTCGGTTCGAGTTCGCAATTGGTCTTGAACGTCACTTAGACGCGTCGCTTCGGTGGCGTGAACGCCAGCTTCGATCCCGGCTTTGGCTTGTTCAGCCACGCGGGTTTCTTCACGCAGGTTGACTTCACTTTCCAGGATTTTCAGGACTTCCAGAATGATCGACGGTGGCAGTGCGTCGGACGTCTTGCAGCCTGGGCATTGCCCGCTGCAGGCAGGGTCGACCAAATCTTCGGCCCAGCGATCAAGCGTATCAGCCCAATATTCGGCTTGGGCGATCGACATTCCATGTTCTTTGGGAAGCTCTTCTCCTAGTTTTTGCAGTGAGACGAGTACCTCCGACTGCTTCATGTCATCCAGGACGATTTTGAACTGGTTCATGCGGCGGCGTTCGAAGTAGCTCTGCATGTCGTCCATGATGTACGACACATTTTGACTACTCTTTTCCTCGACTTCCGCCAAGTCCTTGAGCATTGCTTTATCGCCTTCTTCGAACTGAGACACCATGCCGAATAGTGTGTCAATGCGGCTACCGATCTTCTCAGCAACTTGATTTTGTTCGCGAGAGGCCGCCTTGAGGCGTTTGACCAAAGTCGAGCCTTCGAGATTTGCGAGCAGCGTGTTTAGCTCATCGGAAATCTTTTCGAACTCAGCGAGCAGCTCTTCCTGTTCGAAAAGCGCTTTGTCAACGGTGCTCTCTTCTTCTTCCTCTTCTTCTTCTGGCTGGTCACTTGCATCTCCACTTTTCGCTGGCCCGGCAAGAGTTGTATTAGGCAAGGTAAGCTTGCTGCCGTTGCCCTTCTTCTTTTTGGGCTTTTGTTCTTCACCCTCTTCGCCCGGTTCATTGGGTTGCAGCGACGATTCCATATCGCTGATCGAGGGCATTTTGGGTTGATTATCGGCCAATTTGGGTTCTTCCTGCGGCTGGGAAGCACCACCGGCTGGAGTGGAGCGATTTTGTCCCGCCGTTGGTCCAGTAGGCTTGCTTTTCCCTTGTGCCCCAGCTCTGGCCAGTTGTTTCTCGGTAGATGCCTTGTCTAACAACTCCGAAACGGATGGCATGCGATTCGTACCGATGTCATTGAGGATTTGCAGCATTTCGGCCCAGCGGTCGAGGTGACCGACGCCGATTTCAGGATTGCGAGCAGCTTGTCGCAGGAGATCTTCTCCACTTTTGGAGAGCGACGACAGACGCCGACCATTGGCGGCCTCCAACGACGCTTGACGACGAAGCTCATTGCGCATTTCTTCGTCAGCAAGTTCCTGTGGGGTCATTTCCCGCAGTTGCTTGTTCGTTTCGTGCAGTTGCATTTCTTTGTCGCGCACATCCAACGATTCACGATGCCATTTGCTCAACTGGCTCGTGATCCAAATGGCATGCTCTTCCGCAGTTAGCACGTACAGAATATGTGGCGGCGATACGACGCGTTCATGGTCTAGTTTGTAATCCTCGACCCACAATCGTACTTCGATCGGCTGTGCCGGGATCCCCAGCGACGCGGCCGAGAAAGTGGCTGGAATTTGCATCGATGAACTATAGGGTCCACCGGCAGAAAGTACTTTTTCACCTTCCGCGACTTCCGTTACCAGGCGGTTATCCAGGCCTTTCCATGAAATCCCAATGCGCTTGATCCCAAAATCGTCAGCCGCCAATGCTTGAAAGTTGAGCTGTTCAGAATCCAAAACCACCGCCTGACGCGGCAAGTCCTGTGCAACAATCGAGGGCATTTCGTCGACAGCAGGTTTAAGAGCCAACTCAAATGGCTCGCGCCCAGCCAAACCATCATGATCCATCCAGGAAATCGACAGCTTACCTTCGTCCGTCAAATCGAGTCGGCTGGTTGCAAACGAGTCATTGCTGACTGCGACTTGCGAGGAATTAATCGACGCGGATTGCAAAGCACGCGATGCTGTTGCAGATACAACCGCTTGGCTTCCCACTACGGCTGACAGTGTTCCGCTACGTACATCCATCTCCACCGCCTCGGTGCGCTCGAGATATTCAGGTAAGGTCACTTTGGCAGAGGCGGAAACCAGTTCAGGCCGGAACTTCGGTTCCAACTTGACGACTTGTCCAAAGTCACCTACGGCAACTTTCAGCGGGATATCTGCGGTTTGCGGAGGTAAATCGAAGTGATATCGATCTGCTTCGAGCGCTGCAGAAACCGGAGGCAACTTGCCAAGTTGAAGCTTTGCCGCTTCGGGTCGCCAGCGAGTCTCTTCCCGCAACTGCACATCTAAACTGATCGTCTCACCATGGGGCACGACAATTGTCGGTGAAAGTTGTTGTACAGAAGTAAATGTGTAGCGAGGTGTATTCTTCCAGGGCGTCGCATACCGCGCCCAGGCGTTGCTCGCCGCGGTCGGAAATAGGAGCCCCAGCAATACGACCGCTGCGCCAGCCAGTGCCAATACCGTCGACAAACTTCGTAGCCTTGTCGGCGGTGCCGCCTGCGCAAAGTCGCGGCTCTTGGCCGACTCGGCAACTTGCTTGATCGCCGCTGCGCACAGAGTTCTCGACCTCGCTTGCTCGGAGTCGTTATCTGCCAGTTCGATCACGCTTAACAACTGATCACCTACGGCAGGTTCGCGAATGCGCAATAAACGCGCGAGCTGCTCCAGCTTACGATTGCTCCACACCCAACGATGAAGCGCCCAAGGAACCACCAGCCAAACGGATAGTGAGCCGATAAAAATCGCGAAACGAGCTTCGCGAGGCGTATCAAAGATGCGGTCGCACACATAGACCGTCAGGAACGCGAGGACGAGTGCGACGGATCCCAACACAAATGCTTCGGCCAGCTTGGTGAGCCACACGCGTCCACGAAATCTTAGCAGTTGACCACGCAATGAGTCAGGGACAACGAGTCGATCGTGCCGTAGCGAACTCCGTTGATCCCGTTTTGTTGATTCACTCATCGAAGTCTCCTGACTAATGTAACTAAAGTTAATTCAGATCTTACGGCTGGAGCGATGCCTGTACGTTCACTGCATTGTTATGCGACCCATGCGTTAGATCATTCCAACCATTTTTCGTCCAACCCAAAACAGCCCAAGTAATACTACTAGAGTAGCGGCAACCAGCGGATGACTCCATAGTTGAACCCTCCGAATCTCGCTTGGAGGGTCAGGAACTTCAGAAATTGCCTTGATAATTTGGGTAAGTTCACCTTTCAAGACCCGCCCTTGGGTGACTCGCGAAAGTTCTTCGAGCACTTCCGGTCGCGAGGGTTTCCCGACTTGTTCCAAGGTCGCTCCCTGAACAAACAGTGAGGTTTTCAGTTCACTTTGGTTCTGTTGGCAGCGCAAGATGACTTCGTGAGCCCCGGGTTCCGAGGGGGTGTAGGCGGCGGCGAAAGCTCCCCATTCAGCACCACTACTGGTGAACTGCACCGTTTCTGTTCGCCCCGAGGGAGCCACAATTCGGGCAATCACATCCCCTTTGCTTAACGGTTCTCCACTTTTCTCCATCACATTGGCACTTAACGCAACCGTCTGCCGAACCTGTGGTTGCTCAGGAGAATAATAGAAACGCATTAGCTCCCCTTTCGCCATATTGCGCTGGTAAGCCATCCAGCGGACGACTTGCCCCCAGAATCGATAGTGGTACAGGTCCTCGACCCCCCGCCGCCATCGCCAGGCTCCGTCGGTTCCCATAAACAGGACTTTTCCAGCTCCAAAAGTGCGGGTGACTAGCAGCGGTACGCGACCGTATTCGTTCGACGATTCTTGGTGGACCGCTAAGACGTCGGTACCAGCTTTGGCACGCGCAATGGGTGCATGCCATTGGAAACCGGGAAGATTCTCCCAAACCTGCATGTTTTCTTCTTGAGTGTCAGCGAGCTTGGTTAGCAGGCTGCGTCGCCCCAACTCGGTCAACGCAAAGTGGCTGGGGGTCCTCGAACCCCAGCCCGTGGGCTGGCTTTCATCAAATGTGACTGGGAGTAACGGTCCAAGCGGCGAATCGACCAAAGTAAGCATGTTCCCTTTGAAACCTGGCATAAACACCAGTCCACTGGCTTGCTGTTCGACGAGTCCCTTGAGCAAGCGGCATTGTTCCTCGGACAACTGCTTGTCATCCAACCCCACATCACCCAGGAAAACGACATCGTATTGCGCCAATTCTTCAAGAGCCTCTGGAAAGCTCGTAATGTAGTCGCGATTGCCGCCACCAACTTTACTGAGGCCGGGGTGGAAAAGTAGGCAGTTGACCTCGACACCTGGGTCGCGGGAAAGTGCGTTGCGGAGGTAGCGATACTCCCATCTCGGGAGCGACTCGACCACTAACACTTTCAGTTTTTCTTCGCGAATGGCGATCGGTGTTTCGCGAAAATTGTTCTCGGTGATCCGTTCTTCGGGATGCTGAGGCACGGTCATTTTTAAGGTGTAGTCACCCGTGGCCTGTGGCTTCCAGAGGATCGCATCGGAGGTCCGTCCCATGGCTGCGACGCGAACTTGCGAAGTCAATTTGGTACCATCTGAAACAGTGACTTCGACTTGCACCACGTGGTCGCGAGGCAGGGAACTTTCGATCGTGAAGGGGAGGCGAACGTTTTTGTCGGCAATGCCAAACGTCGGAACATCAAAACTGATGAGGTCGAGATCGGGCAGGCGTGATTCACTTCCGACCGGTACGCTAAAAATGGGAATCTGCTCCTGTCGCATGCGCATGGCAACTTGGACCGGCGGCAAGCCGTCGTTCCAATCACCGTCTGAGGCCAACACCACAGCCCGCAGATTGTCATGTTCCGTTCTTGCCTTGGCCAATGCATCGTGCAAGTTGCTACGGGCGCCTTGGTCCTCGGAGGCAAACGGAGTAATGATCACATTGAGTCGTTCACCAATTTCTTTCCACGCCGCCGGATCGAGCAGGGGCTCGATGGCACGCCTTCGCGTGATCAGTGGAGTTGAAGTGGACGAGTCACCGAGTCCAACGTCTTGCGTGTCCATGCTCAGCGATTGGTCGCCCAAGATGACCACCGTCGGTTTTTCGTTCGGCTTGAATTCTTCCACCGTTTCAGGTTGGTTCAGTAAGAAGACCGCAAACCCGACAATGCCGATGCGCAGTAGTTCAAGTACCAATGCAGGCGTGCGGAAGCCGGTTCGGCGCCACGCCAAATAGCTCAACACAAGTACACTTAGCATCGCGATACAAGAGACCGCGATCGTGAGCCAGGTTGATTGAAATCCAAAAGTCGTTTGCGTCATAGTTTCAACCTCCCAACGCCGGTTGCTGAGCGGATGAACGGTTAACGCGTGGTAGGCAGAGTGCCGCTTCGACAAGCAGCGCGACGATCATCGTGATCAGAAAAAGTCGCCAGATTTCGCGGACAATGCCAGTTAAACTTCCCGCCTGCTCGTCGACGCGGGAAAAGGGTAGGCCTGCAAAAAGCTGGTCGACCTGCTGTCCCTCAAGTGTATCGCGTTGATCTTCGGCAAGTGAGCGGTTGATGGCAAAAAGTCGCTGGTCGTCTGCATAGACGCCCGCCTGCGAGCCAAATTCGGTGGACAAGGCTGACGTTTGACCTGCGATTTGTCGCCAGTTATCGGTGGGCTCGGTCGCTTCGCCTGCAATGCGTTCTGTCGTGTTGCCCAGTGCGGCCTGACCGCGCTCGATGGCTCGCTGGATCGCCACGAACAACACAATTCCACTTTCCGCCAACGAGGAAACTTGCGGGTCCGCCGACGTGGACCAAAAGTAGATGCCACCCTGGGCAGTCGGGACGCGTGCGAGCAGCGGTTCTCCTCCGGTCAGCGTGGCAAGTTTGGTGATCGGCGTCTCGCTCTCAAGAAGTGCGTATCCCGACAATTCCAACTGACCGACCGGTAAACCGGCTCCGCTCTTGGTTGCGGCCAACAAATCTTGGTCACCGCGCCAGTTTTCGACCATCACTTTTTCATCATCTCCGTTCCAACTTTTCCAACCCACACCATGGAATCGACCTGGGCTGGCGGCCCCCGCGCCGCTTGTCAGACTGCTTGGCGGCAGGAACATAACCTGTCCACCTTGGTTCAGGTAATTGTCAATGGTCGGGGTCGTGCTGCCGTCGGGTAAATTGGTTTGCCAGATGAGCAGTGCGGCTTCATCCAGCGCAAGTGAATCGAGTTGTTCTGGGGCCAGCACTTCGACCACCGAATTGTCGGAACCGTCTGACGATACGGCTGCGGCGATCTCCAGGGCGCGGGTTGCAGCTCGATCTTCACTCACAATTACCACTCGCCGAGTGGGAGGGTCATCAAAGACGAAGAAGAAGTCGTTGTCGGCGTTGTTTTCGTCAGCCGGAATGGAGACTTTTCCCCAACCGCGTTGCACGGCAACCGGTAAGACAATGCGATGGTTGCGGATTTCGCTGGTGGCGCCAGTCAGTTCGACTTGATGTTCGCTACGGACGCCTTCGATCTCAATTTGAATCGGGATGAGAGTCTTGTCGGCGGTAGCTTCGTCGACAGAACGCGACAAACGCATTGAGAGCAGCAGAGTGTTTTCCGCGATGTTCTTGTCGGTCAGCACTTCGCGTTTGGCTTCGGTCACGCGGATTGCAACGTTTCGCTCGGGGGAAGTGGGATATGCGAGCAGATGGAAACGTACCGTTTGGGGCAATTGTTCAAAACCTTCTCGCGAGGCATCCCACAAGCCACTGTCCGCTTTCCAATCGGCCTCGCGCAGGTCAGAACAGATCCAGACCTCGGTCGTCCCTGGCTTGTTGGTCTGAAGGTAACTGAGGGCCGAATCAAGCATTTTGGGTAGGTCAGCAGTAGCACTCGACGACTGAAACGAAGGAGAATCGACTAACCCGTCAAGTGTCTCAAAGGCTTGGGCCTTACCAGTTGTCGCATCGATCGTCACCCAGTTTTTTGAACCGATGGTCTGTAAAGCGTTGGCCAGTTGTTGGCGACCCGAGTCAAGTTTTGAGGCCCCTCCGATGCCTTGCTGAAGCATGCTCGGGGAACGATCGAGTAAGACGATGGTTGTGTCGACTTTACCACCGCCGGTCATTCCCAGCAAACCGCTCGCCAGTGGACGAGCGATGGCAAAGATCAATCCGGCCACTGCCAAGGTGCGTGCGGCGAGGATCAACCATTGACGAATACGCGCAAAGCCTCGATTCATGCGGTTGGCGGCCAGCAGGAACATCATCGCGCCCCACTGCTTGGTTTGGTAACGCCACTGATTGATCAGGTGGATCAAAATCGGCAGGGCAATTAGCGGCAAGGCGGCCAACATCAACGGCTGTAGAAAGCTCATCTTCCCCTCCCTCGGTGGGCGCGATCGACTAAGAAGTTTTTCAACTCTTGCTCGTACGTCGAATCAATACTGATTCGGCGATAGTCGACGGCGGTTTCCAACACTACTTTCCTCAACTTTTCCAAGTACTCAGCCAACGCCCGATGGTAGCGATCGGCAATTTCGACGGGATCGGCAAAGATCGCCGTTCCGCCTTCCAAATCAATAAATCGTGTAGGTCGTTGAAACGCAAATGCAAGTTCTTCTGGGTCAAGCAAATGGAATACGGATACATCGTGCTTGCGAAATCGCAAATGTTCAAAACAGTCCCGCAACAACTCGGGAGCAACAAACAGATCGGACAAAATGATCACTTGAGCTCGTTGTCGTACCGTCTCGGATAATTCATGCAGAACTTCGACAAGCCCAGTTTCTCCTTGCGGTTTAGCATTTTCTAGCGTGTCAAAAAGTGTCATCAGGTGAGCCGGATTGCGCCGGGTCGGGATATTCTGCA
Organism: Pirellulaceae bacterium; assembly: GCA_041753315.1. Taxonomy (GTDB): domain Bacteria; phylum Planctomycetota; class Planctomycetia; order Pirellulales; family Pirellulaceae; genus Aureliella. The sequence goes on along the minus strand of JBGSUV010000071.1, from coordinate 36,570 downwards.
CGATACCTTGTGCAACGCAGGCCATTCCCACCGCATCGCCCTGCTGAATCGCCAGATAACTAAGGGCTGCTGCCAGGCAACGCGCATATTCAAGCTTTGTCTTGCCGACAGAACCAAAGTTCATGGAACCGCTCGTGTCGACGACGAGCACCAGTCGCAAGTTCGTATCCGCCTCAAACTCTTTGATATAGAAGCGATCGGAGCGGCCGTAGGCTCTCCAATCGAGTCGCCGGAGGTCGTCACCCGGAACATACTTGCGATACTCGGCAAACTCGACACTGGCCCCGCGGTGGGGACTTGCGTGTCGTCCAGAGACGTTGCCTAACATCGGCTTGCGCGAGAGAAATGGTAAAGCGCTAAGCTGTGCGAGGACCGCTGGGTCGAGAAAGCTACGCGGTTGGCGATCGGTATTCATTGGCGGCCTGAAAAAACTGCACGGCTTTAGAGCGAAGCTGATGCTGACAAGCAAACTGGGGCTGACAATTCAAAGTGTCGAAGCGCATGGTGACTGCACAACGGTGACGCGATCACCAATGTGGTTCTCACTCTCATAACGATTGGCAAACTGAGCTCTTGGTCTCATGCATCGGGCGTTTCGTCGACTAAACGCTTGATGATTTCCTTCGCGGAAACACGCTCCGCCTGCGCCGCAAACGTCGTTATGATTCGGTGCGTAAGTACCGCGGATGCCACTGCCTTGACATCCTCTGAGCGAACCATGTAACTTCCGTACAAAGCGGCTCGGGCTTTTGCGCCTAAAATCAGGTTTTGCACAGCACGCGGCCCGCCACCCCAGGAAACCAACGGTTTGAGCCAGTCGGGCGACGTAACGCCCGTTGGTCGCGTCTTGCGAACTAATCGGGCCGCATACGTATAGATGTGGTCAGGTACGGGCACGCGACGAACTAGATTTTGGTGTTCAATAATCTGTTCGGCTGTCATCAAGTGATTGAGTTCCACCAGGTCGTCGCCAGTCGTCGTACGGGCAATCTGAATCTCCTCCTCTTCGTTGGGATAGTCCAACTCGATCAGCGACATAAATCGGTCGAGTTGTGCTTCCGGTAACGGGTAGGTCCCTTCTTGCTCAACTGGGTTTTGCGTTGCAAGCACCATAAATGGCGGTGCCAATTTAAACGACTTACCTAGCACTGTTACGCGGTGCTCTTGCATGGCTTCCAACATTGCCGCCTGCGTCTTGGGTGGGGCGCGGTTGATTTCATCGGCCAGCACGATGTTTGCAAACACGGGACCCGGAACAAATTGAAATTCACGGCGTCCACCTTCGCCCTCCTGCAAGATGTCGGTACCCGTGATGTCCATGGGCATCAGGTCGGGAGTGAATTGAATTCGGCTAAACTGAAGCGACATCGTCTCCGCTAGTTTGCTCACGAGCAGTGTTTTCGCTAAACCCGGTACGCCCATCAGCAAAGCATGCCGCCGTGCGAAAAGACAGATCGCCAAGTTTTCAATCGTATCTCGTTGTCCGACAATCACTTTTCCTAGTTCGTCGACCAAGCCGCGATAGGCATCCCTGAGACGATCAATCGCTTGTACGTCATCCCCGCTCAATTGTTGCACAGCTTCGCTAACCTGACTCATGTTGGTTCCCGGCTCAGAGGTCTCATGATGAACTCCGGCGAAAATCGTGGTCGACGGAGTGACGAGCCAACATTATAGACAGAAGACGGATGAAAATATCGGCGCCAAGGGTTTCCGGTTCACAATTTTGCCCCCCGCTGTCGGTGGAAACTGTTTGCAACTTCTCAAGGGCGGATCTGTTTGCCATGCGCGCAACAGTCGGGTAAACTCAACTCCAGTCGCTCGAGGGTACTCCGGCACTACTTCGATACGACAATGTCTGAGTGAGATTTTTTTCCGTGGGGACTATCATGTTGCGCAGTCTTTTGCTTTCACGAAACTGTCCGTTGGCTTCCAAGTGGCTAAAAGCCGACACGAGATTAGCATTTTTCCTTGCATGCCTGACATTCCTAATTGCCGCGCATTGGCTCGACCTACCGATCACCTCCTTGGCTCATGCTCAGTCAGACCCTTCCGAGCAAGGAGTTGAATACGAATCGGGCTCGGCCACAGCGAACTCTGGCTTCGTCCAGGGCGATGCCGTCAACGCGGGCGGAATGTCCATGGCAGATTTTCAGTCATTGATCATGCTGATCCAAAACACGATCGATCCAGATTCATGGTTGGACACAGGGACGGGAACAAGTACTGTCTTTCCCTATCCGTCGGGCGTTTTTGTCGATCCCAAAGGTCAACTTCAACGAAAACTCGAAACGGACGCAACACTGCAATTTGCAAACCATGCCAGCGTCCCGCGACATCCCTTTCGTGACACCAGTTCGCAACGCACGATCTCGTTGAAGGCATTGGATCAAGCGTTGGCGCGATTGCAGCAAACTGGTATGCGACCAACTCGTGAGATGCAGCAACTTGCTGGCCTGTCGCGAATCGACATCATCAAAATCGATGTTCCCAATGAAGATATCTTAATTTCAGGGCCGGCCAATTCAAATACTCTGGGGTTTGCCCTTGAAGACTTGGCAATCGTCACGGCTTCAATTGATCCCAATACCGATCCACTTGGATGTTCTATCGATCCCTCTGATGCCGGTCTCTTAGCCGCACAGCAACTTTTGGGACAGGCAGGTTCGATCGAGCGTTTGGCACGCAATCCAAAATCGTTTGTCGCTCAACTTCAGGAAAAGATTGGCGACCACCGCGTGAGTGTCTTTGGCCTTAACCCCAAATCTGGAACGGCGTTGGCAATGATCGACGCCGATGAACATATGAAACGTCTGGGCTTCGGCCTTGAGAAAACTTCAGTGGGTTTGAAGAGCTACTTCGAGCATCTAGAAGAATTGAAGTCGGTGAGCGACCAGAGCTTGGTGCGTTGGTGGTTTGCCTACGCCGATAGTCCAATCCGCGTCAATCCACAACAAAACGTTTTTAAGCTGCCAGAACAATGTGTGTGTGTTATGAGCGAACAACAGTTTGTAACGCAACAAGGAAGAGTTCCTTCGGGAGGGCAGGATGTTGCTGCCGACGCATTCGCCAGTGAAATGAGTCAGCAACTGTCCGAGTTGCGCGAGACGCATCGCTCGTATGCAAGACTCTGTTCCGTTTATGAAATGGCGCTCAGCCTCCAATTGGCGCTCGTCGCAACCCAGCAACCTTCGTTTGCGGCTTGGTTTCCGAGCCTGCATGCTGCAGGCCAGACGGAATACGAAAGTGATCGTCCCGAGCCAAAGACAGTCGCCGGCCTAACCACTTGGCACAAAATGAAGAGCGGAACGATCGTTGCCGTTGTTAGCGGCGGTGTGACGCTCAACGTAAAAGAGGCCTCGGCTCGCTCCAAATGGCAGGATTCAGCGTTGCTGAGCGGTTCGGTCGTGCCAGACTCGCCGGCGCTGCGCAATACAGCCCACGCACAATGGTGGTGGGATTAGCCAGAGATGACTTCGTAATAGACTAGTTCATTACCAGTGACTAGATTCTCACTAAGGCACGGAGAGAGTTGCAGAAATCTTAGTGCCTTCGTGAGGAACACTTGCTCCTGCAGAGTATAGAGCACGGCCACGAGCAGGAGCACGAGCACGAGCACGAGCACGAGCACGAGCAAGAGCATTAAGATTAATTAAGATCAAGAGTCACGAAAGGCGCTTCAGTCGATTGAAGCGCGAGGGGACTTGATCGAGCTCACTCTTTTTCGACTTCTTCCACGACGGGTGGGGCATTTGAGTCAGTTGCGGAGGTGAAGATCGCTTCGGGCTGGGTTACTTGGTATAGCGGTTCGTAGTTAAATTTATGAGTCGGAAGGTCAACGCGATCGTTGATCAGAACACGTTCAACAATTTGTTGCTGCAAAGTATCTTCGATCGCCAACTTGATTTGCTCTTTAATTTCAAGCAGAACTGCGTCTTCTAGCAGTGCGGGATCCAATTGACGCAGCTTCTCTTCAATAACTTCGTGAATTAGCCAACGATGGTGTTCGATCGTCGATTTGGAGGCCAGGCGTTGTTCTGGTAGAACCAGCAGGTGAACCCGCAATTGGGACATCCACAGTTTGTCGCGCGATTGAACGTAGTAAACGCCAATCGGAATCTCGTTGCTCGCCGTTATTTTTACGCGAGTTGCTTCGGCACGCACGTAACCAATGATGATGGCGTGAATCACAACAAGACAGACGACCAGTCCCGCAATCCAATAACGTTTGACGATGTTCATGACGGTGTATTGATTCAGAATTCCGTACGGGCATTAAACGATCCTCGGAACAAACGGACGTGCGTTGAACCGCAAAGACCTTCCAAACCTAGGTTGTAGGTCCGCGCCGGGCTGAGCCTTTACAAGATTTGATCGTCGCTGGACATACTTCGTCCTTCACAACCCAAAAAGTCGTTAAAACCAGATTTCGATGGCTCGCTATATTCCATCGTTAATCCTCGGCAGTACGTCCGTTGAAACGAATAAATTGTCAATGCCGATTATGCAAAATGTTCGTTAAATGATGCTTGCGATGACTTTCCTGACATCAGTTTTCTGTCTATTCTGATTTACTGGGATCCGTCGGGGTATCCGAGGTCCCCCAACCAAGCCCTCATGAGCCGAGCTGTGTTTCTGGCTTACCGTAGTAATTCTCTGAAAGATGAGTGATGGCACGACCCATTTCAAAAGTGTTCACTACGTTTTACGGTTCGAGAGTGCTGAGCAAACCGAAATTACGACGTGTCGTTTTGGGATTTGAAACGCTCGAAGCGCGACAGTTGCTCGCCAGTGACTTGTCGAACTTGCTGACCAATGCAGACGATACAGCTTCGCGGAAGCCCGTCGTGGGTGCTGAGATAGCCAAGCCGACGCACTCGTATTTCGTTGGCAGTGAGCAACTTGGAATGGTCGTACATCCGACGCGTGTTGCGTTGGCGGTCAATGGAACGGTTGACGAGTTAGCGCAAGATGGACTGACTTTTGTCCGCCAGATCAATCCCGAGTTCTCTGTTTATGAAGGTGAAGAGGGAACGATCGCGGGCTTGGTGAATGGACTTGTACATCCCGGTTCAGTCATGGAGGTGTTGCCTGTATTCGTACTTACCAAATCGCAGTCGGAAGCTGTGTTAGTTGACGAGTTGATTGTCAGTTTGAAACCGGGGATTTCCGCTTCCGATTATTTTGCGAGTAGACCAGAATTCGCGAGTTATGTTGCTTTGCAGGGTACGTCCGACCAATTTATTGCGACGGTGGCAGCCGGGAGTGGCGAAGTCGCCTTAGATGTGCTCAACAGCCTGCGGTCTGACGAACAGCTAGCTTGGATCGAACCGAACTTTTATCAAGATTGGCAAAAATTTTACCTTCCCAACGACCCTCGTATTGGCAACCAATGGCACTTGGAGAACATAGGTCAAGGTGGTGGATTGCCCGGTGCGGACGCCAACCTGGCTGAGGCTTGGGATGTTTTACCCGGCGGGTCTGCAAATATAACGATCGGGATTATTGACGATGGAATAGCAATCGATCATCCCGATCTGAATCCCTGGGTAAACATCGGTGAGATTCCAGGTAATTCCATTGATGATGACGGCAATGGATGGATTGACGATGTTCATGGCTGGAACTTCGTGAACAACAATGCGAGTTCCGTTCCTACTACGGCCAGTGATGTACACGGTACTTCCGTTGCCGGCGTGGCAGCAGCCCGCGGAGACAATGCCATTGGTGTGGCTGGAGCCTCGTATAATTCTGCGGTATTGAGTGCAAGGATTTTTGAAGGTAACGCTGTTGCCAGCGATGCGAATATTGCCGCCGCTCTGTATTACGCTGCAGGTCGAACGGCGAACGGACTTGGCACATGGAAGGCTGCCGATGTGCTCAACAATAGTTGGGGTGGTGGAGGTTCCAGTAGTGCAATTAACGGAGCATTAAATTGGGGGACGACGGCTGGACGGCAAGGCCAGGGGGCCACGATTCTCTTCGCAAGTGGAAACACGTTTGGTGGCATGATCGAGCCAGCGATTCAGTCCCTGAACATCCCCGGTGTGCTAGCCGTTGGTGCAACGAATAACAGAGGTGAACTGTCGGACTACAGCGGTCGCGGGATTGCACTTGATCTAGTTGCTCCCAGCAATGATACGCGTGCGGGGTACCTATCGATCGATACCACGGATCGAATTGGTGGAGACGGCTACGACCCATCGGATTACACCGGAACGGGGGTCAACGGGTTTGGCGGAACTTCCTCTGCAACTCCGCTGGCGGCTGGGATCGCAGCGCTCGTTTTGGCGCGAGCAGATGAACTGGACGTCGATTTAACTCCGGCTCAATTGCGTGATATGTTTCGCAATAACACGGATCTCGTTGGTACGTTACCCTACGATCTAGTTTCGGGTAAGAACAATGATTTTGGCTACGGAAGAATTGACGCGGGTTCCGCTGTCGCGGCCGTCGGCGGAGCGACACTTTCGGTGGTCTCCACCAACGCAGAGTACTTCCCTGGCGAAACTTATAGCTTTGATTCGACCTACGTCGATGAACCTCTGGATATGACTTTTCGCATCCGCAACCAAGGTACTTCACCACTCGAAATCTCTGGGATGACGATAGGTTCGGGTCCGTTCGAAGTTGTTTCAGGGAATGTGGCGACCACAATTGGCGTCGGAGGTTCAACAATATTCACTATCCGGTTTCTACCAACGACTGGCGGCGAGCACACCTCGACGCTAATGATTGCTTCCAATGATGCAAATTTTCCAACGTTTAATTTGCCAGTTTCCGGAATGGGTATCGAACCGATGATCGGCGGCGCGGTATTCGAAGACTGGAACGGCAATGGGATCTTCGACGCGGCTGACCGAACGCGGTCTGCCGGTGAAATGGTCTATATCGACGCAAACGGCAACGAGCAATTCGATGGCCAATTATCGATAGAAACGTACGTGAATAATACACCGACTGCTATTTTGGATCGGGTCACTGTCACTTCAACAATCACAGTTGCCGGTTTCACCGATTTCGTGACAGACATAAATGTCATGTTTGATGCTTCGCATACGTATGTGTCAGATTTGGACGTCATTTTGATCTCACCCAATGGAACGCGGATTCCGCTTATCATCGGAGTTGGAGATAGCGGCGATAACTTTGTTGGCACCATTCTCGATGACGAAGCTGAAATCGCAATTGAAGACGGAGCGGCTCCATTTACCGGTAGCTTCCGTCCGACCTCACCTTTGTCGATTCTGGCCGGAACGGACGTCAACGGGATATGGACGCTCGAAATTTTTGACCTCTTTGATGCAGATGAAGGAATTCTGAATAGTTGGGGGTTGACGATTGCCGGCGGAGAGCAACTTACGCGTACGCGTGAGTCTGGATTCTATGCCTTTGGTGATCTTCCGACGGGAACCTATACGATTCGATCCAATCCTTCAACGGGTTGGACTGCATCGGTGCTGAATGAGCACGTTGTAACCATTGACTCACCAACGGCTTCCATTCGTGGCCAAGACTTTGGACAAGGAAAGAACGATCGTTTCTACGCCCAAGTCTTCCACGATAACAATTCGGATGGCAATTTCGATACTGCAGAGGCACCCTTACCTGGTCGGACTGTTTATCTCGATGCCAACGACAACGGAGTTTTTGAAGCTCCACAGGTAACGACTCTGGCCAACACGACAGCGGTACCAGTGCCTGACGAAACGACCCAAACATCGACGATTACCGTTTCGGGAGTTGCTGGCGAAATCTTAGACGTAAATGTGCAAGTTAATATCGCCACAACGTGGGCCGCCGATGTTGATCTTTTTCTAGTTCATCCCGACGGCACGCGCATTGAATTGTTTACCGATGTCGGTGGTAGCGGTGACAATTTTGTCGATACGATTTTGGATGATTCGGCTGCACTGTCGATCTTGTCAGGCATAGCGCCATTTACGGGAACCTTTCGGCCTGAAGGTGTCTTAGGAGTGGTCAACGGCAAAACACCTAACGGCATTTGGACGCTTGAGATACGTGATGATGCGGGAGGTGACGTAACCGCATTGATTGAGTGGGAACTGATTTTAACTGCCGGTGAGGTGTCCATTGCAACTAATGAAACCGGCACTGGTTCAATGGACATCTCGGCGGGCACACACAGGTTGCGGCTCGACGGAACTGAGGGCTGGGTTCACACGCTTCCCGTTGATGGTTTACGTGAGGTTACTACCAGCGATGTGCCGATGTATGGACAGCTGTATGGTTCCACCTTGGCGGATGCAATTCCACCAACCGTGCCTAGCGTGATTGCCGGTTCGACGGAGTGGCTCGCCAACTACATCGATTTTGTGGACGGTGGCGGTGCCGGAGCTGGTAATGGAAGCGGATTTGAATTGCTTGGTGGCGGATTGCCGACGCTTCGCACCAACGACGTCAATCGGCTGTATGTGATGTTCTCCGAAGAGGTGACTAACCTGTCGTCGAGCACCTTGGAACTTCGCAACAGTACGCAGTTAATTCCCTTTACGCTGGCATACAATCCGACAACCTCGATCGCAACTCTCTCACTTAGCAGCCCCCTTGCCTTTGGCAAATATCGGCTAGCAGTGTCCGATGCAGTTACCGACGCCAGTGGCAATCAGCTTGACGGCGATGGTTCCTCGGCGGCTGGGGGGATTTTCAACTTTCGCTTCAATGTTGTTCCTGGAGACGCCAGCGGCGATGGACGCGTGAACGGAGCGGACCTAACTCCGTTCAGTTTGGCGTTTAATTCGCAGATTGGACAGCCTGCCTATAACGTCGCTGCCGATTGGAATGGAGACGGGCGGGTGAACGGAGGCGACTTGACCGTATTCTCCGCGAACTTCAATCGAAACGTGAACAATCTCGCCGAACCGGCTGCACCATTTGGTGGCAGTGGACAAGGAGCTTCCCGCAACTACAGTGGCCGCGATCGATTCTTTTTCGATTTTGCTCGGGATGATGATGACGAAGAAGAAGACGAGAAGAACGGGGATAAGCTCGAACTTGTCAAACTTTAAGTTCTGAGCAATGGTCATTACCAGAGTTTAGTCCACGCGAGAAGCTACTCGCCGAAGCGCTTCAGGACTCCCACGCAAGCAAAACGTGGCGGGACAAGGATGAAAGTTAGCAGTACCAAACTGCCAAATAGACAATAGGCAATCGTAAAGAACTCTTGTGTGAACTCGTAAAAAAGCAGGTCCTGAGCCAGTCGTCCCATAAAGCTCTCGGACGTCGGGCTCTGTCCTGCTTGCTGCCGCAACCAATGTTCCAATGTCGTCAACGGACAAGTAATCGACAGCAGCGACTCGACGACGACGATTGCAATCATGCTCAGGTGGATTACACGAAAATAGCTGTTTCGAATCCACCGCCACTGAAACCATCGGCCAACGATGATCACACCCAAACCGATGACAACAAATGCCACGTAGGCTAAGTGCAACAACACAATGACATCAGCAACTATTCCGAAGGTGTCCATGCAATCAAGACCTGGCAAAGTGGATTCGTATTCCCACATTTACCAGGAAATCACTGAAGCACGATTTGACTAGGTCTCGGTAAATTCCAAGCAAGTCACCAATGGTTCAGCCGCTTCGGAATTGGCCTCGGGCGCAACCGTGCCTGAACGGGCCTGCGAAGAACGCACTACCTGCTCTGCCGTTTTAACGCGTCCAGCCAGCCAAATGCTAAACAATGTAGCCGTTGCTGCAATCCAGCCAACCGTGCCAAAGTTTTCCAGTCGCCCCGATTCAGCTTGGGTTACGATCAAGCCGCCGATATAGGCACCGCATCCGCCTGCAATATGCTGGATTGACGAGTTGGCACTTAAAAATGCGCCACGTTTTGCAGGCTCGACACTGCTGGTGATCATCGCCGTGGCGGGAATCATCCTGCCTACGTTACAGACCATCAGGCACCCAAACACCGCTACGGCGAGCACGACACTTCCCGAAGGTAAGTGCGTAATTGCAAATAACAAACATGCGGAGGCGGGTGCGATAAAACGGTAAACCGTCAGTTTGCCAAAATGATCCGCCAGTCGTCCAACCAGCGGCGCGGCAAACAACGTTAGGCCTCCTCCAGCGATGTATACAAGCGGCAACTGTTGCTCGCTCATACCGACATTTGCGACCAAGTAGGTACTCAGCAGCGGAAAGACCGTGAAGCTACTGATCATCAAGGCAGTCACCAATGCAAATGCTTTGAGGTGATTCGCATGGAAAAATGTCCCTACCAACGATTGCAACGGTGGCACGTGCGTGCTGCCCACGTGATCGTTGAGCGGAGGAAGAGCCAGCGGAATCAACGCCAGGATCGGTAAGCCGCCGAGTGCCAGAGCCACAAAAGGCATGTGCCAACCAAAGTTGGTTCCGATGACCAAGCCCAACGGCACCCCCGCCACTGACGCGACCGCAAAGCCACTCATGAGCGAACCGGTCGCACGCCCTCGCCGCTGCTCGGGAAAAACGTCACCAATGATGGCCATCGTCATCCCGCCCAGTATGCCACCAAAAGCTCCGGTGAGAATTCGGGCGAAAACGAGTAACTGGTAGTTGGGCGCCAATGCACATAGCAGCGTGCCCAACAAAAAGCCACCATACAGCACCATAAACGTTGTGCGCCTTGCGTATCGATCAACCATCGTCGACGCGATGAGCCCCGCAATACCTGCCGCAAACGTATACGAAGAAACGATCAAGCCAAATTGGGTAGGACCAATTTGCAATGTCCGCATGAGCTGAGGCCCCAACGGCATCACGATCATGAAATCGACTATGGTGATGAACTGAACTGCCGACAAAATAAAGAGGATCAGTTTCTCTCGGTACGGTGGGGGATCTGCCTCCGTACCCGCGATTCCATGTGTCATTTGTTTGCCAGATATTCAATGATTAGACTTGTGCGCTCAGCCATGCTGAAGACGTCCATTACGACACCCCTCAGCAATTTAGGTTCACATCAGGTACAACAGTGCCTCAAACGCTTGCAGTGAACTCTCCCCTACCCTTCCAGCGTAAGCGAGTTGTTCAGGAACGGCTAGCTCGGTTTTTGTGTTGCAACAGTCCGAACCCAATGCCTTAAGCGACAAGGTAAACCTGTCGGCGATTAAACCCGATATTCAGGAATCTATTCCAGCCCAGGCCATTTTATGAAAATTTGGTTCATTTCGGATACGCACACTCAGCATGACCTGCTGCAGGTCCCCTCGGAGTTGGACGCTGTCGTCCATTGTGGAGATGAATCGAATTCTGGATTTCCAGCACTGAATGAACCTGAGGCCCACGCTTTTTTTGAATGGTATTCTGCCATTCCTGTCCCGCTCAAAGTGTACGTGCCTGGCAATCACTCCACGGCCGTCGAACAGGGCCTGATTCGACCGGAAAGTTACCCTGATGTCCGGTTCTTGATTCACGAGCAGTTTGAATACGAAAACCTCGTATTTTTTGGGTCACCTTACACTCCGCAGTTCGCAGACTGGGCGTACATGAAACCACGCCGCGATCTCGCTCCCATCTGGAAGACCATTCCGGAACAAATCGACATCCTGATTACTCATGGTCCCCCCAAAGGAATCTTTGACATGACAAAAGATTTCGAGACAGGAGAGTCGATCCACGTTGGCTCGCAGTCTCTGATGCGACAAGTCGAAGAGCGAATTCGTCCCAAGCTCCATAGTTTTGGACATATTCACGATGAACGAGGAATTCGTAACTATGGGATGTCAGAACGCAGTGGTATTCAGTTCATCAATTGTTCATGTTGCGATAACTTAGGGCGACTCAGAAATAACGGATTTGTAGTTAACATTGCATTGGCCAAAACGCCCAGATGAACAGTCCGCCTGCATGATCCGCAGGCTACCGCGAACTGATTTTTCAATGGATGTTGTTAGCGTTTACCAGTCGCCACTGCGCACCGTGTTGCGCTGGCTTACAGATTGAAATCGCGTAGTCTACATTCATTTGACGCAGTTCTTTAACCATCCGATTGGCCGCAACTTCTTCAGGTGCAAATCCAAAAACGGCCGGTCCCCAACTGCTTTGTCCCACACCGCGCAGCCCGACGCGTTTGGCAGATTGAACCGCCTCCGTCACTTGAGGCCCGTTGTACGGCCCACCTTGCTGAGCGACAAACAACGTCGCGGCGAAAGACGTGTATTCTTCAATGACTTGCATCAAGGACTCGAAATCAGGCGTCGAACAAATGATATCAAGCGCCCGTGTCGCCAGGAAGAACATTTCGTCGCGGTATGGATTGGGCTTCGAACCGATTTCATCCAACATTTTTGCTTCCTGTTCTCCTGCGACAATCACTGTCGTTGCAGGTACGATCAAGACCACTCGCCAGTCTCTGGGCCAATATGCCATGGACGCTGTAATGGGTCTTCCTTCTCGATGGGTTTCATCGCCGGAACCAGCGTATCCACTGTCGAGAATTAGCCCGCCATGCAGAAAGCCAAATAAACCGATTGCGGATCGCAACCCACGGCCGGAGCGTTTTGCGAGTTCGCCTAGGCTAAACGCGTTCAGTGCATCGTTAATGTTGGCCCACTGGTCGTCCTCTTGGCCCGTTAAAAGTTCTCTGGCCTCGAATCGCTCGATCAGCAGTTGTCCTGCTGCCACGGCACATGCGAGCTGCGTGCCTGCTCCCAACCCATGGTGTAACGCCAGTCGCTGAGTCGGGCACACCCGAAGACGTGTCATGTGCTCATCGGCCCGCAGTAGCGTACGTTCAATACGAGAATGAACGTCATCGTTCAAATGACCTTCTGCAGAGTGAGAATCTTTGTTGTGCGAAAATCGAAGTTGCCACCCTGGTTGTTCCAACATCAGTCCAAGTCCGCCAAATCGCAATTTTTGACCTTCGGCCAATTCCAATAGACCGAAGTGCAGGCGACAACCAGTACGAACTTCCAGCAAAATGTCTTTCTCCGCCATCGTGGTCACGTCACTAGTGTTTAGCAATGTATTCATTCACCAATTCCCAGGCCAAGCACTCCCGTGGACCGGCCGTCTTGTCGACCGCAGGCCTTAGTCTCGCCAGATCTTCCATGATGGAATCACGATCTGCAAGATGGAGCCGCGTTGCCAATATGGTGGCTTCCAGGACTGCATGTTTAGCGCGGTTCCAACCCCAAAACGGACGCAAGAAACCATGAGAATGCACCTTCGCACGCGCTTCGCTTCGGAGACCCTCTGTGTTCCACACCACGATCTCCAGGCGATACCAGTGGCAAGCCGAATCGATGATCCAGCCACCGTCGTCATGACGCGTGTACGATACACTCACTTGAAAACCAAGCGCTGCTTGAACGATTGGCAAAACATCGTCGACGACATGGAATATGCAATACGGTTTAGCTTGCAACAACTGAAAAGTTGTCGAGGTTTGAAATGGCCTCAATAGCCAATTCTCCAAAGACTCGTCAACCACAGGCCCCATCGGTGCGACATGTGGCCCGCCATCGCTGCGCACGGTTGAAAGTAGACCTTCGATGATCACGTCGGCGTCCCGTTGCAATGCTGCTGGATGAAAGCGACAAAGCGCTGGATGACTCGGTCTCGTTCAAGATCGCGAAAAGTATCGTGCAACTGCCCTTCATACAGTTCGAGAGTACACCGACCACCTGCCAGCTCCGCAAACTCTTGCGAAGCGTGGTGGGACGTCAGGTAGTCATTGGTTCCGTGTGTCAAGAGAGTTGGCGTGGTTAGCGAGGTCGCGTTTTCCAGTAACCATCTGCCGCTATCGATCAATCCAGCTCCCAACCTGAGCGTCAGTCGGCTATGGAACAATTCATCATGACGTAGCGCTTGCTGTTCCGCCGGATCGCTCATCAAACGTTCAGGAATGACCATTGACTTGAGCTGCATGTCGGGTGCGATTCGCATTATCGCGCGGAGTGCAAACTCCATAAAACCATTAGGTGAACGCATCGATCGGATCATGGGACTTGACGATATAACCGCTGCTGGGCGAAAGGAACGGCGCAGCGCATAATTCAACACCAGATTTCCCCCCATGCTATGACCAAACAAGGTCGTTGGAATTCCGCTGAACTGCTTGGATGTCCATCGCAACATCTCTTCAATGTCATCCAATAGAGTTTCGTACGATTGGATGCTGCCACGCTTGCGCGAGCTCTGTCCATGACCTTGCTGGTCGAATGAGACCACTGCGAACCCAGTCTGTACAAAATCTTGTGCCAGTCGAGCGTAACGACCACCATGTTCGCCGAGTCCATGGACGATAAAAACTACAGCGGGTGGGTCGTTTCGCGGATGCCATTGGTGTACAAACTTGTTTTCCCTGTTTTTGAACTGAACCCATTCCTGCTTGGTTTCCATGGTTCAACACGCTTTATCCGAATGTTTGTTAATTCCCTTGCAGCGCGAAGCATTGCGATTCAATTGCATCAGTCGCGTTTCGGAAGCAGTTGGCGAGAGAGGGTCAGCAAACCAGCACACAACCCGTAGGCATGCAGTCACTAAAATGCCTCCTGCAGAATTTTCTCAAGGTGCGATAGTTCAACTTGTTGTGGGTTCACATCCATCAACCGTTTGATTTCAAATGCTTTGGCAGCCAATTGCGGAATCGTTTCGCGTTGGAGCCCAAGCTGCCGCAATTGGGTGCGAATGCCGATGCGTTCGATCAATGCTTGAACAACATCAATGGCCGCCTCCGCCGCAGCCCGATGACTACATCCGACCACGTCAGCGCCGAGCCAGCGCGCGATGTCGGCATATTCAGCGATTCGAACTGGAAGATTGTAGCGCATAACATGTGGTAACAACATTCCGTTTCCCTCGCCATGTCCTACATGAGTGCTTGCCCCAAGTGGATATTCCAAAGCGTGGACGATGCCCACGCCGCTGTTTGAAAATGCCATGCCCGCCAACATCGCTCCTAGAGCCATCTCGTCGCGCGCCGCTGGAACCGGGGCAGGTTCACAAGCTGGAATCAATGAGCGACCAATCAATCGGATTGCTTCTGCGGCCAATAGTCGCGTGAACACATAGCTTCCTTCATAGGCTCGAGCCTGGGGATCAACGTCCTTCATCTCGCTAAAATCGCGATTCGTATAGGCTTCAATGGCATGGACCAACGCATCGATACCACTGTGCGCAGTCACTTTGGCCGGGCAAGAGTCAGTTAACGCTGGATCAACAATCGCGCAAGTGGGCCTAAGCCACGGCGACAACGTGCTGACCTTTATCGCCTGTTCCGTATCCATCAATACTGCCGAATGCGAAACCTCGCTCCCAGTTCCGGCCGTCGTCGGCAATGCAAACATGGGTCGCACTCGACCGGGTATGCGATCGAAACCGAAATAGTCGCGAGGTTTACCTCCGTGTTGAACAACCGTAGCAGCGATCTTGGCGACATCCAAGTTGCTGCCACCACCAATTCCAACAATCCCATCCACTCCTGCTTGTATGGCGGCTTCACAAGCTTGTTCCGCAATCGCCACGGTGGGTTCCGGAAAACAGTCGGCGAATACCGTCACGTGTTTAACCGCTTTGCGAATGTCATTTATCAGTTCGCTGACCAACGGTAAGCCAGCAATGGTCGCATCGGTTACGATGCATACGCGCGACACTGCATGTCGCGACAGTTGCTCGGACAACGCACAGCGGGCACCCCTACCAAATTTGATCGAGGGGCTGGTCGCAAATTGCCATACGGAGTTTTTACTCACTAGATTCCCATTTGCGATAGGAGATCAGCGATCCGACCGACCGTGTTGGTTAGAACGGGATGCGACTGACTGAATTTGCTGGTAGCCTCTTGAAGTCTTTCGGCCAAGGAAGCCGAACTGATGTCACTTCGATCGAGCGTGGATTGTATTTCATGCGCTGCTGCCCGCAATCGCTCGACCTCGGCTTCATCCAAGTCATCAATGCTTTCAAGCTGCAGGTGTAGCTGTGACAGGGTTTCCTCAAGTTCTGGACGCATAAATATTTCCAATGGCCATGTTGGGTTCAATCAGATGGATTCGTAAACCCGAATATCCGTCTTGTCGCGAATGGGTGCAAGGGGATTGACCATTTAAGCAGTCCAATAGGGGTGGCGTCAGCCTCCAATTTTCCCAAACGAAGCATGGAATATGTGCTAGTTTGTGGATTATGGTGCGAGATTATGTCAACATAACGAGTGTGTGCTGGTGCGGACGCTCAAGCATGCACCGGACGGGTAACGGACTATTCTTCTTCGCCGTAGATATTTTTGCTTTGCAGAGACGTGGACAAAGCGGCGGAGGCTCAGCGCAATCGTTTGTAAAGGAGGAGCTATCATGTCGCAACGCAAGGCAGGCATGAAATTCACTCTCAACGCGGCATTCTTCAGAGAGATTAAAGAAGACCATCAACAACTAAAAGCAGTCCTTAATCGACTGCGAGAATTGATCAGCCAGCGACGGGCAATAGGCAATCATCGGCGCGAGTTGGCAACCATCTTGGCGGAACTATGCGATCAACTTGCTTTTCACTTCACTCTCGAAGAAGCGTATGGCTACTTTGAAGATGCCGTGGAGCGCGCTCCCCGATTTCATGACCAAGCGGGTCGACTCCGTAATCAACACCCGCAACTCTATGTGATGTGTCAAGAGATTGCCGAAAGCGCGGCCGCCTGCGTTGCTTCCGGAACCGACCTGGACACAGTAGTTGATCAAACCATTGCATTTGATCGAGCGTTGCAGGCCCACGAGTCGGCCGAGGTCAGTCTGATCATGGATGCAATTAACTTGGACGTTGGCGTCGGTGACTAAACCTGCGTTAATCATCAGTCATTAGTCGTTATCGGCGCGCAATACCGAGATGAAGGCTTTTTGGGGAATGTTGACACTCCCAAATTGCTTCATCTTGGCCTTACCCTTTTTCTGCTTTTCCAACAGTTTGTTCTTTCGAGTGACGTCGCCACCATATAATTTCGCAGTCACATCCTTACGGAACGGCTGAATGGTCGACCGCGCAATCACTGTGCCACCAATTGCACCTTGGATGGGGATCTTAAACTGATGGCGGGGAATCGCTTCGGCTAGCTGGTCGCAATAGTGAAGTGCCCGCGTGCGAGATTTTTCTCGATGGACTAAATAGGACAAGGCGTCAATTGGTTCCCGGTTTACCAAAATGTCGACCTTCACAATGTCTGTCTTGCGATATTCGATCGGAGTGTAGTCGAATGAGCCGTAGCCACGCGTAATCATCTTTAATTTGCCATAAAACTCGAACAACACCTCACCCAAGGGCATTTCGCTCTTGATTTCAACACGACCGGCGGAAAGGTAGTTCATCGTCTGGCTGTCGGATCGATGTTCCCGGCACAGTTCCATCACCGGACCAACGTATTCTTCGGGAATGATGATCGAAGCGCTGATATACGGTTCGGTCGTATTGTCAATGTTCGAGGGATCGGGCCAATAACTTGGATTGTCGACATCGACAATGGTTCCATCTTTCAACCCAACTTTGTATTTGACCGATGGTGCCGAGATGACTAGCCCCAAATCGAACTCGCGTTGCAGCCGCTCCTGGACCACATCCAAATGAAGTAGACCCAAAAACCCGCAACGAAAACCGAAGCCTAACGCGGCCGAACTATCCTTCTCAAAGGTTAGCGCCGCATCGTTGATGGCCAACTTTTCCAGCGCCTTGGTCAAGTCCTGATACTCATCGGTACTCATCGGGTAGATCGACGAAAAGACCACTTGTTTGGCTTTTTTGTAACCCGGTACTGGTTCGGCTGCTTGTCGATCTAGATGGGTGAGCGTGTCGCCAATCTCGATGTCTTGAACACTTTTTACGCCAGCGACGATGTAGCCAACTTCACCGGCTGCAAGCTGTTTTCTTGGGACCAGCTTGAGCTGATTGTAACCAAGTTCATCGACTTTGTAGTCGCGACCGCCGTGCATGAAGTGGATGCCTTCGCCCGTCTTGAGTGTCCCGTCCATGATTCGCACTTGCAGAATCACGCCACGATAGGTATCGAAATGGGCGTCGAAAACGAGGGCTTTGAGCGGTCCCGCTGGGTCTCCTGTGGGACATGGCAATGCGTTGACAATCCCGGCCAGAACGTCGTCAATTCCCACACCGGTCTTGGCGGAAACGGGTATGGCGGCAAAGGGATCGAGTCCCAGGTCGGAATCGATTTCCTCCCGCACGCGTTCGACATTAGCGGCTGGCAAGTCGATTTTGTTGATTACAGGGAGCAATTGCAGGTCGTACTCCAACGCTAAATACAAGTTGGCAACCGTCTGCGCTTCGACTCCCTGCGATGCGTCCACAACGATCAAAGCACCGTCGCAGGCCATCAGCGAACGCCGAACCTCATGTGAAAAATCGACGTGGCCAGGGGTGTCGATCAAATTCAACTGATAATCTTGTCCATCGGCAGCGCGGTAGGAGAGAGTCACCGAGTTGCTTTTGATGGTGATTCCGCGCTCCCGCTCAATGTCCATCGAGTCGAGAATTTGGTCGTGAAATTCGCGTTGATTAACGCCACCACATGCCTGAATGAGCCGATCTGCAAGCGTTGATTTGCCGTGATCGATGTGGGCGATGATACAGAAATTCCGAATATGTTTCATTCTTAGCGTTCAAATAGCATGTGCAGGAGCTTATGTATCACTGGCCGCTCGCCGAAAGATGGAGCGGGAGGCAACGAGCACAGGTTGCCCCAGAAGCCCACTGGGGAAGATTTTAGTGTGCGGGGGGCAAATCCAACAGGGACGAAACGATGGAATTGACGAAGCGGTCGTCCGTTTGCTGGGTATGGGTTGGTTTTCCCGACAGTTTCATTGTCCCGCCAGTGTCGCCACACTATCAGGCAGTTTGTTCACGAAAAAATCCCAAACGCTGGCTCCCTCAGCGATCAAACGGCGTTGATCTTCCTCTAACCTCTGATCAAATTCACTTAATAACGCTCCATATCGACTACCAACTTGGCCGACCGGCTTAAACGCTCGCTGTAAATCGAAAACGAGCCAAGCACGAACCTCATGCGGTTCCATGGCCAAGGTATTCTCCAGTGGCATCGACGGCGGCTTCGACGGCGGCTTCGACGGCGGAACTTCGGCCAACTCCGCGTCTGGCAATGGTGGCTGGCTATCTGCAACAACATTGGAGTGGGATCGATCAACGTCGGCAGTGGTCGAGTCAAAAAGTTTAGAAAATTGAACGTATAAAAGGACGGCGACAAGCCCCACCAACACCGACGCTGGAGCCAAAACGACCGAGCGACGTCGCATGGGTGGAAGCGCGGTCCGGCGGACATCTGACGAACTCAATGGAGCTCCCGCTTCGGCTCCCAACTGATTTGCCAACCGCAACGATTGAACATAAAACCGTTCCAGTGCAGGATCTCGTGCCAATCTTCTCGTGACCCAACTTGGCAACGGGCGTCCGACGTCGATTGAGCGACTGATATACCATTGTGCGACAGCCGTCACTAAATATCGAATCATGATTCAATTTCCTCCCCCGCCGGATGGCGCACAGGGCCTGTGAACTCTTCGTCACTGAGTTCTTTCAACATCGTCATGCGAGCGCGGTGAAGCGCAACGCGCACGCCTACTTGCGTCTTACGCATAATACTCGCTATTTCGCCAATCGACAGGTCCTCGGCGAATCGTAACCACATCGCCGTGTACTGGGTATCGTTTAGCGCCCGACGAGCTGTCTGCCAAATGGCTGTCAAGCTCTCGCGTTGTTCGATGCTGGCATAGGAACAAATCGAAGTTGCGTCCGCCCGTTCACAGTGTGCAGCCAGAAGGCTCGATCGTCGTTGAGTACCTCGTCGACTATCGATGGCGACGCGGATGGCGATCGTGTAGAGCCAAGTTGAGAACCGGTACTGCGGATCAAAGGAATCTAGATTGCGAAACGCCTTCAAGAGTGATTCTTGGGCCACATCTTCTGCATCCATGTGACTTCGATTGGCGACGCGTGGTAAAACCAGTTGGACCAATTTCGGAAAGTAACGTCGCGCAAGTTCGCTCAAGCACTCTTCGCAGCCTTCGCGGGCGCGCGCGACCAGGACGTTGGAATCAACATCTTTGTGCTGGTCGTAGCGCACCTTCTGCATAGGCTTCATAAAAACTGCTAACCCTGCAAAATTTATTTGAGTTTCTCGAGCTCTTTCCTGGTTGCTTTCAACTGAGCTTCCAATTCGCGTTGTGCCTGTTCCAGACGCTCACGTTCGGCTGCTTTGTGATCGTCGAGAACAACGTCAACATCGATGTCAAGCTCCAGTTCCTCTGACACCAACGCTAACACTTTCTCCGCGTCCAGTTGCACACCTATTTGAACCGATTTGTCCTCTCGAACGGCTTGCACATTCAAAAATAGTTCGTTGATCAACTCAAGTTGGCGGTCGTCGTCATCCATCGATTGGGCAAAGCTAATCATAGCGATAAAACCTTGCGCCATCTGCCGCAACTGTTCTGCTTGTTTCTCATTTTCGGCGGTCAAACTCACATTGATTGTCAATTCGTTGTCTTCCCCGTTTTCCACCAACAAAGCGCAAGATTTAATGATCTTTGCCATATTCGCTTGCGGACCATCGCCAATTTGTTCCAGGGGAAGTTCCAGTAAGTCCAAGCGGACTAACGTCGATCCGTTGCCAGAAATTTCAATTGTCTCGCTATCATCGGACGCGCTGCTCTGACCGTCGAGAGCGTCAAGAATCGATGAAATAATTTTTTGTGTCGGAGATAAGACTACAGTTCGATTTTGTTGTTTTGTACCATGAATCGCCCCGTACACTCGAATGTTTTGATCCGGCGAGGCAGAGTGGATCTGATGTTCCTTGTATTCGATCGCTTCGTATTCAGGTAATCCCACCGCCAATCCTTCAAGATTGCCTGACGTTTGACCAAGGCGTACGATCGCTAGCAGCGATTCTTCTGGAGAGTCGTAATTCTCCGATGACAGTGTAACGGCGTGAATGTCCTCGAAAGGGTCAAAACCAAGCATGTTTGTCAGTTGAGCGAGATCCTTTTCGCCACTCCCTTTATGAAACTCCTCCATCGCCTTCTTCTTGGCTGCGGCAAACAAGAGGTTGCCGAGTTCTGTTTGCTTAATCGCGTCGAGGTCAATTTGCAGTACGAACTTGGAGCCTGCCGGAATTTTGATAGAAGCTTCCTGCCCCATGACTGCAACGGGTAAAAAGGAGCTGCTTAAAGCTGCAATGACACCAAAAGTAATCCACAATAATCTGCGCATCGAAACATTTTCGTTAGAACTGGATGTTGCCCAAAATGCTCGCTGTTGCTGGCATGTCTATACTTTTACGAACGCTAATAGCTGCGTGTTACAATCGTTGCGCGATTTTCCGGAAAAGCCCAACCCCTCATTCCGCTCGTTCCAGGCTCTGCCTGGAATGCATTGCGCTGAGGCTCCTGCCTCACTCATCCTCGTTCCAAGGCTCAGCCTGGAACGCCCAGAATTGAGGCTCCTGCCTCACTCATCCTCGTTCCAGGCTCAGCCTGGAATGCATTGCGCTGAGGCTCCTGCCTCACTCATCCTCGTTCCAAGGCTCAGCCTGGAATGCACTGCGCTGAGGCTCCTGCCTCACTCATCCTCGTTCCAGGCTCAGCCTGGAATGCATTGTGCTGAGGGCTCCTGCCCCACTCATCCTCGTTCCAGGCTCTGCCTGGAATGCACTGCGCTGAGGCTCCTGCCTCACCTGGGTCTTCTCCTGTCACCAACAATCCCGCTGCACTGCCCATCGCATCTGTTTTTTGCACGGAAAGCAAGGACGGAACCATGGATGAAGAGTTGTGTTTACCGAGATCGGTGGGCTCGGAGAATTGACGGTGATCGATTACGATATCGGCCATGAACTCAACTACTGCTACAACTACCACCTACATACTATTCCGATTTACGGGGGATGACCGACCTGGCCTGACAGCAGCCATTTCGGAGCTACTTGCCCGCTTTGGCTGCTCGATCATCGATGTAAGCCAGGCGGTGATACATCAGTCATTATTGCTCGGCATCATGGTGCGAACGTCGCACGAAGTCGATTGTGAGCAATTGATCCAAGAGTTGCAGGATTGTGGCAGCGAACTGGGGCTACGATGTACGCCAAAGCGGATTGGCGACGATGACTATGAAGCGTGGGTCAATCGCCAAGGAAAGTCGCGATTCATTCTGACGATGTTGGCCCGCTCCATCTCGGCTGAACAGTTCCATGTGGTCAGTCAAATGTTGGCTGAACAAGGTTTAAACATTGATGTCATTACGCGGTTGTCGGGGCGACCACCGCGGGTCTCTACCAGTTCACTGACGCGAGCATGCGTCGAGTTCTCGTTGCGTGGAGAGCCGCGCAATAGTGCGCAGTTAAAGGCGAGTTTGTTGGAGATCTCCAGTCGCCTACATCTCGATCTGGCATGGCAGCGCGACGATGCATTTCGCAGGATACGCCGAGTCGTGGCGCTCGATATGGACTCCACCTTACTTCAAGCGGAGGTCATCGACGAGCTGGCCAAAGAGGCGGGGGTTGGCGAGGCAGTCAGTGAAATTACCGAAGCGGCCATGCGCGGCGAAATTGACTTTGATGAATCGCTGAGACAACGCGTGGGATCGTTGGCAGGTTTATCAGCAGAAGTGCTGCCCAAAGTTGCAGACCGCTTGCAAATTACGGAGGGCGCTGAGTTGCTGCTCACGACCTTGCGGCGGTTTGGCTATCGAACGGCCATTATCTCGGGCGGGTTTACTTACTTCGGAAACTATCTCCAACAACGTCTAGGCATCGATCATGTCTACGCAAATGAACTTGAGATCGTTGACGGCAAGCTAACAGGAAAAGTCACAGGGCCGATTGTAAATGCCCAGCGCAAAGCCGAACTCTTGGAACAGTTGGCGCGCGAAGAAGGCGTCGACCGCAAGCAAACGATCGCTATCGGCGACGGTGCAAACGATCTTCCCATGTTGGCCCGCGCTGGACTCGGTATCGCTTTTCACGCTAAACCGATTGTGCGCCAAGCTGCAGAACATCACGTCTCCAACCTGGGCCTCGACGCCGTCTTGTACCTGCTTGGCGTGCGTGACCGCGACTTGGTTATTGCCACATGACTTGTAGTAGATTGCTGCGATTGTCAGTCCAGATGATCGGCTTGATACCTTTCGGCGAGTCCGCCGAATCACGCTCCACTCCGCTCGCAATATCGATCAGGCCATCACGATCAGGCCCGCTGTCATGCAAAACTGCCAGAGTTTTTGGCGCGCGAGCGAGGAATGCCCAAGTTGACGCTTTTGCGGCGAGTTCAACGTTTGGTTTGGAATCAACAATGGTATAACTCAAGTCGCACTCTGCGGCCAATCCCGCGATGACCGGTCGCAGATTGAAGTGCAAGTTGGAAATGTGACAGGCCAAGACCCCATCCGCTTGCAAATGTCTCAAGTAAAGCCTAATGGCCTCGCGCGTCAGTAGATGAACCGGAATGGCGTCTCCTGAAAATGCATCCAGCACGAGGATGTCGAACTCCTGTGGCGATTCAAATTCCAGCGATAGACGGCCATCGCCCGCCAATATCATCTGTTCCGCAGGGCAGTCGCGTAGAAAGCTGAACTGCTCTTGCGCGTAGCGAGTAACTTCGGGATTGATTTCATACATGCGCAGGCGATCGCCCGTGCGTCCGTAGGCTGCCAGCGTTCCAACTCCTAAGCCAACGATCCCGATGTGCCGCGGCTGCTCGACTCGATACCGTTGCATGAGCTTTCCAATACCGGTCACTTCAGAATAGTAAGTTGTCGGTATGAGCCGCTTTTCTCCACTCAAGAACTGTGATCCGTGCGTTATTCGACCATGGGCCAGCTCGAACATCGGTTCATGCGATGTCTCGCATATCACCTGCTGGACTTTGAGTACTCCATAGAAGTTGCGTCCCACCGAAATAGCCGCTGGATCGTAGCGACCAACTTGGGAAAGCAGTCCAAGGGCCAGGCATAGGAGCGAAACCAATGCCAGGGGCTGTGTCCAGGCTGGAAGCGGCCAACGAGTTTTATCTTCTCGCAGCCGAATGAGCGACGCGAGTACTAAAAAGCAAAGAATCCCAAAATGAAACTCGCCGTAGTTCACGAACAGAAGCGGTGCGACGATGCCCACAAACAGACCGCCGGCTGCACCGCCTGCGGAGATCGTCAAAAAGTATCCTGTCAAGTGACGTGGATGTGGCTTAAGCGCTGCCAACTCGCCGTGGCATACCATACAACTGCTAAACATCATTCCAAAGTAGATGGCAACTTGTAAGGCGATCGGTACATAGGCGCCGCGAGTGATCAACCACACCGAAGCTGTGAGAAGTATGACAGCGGCCGTCCCGAAAATGCGTCGCGAATACCAGCGCTCACTATCAAAACAAAGGATGAAAGTGATCAAATACAGGGCCAGTGGAAGAACCCACAAAAATGGAACAACAGCCACGTCTAAACAAACTTGGTTCGTAGTTGCCAACAAAAGGATCGAAGCAGTCATCGCCAAACCGAACCAGAGCCCCGTCAATCCCCAACTGGGAAAATTGCCATTGTCTTCCACTTCAGCTGTCGTCGAGCAATTCATGGTCAGGTGCGAACTACTTCGGCAATTTGTCGATCGACACATCCACCATCCCGCCATGGCACAAACAATAGCAAAACAAATAAATAGGCCGGACCAAACGTACGACTGCGTTTCTGTCGCTAGCTGCGGTTCTATCAGGAATGGGTAAGACAGCAACGCAAGTAAAGAACCTACGTTAGACAATGCATAGAGTCGGTAGGGTGAATGAGCTGAATGACTGCGACTGAACCATCCCTGAACAAGTGGACTGGTGGATGACAAGATAAAGTAAGGCAAGCCGATCGTGGCTACTAAGAGAAGAATAATGTGGAGTGCTGGGGAGTCGCTCGGTCCAGGCTTCCAACTGGCGTCGGGAGCAATGGGAAGTGTAAGAATGGCGACGACCAGCAGGCCACAATGCAGCCTGGTCTGCTTGCTAACCGTTAAGTATCGCGTGGTCCAATGCGCGTACGCGTAGCCACCGAACAACAACAATTGAAAGACCAGCATGCAGGTCGTCCAAACCGCGGGGGAACCGCCAAACCAAGGAAGAATGCACTTGCCAATCAACGGCTGAACTTGGAAGAGCAGGAATGCGGAAAGGAAAATGACGACCGCGTATGCAGATGCAAGTCCCCGGGAACTGGGTGGTCGCATTTGGGATGTGGCTTGTTGCATGGCGTGAACTGCAAGGATAAGGGCTGCATCGAATAAATCGATTTTGAGAACATACACTTGGCGAAACTTGAGATTCGCCCCCCTACCGTAGCACTTGCAAAGGGGATTTTATGGCAATGTGAGCGACTTGCGAGGTCCGAACGGACAGGTCACCGCTAACAAGTACGGTTATAGTAGCTGTGCCTCACGCATCGATTTTTCGTGCATCAGGTGCGTCGCATCCGGAGCGAAAGTGTCGTTCAACTGCGAACATCCAACTGCCCAACCGCAAAAACGGGTCGCAAGCATACTATTTCTTAAGACAGATTGGCTCCAGGACCGGGAGTCGAGTTTCCGGTTGGTCATTTGACCGACCACCACAGCGGACTCCCCAATTGAGTAGAATGAATTGTCCGCCGGTTACTCGACCGCGTAACGCAATAACCTTGCATGGAGTTAACAGCTATGGAACCTCGCCTACAACAAAGGTTGGCCAGCGTTGCACGTCGCGCGGCGTGGATGCGACTAGGTTGGAGTCTAGCGGCGGTATGGATCGTGGGTTGTGCCGCTGGACTTGCTTTGGCTTGGGCAGCTCGGAGTGGCAACAACCTACCACGAGAGACGCTTTGGTGGTGGTTGGGAGGGACGCTCTTACTCGCAACGATCACCATTCTATTCAATGCGTTTCGCCGACTGGACTTGAATCGTACCGCTCTGCGACTCGAACAACAATTTCCATCACTTAACCAATCGCTGCTTACTGCTGTTGGAATTCGTCCGCAGTCGGGCACCAATCGAATAGAAGCTCCTCACGCCGAACGATTGCCGACAAGGACGAAGTCACCTCAGTCGATGAACTACGGGTACTTACAGCGCACTGTCATCAGTGAAGCGATTCGGCATGATAGCACCCACGGTTGGAAGTCCCTCGTCTCATCGACCCACATGACGCTGGCCTGGATCGCTAACTTGCCGGCACTCGCATGCATGGTTTTGATCGGAGTGGTCTTGTGGCGCGCTCCAGACTCAAAAGTCGTCGATCCGAACATTGCGAATTCTGCAAACTTGACTCCGCCGATCGTGACCCCTGGCGACACGGAAGTGGAACGTGGGAGCAGTCTCATCGTTACCGCGCGTTTTAATGATCGACTTCCAGACGAAGTGAGTCTGCTGCGGCAAGCGACCAGCGGCGCTGAAGAAATTCGGTTGACGATGCGGCGTTCTTTGAACGACCCGATATTTGCTGCGTATCTCGTGGACGTTCGCGAACCGCTTCGCTATCGCATCGAATACGATTCTGAAACAACTAAATCATTTCAAGTCGATGTATTTGAATATCCTGCGCTCGTGCGTGCAGACGCTGTTCTCGATTTCCCGAACTACACCGCGCTCGAACAAAAAACGATTGTAGATACGCGTCGTGTCACTGCCGCCGCAGGCAGCAAACTGACGTGGCAACTGCATTTGAATAAGCCGGTTGTCTCTGCGCAATTGATCGCCGCTGAAAGCGAACCAATTGAATTTTATTTTGAGCCGGATTCGTCAGTTATCTATGCAACCTTGGAACTGACGGAAACCACTACTTGGACCGTCAAGCTGCTTGATGCCCAAGGACGCGAGAACGCTGTTGAGATTCAGTTGCGGGCAAAAGTGCTTCCCAACGTTCCTGCCACAATCCAGCTCACCAGCGGCGGAGACGCACAGGTATCGCCACTGGAAGAATTTACGGTCGCGGCAAAATTCAATGACGACTTCGCGTTGGGTAAACATGGAATCGCCTACCAACTTGCAGGCGGTGAATTGATCGAAGTTGAAGCGGATAGTGCCGAGACGACTAAAAGCGTTGAATTCGCCAGCGTGATCGACTTCGAATCACTTCAGGCTGAACCGGGACAACTGTTGTCCTATTATGCTTGGGCAGAGGATATGGACGAAAGTGGTCAACCTCGACAAACGGTCAGCGATATCTTTTTCGCCGAAGTTCGACCGTTCGAAGAGATCTTCCGGCAAGGCCAGCAGCCAACCGATCAACAACAACAGCAGCAGCAACAACAGCAACAGCAAGCAGGGAACGAAGAAACTCAAGAGCTGCTTGAATTGCAAAAACAAATTATCGTTGGTAGTTGGAATGTGATGCGGCTTGCGAAAGGAGACGATATTCCCGAACTGTCGTCTGACGACCTAACGCTGCTGGCCGACTCACAGATGGAAGCATTGACGCTCCTGGCAGAAAAGGCTGAAGAATCGAACGTCCCCGACGCCGATTCGATCATTGAATCCGCAAGTGCCAATATGCAGGCGGCACAAGAGCGACTGGTTGCCGTCTCCAAGTCGATGGCAAAGACGGAATTGATGAAGGCAATCTCTGCAGAACAAAGCGCCTATCAAGATCTTTTGCGCCTGCAAAGCCGTGAATTCGAAGTCGTTCAATCACAACAACAGCAACAGCAGCAACAAAGTTCACAACGCCAGACGGCTCGACAACAACAAATCGATCAATTGAGACTCGAGAATCAAGAGAACCGATACGAAGAAGAGCGTCTGGCTCAGACCGAAGAAGAACAAGCGCAAAGTGAAATTCGTCAAGTCATCAGCCGCCTCAGGGAATTAGCAGCTCGACAGGAAGATATCAACAAACAACTTCGAGAAATTGAAGCCGCCTTGCAAGCCGCTGACACTGAAGAAGAACGCCAAGAACTCGAGCGACAATTGCAGAGATTGCGTGAACAGCAACAACAGATGTTGCAGGATACCGATGAGCTCCAAGAGCGTATGGAAGAGCAATCCAGCGAAGCCATGCAACAATCGCAAGAACAGTTGGAACAAGCTCGCGAAAACCTGCAAAAGTCGAGTGAAGCGTTGCAGGAAGGAAGCACGAGTCAAGCACTTGCGGCGGGAACACGCGCCGAATCCGAGTTGCGAGAGTTGCAGGATGATGTGCGACAACAGGCTGCCAACCAGTTCGCCGAGCAGATGCAGGAAATGAAAACTCAAGCATCCGAATTGGAGCAACGGCAGGAGCAAATCGTTGAACAAATGGGGAAAACCAACGAAGAGAATTCTCCAGGCTTGCGAGGTTCTCAAGAGGAACAAAATTCCGCAGAACAGCTTAAACAGCAGCGTGCCGAACTTGCCGAACTCCTCGACGAAATGCAGGGAACGATTGAGCAATCGGAAGAAGCCGAGCCGCTGTTGGCCCAGAAGCTTTACGACGGTTATCGACGTACACAGCAAGAGCGAACCGCCGAGCGACTCGAAGTCACCGAACGTTTGCTCGAACGCAATTTAGAACCGCAAGCACGTGAGCTCGCAAAAGAGTCGCTCCAGGATCTAGGTCAGTTGCGCGAGGATATCGAACAAGCAGCCGAAGCCGTTCTGGGAAGTGAAATTGATTCGGTACGTCGCGCCTTGACGCAACTGGAGTCCCTCAGCCAGGAGCTAGATCAAGAGATCGCCGATGCCACCGGCCGGTCCGTCGAAGAACTGGATCCGGAGCGTAATGCTCTTGCTGCGTCCGATCAACGCGATGGTTCTGAAGAAGAAAATCAGCAGCAACCCGGTCAGCAACAACCCGGTCAGCAACAACCTGGTGAACAGCAATCTGGTGAGCAACAATCCGGTGAGCAACAATCTGGTGAGCAACAACAGCAACCCAGGCAGCAGCAATCTGGTCAGCAACAACCTGGTCAACAACAACAACCTGGTCAACAACAGCAACGTGGTCAACAACAGCAACCTGGTCAACAGCAACCTGGTGAGCAACAACCCGGTCAGCAACAACCCGGTCAGCAACAACCCGGTCAGCAACAACCCGGTCAGCAACAACCCGGTCAGCAACAACCCGGTCAGCAACAACCCGGTCAGCAACAACAACCTGGTCAACAACAACCTGGTGAACAGCAACCTGGTCAACAACAACCTGGGCAACAGCAAGGCGGTCAACAACAACCCGGCTTGCGTTCAACTTCAGGTGGCATTGCGCAGTCGTTTGGTGAACGGATAACGGATGTCGGCGAGCAAGCCGGAGACCGACGTGCGGCGCCGTTGACCGGAGAGGGCTATACTGACTGGTCCGACCGTCTTCGGGACGTGGAAGAGCTTGTGTCGGATCCTGAGTTGCGTTGGGAGGCAACTCAAATTCGTCAGCGTGCGCGCGAGGTTCGAGCTGAAGTCAATCGTCATGCAGCCGAACCGCAATGGAATGATGTGGAGAAGCTGATCGCCAATCCACTGCGCGAATTGAAGCGCAAGGTGTCGGACGAGTTGATTCGTCGCGCGGCTACGAAAACGGAGATCGTGCCGGTGGATCGCGACCCGGTTCCAGGTGTTTACAGTCGCAGTGTGCGTGAGTACTACGAGAATTTAGGGAGAGGCCGCTAGTGCTCGAATCACTGTTTTTTACTGATGCGCTTGTGTTTGGAGCTCGCGATTGGCTGGTGATCGCGACCGTTTCAGCAAGCTGTGTCGCTCTGCTCGCGATTTGGAGCTATGCAAATCGAAGCCAACTAACTGGGCTCCGATTCATAACGGCTTTATTCAAAATCTTGGCAGTCGCCGCGTTGGCCTTTTGTTTACTTGAGCCAATGCAGAGATCGGAACGCCCACGACCGGGCGCCAACCTGATGGCGATTGTGGTTGACAATAGTCGCAGTATGGAAATGCATCCGCCTGGCGAGTCGCAGTCGCGAGTGGACCGACTGCGATCGAAATTGCCCACTGATGTTCCCTGGCAAGCGCGGTTGGCGCAAGATTTTGACGTGAGGCGGTATGCATTTGATGATCGCGTCCGCGCCGTCAACGACCTGACCGAGCTCGATTTTAAAGGTGCCAATTCCTCGTTGACGGGGACTGTCGAAACGCTGCAAGCTCGTTTTGCTACGCGGCCCGTGGCTGGGCTATTGCTCTTCAGCGATGGCTTGGCCACCGACGACGTTCAATCGTTACTATCGCAGGACGAGTTCCCGTTTCCGCTGTATCCAGTTGTAGATGACTCGGATTCCAAATTGCGGGACATCGCCGTGACTAATGCGAGTGTCGCGGTTTCCTCGTTTGAATTGGCGCCCGTTACCGTAGAAGCCAATATCGCCGCGCAAGGATTTGCCGGAAAAGATATTTCAGTCCGCCTGTTGGATACCGCCGGCAACGCCGTCGATCGACAATTGTTGGCGTGCGATTCGGAAGCGTTTGAAGGTCGAGTACGGTTTCAATACCAACCCAAGACGGCGGGTATGCAGTTCGTCACCGTGCGGGCCATGCTCGCCAATGAAGATCGTGACGGAGCAAAGGTCGACAGTCGAGTCGAAGTCACCACAGTCAACAACGAACGGCAATTGGCCGTCGATCGCGGTGGTGGGCCATTCCGCATACTTTACTTGGCTGGTCGTCCCAATTGGGAATTCAAGTTCATCCGAAGGGCACTTGAAGAGGATATCGAAATAGAGCTCTCGGCACTGCTACGCATCGCCAACAAGGAAATGAAGTTTGTTTTTGGTGACAAAGCTGTTGATTCGACCAATCGTTTACTGGCAGGCTTCAACGAAGATGAGGAAACTGCGGAGCAGAGCGATGAGTCGATCTTGATTTCAATCGGCAAGTCGATCACCGAGGGCCATAAGCAAGTTTTCCCTGCCACCGAAGAGGACTTATTTGCTTTTCATGCCGTGATTCTCGACGACATCGAAGCCAGTTTCTTCACGCACAATCAGATGCTTTTACTGCGCGAGTTTGTCGCTTCGCGTGGCGGAGGCATCATGATGCTTGGAGGTCGCGAGAGTTTCTTAGGGGGTGGTTACGAAGACACGCCGCTTGGTGACGTCCTGCCAATATACCTGCGTGGAAGAGATGATCCCGATTTGAAGGATGCGCCAGCCAAATATGGACTTTCCCGCGAAGGATCATTGGAACCGTGGTTGCGACTGCGAGCCAATCAGACCGACGAAAGGGAACGCGTTGAACAGATGCCAGATTTTTTGACTTGGAACCAAGTTGCCGGTGTCAAACCTGGAGCAGTTGTGTTGGCCGAACTCGAAATGAATAGCACCAAATTGCCTGGCCTGGTCACGCAGCGGTTTGGTAAAGGTCGCTCGCTGGCGTTAATGGTGGGCGACTTCTGGCGGTGGAGCATGCGCCGAGCCACTGAAGATACCGACGATTTGGCTCAAAATTGGCGGCAGATCGCACGCTGGTTGACAAATGATGTTCCGAAACGCCTCCAGGTCGATGTCGAATCGCCGACTTCAGGATTGTTGCCTCATCGTCTGACTATCGTTGTCCGCGATACTGCTTTCAAGCCGATGGACAATGCCACGGTTCGCTTGAAGATCACTGAACCGGATGGCAGACAAGTTGATGCCACGGCAACGCCTGATCCCATGCGTGGCGGTACCTATGTTGCAGAATATTGGTCGCAACAGGATGGTGGCTACCTGTGCAACATCGAGGTGACCAGTCCCGACGGCGAGTCGCTCGATCCGTTAAGAGCTGGCTGGACAGCACAACCGAGCGCTGTAGAGTTCGCGCGACTCGAGACTGACCGCAAACTGCTTGAACAACTGGCAGAAAGATCGGGTGGAGAAATTGTCCCCATCGACAATTTAGAGTCCTTTGTTGCGAGTTTGCCCGCGCGCAAGGTGCCCATCTCGGAAGTACGGGTTGAACCCCTGTGGCACCGACCCTGGTTGGTGCTGTTTGCTATCGGTTGCTTGTGCATGGAATGGGGAATTCGACGTTGGAAGGGACTACCCTAATGAGTGATTGTCGCCAAGCCACTAAACGATGCATTGTGGCCTACTGCATGCTTGCCCTCTGTCACGTTTTCGTGCTATCTCGCTGTACTGTTGCCCAGACGCAAATCGAACAGACGAACCCAGTCGAATCGTCGCCAGACACTTTAGTTGTCGTAGTTGGAGCGGCCGGGGCTGGGGAATTTCTCGACGAATTCGAGTCGTCGGGGAAGGCGTGGCAGGAACTCGGTGCCAAAAACGAGTGGAATACTGTGGTGATTTATGAGTCCAACGCCGCAGCACGTTCGCCTTACCAACAACTGCAAGCATCCATCGCCGCACATGAAGGAAAATCGTCGCGGCTATGGATTGTTCTGCTAGGTCACGGAACCTTTACCAATGGGATTGCCAAATTCAATTTGGTTGGCCCGGATGTTTCAGTCGCAGAACTGAAGAACTGGCTGTTGCCAATCACCAGCCAAGTGGTGCTTATCAACTGCTCGTCCGCCAGCGCGCCTTTCCTACCCGAATTGTCGGGCGAAGGAAGAATCACCATCACTGCTACGCGCAGCGGGAGTGAAATCAACTATTCGCGTTTTGGAAAATATCTGTCGGAAAGTATCCTCGATCTCGAAGCGGACATCGACCACGACGAAAGCGTTTCGCTACTGGAAGCCTTTTTGGCGGCCAGCGCGAAGACAGAAAAATTTTACAGAGATGAAGCGAGGTTGGCCTCTGAACATGCGTTGATTGATGACAATCACGATCGCGTTGGAACATCAGCTGATTTTTATGTTGGCATTCGACCGGCCAAAAGTGGTAAAGACAATCAGCAACTCGACGGAGCCAACGCGGCGCGTGTGATTCTTTACGAATCGCCATCGGTGGCTCGGTTTTCACCGGAATTGGATGCACAACGCATTGCACTCGAGTTGTCCATCGAGAAGCTGCGGGCACAGAAATCGTCGATGGAAGTGGATGCCTATTTTGATCAACTTGAACAACTGATGTTGCAACTTGCAAAACTCTACGACGCAGCTGAGGCAAAGAATTAGGCTTGGAGGTAGTGGAGCTTTGCTAAAGCTCCCGTTGCTGCAGGACCTTTTGCAACGTCCACTACCGTAAAATCTAAGCTGGACAAAACACTAGCGTCGAATCGAGTCGTTCTGAGGTGGCAATGCGATTTGATCGAAGTTCGTTGCGGGAGCGTTTCCCTGTGGATAAGTTGGCAACTCGGGGAGATTGCCAAAGTTTTGAGTTGCTGGACTTTGATTGGTGGTAGCGGTTGACTGGGCAGGTTGTGCTGACTGTCCCGTTGCAGCTTCAAGAGTCGCTTCCAACGAATTTGCATCTTCGAAATCGAGAACGACGGTATCTTCGGTTCCGGTCATCGAAAAGACCATTCCCGAGATGCGCCAGCCTTCCGGTTCTTTATGCACTTCGCAGACAATGTCCATTGAAACTTGAGGTTTTCCGGGTAGGGCAGGTTCATTCCAAGTGCACTCGACCAACGCAACATCCGGTGAATCGGAATAGGGAAAGCCGACACGACCAATCTTGTATTCTCCTTCAGGCGTACCCAAGGGTTGAAGTACTTGATTTGTTTTGGCAATCTCTTCGCGAGACTTAGCCGTTAGCACGGAGTTGATGGCTGTTTCATCACCGCGGCGAAGGCTATCCAAGAAGATGGCGACCGACTGCGCAGGCTCCGTGCCCGCGCCATCGATCACGCTGGCAGTAGGGGCGTTTGTTTGGGCAGTGGTGGTTGTCGGTCCGTTCGTGTTGGATGATCCAGTAGAATCAGCAGTTGTGGAAGCTGGTTTTCCACCACAGCCGGTTGCCAGTGGGAGTGCGAGCAGTGCGGTGGTAATGATGCGAAAGTTAAAGCGTTTCATTAGGTTTTGTTCCTATGGTTAGTAGCTGGCGAGAACTCACAGGCCACGTGTGGACCTGAGTAGTAATGATTTTCAGTTGGCAAAGTCAACGTCATTCTTGAAGCGCGCGGAGCACTGAGCTAAGGTGCGACTTCGCCGATGGCAGTACTCAGTGGACGACTTCCAGGGATGTCCTCAGGCCAACGCGTCCAAACAGGAGTTCGCTTCATGACCTTTGCTCTCAGTTCCTTGATGGCGGCCTTTCGTTTTTCACTCGACAACTTTTTGCGAATTTCTGCTTGTGAGACAGCCATGTCGACAGTGTGCGCAGCTTCTCGCTCCAACACTTCGACGATGTGAAGTCCTATTTCGTCTTCGATGATTGTGCTGAGCTTGCGAGGTTCGAGCGAAAAAATTGCTGCATCAATTGGTTTCGATTTCAAACTGCCTTGGCTCGTCCAGTCGGTGTAGCCACCCTGTGCTGCGTTAAACCCTTGTGATGATTGTTTGGCAACCGACTCAAACGACTTTCCACCCAGCAACATTTCATTTCCCATGTTGAGTATGGCTTGTTCCGCTTCAGCACGAGTGGCAAACTTGTCGAAGCGCGCTGTTACTTGTCGCCAACGAGCTCGCGCAGGAACGTTCCACTGTTCGCGGTGTCGGTCATAATATTCCATAATTTCATCGCGTTCGATTTCGAATTCTTCGGGTACATACTTTTGCTCGACTTGAGCCGATAAAACCTGTTCGATGAATTGAGATTGCAGCATCCTCAGCGACATCGACTTGTCGCGCAGTTTGTTTTCAAGCTCCTGCATATCCTTGGCGTCATACTTTTTGAGCAAGTCGGGAACCTGCTTCTCGAAAAAAATCTTGCCAGCTTTGGTGACAACCTGTTTCTGCGTGTCGGCTAGTTCTTTCGGAGAGCCGGTGCCGACCATGTCACGGAAGAACTCAAGATACATCGCTTTGATTTCCACGTATTGCGCCAAGACTTGACGCGTCAGCTGAGCGCGTATCATGGCTTCTTGAGCTTCGCTGCTAATTTTGTCTCGATTCTCGTCAATAACAGGCTGGACAAAGACGTTCATATCACCAGCCAAGATGTGCTCGGTGCCTACCACCGCGACCAACTCGCCCGACTGGAATTGGACAGTTCTTGGTTCCTGCGTTGCGTTCTCAATCGTTCCGAAGGCCGCAGCGCTCTGTTGCTTGTCGACGCTCGTGCGCCGAAAAGGACTCTCCGCGGGCGGTAATCCGATGCTCGGATCGGGCGGTAAGCCGACGGCGCTAGCCGCGGGCGGTAGCCCATTATTGTTTGCAGAGACATTCGGCAGCGGCAAGTCATCGAAACTTGGCAGTGGCGGGAGATTGGCATTGCTTTCGGTAGCACTCTGAGGATCGATCGCCGCGGGCAGCGGTTGCAAGTTATTGTTGTACGACGAGCCTAAGGTGGGTTCATCGTCCACGGCATCGATGAGCGATCGAGTCAGTGGAGCGGATGGCCCTGGGCGACCGGCGTAGCCAGGGGGGGGCGGCAGATGGACCACTTGCGGATTTCTTTTTGTTTGCTGCCCTGATTGTGTCGTCGACGCCACGGGAGCTGTTGCCGTATTTGCCGTTACCAAAGCTGGCAAGGTGGCCGGCCGAGCCGGAGCGGTTTGCCATAACGTCTGCGCTTCAGCACTTCCCGACACAATGATCTGTGCAATTGCAAATCCAATCAAACAACTGCACCTGTTTGCAAGGTCATGTGTAGGGCGAAGTCGAGTCAGCACAGCTTCGAACTCTCTCAATGGTCACAGGTCTGCGCACAAGCGTCGCATGACAGGGATGAAATTCCGCACGGTTACATCGCTCTGTGACGGATTCCGACGGAAAAATCAAGAGATGTTTTCAATTTCCAATGCAACGACAACGCTAGCATTTGAGCCGAGAATGGCACGTCAGCTGCTAAAAAGCATGGAGGTCAAAATCAGAAACAAAAACTCAACACATCTGTTTAGCGACTTGGCCAAACTTGGGAGTGCTCAAATGCGAGGCGTGGCCTTGCGACGGTTCGTTAGTATGAACCGGATGTGTTGGAAATGAAGGACCAGCATCCGCAACCTGGTAGAATTGCAATCGATGAAGAATCCGTATAAACCGACACAACAGGTGGAAAGCCATCGATACTCACTTCGATTTGTTTGTGCAGCAACCGTAAAGGCTACAATTAGTGCTTTCATTTTCTCGCCGTATCACTTAACGGTCGCACCCATGTCACTTGGAATTAAACCCACTGTCGACTTTGTGTTCAAGAAGATCTTTGGCTCGCCGGAGAATGCTGCGGCGTTGATTGGGCTTCTGAACGCGATTCTCAATTTCCGTCGACCGATCGTTGCTGTCGAGATCCTCAACCCCTTTAGCTACCAAGAATTCGCCGAAAGCAAATTGATTGTGCTGGACGTTCGCTGCCGCGACTCGGAGTCTCGCTGGCTG
Organism: Pirellulaceae bacterium; assembly: GCA_041753315.1. GTDB lineage: Bacteria > Planctomycetota > Planctomycetia > Pirellulales > Pirellulaceae > Aureliella. Next base: position 278 of record JBGSUV010000071.1, on the reverse strand, counting down.
AACGTGGAAATGCAGGTTTCGGTTTATGCGGGGCTCCTCGAGCGACTGGTCTTCTATGCGAGCAGTATGTATTCGGACCAATTGCACAAAGGAGAGAACTATGCCCTGGCTGAGCCAGCGATCTCAATCTGCCTGCTGAATCATGTGCTGTTCCGTGACACTCGCCAAGCCCACCATCGCTTTCAGATGATGGACCGGGAAAGCGGACGTGAGTTGCAAAACGCGATCGAAGTGCACACGGTCGAACTGACGAAGTATAATTTGGAAGAGACGACGAT
>JBGSUV010000070.1:0-19814 GCA_041753315.1 Pirellulaceae bacterium | reverse complement strand
TCGTTTAACCGCGTGGGCAACGCCCCGCGCTTACTGAGGCAGCGCGCGGCCCGTTGGGCACGCGGTTAAACGAAAGCCTGACGCGTTACAGGAGTATTTCGATGATCCACGGCTATCACGTAATCTTCGGATCCTATGGTTTCTGGTTGCCTAATGACCCACGCGGCTCTTGGTCTGATTTTGTAAGCGCCTGGGAACTGCTGAAGTTTGGTCCGGCGACGAAAGGAATCGAACGGGCTGAACTTACCCCCGAACAAGATACGCACAGGCTAGCCGCCAAGAAAGCTCTCGAGTACCCCGCAGTCCAATTCTCAGGTGTGCAGGCTCGTGCAATCGGCCGAGGTTTTGGAAACGCGGTACGCAAAAGCAATTTGACCATTTGGCGATGCTCGATATTGCCTGAACATATCCATTTAGTCATCGCAAGGCATACATTCAAAGTTGAATACATCGCCGGACTGCTGAAAGGCGAAGCTACCAAGCAACTGAAATCTGAAGGACTCCATCCACTAGCAGATGCGGTTGAAGTTGGTCAGGATCTTCCAACGCCATGGGCAGCAAAATGCTGGAGGGTTTATCTCGATTGCGAAGAAGCAATCGAGAACGCCATTCATTACGTCGATCAAAATCCTGTGAAAGAAGGTAAGCGGGTTCAGAAGTGGAGTTTTGAAAGCGGATTTCGCGGATTGGACAAAGGCTGGGTCACCTATCACTAGTTTAACCGCGAGGGTAACGCCCCGCGCGTACTGTAGGTCTCAACGCGGCCCGTTGGGCACGCGGTTAAACGAGGTGAGCAATAGCTCGCGTACATCATGATCGCACGGCCCGTTGGGCACGCGATTAAACGAACACCATCACCCAAAGTCATCCATGAGCTATCTCGAACAACTGAAACCAACTGACCATTACAACCAGACGCTGCAGTCGAATGTCCATCCAATCGACTGGACGAATCCGGTACCTGATGGTCGATACAACCTGGTCGTTATTGGAGCTGGTACCGCAGGGTTGGTAACCGCTGCCGGAGCCGCGGGGCTAGGTGCCAAGGTCGCACTCATCGAACGCGGCTTGATGGGAGGCGACTGCTTGAACGTCGGCTGCGTTCCTTCCAAAGCTCTGATCTCCGCTGCGCGCCAAGCAGCATCGATACGCGACGCCGGTCACTACGGAATTCAAGCAACGTCACCGCACGTTGACTTTGCCGAAGTCATGCAACGCATGCGACGACTGCGAGCCTCGATCAGTCCTCACGACTCTGCGAAACGGTTTAGTGAACTTGGTATCGATGTTTTTTTCGGCCAAGGTACTTTCACGAGCAGCAACACAGTTGTCGTTGGAGACCAAACGCTGCATTTCAAGAAGGCCGTTATCGCCACAGGTGCACGTGCCGCTGAACTGCCAATACCAGGATTGAAGGATACCGGCTACCTCACCAACGAGACGCTATTTTCGCTAACGGAATTGCCCAAGCGACTGGTTGTCATCGGTGGTGGTCCCATCGGCTGCGAGATGGCTCAAAGCTTCGCTCGCTTTGGATCACAAGTCACGCTGATCGAGCAAGCGTCGCACATCATGAGCCGCGAAGAAGACGACGCCGCTTTGATCGTCCAAAATGCTATGCAAAAGGATGGCGTCGAGTTCGTGCTCGATGCGAAAGTGATTCGTGTCGAGACGGATGGCTTGAATCGCGTGGTTGTCGTGTCGCGGGCTGGGCAAGAAGAACGAATTAGTGGCGATCAAATTCTGGTCGGTATTGGCCGAACACCCAATCTAGATGGACTCGGACTTGAGGCAGTCGGTGTGGCATCGCACCCACAACAGGGCGTTGAAGTCGACGATCGATTGCGAACGACCAACTCGAATATCTATGCGGCAGGCGATGTCTGCTCCAAATACAAGTTCACGCATTCGGCAGATTTTCTCGCTCGTATTGTGATTCAGAATACGTTGTTCATGGGACGGGCCAAAGCCAGCAAGCTGATTATTCCGTGGTGCACCTACACGTCTCCTGAAGTCGCGCACGTCGGTATCTATCCCCACGACGCTGCCGACAAAGGGATCGAGCTAAACACCTTCACTCAGCCACTCTCGGGCGTCGACCGAGCCATACTCGACGGTGAAACGGATGGCTTCGTTCGTGTGGTTTGCAAGAAAGGCTCCGACCAGATTCTCGGGGCGACTATCGTGGCCGCACATGCCGGTGACATGATCGGCGAAATTGTCATGGCCATGAAGCATCGCATCGGCTTAGGGAAGATCGCTTCCGTCATTCATCCCTATCCAACGCAGGCGGAAGCAGTCCGCAAGCTAGGTGACCAGTTCAATCGGACGAAGCTGACACCGACCGTAAAGTCGCTGTTCAATGCATGGTTACGATGGACGCGATAGTCAGAAAAAACGTTGCGCACGTACTAATTCACACAACCGTGCGACTCCGTAAGTGAAAGAACCTGTTTGTTCTGGAAATCAATCCCTGCCATGAGGTGCAAAAGTGTTAGTACTATCTCGAAAACTTGGTGAGAGCGTCGTCGTATCGGACAATCAGAACGAGGTATGGATCAAAGTGGTTCGCATCTCCGGAGGTCGCGTCCAGATCGCCTTCAACGCTCCCATCGACGTGGCGATTCGACGTGGCGAGTTGTTAGCCCCAGAGCCCGATAGCGATCCAGTGGAAACCTTGTGCATTATTACGAAAGACTGCGATGATGTTATTCAGACTCGTGTTGTTCAGGCTTTGGGAGATCATCGTGCTTCCCATGGCATGGGCAGCACTCGTGCTGGGGTCGCTCCAATCGAAACTACTTGTCTCGGCGTCAGCCCATTCGGTGTGTGGACCATGGGGTTGCGGTCCTGAAACCTCCGCGCTTATCGCCATGCACGCTGGATGGCTGGCCGTGATTGGCCCTCCGTTGGTCTACTTTCCCTTAAGGTTGAAATGGTCGAGTTCGGCCATTCGCAGAATGTCGCTTGGCCTATTCTCAGTGGGGCTAAGTGGGGTTCTAGCGATTGTCGCTTGGCAGTGGCTAGTCTGGCTACCACAGGCTGGTGCATGGTCAAAGGACTACATTTGGCAACGGTGCGGATTTGTGATCGTGACCGCCGTCGACTGGCCATTGATTCCACTCTTGTTTATCTCCGTAGTTTTGTTGGGAGTTGCCGCCATTCGGAAAACTGGGCATGCAAAGCGACGGATCAATCAATTTTGAGAACGACGCCAGCCTGTGTAACTTCATCCAACAAAGTCGGATCCAGCTTGACGGCCTGAGTGAGGTGCTGGCGGCCTGCGGTAGGGTTGTTCTGCGCAAGAAGCACGAATCCAATTCCCAGATGAGCTCTGGCGCAGTTTGGTTGGCTCTCAAGAATCAGCTGAAATTGTCGCACGGCTTGCTCGTACTTTAGGAGTTCAGCTAACAAGTGTGCGAATTCTAAACGCAACTCGATATTTTGCGAATCATGTTGCAGCGCTATGTAGTATTCATCCGCCGCTTTAGCAATGTCGCCCAACTGGTAGAACAAAACAGCCAATTCCCGATGCCCTGCGGTGTTTTCCGCGTCCAAGGCTTGCGAGAGCTTTCGATAGTAATAAATGGCAAGATCTTTCCTCCATCACCGTCTTCACCAAGTAAATACTCAGGTCCTACGAACATGTCGTTGAATTTCAGGCCGCCAAATGAGTTGCCGGTCAATCCGTGGGCATATTCGTCTACGATCTGAAGACCAGGGTGATCGATAGGTAACAAGAAGGCGGTTCTTGCTCCTGGCTTTCCGTTAGACGCCAAGGTATATAGCACGACATGGGTTGCCTGCCGTAGTCGAGCGTTCCACAGCTTTTGTCCGCTTAAAGCGTATCCGTCTCCGACTTTGGTGGCTCGACTTTCCATAGCCCTCATGTCGCTGCCAGCTTCTGGCTCCGTGATCGCAACTGCAACATAAGCTTTGCCACCAACGATGTCATTCAAGACGCGTTTTGCGTATGCGGAGTTCGACTTCGCCAATGGCCGGCCATGTGCGGCTCCAACAACATCGCGAAGGTTGAGATTGTGTTTGCCTGCGTGTCGGAAGACTTCAAGCATGTCCACAGCTGCCCAACCGCTTCCGCCGACTTCTGTTGGTAGATCCAAACCTGGCAATCCAAACGCCGCACCATGCTGACGCCAAGCATTTGGGTTTGTGAGATCACCCTGTTCGCGAAGCAGAATGGCTAACTGATCAATCTTCTCATTGAGTCCGTTGACTGAAATGTCTTCTTTTTTTGATACGCCTGGCTGTTCATTGATGAGCCGAATGGTGAAGATCGTATTCAGCTCGTATGTCTGATTGGAGTTTTCGAATCCTGCAGGACTGTGAAAGAACACCTGTCTCTTCGGCCCAGACGAATCACCGCGACATTCAATGATAAACGTGTAGTCCTTCGTTGGTTTACCTGGGTTCACAAACGAGATTTGATTTTCATCACCGCCCTGAAGCAATACAAAATGACGACCACGGACGGTACCAGTCGCTGTCGTGACGGTGTAGGCAAGAATCTTGATCTGACCTGCAACGACGGAAAGATCCGGACCATCCGTTTGCGACCATTCCGTTTCGGCATTCTTGTAGGTGCTTGTCGGAGCAGAAACGGTGGTTATGGCCACCGGCATCTCGTTGAGGCCTCGGCAGAGGAATGCCAGCAGTTCAACAAACCGCTTATTACTAATTAGCCCCTCCTTCAACTCTGGCTTTTCTTTGAAAATTCGAAGCGCGGTTCGATGAGGATGCAGATCCAAGGGAAGGCCAGTCATTGAGCGCAATGCCTGCTCGGCAATTAATCCAGCAGCGATTGGGCAAGCGCCGCCACCATCCTTGTGAATCAGTTGATCGAGTTCAGCCTGAGAAACAAGCAATGGCTTGTGATCGCTATGATCAGCTTGCAATAGGTCTAACGATGCTTCTGGCAAAAGCAGAGGCTTTGATTGCGTAGTCTCCCTGGCGTTTTCCTGCCCGACTGCCAGGGGCTGGAACGCCAACAGGGAAATGCAAGTTAGGATCGTAGATCGTTTGAGCACTTTAGAGTTCTCCTTGTCAAAAAATTCGTTGAATGCGGTTCGGACAGGTGGCATCGAACACGCGTTATTGGTTGAGTCGCCAAGGCGATAAAAAGTCCGTTCACGCAACTCGCCAAAGCTTGGGGCGATGTTATTTGCCTCCATCAAGTGATTCGACCGTAGAAGTGGTCCACTTCGCCTCTAAGGCGGCGAGTGACTCCTTCCACACCTTTTCGATGCGATTGCGGTTTAGCTTGTAGAGCCACGTGGGGATCGTGGGACTTCCGACGAGCTCAAAATCGTATTCGAGCGATGCTCGACAGACTTCCTCATTCGTTACTTGATTTGATTCGATCAAAGTTGAAACGGTATTTTCCGCCGAGCGCCATGCGAAGAATGACTTGGCCGTAAACTCGAACAACCTAAGAACAACCACCGCACAGACGATCGAGCATAAAGCCTGAGTTAACCTGTCTCGCACAGCGGCCGCTGGCGGAGAGTCCAAGAGAAGCACCATCGCGACAAAGACAGCGATCAGAACGCTGATCAAGCAGATTAGCCCTGATACGAAGAGAATCTTCTGTAGCTGCGCCGTGTACAGTGCGCTGCACGCATAGGCCTCATGATTCCTCTGTGGGCCGGGTTGACGCGTAGCAGCGTAATACTCATCTAGAGATTGGGCCGGCAGTCTTGCGGCGAGCCAACTTGATAGCCAAGGGACACGGCGCAAGACACGCACTCGCTCAGCAGGTCCCAGGTCGCGACCATTGATGTATGCACTTAACGCCTCTCGTCTCCACGGTCGCGCAAGCCCAGCATCGTGGTCAGCCCACAATCTAAGAACCACTGGCACAGCCGCGAAGGCAAGCAGCAGTAACGCACTCTGTCCGCTGTTTTTGAAGTAATCGAACAACAGTAGCCCTGAGGCAACCACGGCTGTTACCTCAAATATAAGTGCTAAAGACCTTTTCAACTTCGCGGATTCGCTCGACCCACGAAAGGCGCGGTGGACTACTTCCGCATTAGGCAGACTTTGTTCGGTACTAGAAGCTGTCATTGAACACAACCTCCCAGCATGCAATCGCGTTTTCTTCGTCCCCTTGGTTCTCATACCCTAGTGCGAGGCTGGCAAGACGTGCCACAGCGGCAACAGTACTTTTCTCCGAATGGGTGACACCACCGTCTTCAACCATAGGCGCTTGCCGTATTCGCGGTTGAAGGTCGCCGCTCTGCAACGCATTTGAGAGAGCTTGAAAACCGAGAGCAACGGCCTCCGAGATCCGCGTAACTGTCTCGCCGCGAGTATTTCGGGTTTCGAGATCCCTTGAGACCGCCAACTCAATGTAGTACGACGAAATCTTGGAGCTTAGCTGCGTCTTGTTCCAATACTTGACCAGCTTCACTGATGGACGATGGCACTTGTCGTTGTTTGCTTGAAGATTGGTTGACACTACCTTGTCTAATTTTGGATTAGTCGAGATCCAGCCATCATTCCCGTCCGGAATAACGTAGATATCGGGTTCAATGCCGTACGAGTCAAATAAAGAAAAGCAGGGAACGACATCGAAACCTAGTCCATCGCTCTCGTTGCTTGCGTCGATTGAGAACTGCGTATTGATCGCCTGTCCGTCGATCGCAACTTTTGTATTCGGATACCTGCGTTTGAGAACCGCCTTGAATCCCGAGAGTAGCTTTGCAGACGAGATGGTTCCGTTTGAATTTGTCCAGCGTGACGCGGTGTCGCCGTAAAGCGGATTGGGAAGTGTGCTGTCGTCGGTTCGGACATGAAAACGACTTCGTAAACCATTTTCCGAGTAATAGAGCCCGCTGCCGTCGATCGGGAAGAAGACATCGATGTCATCCAATGGCCAGACCTTTACGTGTCGGTCAAACGATCCCCCCAAGAAATCGGAATCCTCAGACTGAAGGATTCTCGGGAAGCCTGAATCTCGATCGTTTTCGTCGCGAAGCAAATCTCTGAGGCTAGTTTGGCTGCGGCTAGCTCGCGAACGCACCCCCAGTCCAATGTTGATTTGGCTGTCGAGCAGCGTTGTAAAGCGCCCGTTGACGGCTGATCGGGTTTTGGCTTGCTTGGTTTGGCCAGCCAAAAATTGGGCTAGCAACTGATCGATTTCTGACATACCGACTCCCTTTCCCGGGGTTCCCCGGCAAAATCCTGAATCTTCAAAACCGCCCACCGAACGTCGGCGGGAGCATGATTGTCGTAAACATATGCAGGTACCCGCAGCCGGTCAAATAATCTTTTCATGTTTGCCGGCAAACTTGCCGGCAAACTAGACAGCCTGGCGAAACCTGCTACAATTGCCGCGTATTGAAGCTTTCTTGGCGATCCAGATCAGAAGCGACGCGGGATATGAATGAGATTTCAGAGTTTTTCGGCCTAAAAGATGGGGTGAGCGGTCCCCACACTAGCCGAACCATGATGAGCGACGAGCTCGGGGGGCTGCTTGCGCATTTCGATCAACCAGATTCAGTGGAAACCCTGGCCGATTACGAACATGCGATTGTCGATGACAACATTCTGACCAAGCCCACGCAGGCCACTCGAAAAGCCAGCCTGCGATTCCTGCGCGAACTCTACAGCCTCGACCAATCGGTGCCGCTGTTCCGAGCGCTTCGCAAGCTCTGGAAACTCGACGAAAGTTCTCAGCCGCTTATCGCGATCCTCTCTGCCTACGGACGCGATCCAACGCTTCGGGCCGCGGCTCCGGTAATTCTCGGCACTCCGGTCGACTCGGAAGTTAGCCGCACCCAGCTCACGCGGGCCATCAAAGAATTCTGTGATGAGACAATGGCCGACTCGACAATTGATAAGATTGTGCGAAATGCGGGGTCAAGCTTTACCCAGAGTGGACACTTAGTAGGCCGTGTCCGAAAGGTGCGGCAACTGGTTAAACCAACGCCCACTTCAATCACATTTGCATTGCTGCTGGCCTATGCCGCAGGCACTCGGGGAAAGCGATTGTTATCCAGTGAATTCGTTCGGCTCATTGATGCCGACGAAGACACTGCGAGAGCAAGAGCCATCGAAGCTCGCAAACTTGGTTTAATTGAGCTGCGCGAAAACAGCAACGCCTTCGATATTGGCTTTGCTCCATTGATCGGCGAACGCGATTGGAGGCACATGAATGAGTAGGTTAGACGATCTAGCTAATAACTATGAAAAACATATCAGTGCCCCATGGCAGCGAAATCTAGCCGGCGCGCAACGTTCGATCTTCGTTGTGTATCCACAGGAAGATGAGCGTCGGATGCGAGCAAAAATCGGCGACTTCGAAGTTCGCACTCGTAACGCTGGTCATGATTGGCAACTCGTCGACTTAACCGACATGTTTCCCAAGTGGATGGCCAGTGAAGAGTATCGCGAGAGCTACTTTGAAGATCCGTCGGACCTCAAGCTCAAGCTCGACACCGCATTTATGGGCTTCGTCTCGCAGCACCTTCGTGGCGTGTTGACCAATAGCGAAGCGACCGAGCAATCGGTGGTGGCGGTGGTTGGTGGGGCGTCGCTCTATGGCTTCCTGCACATCTCTGAATTAATCGACAAAGTGGCCGGCGATATCCGTGGACGCTTGGTCTTCTTTTTCCCAGGTCATTTTGAGCAAGGCACGTACAGCCTGCTCGGCGCACGATCTGGCTGGAACTACTTGGCAACACCGATCACGCATCGGTCTGGAGAATAATCGATGAAGAACCGTGAACTGTTTTTGAGAGACCCAGCCTCATCGGCCCTGATGAACAATGGCCAGGCTCGGATTAATGATGGCCAGACCGAACAGGAGCTTCTCACGCTCAAAGAAGAGCTAACGAACTTCGTCTGCGAAGGCCAATACGAAGACGGTGCGATTCGCATTCTCGAATCCTACATTCGTCACTTCGGCGGGACGAGCCAACCGGCGGCATGGGTTAGTGGTTTCTTCGGTAGTGGTAAATCGCACCTGCTCAAAATGCTCTGTCACCTGTGGGTCGACACGGAATTTCCTGATGGCTCGCGTGCCCGATCATTGCCACGCGACTTGCCAGATGCGTTGGTCGCCAATCTGAAGGAACTGGATACGCTTGGCCGACGCTACGGTGGCCTTCATTCCGCCTCGGGTACGCTCCCTTCAGGTGCTAACGAAAGCGTTCGCTTGACCGTGCTGGGCATGATCTTTCGATCTAAAGGTCTGCCTGAGAAGTTCGCTCAGGCCAAGTTCTGTCTCTACCTCAAGAACAATTGCTTCTATGACAAAGTCAAAGCGGCGGTGGAATCGAAAGGCAAGGACTTCTTTCGCGAGCTGAACGACCTTTACGTCAGTCCGATATTGCACGACGCGCTAGTAGAGGTCGATTCTGGCTTTGGCGATCGCAAGTCTGCACGAGCCACGATCAAGACCGAGTTTGTGCAACCGAATGACGTCTCTACTAAAGAATTCATCGAAACCATTCGAGAAGTCATCTCCGTGAATGGCCAGTTGCCGTGCACGGTCATTGTGCTCGACGAAGTGCAAGTCTACATCGGGGAAGAACAAGATCGTGCCCGCGATGTTGTGGAAGTGGCCGAAGCACTCTGCAAGCAACTCGACTGCCGCATCGTTGTCATCGGTGCCGGTCAGAACGCCCTTAGCGCTCAGGCTCCGCACTTTCAATGGTTGAAGGACCGCTTCACGATCCCCGTTGAGCTTTCCGATACCGACGTCGAAACGGTCACGCGACGCGTGCTCCTCCAAAAGGAGCCCAAGCATGTTCCAGACATTCGCAAATGCCTGGATCTACACGCGGGTGAAATCGAACGACAGCTCTCGGGAACTCGCATCGCCAGCACCAGCAATGATCGCAACATAATCGTTGAAGATTATCCGCTGTTACCGACGCGACGTCGCTTTTGGGAGTACGTGTTTCGTGCGGTCGATCCGACTGGCACGAGCGGAATGTTGCGATCGCAATTGCGAATCATTCACGACGCATTGCAGGAACTTGCTGAGCTACCACTCGGTACTGTTGTGCCCGCCGACTTCATGTTCGAGCAGCTTCAACCCAATCTAGTTCAACAAGGCGTTTTGCTGCGCGAGTTGGATGAAACGATACGCAAGCTTGATGACAACACATCCGAGGGCAAGCTCAAGCGACGTATCTGCGGCCTGATCTTCTTAGTCCGAAAAATCCCGCGTAACGCTGGTTTTGATATAGGTATCCGTGCTACACCGGAAATGTTAGCTGACTTGTTGGTTAGCGACCTGCGTAACGATGGTTCGGATCTACGCAAACAAGTACCATTGATGCTCGATCAACTGGTCGAAGACGGTGTATTGCTTAAAGATGAAACGGAATACAACCTCCAGACCAAAGAGTACTCTGACTGGGATCGCGAGTATCGCAACAGATTATTGCGTTTCAAGGAGAAGGCAGCTGAGATTCACAGCAAGCGAAATGCTTTTCTGAGGGCTGCTGCGGAAAAGGCTCTTAAAAACACACAGCTAGCCCATGACGGCGAGCGACGGGAAAAGCGTCGACTTGAGCTCTTCTTTGGCGATGAGCAACCTGTCACCGATGGAGAAACTGTTCCCGTATGGATTCGAGACCATTACAGCTCATCCGAGAAGGCGGTGCTTGAATCTGCCCGCGCGGCTGGCATAGACAGCCCAATTGTCTACGTCTTTCTACCCGGTGGTAACGCCAGTGGACTGTGGCTTCAAATCGAAAGATACGAATCAGCTGTAGGCACAATCCAATTCAAAGGCGAGCCCTCCACACCAGAAGGTGAAGAAGCAAAAAAGGCGATGCTTGCCCGGCGAGACGAAGCTGCGCGGAATAGGGATGAGCTCGTCTTAGAGATTATCGACTCAGCGAAGGTGTTCAAAGGTGGCGGAGCCGAAGTCAACGGCATCACTATTGAGCAGAAGATCGTCGACGCTGGCAACGCAGCCCTCGTCCGAATGTTCCCAGATTTCAAAGACGCTGATTACAAGAATTGGCCGGTCGTCATCACGCGAGCAAAAGCGAAAGACGACACTCCTCTTCAAGCGATCAAATGGACCGACGAAGCCAAAGCACACCCCGTCTGCAAAGCGATTCTGAAGGCGATTGGCTCCGGTGCGGAAGGACGTGATCTTCACAAGAAGTTTGGTTCGCCACCCTACGGTTGGCCCCAGGACGCGGTCGACGGCGCGCTGATGGCACTGCATAACGCAGGTGACGTCTCCGTTCGATACTCCGGAGAAGCCGTTTCGGCCGGCAATCTCGATCAAACCAAAATCAAGAAAGCGGAGTTCCGCCAAGTCACGCGTGTCATTTCCGCTCGAGAGAAACTTGCATTGTGTGCATTGTTCCAGAGCGCTGGAGTGGCTGCGAAGAGCAGCGATGATTTGGAGAGTAAATCAAGAGACTTCATCGATGCGATGCTTGGCCTCGCATCGCACGCAGGCGGAGAAGCACCGCTTCCTCCATCGCCAGATACCCAATGCATTCTCGACCTGCGCAATCATGCGGGTAACGAACGGCTGGGCAAATTGCTGGAGCAGGAATCCGAGCTAAAGACACTTGCCAAGCAGTGGAAAGAGCTGGGCGAACTTGCTGAGAAGCGTCTTCCGAATTGGAAGACCCTTGATCGTATGCTTCGTCATGCAGCAGATCTGCCTGGCGAGGAGGAGATCCGATCATCAGCCGATGGAGTTCGCACCAATCGACTGTTGCTCGACACTTCCGACCACGTGTCGGGACTCGTCAAGAAATGTGCAGAGCTGCTGCGAGCCTCCGTCACAGCGGCGCATGCAACCTTGAAGAACACGCATGACGAGCAGATGTCGCTTCTGACCAAGTCAGACGTCTGGACCAAACTGACAGCAGATCAGCAGTCAAGTGTTCTCAGCTCCAACGGAATCACCGATGTTGCGGCGATAAAGGTTGGAACCGATGACGAGCTATTGCGAACTCTGGATTCAACTCCATTGTCTTCGTGGGGAGATAAATCGGCTGCCATTCCTGGTCGGTTCTCGGCTGCGTTAGCTCAAGCAGGCAAATTGCTCGAGCCTAAGTTGCAGCAAGTTCGACTGACGAGCGGCACACTCAAAACACCAGAAGATGTGAAGCAATGGTTAAGTGAAAAGGAAAACGAGCTACTGGAGAAGCTCAAAGCAGGTCCTGTCATCGTTTCCTAATTCCCACCAGCTTCGCATCGTATTGAAAAATCAAATCCCATGGCTGCATTGAAATCCGAACTCCGCAAAGATCTGGAACGAGTCATTATCAAGGCTCGCAATCTGGTTGTCGCTGATGTGACTGACCGTCTCAAGGAGTTGAACGTCCACGAAGGGAAACGTGGAGCATTAAGTGAGACACAAGCGAAATTGCGTGTTCGTTTGCGGGCGCACGGCAAACAGATCGGCGACGTTCGTAATTCGCAGTCCGAGGCACAGCAAATCGATCGACTAGTGCAAGAGTGTGCCTATGAACAATGGCATCGAATGATCTTCGTGCGATTCTTGGCTGAGAACGAGTTCCTAATCGATCCCGAATATGGTCAGGCGGTGTCGATGGAAGCTCTCGTTGAGATTGCCGAAGAATCGAAGGTTGACCCCTGGGTGCTCGGAGGGCAGTTTGCTTCGGCGGCACTGCCTGCCATCTTCCGAAAAGATGACCCATTATTGGAGGTCAGGCTCTCTACAGAAACGCAGCGAGAACTGAATGACCTGCTGGGCTCTTTACCATCGGAAGTATTCACAGCGGATGATTCGCTCGGCTGGGTCTATCAGTTTTGGCAGAGCGAAGAGAAGGATCGCGTCAACGCATCGGGCGACAAGATCGATGGGCGGTCGATCCCGGCAGTTACGCAGCTCTTCACCGAACATTACATGGTGCTGTTCTTGTTGCACAATACGCTTGGGGCGTGGCACGCTGGCAAGGTGCTGGCGCAAAATCCGTCATTAGCACTCAATGCAAAAGATGAGGCAGAACTCCGTCGCGCGGTCGCTTTGAAAACCGCCGGTGGATACGAGTTCGAGTATCTTCGATTTGTTCGTGAGAGCGAAGCGGATGAGGACGATGAACCAGGCCCGTGGCGTCCAATGGGCGGAACGTTCGAAGGCTGGCCAAGGACTGCGGCAGAACTCAAGGTACTCGATCCCTCTTGCGGTAGCGGGCACTTCCTAGTCGCCGCGTTCGAATTGCTCGTCCGCTTGCGAATACATGAAGAGGGAGTATCAGTCGAGACAGCCGTTGAAGCGGTGCTGCACGATAACCTCTTCGGCCTCGAGATCGATCCTCGCTGCACACAAATCGCCGCATTCAATGTTGCAATGGCCGTTTGGAAACTTACCGGTCCCACACCGCTTCCGCCCATGCGAAATATAGCATGCTCGGGTATTCCGCTTGGCAACAGCCGTGATGAATGGATGAAGTCGCTAAAAATCGCGCTGCCAAATTCGGAACTTGGGTTCCAATGGGGCCAGCTCTACGACATGTACTCAAAGGCTGACACGCTTGGAAGCTTGATTAACCCAAGACGTTTTTTTGGATCCAGTCTGTTGACTGACAAACAATTGGATGAAATCTCTGAGGCTCTTTCTTCCATCATTGCCCGAGATCCAAACGCAACAGACGAACAACAGGAACTTGCAGCTGCGGCACAAGGCTTGACGCGCGCGACCGAGTTGCTTGCAGCAAGTTACACGCTGGTGATTACCAACGTTCCGTACCTTGGTCGCGGTAAACAAAATGATGAACTGAAGAAGTTTCTCGACACACAATACGCGTTGGGAAAAGCCGATCTGGCGACCGCATTTATTCTCCGCTGCCTAGAGTTTTGTTCGAAATCGGGATCAACGGCGTTGGTTACTCCACAAAGCTGGCTTTTCATCGGGCCATATAAGAAGCTGCGTCTTCTCACTTTGGAACAACAAAGTTGGCGTTTTGCAATTCAGCTCGGAGCCAATGCTTTTGAAGGAATTTCGGGAGAAGTGGTTAATGTTGCACTAGTGGGAATCACTCGTCTATACCCAGATGAGACAAGTAGGCTGGGAATTATTAATCTCAACGGCGCGGAGTCAGTCAGAGATAAGGCCGAAGGGTGTGCGTGGGCGTCTCCATGCCTTTCCTTTCAATCGAAGCTAATTGCAAACCCTGACTCGAGAATAACGCAAGAGGATAGTGATGCAACGGCACTTCTTAGGGACTACGCTGACTCCTATAAAGGCATCGCTACAGGTGACCTTTATCGTTTTGCGCGAGAATTTATCGAAGTTCCTTCGATTCGACCTGACTATCGATTCATTCAGTCTCGCGGAGATGGAAGCAAATTATACACGGGATTAACAACAATCGTCTATTGGCAAGATGGGCAAGGTCAGCTCTATGAGTTCGTCGTTGAGAAGGTAGGGAAGGATGGAGTAGGAGCCTGGCTGCGCGGAGAGAAAGCTTGGGGACGTACAGGAGTTGCAGTTGGCCAAATGACGTCATTGCCATGTTCTGTTTATGTCGGTGAGCTTTTTGATGAGAACACCGCAGTTATTGTAGCTAAGGATGTTCAAGACGACGTCGCGATATGGTGCTACGTAAATTCGCCGGAATACGTTTCAGATGTAAAACGCGTTGACAGTAGCTCTTTGAAAATTCCAAACCTCACTCTGATAAAGGTACCGTTTAACCTAAAGCGTTGGCAAAAGGTCGCTACTGAGATGTACCCAAACGGACTTCCTGAACCAGGCAGCGACGATCCAACACAGTGGCTCTTTCATGGACGACCGGAACATTCCACTGCACCTCTACAAGTCGCTACAGCGCGGTTGCTCGGCTATCGTTGGCCCGCTGAACTTGACAGTGAGATACGTCTGAGCAAGCGGGCACGCGACCTTGTTGCCACGTGTATTGAACTGGATGAATTCGTTGACGATGACGGAATTGTTTGTATTCCTTCGGTTCGAGGCGAAGACCCAGCGTCAGACCGACTGCTCCGCTTGTTGCACGCTGCTGGAGTGAATCACAGCGAGAATCTGGAGTCCTGGTTACGCGAAAAGTTCTTCCAAGAACACTGCGAGCTATTCCATCAACGTCCCTTCATCTGGCACATATGGGATGGCAAGAAGGACGGCTTCGCAGCGCTGATTAACTATCACATGCTTGCCGGCCCACACGGTAAGAAGCTGCTCGAAAGCCTGACCTATAGTTACCTTGGCGATTGGATCATACGGCAGGAAGCAGCGGTTAAGAATAACGAATCTGGTGCCGACGATCGTCTTTTGGCTGCGAAGGAACTACAGGAACAACTCGAAGCCATTCTTCATGGCGAACCACCCTACGACATTTTTGTTCGCTGGAAGCCTCTTAACGAGCAGCCCATCGGCTGGACCCCCGATATCAACGACGGAGTCCGCATGAACATTCGGCCCTTCATGCTCGCTGAACTATCGCGAGGTCGCAAGGGCGCCGGAGTTCTACGTTTCCCGCCGAAAATCAAGTGGACTAAGGATCGCGGCATTGAACCTAAACGACCACCGGAAGACTTTCCATGGTTTTGGAGCTGGGATGAAAAGACGGTCAACTTCGCTGGAGGGCGCAAGTTCACCGGCGAGCGATGGAACAACCTTCACTACACAATTGAGTTTAAGCAAAACGCCAGGAAGTGGACCCAATGAGTATTAATCTAGGAATTGTCGACGCTCGAGTGCGCCAGCTTGCCACGGATTTGAAAGACGAGTTTGCTGAACGACTTAAGATTCAGAACGATGAAAACAAAGCGAACTCCGCCGCGTTCACATTGTTGGTTGTTCAGTCAACTCTCGGATTGCGCAAGGAGGAAGCACTCGAGTGCCTTACTGAAGGAGGCAACGACTTCGGTATCGATGCATTGCATATCGCCTCAGTGGAGGACGGTGAGTTCATGGTGACTCTCTTCCAAGGAAAGTACAAACCTGTCACGGCAGGTGAGAATGCGTTCCCACAAACCGGGATCGAGAAGGCTAAGCAAGCAATCAACTCCATTTTTGATCCGAGATCGACAATTACTACCAACGTTCTCCTGACTGCGAAGATTGAAGAAATTCGCTCGCTTATCCGCGATGGCTACATTCCCGTGGTTTGCGCAGTTATGTGCAACAATGGTGAACGTTGGGAAGCGACTGCCCAGCAGATCATTGATCTTGCGGGTTTTCCACCGGATCAAGTTCGCTGGAAGCACGTGAATCATGAAGAACTGGTCAAGCAGATGCGGTCAGTTCAGTCGATTGACAACGAGTCGTTGCCGCTTGTGGGAAAGGCTGTCGTCGAAGGCTTCAACTATTGTCGCGTCTTAATTGGCAAAATAAGAGTTAAGGAGTTAGCCGCGCTATTCACACGACGTGGCGATCTGTTGCTTGACAGAAACATTCGTAGGTTCCTAGGATTGCAGGGCAACCGAGTCAACTCTGCGATCAGACAGACGTTGAGCGACCCCGCAGAGCGTGGAAATTTCTACTTCTACAACAATGGCATCACGCTTCTTTGTCGACAGTTTCGGCATAACGAACTTCAGCGTGAAGACTTCAACGTCATTATCGATGGGTTGCAGATTATCAATGGTGGACAGACCTGTAAGACGATAGAAGCCGCGTTGGCTGAACTTTCAGGCGGCGATCAGACTAATCTCGACAACGCGTTTGTGCTTATACGTATCTATGAGTTACCGGACGCGACTGATGATTTGATTGGCAACATCACTTACAACACGAACAGCCAGAACCCGGTCGACCTTCGCGATCTGAAGTCGAATGACCACAGGCAGCGCTCGATTGAGATTGATGTAGCGAACTTAAAAGGTAGTAGTGGAGAACCGTTCCGCTACATCAGGAATCGCAACGACGACAGCATGGGACGACAGTGCATCCTTAGCTCGCGAGCAGCGGAAGCGATTTTGGCCACATGGCGCAGATCACCTCATCAGGCAAGATCGCAACAGCGTGAGTTGTTCGGGAACCTTTATGACACGATATTCTCAGATGATTTAAATGGATCACAGGTCGTACTAGCGACCCTTCTGTTCCGTTATGCGGAAAAGAAACGTTCGCGACCTGATTCCGATGCGCCTAATTGGTTGACGTACGGCTCCCATTTCATCGCGATGCTCATGGGCAAGTACCTGCTTGCGGATTTATGTGGAGAGCACTTTGTAGAAGGTGTGGTTACCGCCGCTGATCTGGCTGCCTTAGATCAACAGACGTTACCGCAGGGACTTAAGCAGCGTTTTGAACAGGCGAACCCAAAACTCAAAGCCCGATCAACCAATGTTTCCGTCATAGTTCCCGCGGCAAAATGGCGAGTGAGCGACGAGAACAATTCGTTCTTAATTGAAAAAGATGACTCCAGTCTCAAAGTGAGGCGAGAATGTACGCTAGCGGGATTGAACCACCAGCGTTTCGATGAGGCGCTCGAAACTTGGGAACGCAACGACTCTATCTATTACGATCGTTCGATCGCTGAGCTGGAGACAGCAATTGCGTCGCTTTACGGTGGACAAGAAGTTTCTCTGCAGCAGCTCGCTGCAACGTTTCGTCGAGGCGATTTACTGGAGAGGTTGCCGGTATGACGCTTCTTGACTCGGTTCTCCAGGGGCTCGACGCATCGACACGTTGCGCAAGCAGTGAAGTCGCTCCTACCGCAGTGCTGTGGACCGATGCTAAGAGCGAATGGTTGCCACTGCTGGAACAGTTGAAAGCACGCTTGCCACAGTTATTGGTTCTGGGCGAGTACGCGCCGGATACCCGGACCGGTCCAGCGATCTGGCTGAAGTGCGCGATGCAAGGTGTACTGCCGGAGGTTGGCTTTCCAAAAGGCAAGACACCGATCCTGTATTTGCCTGGCGTTAGTCGACAGGAACTACGCGCTGGAACGCAGTGCCCCTGGGAACTGCAGCCTTTGGTTGAACTGCTGTACCGAGGAACGGTCTGGGCACAGAAGAACGGACGCGACTGGACGGTCGAGGCGATGCTGGTATCCAAAGAGAGCCCGGCATTGGGCTTGGATGTTTCGGGGACTGCGAACACGAAACTGTCTATGATGGCATCGCTGGCCGTTCTCGCGATCACGCCTGTATCAAAGCTGGAAGGACGAAGATTGGAGGCTGAGGACTTTGATCGATTGATGATCGGCGATCACCCTCGCGACTTGCTGCGCTGGATGAGCAATCCGCAAGAGGTGCGAGCCGAGATGGACGAGGGCAAGTGGCACGCGTTCTGTAATCGCTGTCGTGACGAGTACGGCTTTGATCCCAACACCGATGGCGAGATCGTGGCCGGCGAGAAGCTGGGGCTGCAAGAGACGAGTAGCTGGGAGGCGTTGTGGTCTCGGTTCCGAGAGGCTCCGGAAACCTACAGCGGTGTTTCTTCGACATTGCGGAAGGCGAAGCCGCAGTCGAAGTTGCGGTTCGAGCGCGAGTATTGGCCGGATGAGAATGAGCTAGATGAAGACGCTCTGCGAAAGGCATTGCGTGAACTTGCAACCGTCGATCAGGGAAGTGCAAGAACTGAGATTGCCAAGCTGGAACAGCATCATGGAGTGAGACGCAGTTGGGTATGGGCGAAGCTTGGGCAAGCGCCGATGGCGTGTGCGCTGGAGTTCCTTGTTGGACTTGCCGGCCGAACGGCATCCAACCTGGGCGGCGACTCAATTGCTGATTTGGAAAAGCAGTATGTCCAAGGTGGCTATCTCGCCGACGACTTTGCTTTAAAGGCGCTGGCGTCGGTGAAGACGAAGGCGAAGGCGGATTGCGATGCAATCGAAGCGGCGGTGCGAGCGTTGTACCTGCCGTGGTTGGAACATGCCGCGGAACGTTTCCAGGATTGCGTTCAGAAAGAGTCTTGGCCCAACAGGGCGTCTAGCAACCGACCACCGACGGTTAAGGCCGAGGTTGGGACTTGCCTGCTGTTCGCCGATGGCCTTCGTTACGATCTGGCCGTGCGTCTGACCGAGTTGTTACGCGAGCGTGGTTACACGACGGATGAGAACCGGCGATGGGCGGCGCTGCCTTCGGTAACGGCTACTGCAAAGCCTGCTGTGTCTCCCATCGCTGAGAAGCTGGAGGGACGCGGACTGCCGGATTCGTTTACGCCAGAGATTGTCGATGCGGGCGAGAGCAAGCCGTTGACACATGCACGTTTGCAATCCCTGCTCAAAACAGAGGGTTACCAGATCATCTCAGCAAGTGAGGTTGGCGACCCAGCGAAGCCGAAAGCGCGTGGCTGGGTAGAAACGGGTGAGATCGACAAGCGTGGTCATGATTTGCAGATCAAGCTCGCTTCATTGGTTGCTGGCCAGGTGGAAGCGCTGGCAGATCGCATCGTCGAGTTGCTGGACGCGGGCTGGCGCAAGGTTCGGGTGGTCACCGATCACGGTTGGCTGCTGATGCCTGGCGGCTTGCCTAAACAGGAGCTGCCGTCGTTCTTGACCGAAGCCAAGTGGTCGAGATGTGCAACGATCAAAGGCGAATCAAAACCGGATGTAGATCGGCATTCCTGGTATTGGAATCCACAGGCCGAGTTTGCCAGTGCTTCGGGAATCAAGTGTTTTTCGGCCGGGCATTGTTATCAACATGGCGGAGTAAGTCTGCAGGAGTGCTTGGTGGCTGACATCTTGGTTTCGCCCGATGTTCAGGTAACTGCTCAGTCGGCCAGCATTGCCAAGGTTGATTGGAAGGGACTGAAGTGTCGCATCACGGTCGAGCCAGTTGTGTCAGGATTGCAGGTTGACTTAAGAAACAAGCCAAACGATCCGACAACTTCGATCACCAGTGGCGGGAAGGCCCTTGACGGAAATGGAACGGTCACG
>JBGSUV010000069.1:0-116309 GCA_041753315.1 Pirellulaceae bacterium | reverse complement strand
GCGCTGGGATAATCTTCTGCTCGGCCACTTCGTGCACATTCCACTGCACCTGGGGTTCCGCTCGGCTGGGACGTTTTTTGTTAAAAACGTCCCAGCCAAGCTCCACCCCAGGCTATCGGATGCCATCGCTACGCGATTGTTATGCAACGGGATCTTACGTGTGGGAAGGCTATCTGGAGTGAGATGGGATGTGCGTGGCATCATTACTGAATTGGTCCCTCTGTTACTCGGTCCAGCACTCGCGGATGCCCAGCATATTGCAAGTTATGCTAGCTAAACGACTTGACCGCGCTATCGGTAGCAGTGCTGGAAAGATATAGCAGTCCCGCAAGCTATATGAGTCTCTGAGCGCTGGGTTGGACCGTCCGAAAGAGGCAAGGTTAGGTTGGCGTACGGCAACTCAGAATGCGTCGACTTAGAAGTTCCTGTTTACTTCACATCTTCGCTTTGGTATGTCGATCTAATAAGAAGTCTCTCGGCGCGATCGCCGAAGAGCGACAACGCTGCGATCATGGATAGGTCGTAGATTCCTGTAAGAATGCGAGTTGATGCGATGGTAATTCGTTTTGCTTTGGCTCTGGCGACGGTGTTAGTTTCCAATCAAACTCTCATGGCCCAATCGCGGACGCAAAATGGTGCGACCGTGGGTGGCTTGGCCGGCGCGGTCATCGGTGGCATCGTTGGCAAACAAAACGACGAAACGCCAGAAGGAATTTTGATTGGTGGAGCCGTGGGTGCCATCACTGGTGGACTGATCGGCAAAGCGCAAGACAACGAACTACAGCGTCAACGACAATATCAACAGCAGCACTACTACGCGCAGCAACAGCAAGTCTACGTGCAACAGCAAGCGATCGCTAATGCTGGTGTGAGCATGACCGACGTGATCAACATGTCACGTAGCGGCGTCAGCGATTCAGTGATTATGTCGCAATTGCAGTCCAAGGGCGTTCAGCGTCGACTCGAAGTCAGCGACATCATTGCTTTGCACCAGCAAGGAGTCAGCGATACCCTCATCACCGCCTTTCAATCGGCACCCATGGCAACACACGTTGCTGCTGCGGCACAGGCCCCCGTGCAGACATACGTCCAGCCACAGCAGGTTTACGTCCAACAACCAAGCGTGATCGTACAAGAACGACCCGTCATCTACCGGTCGCCAGTCTACGTGCACGAAGTCTATCGCCCCTATCCTCATCGCCATCACTATCACGGTGGTCACGGTAATTCCGTTCGCATCGGCTTTTAAGCAGGGCGGCAACTTTAGTCGGGGGAAGCTAGGGCTGCGTCGAGAACTAGCGTTGGAGGCAATGGAGCTTGCTAACTAAAGCTCCCTTTACTGCAGGACTTTAGCAAGGTCCACTACCCTAGTTTTCAGATGCCGCTAGTGCCAGAGTTCCCGATCCATGGCAACTTTGACAACGACCTTGTGGACTGGCGAAGTGCCCGCAAGGGGAGCATGAGCATCTTCGGGATAAAAGATTGCACAGCAATCGGCCGGAACGGCACACCACGTCGTGGGATGGTCGCTAAAAAAGCCAATGTCGGTAGCTTCGTCGTATTTGCTGCGTATGGCTCGACAATCGGCAAGCGGCGACCAGCCGATCATTTCTGCTCCGCTCACAACGTATTGAATATCGATGTAGCGACGATGGAATTCTAACGGGGACTCATCCATTCCACGTCCCATGCCCCGAGCGATGATTGCAAACAGTCGGTCGCCGTCAATTGCTATTTTTCCGTCTTCCAGTTGCGAAATATCGGGTCGTTGCAAAAAATCGAAGCCGGAACTGAAACCGGGATGTAACGCGGCATAGGCTTGTGAACTAGCGAGTTTTGCGAGGATCATGCAATCAGTACCTTCCAAGGGGGCAAGTTGACTCGAAGAGCGAATGCAGGTCGCCCCGTTTCACTTTTGAGGGAGCTTAGTAATATATTCCCACATATTCAAATTTGGAGCGGGTCCAAGTTCATTTTCGATTCACCCTGGTTGGTCGAATTTGGAGCCTGGTCCGATCTTCAACGCATTAATCCATAAACAAGTAAAGACGTACAGTCCATGGAAGCTGGAATTGTTGGCTTGCCAAACGTAGGCAAAAGCACTCTTTTTAATGCCCTCACCAGCACGCAGGGAGCTCAGGCTGCCAACTACCCGTTCTGCACCATTGAGCCGAACGAAGGAATTGTGAGTGTTCCGGATGATCGTCTATACAAGATCACGCAATACATTAAGCCGCAAAAGATCGTACCTGCCATTCTCAAGTTGGTCGACATCGCAGGCATCGTCAAAGGGGCGTCCGAAGGGCAAGGACTAGGAAACAAGTTTCTAACGCATATCCGCCAAGTGGATGCGATCTTACAGGTCGTGCGCTGTTTTAAAGATGACGATGTGATTCACGTCAGCGGCCAAGTCGACCCGGCGGCAGATGTTGAAATCATCGAAACGGAGTTGATGTTAGCCGACTTGCAAACGTTGGAAAACGCGCTTCCCAAAGCTGAGCGTTCTGCAAAAACCGGCGACAAGGAAGCAAAAGTTCGCGTCGCTGCTATCAAAAAATGTCAAGATCATTTGAACTCGGATCAGCCACTTCGTAAGCTCGAATTGCTTGAAGCCGAAGCACGTGAGATTTCCAGTTATGGCCTGATGACCGCCAAACCCATTTTGTATATCGCCAATGTTGGCGAAGACGATGTGCACGGCCAAGGTGAGATGGCCCAGGCTATTCGTGCGTTTGCCGAAAAAGTTGGAGCGAGTGTCGTTCCGGTTTGTGCCAAGTTGGAAGCGGAGTTGGCTGAGTTAGATGAAGCCGAACGCGCCGAAATGTTGGAATCGGTTGGCTTGCATGAACCGGCGCTGGCCACCGTAGCCCGCGAGACCTATCGTACGCTAGGGTTGCAAAGTTACTTTACGGCGGGCGAAAAAGAAGTCCGCGCATGGACGGTTCCGATTGGAGCCACCGCCCCACAGGGGGCTGGCGTCATCCATAGCGATTTCGAACGCGGCTTCATTCGCTGCGAGGTCTACTCACTCGAAGACCTCGAAACCTACAAGACGGAAGCTGAGATCCGTCGCGCAGGCAAATTACGGACAGAAGGAAAAACATACGTTCTGCAAGATGGCGATATCTGCCATTACTTGTTCAACGTCTAGTTATTTTCCGGTAGTCCTTCACGATGCCCCACATTGTGCACTGGGGCAAGGATGGATAACACTTCATCCAACAGTTGCTCGTCGAGGGGTTGCTCGGCCCACTCGACCCACTTGCGAATGTTGTTTGGATTGGCGCTGCCAGCGACCGTTGTCGTGATATCGGGATTCTGGAGGCAAAACTGCAGCGCCAGCTTGGCAATGTCTTCGCCTTTTGCAGCGCAATGCGCCGCCGCTTGCTTGGCCGCCTGTTGCACCTCCAGTGGATCGCGAAACCAAACGGGTAACGTGGCATTGGTTAACAACCTCGCGCTAAACGGGCCGGCGTTCATGATGCCAACCTGCTTTTCCTTTAACAGCGGTATCGTTTCGTCGGCAAAACACTGATTTTGTAGGGTGTATTGATTGTAGCTCAGCACGCAATCGACACTCGTTTCCGCCAATACCCGATGAAAAATCTTCTGCGGGTAACCACTGATCCCGACGTAACGCACCTTTCCTGCACGTTGCTGTTCGCGGAGTGCTGGAATGGTCTCGTTGATCACCTGCTCCAACGGTACAAATTCAATGTCGTGGCACAACACGATATCCAAATGCTGGCAGCCAAGTCGATGCAGTGAAACGTCGATACTCTCTGCCACCCGGCGGGCCGAAAAATCAAAGTGATTAACGTCATACCGTCCGAGCTTGGTGCAGATCAGATAATCGTCACGCGGGACATCTTTCAGCGCCACTCCTAAAAGCACTTCACTCATCCCTCGTCCGTAGAACGGCGAGGTGTCGATGAAGTTCAAGCCCAACTCTAGCGCCACACGGATCGAGCTAAAAACTTCATCCAAAGTCACGCCGCGGAACTCGGCACCCAGCGAAGAAGCACCAAAGCTCAAGATGGGCAATTCAAGTTCCGTGACTCCAAGCCGTCGTCGTTGCATCGGTGTGTGTCTTCCCAAAAAGTCTAATAATTTAAGTGCAAGTGTCGAGCGATTGTCCCCAATCGCTTTGGATGCGACTATCCCCAATTACTTTGGAAACGCGTGGGAACAATCGTTCGACACAAATCCTATAAAAATCTACTCCGTGCGCACGCCGACGCTGAGTAACAAGTTGGCCCACAATGCTTGGTCAGCGGTTTGTATCGTCAGTACATGGTCGTCGGCTGCCACGGACGCATAAAAATCCCATTTCATGATCGGTTCCAACTGTCGCGTCGATCCAGCCTCGGTCAGTATCTGTCGGTATTCACTCCACACTGGCGGATCACCCTGTGCGGCGTACTCGTCGGAAGGATCGATTCCCATGGTGTTGATCACATCAATGGGCACTTGGGCCAGCACTGCGCGTAACACTTGTGCGACCGTGGGAATGCCCGGCGATAATTGGAGTGAAACGAGTTCAGCTCGTGGACCAATCTTTGATGCGGCCGGGTAGTTGCCATCGGCGATGAGGATTTTGGAATGGTGGCCAGCTCGGGCGCAGGCGCGCAATATATCGGGATGGAGCAACGTTGTTTTGAGCATAGGGGAGATCTCTGGGTGCAGTTATGGAAGCGATGCAAGCCACACCGTGAGGCGTCAGGGTGCACTCTGCAACGCGTTTCTACGCTTCGCGTGTGAAAGTTGCGGATCAACAAATGGAAAGTGGCAACCGGTACCCAGCGCCTCTAAGTACTCCTGTTTGACCAGTTAACCAAACAAAAAAAAGCACTCGGTGGGGAAAGCACACTCGGTTCAATGCTTGATGCCCAACATTGTGGTTCAATCTGGCCATTCGTACAACTGCCACCGGAGACCTCCATTTCGCCAAAATCGATTGTAGATTACGCTGAACAGTCTAGTGCTTTTTCCAGATCAAGAATTTGGGTCGGAGGTAGTGGATCTTGCTAAAGCTCCGTTTGCTGCAGGACCTTTAGCTAAGGTCCATTAAAATCTGGACAAAGCACTAACTCGACTCGCGCAGTCCCACGCGTTCTATGGAAATCAGGATGACTCTCTACGTTTTCGGGCATCGCAATCCAGACACCGATGCAATTTGTTCTGCTTTGGCGTATGCCGATTTTCTGCAGCGTACCACTCGGCCCGACGCGATCGCAGCCTGTTGCGGTGCACCAAATCAAAGAACGGAATATGCCTTAAAAAAGGCGAAAATATCGGCGCCACGAATCGTCATGGATGTTCGCCCGGAGGTTGAGGATGTATGTCGTCGCAACCCGATCGTGGCTTGGGAAGGCGAAGTGTTCGCTGAGGTCTATGATCGAATGCGCGATCATGGGATCGGCGCTGTCCCCGTGCTCGACGGTTCAGGCAGGTTTGTTGGGCTCTTGACGTTACTCGATCTACTAAAGGTCATTTTTGAGGGGGATTCGGACCCCATACTTTCGCGGCAGATCAGCAGTTCGGTCAGCAAGATTTGCACGGTGCTCGAAGGAGAATGGCAACACGCGGTCGATACGGAAGCGAAAGCCGATTTGATGGTCATGGTTGGAGCGATGAGCGCGGAGAGCTTTACCAAGCGTTTACATCAATTTCCCGCCTCGCAGCTAATGGTAGTTAGTGGCAATCGCCCTACCATCCAACTTCCTGCCCTGGAGCATGGTGTTCGTGTTTTGGTCGTTACGGGCGGCTACGAGCTTTCGC
The DNA here is from genome assembly GCA_041753315.1 of Pirellulaceae bacterium. Lineage (GTDB taxonomy): Bacteria > Planctomycetota > Planctomycetia > Pirellulales > Pirellulaceae > Aureliella. The sequence continues at coordinate 110,528 of JBGSUV010000069.1, read as the reverse complement.
CCGGGTTGATACAACTGGCCAAAATCAACAATGTCACGGTGATTCGAAGCGCCTTTGACACTGCAACGACGACTATGCGCATCAAGTCGGCGCGTGGTATCGATAACGCCATTCAACGCGACTGCCTGACTCTGTCATCGAAAATGCCTGTGGCTGATGCACGGCTGCAGGTTGCCCGTTCACGGCAGAAACTGTTTCCGGTGCAAGACGACCAAGGCAAGTTGGTGGGCGTGCTTTCAAAGTCGGATTTGGTAAATCCGCGAAAAACGCAACTGGTGTTGGTTGACCACAATGAACTCACGCAAGCTGTTTTGGGGGCGGCAGAGTCGGATATTATCGAAGTACTCGACCACCATCGACTCGGCGGCAATTTACGTTCCGATCAACCTATTCGTTTTATCAACGAACCGGTCGGTTCAACCTGCACATTGGTGGCGCGGCAATTCAAATGGGCCGGCCTCGAGCCCTCGCCGGGCATAGCACTCTGTATGGCTGCTGGTATCGTCTCGGACACATTGCACTTGCGTTCACCCACCACAACCGACGTTGATCGCAACATATTCACCTGGCTCAAGAACTTTTGCACCGTCGACATGGATGAATTTGTGCGCGAGTTTTTTGAAGTAGGTTCGGCGCTGCGTATTCACAGCGCAGAAAAAGTCGTTCGCGAGGATTGCAAGGAGTTTGAAGACCGCGGACATCGCTTCTCCATTTCGCAAATCGAAGAAATTGGGTTTGAGCTATTTTGGGAGCGACGTGACGAACTGCTGCAAGCCCTAACTGACTTGACCAAGGAAAAGTCACTTGATTTCTCAGCGCTCCTGGTCACCGACATCATTACGAACGGCAGTCTGTTGTTGATGTCACACGAACCTGAGTTTTGGGAAGAGATCAACTACCCGCGCGTGGAACGTTACCTCTACCAACTCGATGATGTCGTGAGTCGCAAGAAACAACTCTTGCCACTCATATCGCAGCTCTTGGAAAGCGCCGGCCGCCAGTAAATGACAGCTTAAGCCAATTCAAAGTACTGCAAGGATCTCGTTGAACGTGGTGCTGGGGCGCATGGCAGCTTCGGTCTTTGTCGAATCGGGGTGGTAGTAGCCACCGATATCAACGGGCTTACCCTGGGCTGCATTCAATTCGGCGACAATTTTGTCTTCATTGTCCGCAAGCAACTTGGCAACATTGGCAAACCGTTCGCTCAGCATGGGGCTGCGAGTTTGGCTGGCGAGTGCCTCAGCCCAGTACAGGGCGAGGTAAAAATGACTACCCCGGTTATCAAGCTCATTGACGCTACGGCCAGGTGATTTGTCGTTATCCAAAAATTTGCTGGTGGCTGCATTTAACGTCTGAGCCAGAACGATGATTTCTTCATCATTCGACTTCAGTCCAGCATCTTCGAGTGAGACGGCGAGCGCCAAGAATTCGCCCAGTGAATCCCAGCGTAAGTGGCCTTCTTCTAGAAACTGCTGCACATGCTTTGGAGCCGAACCACCCGCTCCCGTTTCGTACAATCCACCGCCGGCGAGCAATGGTACGATTGAGAGCATTTTTGCGCTGGTACCCAGCTCCAGAATTGGAAACAGGTCAGTTAAGTAGTCGCGCAACACGTTGCCAGTGACCGAGATGGTGTCGAGTCCTCGGCGGGCACGGTCGCAAGCGTGAATGGTGGCGTCCACTGGGGACATGATTTGGATGTCGAGTCCACTGGTGTCGTGCGTGGGCAGAAAGTAGTTGACCTTGGCGATCAAATTGGAGTCGTGAGCACGTTGATGGTCGAGCCAGAATATTGCTGGTGCGCCCGTTGCTCGTGCTCGGGAGACTGCCAAGCGTACCCAGTCGCGAATGGGTTCGTCTTTCGTCTGGCACATTCGCCAGATATCGCCAGCTTCGACCGGATGTTGCATGAGCGTTTCGCCAAGATGATCGACGACTCGAACTTGGCCGGCCTGCGGGATTTCAAACGTCTTGTCGTGCGACCCGTATTCTTCTGCCTTCTGAGCCATCAACCCGACGTTGGCAACGCTTCCCATGCTGCGCGGATCAAATGCTCCATGTTGCTTGCAGAAGTTAATCGTCGCTTGATAAACACCCGCATAACAGCGGTCTGGTATCAAGGCCTTCGTATCATGCGCCTTGCCATCTGGCCCCCACATCCGACCGGATGTGCGAATGGCGGCAGGCATCGACGCGTCGATAATCACATCGCTCGGGACGTGAAGGTTGGTAATGCCCCGATCGGAATCTACCATCGCCAACTGAGGCCCATGGGCCAATGCGGCACTGATTTCTTGCTTGATCTCTTCTTGTTGATTGGCTGGAAGTTTTTCAAGCTTGGCATACAGGTCGCCAAGTCCATTGTTGGGACTAATTCCGAGTTGTTCAAAAGTGGAGCCATGTTTTTTGAACAACGCTTCAAAGTAGACGCTAACTGCGTGGCCAAAAATGATGGGGTCTGAAACCTTCATCATCGTCGCTTTAAGATGCAGTGAAAGCAGTATGTTGTTTTCGCGAGCGTCGGCGATTTCACGGGCAAAAAACTTGCGGAGCGCCGAAACACTCATGACCGACGCGTCGATAACTTCTCCCTCCTGGAGTTCGAGTTTCTCGCGCAAGACGGTTACGCTATCATCGCTGGCGACCAACTCGATCTTTACCGAGCCAGGGGCTTTCATGACGACCGATTGCTCGCTGCCATAGAAATCGCCTTGCGTCATTGATGCAACGTGTGTCTTTGAGTTTGCGTTCCAGACGCCCATCGAATGTGGGTTCTTGCGAGCGTATTCTTTGACTGGGGCTGCCACGCGTCGATCGGAATTTCCCTCGCGCAGCACGGGATTGACGGCACTTCCAAGTACTTTTGCGTAACGCCCCTTGATCTCCTTTTGCGCAGCGTCTTGCGGGTCCTCCGGAAAATCCGGCACTGCGTATCCATGTGCTTGAAGCTCAGCAATGGCTGCGGTCAATTGCGGGATGGAGGCGGAAATATTGGGCAATTTGACGATGTTCGCTGCTGGCAATTTTGCGAGTTCACCGAGTGCAGAAAGTGCGTCAGCCTGACGTTGCTCAGGTGGAAGTCGGTCGGAGAAGCTTGCAAGTATGCGGCCCGCCAGCGAGATATCCTGCTTGTCGATTTCCACACCGGCCGAATGTGTAAAATGGCGAATAATGGGAAGTAGTGAATACGTCGCCAACGCAGGAGCTTCGTCGGTGTAGGTATATACAATTTTCGCGGACATTGATGACCTTTCCATGAGCGACGGGGCGCTGGGCTGTATGCTAGGACTCGGCATACTCTCCATTTTCCTCGTAATTGTCAATGCGACCGCACTGTATCTTGACCTTTTAGGGACCAATTGATGATCGTGTTTTTGACGAAGGACCTCTTCTTTATTCCCGTGCTCCAATCGGCGGGCGACCGGCATGGGACCGTTGTTACGGCCATCCTGTCGCTCGATTCGCCCAAGGCGACAGCCATCGATCCGGGCGAGGTTACGACCTGTGTCGTTGACTTGTCGTCAACCGAATTGAGTGAGCTAGCTCCGCTGGCGAATCGACTGCGAGACACATTCAAGCAGGCGAGATTGGTCGCATTTGGTCCGCACGTGCAGATCGAGCGACTGGATGGTGCCGAGGATGCGGGTTTTGATCAAGTTCTTACGCGTGGCCAGCTTAACAGTCAGATTGATCGCTTGATCGAAAATTGGGGCAGTCCTGTACCATAGCCCGATTGTCGACAGGTTGGCTAAGGGGACTCGCGCAAATAGTGGAATTGGAGTATGCTAAGCGGTTGTTTCCTCGCTCCTATGTTGGGTTGAGGTTTTGAACATGCTAGCGCCGGTTGCTGCATCTGCTCACCCCCTTTTATTGGCCGAACCATGCGTTGCCTAGGAGAAATCGATGGTCGAAAACGCACCGAGACTTTTGTCGCCTATTTGCTGACAGAAGGAATTTCGGCGCAAATCGATTGCATCGATCCAGCCAAAGACCGGTGGGAGTTGTGGATTCGGCAAGAAGATCAACTCGACGCCGCCCGACAGCACTTGGATGTTTTCACTTCCAATCCGACCGATCCACGTTATTCAAAAGCGATGGAGGCGGCGAGCCAGATATTGCTGGAGAAGGAAAAACAACGGAAAACTGCGGCGAAGAATATTCGACGACTGGAGGCCCGGCCGAACGCGTCGATGTCCGGCCCCATCCCGCCTCTAACATTAACGTTGTTGATCTTGAGCATTGTGGTGAGCTTACTAACAACTTTTGGCAGACCCGAGCCCGCAAATGAATGGGGAACGGCGATTCAAACGGAGCTCAGCTTTGTCTCAAGGGCCGACTTTGACGCTTCGCAAGGTGATCCAGCCGCCAGCATACTCAAAGGGGAGATTTGGCGGATCATCACTCCGATCTTCCTACACTTGTCTGTTTTCCACTTAGCGATGAACATGTTCATGCTCGTCTCGTTTGGCCGAATGGTCGAACGCTGGCTAGGAACGCCACGTTATGCCCTGTTTGTGTTAGTGTTGGCAATTGGCTCCAACTTGCTGCAGGGGCTCATGCCCGAATCGCTGCATGGTTCGCCATTGTTCGGAGGTATTTCTGGGGTCCTGTATGGCTTTTTTGGCTACGTTTGGGTGCGATCTTCGATGAACCCGACCCTGGGGATTTCTATTCCGATGCCGATTGCCATGATATTTGTGGGTATTATTGTGTTAGGGCTGGCTGGAGTTTTTCCAGGCCTACATCTCGCACACCTGGCACATTTAGGTGGACTCATCATCGGCGCCGTCATGGGTTTTGCCTCAGAACAACGGTAACAGCCGAGCACTTCTAAAGGATAGCGTCTTGCAACCGCAACCATCTACCAGTCACCGAGCTTCAATTGTTGTGACAATCGATGGTCCAGCGGGCGCTGGAAAAAGTACCGTAGCCCGGAGGCTAGCTGAGCTGCTAGGTTTCGATTTTCTCGATACTGGGGCCATGTACCGCTGCGTCACGCTGTTCGTCTTGCGCCATCGGCTCGACGCGGCCGACGAAGCATCTGTACTGGCGCTCGCAGATCAACTTAAAATCGAAATCGATGGCAGTGTGGTCCGAGTGAACGGCGAAGATGTCTCCGAAGAAATTCGCACCCCTGAAGTTGCGGCAGCAATTGGCCAAATCGCAGACAATGTCCCGGTTCGAAAGTTGCTGAGTCGCCTGCAACGCGATTGGACCATGGGACGCCGCGTCGTCACTGAAGGTCGCGACCAAGGAAGCGAAGTGTTTTACGATGCGCCGTGCAAAATCTTTTTGGTCGCAGGCAGTGAGGAACGGGCTCGCCGTCGGCAATGCGAATTGTCAGCCCTCGGAATTGAGCTGGATTTAGAGACCGTCCTTCGGCAACAAGACAAACGAGATCGCGAAGACCGCATGCGTCCCATCGGCGGCCTGCGCAAAGCTGAGGATGCCGTGGAGGTTACAACCGACGGTAAAACACTCGATCAAGTCGTCGAAGAGCTCCACTCCTTAGTCGTCGAACGACTTCAGCTACGCACTCCGTTTGTAAGAGGAGTCGTGCCTGACAACAGCTCCGACGCCGAATCAACAGCTGTCAGTGGGCGAGGAAACGTTTCGTGATCGATTCACCGACCAACAAGGCGGCCGATTCGTCCAAGGCAGCGGATCCTTCCACGGCTGAACGTCCGCGGCAAGTCAAACGAATTGATCGCTGGCCATCGTTAGTAGGCCTTAGCAAAGCGGCATTCTACCGAAGCGTACGATTTTCATTTCGACTCGCCTCTGTGTTTATCTATGATCTGCGTTGTATCCACCGCGAAAACACGCTCGTAGACGGTGGCGCTCTCATCCTATGTACCCACCAAAGTCACTTTGATCCGATCCTGATTGGGGTCACCTTCAACGAGCGGTTGAATTACCTCGCTCGCCGGACGTTGTTTAATAACCGCCTGTTTGGTTTTTTGATCAGCATGTTAGATGCTATTGAACTCGATCGCGACCGCAGCGGCCTGGCAGGGCTCAAAGAGACGCTAAAACGACTGAAGCAAGGTCAGAAGGTACTTATTTTCCCGGAGGGAACGCGAACGAGTGACGGCAAGATCGCACCCTTGAAGCCCGGTTTTCTTTCCGTTGCTCGACGCAGCAAACTCCCTTTAATTCCAGTTGCTATCACGGGCGCCTATGATGCGTTACCGCGAACCAACCGTTTTCCGAAACGATATCCCCTGCGAGTTGCGGTGGGTAAGTCGATTGCTTTCAGCGAGTTCTCCGAACTGACGGATGAACAATTGATTGCACTAGTGACCAATCGCTTGAACGACTGTTACGACCTAGCGGAGGCCTCGCGGACTTGAATCTCGGGAAGGGCCAAATGTAGAACAATGGCCGCCAATTGTTAAGTTCCCTTTGTAGAACAATTGTCCCCAATTGTTAAGTATCCGTCGTATATCAATTGTCCCCAATTGTTCTACATTTACTTCGAGCTTTACTGTGGTGTGTTGAATTGATTCTGTTCACCTGGGGCCGATAGCGGTCTGTTTGTCTGCACTATGCGTTGCACCTGAGCAGGTGAGCTTGCGTTTCTTCAAGTCATTGAATTGCCGTGGAAGGGGGGGCCGCCAAACTGCCTTTCTCGTTTAGGACTCCTCATAAACAAAATTGGCTGTAAAATTTTGCTTGGAGCATTAGGCGAGGAGCAGATATCCACGATGGGACGAGCCGAGAAGTTTTCCGCGATGTTACCCCCTATCAGTATGATCCCAAAGGGGTGGGTTGGGGTGGCTCTGGCTCCGCAGGATGCTTAGCGCAAACTTAACAATTCGCGAGTATCTGCCACGCCGCCCGACGTGGATGATTAAAAGTAAAAAGTAGGGTATACAGCTTCCCTTCGGATTGCCCTTTGAAGGTTCAACAACTTTGATCAGGAATCACATGACTAGTCAGAATACCAACCTAGCCGCGACTTGCATTTCATTAACTACGTCCGTTATTCGCCACTTTGGGGAGCGGCACCGACTTGGGATTTGCCTTGCATTTATCGGGGCTTTCGCAAGTCTGACATGTTTTGGTTCCAAGGCAGAGGCCCAAGTTGAGGTTGATCCCGAATTGCCGGACTATGTGGCGGTCAGTGGCATAGCTGGCGGAAATATCAAGACAGTTGGCTCGGACACGATGAACAACATGGTCGGATTGTGGACGGAAGAGTTTAAGAAAATCTATCCAGGAATTAAGCCCGAAGTGGATGGCAAGGGGTCGTCCAATGCGATCCCCGCGCTGACCAATGGACAAGCGTCATTTGGACCCATGAGCCGCGAACCCAAGAAGGCGGAGTTGGCCGACTTTAAGGCAAAGTTCGGCTATGAGCCGGTGATCGTTGGTACGAGCATCGATATGTTGGCGGTTTACGTTAACAAGGACAATCCGGTCGAGGGGCTCTCATTCCCAGAGATCGACTCGATTTTTTCCAGTACCAGAAAGCTCGGAACCGCCAAACGCGTGGAAAAGTGGAGTGAATTTGTCAAATCAGGGAAGTTGGCATCCCAATCAATCACATGTTATGGTCGAAACGCAGCATCCGGTACATATGGATACTTCAAAGAAGTTGCCATGTCGGATGGTGATTTTGGTTCCTGGGTGAATGAATTGCCTGGATCCTCGGCGGTCGTTCAATCCGTCGGCAAGAACCTCAATGGCATTGGCTACAGTGGTATCGGTTATCGCACCGCCGATGTGAAGCCGTTGAGTATTTCGGTGGAACGAGGGGAGAGTTTGACTGCTCCGCTCCCGGAAAATGCTTATAACGGAGAGTATCCTCTTGCGCGGTTTCTCTACTTGGCTGTGAACTACGATGAGCGCAAGGGACTAGACCCTATCCGCCGCGAATTCCTTAAATATGTCTTCAGCAAGCAGGGGCAGCAACAAGTCATCAAGGATGGCTATTTACCGGTTACGGCGGAGATGGCACGCGAGGCACTTCTGTCGGTTGGGATAAAGTCTGAGTGATTTGCGATTCGACGCTCACTAAGAAACGTACTTCAAACAGTAGGGACATTGTGTGGCTGGCGATGCCTACACAGGACAGAAACGTCGCAAGCAAACTCCGTGGAGCGTCAGATTTGGCGATGCCTTCGCATCTCGCATGATTGCCGTCGGTGGCATTGGGACGATTGCTGCCATCTTGTTGGTCGTGTTGGTGTTGCTTGGTACTGCGTTACCCTTGATCAAGGCGCCGGAGTTTGAAAGTTGGCAAAAGTTTTCCATACCGAGTTTCAAATACGTCGGCGTCGATGAAACGGGTGGAATTTTGTGGGGGATGGATGAGCAAGGCAACGTCCTTGTTCTCAGCTTGATCGATGGGACGGAACTCGCATCTTTCCCGGCCGAACACGCAGCCGACGAAGTTGTTACTTGCTCGACAATTTCCATCGATCGTACGACGGTCGCCCTTGGCTATAACGACGGTACTTATCGAGTTGCACAATTCGCATTTGACACTCGGCTTTACTCGCCAACGCAGATGCCTGAAGGGGTCCAAGTTAACCGTGACAAGCCACTGCAGAATGTAGCAGACTCTGTCTTTCAATGGCTTGACCCAACCTCGGTGCGACAAACCCGTTTGGCCGATGTTGCTTGGTCCGCCCCAAGATCGCTTGGTGATGCGCCAGTGCAGGCGTTGGACTTGATTCCGGATAACTCGGCAAGTCGTCTCTCACAATCCACTACCGACCATATTCTGGCGGTGGTTGGGGAAGAATTGGTTTTTGCGAAGCTGGTATCGACACAAAATCGGCTGACCAAAAAGTTAGTTGACAAGTTAGAAGCCAAGCGCTGTCCGCTGATCAAACGCAATTCCAGTGGGCGACCGTTATCGCTCCTTTTGGTCAATGGTAATGGCCAAGCGGTAGTGGGCTGGGAAAGTGGGACGCTCGATCGCTTTTCGTTGCAGGACGGCCAGCCAACATTCGTGGAATCGCAAAGTGCAGTTGTGGGTGCTACTCAGGTATTTTCAATGGCACCCTTGTTGGCTAGGCAAACCATTCTGTGTGGGCTTGAGGATGGTAGGCTCCAAGGCTGGATGATCACGCGGGCTCCCGCCGACTTGGCTGACGTAGCGGATGGTTATCGGTTAACGTTGGCACACGAAATCAAAGTGGGCGACCGGCCACTCGTTTCGCTTGCAAGCAGTGAGCAGACGCACGTGGCGGTGGCTGGAGATGACCAAGGCAATACGTCGCTTGTCTATGTAACGACCGACACATTATTAAGCCGTCACAAGAGTCCGTTTGAACAAGTAACTGAGCCTAACGTCGAAAAACTCAAGAGCAAAACGACCTTTCCTGCGGTTTCGCTTGATCATAGTGGCGAAACGCTAATTGTGGCAACTAAAGAAAACGTCCATTTAGCGCGATTCGATCTAGGACATCCCGAGGCGTCGATTCGAAGCTTCTTTGGAGAGGTCTGGTACGAAGGTCATGATGAACCCAAATACATTTGGCAATCATCATCAGGCACGGAAAAATCAGAAATAAAAATCAGTCTGATGCCACTCGTTTTCGGTACGCTCAAAGCAACCGTCTATGCGATGATTATCAGCATACCTTTAGCTATTTTGGCTGCCATCTACACCAGTGAATTCCTCAGCCCGACGACGCGAGGTCGCATCAAGCCAGTGATCGAGTTGATGGCCAGTCTGCCCAGTGTCGTATTGGGCTACATTGCCGCGTTGGTCATTGCACCACTCTTGCAGGAACACCTACTCGCGATTCTCATCGGTTTGATGGTCGTTCCTTTAACGTTTGTGGCGGCGGGCAACTTATGGAATGTACTGCCTGTGGACCGGATCGTGCGTCTACAGCCTTACCGACTACTGGCGTTGGGGGTATGTTTGCCGATCGCGGTGATACTTTCAGCCGTTCTCGCCGAACCGGTCGAGCGATGGCTATTCGACGGCAGTCTCGTTTTATGGCTTGGGAACGACAAAGGGAGCGCGACCGGAGGTTGGATGCTACTGTTCATTCCGCTGCTTACGGTCGTTGCTTGTCTTATTTTTTATGGTCCGCTCGCGGAACGTACTCGCAAGCTTGCAATATCTCGGACACCTCAACGTTATGCACTAATAACTATCTTGCGCTTCGCATTGGTTTCGGTAGTTGTCCTCCTCGCTGCCTGGGCCATCGGTTCTGCTTTATCTTGGCTGGGACTTGATCTGCGCGGCAATTTATTTGACAGTTATCAGGATCGCAACGCCCTGTTAGTTGGGGCGGCGCTTGGTTTTTGCGTGATACCGATTATCTACACGATTTCGGACGACGCGTTGCAAGCGGTCCCCAGCCAACTGCGCAGTGCTTCGCTGGGTTGTGGTGCGACTCCCTGGCAAACCACCATGCGCGTCGTGGTTCCAAGTGCGATGAGTGGACTGTTTAGCGCGGTCATGATCGGCTTAGGTCGCGCCGTGGGTGAGACGATGGTCGTCCTCATGGCCGCTGGCAACACTCCGGTGATGGAATGGAATCCATTTAATGGCTTTCGTACTCTGAGCGCCACGTTGGCGACAGAACTCCCCGAAGCAGCCAAGGGGAGCACGCACTTCCGCACTCTGTTTCTCGCCGCATTGCTGCTCTTCTTTCTTACGCTCATCGCCAACACATTTGCTGAATATGTGCGCATCCGTTTTCGCAAGCGAGCGAGTCAATTATGAGCGATGATGTGGTGCGCCCAGCGGATTCGGCCAAAAAGGCGGTTCACAATGCGCGACGCAAGTCGCTGCAAAGTGGTTTCTCACTCTTGGCCCGCGGTGAACCTCAGATCTGGTTTACCGGAGGCATGCTTGTCATCTGTATTGCTATGATCGTTGGCTTGATGGGACTGATCCTGGTCTCTGGGCTACCAACCTTCTGGCCGCGAAAGCTTGACGTACTGGTCCTCAACAATGGCGAACTGGAGATTGGACAGCCACAAAGTAGCCGAGTCGTCGCATCGCCAAATGCTGATAGCAAGGTGAACGATGTTGCTACTGATGCTAATCCCGAGCGCCGTCCAGTTGCGGACAGGATGACGACGGGGGCGGGGTTGAGTTACTATTACAGGACAGCCAACCACGATATCGTTGACGGGCACTATCGTTGGCTAGATGCAACACAGTTCGATGCCAGTGGCAAAGCCAGTCCTGCGACAGCTCTAGTGGTGGAGCGCATGGAGTGGGGACGTCTCTACGGCTTCGCGCTGGAGCTTTCGCGTCAAATTCCACTGGACGCTGCGACGCGAGCAGTCGTCCGGGATATCGACGAAATCACTGCGCTGCTCGTAACACTTCCATCTCCTGCGACCGGCGAAGTCCCCGCTAGTTCGGACGCTGCAAGTGATTCCAACGCGTCAACACAAACTCCTGCGATGCCCGCCGAGGATTCGTATGACGATGTTGTCGCGATGCTTAACGATCGCCGAAGCGAGTTGATTGATGCGGCATTGCGGAGTCGAATGTCGGAAAGTTCAGACCAGGTCATCCAAGTAAAACTGGCAGAAAGCGATGTTTGGTCGGCTGCCAATGCGTTGGACGACGGTGTTAGGATTGCTGCCGCTCGGCAAATGTGGACAGAGCCAACCCGTATTTTGCCTGAGCTTCAGACGTCGATCCGCGAAGCAACCGAAAAACGCAATGCACTTAAAAGTCAGATGGTTGAGATCAGCCGTTTGGATGAACAGATTTCGCGGCGACAAGCTGGCGTGCGACGGGCTGAAATCGAGACCGAGCAGCTAGCTGTCCGTCAGGTCGAAGATTCACAATATCTGCTGGAAGAATGGGTTCAGTTGCAGCGACGCGATGAGCAATTGCGACAATCGTCGGGGAGAATTCGCGAACTTTTCGGAGCAGGCACTCCCGTTAACACCGCCATGGAGGCTGTGGAAACCTACCGTACCCAGCAATTGCCATTAGAGATAGCAGAGAATCAACGACAGCTCGAAGAGTGGTTGCAACCTATCCGCGAGCAGCCAGCACCCATTGTCGACGCAGTACTCGAATTCCAAACTCGGTTTCGCGAGATCACCCAAGCCAAGCTGCCAATGCAACGCGAAGTGGAGCAACTGCAACAGGAACTCGACGAGACCACGGTTACGTTTGCTGTGCCAACAGGTGGCACGGAACTGTTGCAGTTGGTCTCCGACGATGTAGCGCAGTTAACGAATGGCGCCATGTCGGAAGACCTTCGTGAACTTTTGGTGGCAAATTCAATTGAGGTTGCCGCAGACGCAAGCGTTGAAGCAACCAAACTGAACAACAACATGCACTTGATTGCTTTTAGTGACACGTCTGAGCGAAGGCACTTGTTAGCTGTCAATCGTTTGAATTACGTCTCTGATCCAAACTCCGCCACTTGGAGCGTGGTATTGATTGGAGAAAAGGTGCATGAAATCTATGATATTGTGCGAATTGTTCCGGTGAATCAATTGGGTCTCGGCGGCAAGTTGAGTGTTTACTTCAGTCGTTGGAGAGAGTTTTTGTGGGAGGAGCCACGCGAAGCGGGCACCGAAGGTGGAGTTTTTCCTGCCATCTGGGGAACGGTGGTGATGACGCTGATTATGACCATCGCCGTGGTTCCTTTTGGTGTCATGGCCGCTCTGTATCTTCGCGAGTACACTCGACCAGGCCCGTTAGTCTCTTTGATTCGAATATCAATTAACAACTTGGCAGGTGTGCCGTCGATCGTCTACGGAGTATTTGGATTCTCGTTCTTCTGTTATACGATAGGTGCATATATCGACGGCGGTCCGAAGAACGCTGACATCATCGCGATACCTCCAGCCATGTGGTACGTGTACATGGGAGCGACTGCGGTAACGGGAGTTGCGGCGTTTTTCTTCAGTTTTTTTGCGAGCGGTCCTTCGCATTCACAAACGGCTGGCAAACGCTGGTTGTCACGCATCGCGTTAATTTTGTGGTTATCGTCAATTGCCGCGTTGGCAATGTTGGTCTTGAAAAGTCCATTTTTTGATGGCTTTTACCAGGAGTATTTGCCCAATCCAACGTTTGGAAAAGGTGGGTTATTGTGGGCCGCGTTGACACTCTCTTTGCTCACACTCCCCGTGGTAATTGTGGCAACGGAGGAAGCGTTGGCCGCCGTACCGAACTCTTTGCGGGAAGGTTCGTTGGCTTGTGGAGCGAGCAAATGGCAAACGATTCGCCGGATCATCCTGCCTCAGGCTCGCCCGGGTATATTGACCGGGGCGATTTTGGCAATGGCGCGTGGCGCTGGCGAAGTGGCACCTTTGATGTTGGTGGGTGCATTGGCGGTGGCTCCAGATCTTCCGCTTGATAGCGAATTCCCCTTTTTCCACGGCTCTCGCAGTTTCATGCATCTTGGCTACCAGATCTTTACGCTTGGATTCCAGAGCCAGAATAGCGAAGCTGCCAAGCCGATGGTATTTACTTGCACATTGCTATTAATTTTGATCATCGCGATGCTCAACATAGCGGCGATCTACCTTCGTGCTCGACTGCGTCGCCGCTTCCGTGGTAGCCAGTTTTAATTCGTTCATTCATTGATGGTCAACTCTCTATGCTTGCTGATACAAGATCACAATCGTCCAACCGCTTGGAAGATATCGCAGCGGGAAAGGAAGTGGCGGCGGTTATTCATGAGCAGGTTTTGGCTGCTGAACCTGCGTTGGAAATCCAAGACTTCAACTTGTGGTATGGTTTGAAACAAGCACTGCATTCGATCAGCATGCCGATTCCGCGCGGCGAGGTGACGGCGCTGGTCGGTCCAAGCGGCTGTGGCAAGTCGACTTTGTTGCGCTGTGTCAATCGTATGAACGATCTCATTGATGGACTAACAATTCGAGGAGATATCCGACTGGGTGGCGACTCCATTTTTGCTCCAGGTGTCGACGTAATTGAACTTCGCAAGCGGATGGGCATGGTCTTTCAGAAGCCTAATCCGTTCCCCATGAGCATCTTCGAAAACGTTGTCTATCCATTGCGCATCGACGGCCAACGCGACAAAAAGGTGTTGCGTGATGTCGCCGAACAGAGTTTGAAGGGAGCGGCGCTTTGGGAGGAAGTGCGTGAACGACTGGGGGAAAGCGGCTTGGGGTTATCCGGAGGACAACAACAACGTCTATGCATTGCGCGGGCAATTGCCAGCGATCCTGAAGTTCTTTTATTGGACGAACCCTGTTCTGCGTTGGATCCATTGGCTACTGGAAAAATTGAAGACTTAATCACCGATTTGCGAGGTGATTACACTGTACTGATCGTCACACACAATATGCAGCAGGCGGCGCGTATCAGTGACTACACGGCCTTCATGTATTTGGGACGATTGATTGAATTTGGTGTTACAAGTCAGATATTCACCAAGCCACATCTCAAGGAGACCGAAGACTACGTAACCGGCCGATTTGGTTAAGCGAGTCGACTGTCGTTCAGGTCCTTGACATTTTCGTTACCAAACAGATTGCCATCAATCTGCCGGGTCGTCACTGTCGCAGACTGAATAAAAATTACGGAACGGGAGCGATTGTGAAAGTAACAGTGTACTATTGGAATCAACTTCGCGCTGCCCGTGGGCTAGCGCATGAAGTGATTACCTTGGATGAGAGTGCAAACCTGTTAGATTTGATAAGAGCACTTGCCAGTCAAGAGGTGCTGAGAGATTTATTGGTTGACGCTCACGGCGCTATGCAGCGTTGGATACTCGTCGACCGCGCAGGAGTAATGATCCGTGATCCGGAAATCCTGCTAGCCGACGGAGATCAAATCCAATTGATGACACACATGTCGGGCGGCTAATTCCCTGCTGGGAAACTTTGGAAGGAAATCCTATTTTGCCACTTTCGGAAATGGACCTGTCACTCCACGAATGGCAACTCGATGTACCCGAGTTTGGCCATGCTGGGCAACAACGGTTGAAGGAAGCGACTGTTTTGGTTTCGCGCATTGGAGGACTTGGTGGCTCCGTTGTCTGGGACTTGGCGTCAGCGGGAATTGGACGATTGATCCTCGCCCACGCTGGCTGTCCTACCGACTCCGATTTCAATCGTCAAACACTCATGCGCTACGATCGACGCGACATACCGCGAGTCGAACAGGCCGCTCAGCGACTACGAGAATACAAGCCAGGCCTGATCATTGAAGTCGTTGGCGAAAACATGTCGTCAGACAATGCAGATCGCTGGGTATCGCGGTCGGATCTGGTTGTCGATTGCGCACCCATGTTTGAGGAGCGTCTGGCGATGAACGATGCAGCCTGGAAATTTGGCAAGCCAATGGTTGAGTGCGCCATGTATGAATTGCAAGGAACCGTTTCTGTGTTGGTCCCTGGCAAGACTCACTGCTTGCGTTGCCTTGTCCCTGAGCCACCGCCGCATTGGAAGCGTCGTTTTCCCGTTTTTGGGGCAGTTTCGTCGGCAGTTGGAAGTCTTGCGGCGATGGAAGCAATCAAGATGCTCGCTGGGTTCGGTCAGCCCATGATCGGCAAGCGGCTGCAATTTGACTTACGGAACATGCGGTTCCATACGACACAATTGGCCGTCGACCAGGCATGTTCCGTTTGTGAGCGACATTGAGCGGTCAGGCGACGTGCTAGATCGCATAAAATCGCGCGGCGTTGTCATGAAACAACTTCTGCTGTTCCTCCATGGGACGACTGGCCACGATTTGTTTTAAGGCATTTACCCACTCGCTGTAGCTTGCTCCGATCTTGCAGACTGGCCAGTCACCACCAAAGACTACACGGTCTGGTCCAAACGCGTCGAGGCAATGGTTGATGGCGGGTGCAAGATCATCCGTCGTCCATCCTTTAGGAGCACGAGCGATAATGCCGGAGATCTTGCAGATGACATTGGACTGACTCGCCAACAGCTCAATATCCCGCTTCCAATCATCGACGGTGTGTTGAGGTTTGTCGATCTGCCGTTCTACGGGCCGCCACGCTTGCACGTCGGCATTTCCACAATGGTCGAGAATGAACCTAGTTTCAGGGCACTCCTTCGCCAACTTATAGCCATCTGAAAGTTCCGTGGGCCGCATGCAGAGGTCATAGCTCTTGTCCATTTCACCCAGCAGGCGAATCGACTTGATGAACTGCGGTTTTAGGCACAGTCCACGTTCGGCTGAAGGTGCATGCAAGACTTGCCGCAGCCCCTTGATGAGCCGATTATCACGATAGGGCTTCATGTATTCTGCAAACATTGCCGAGTCGGGACGACCAGAAATCACCGCCGCGACCGTCGGAGTCGTACCGGATTGAATAAGCTCCAGGACGTACTGTGCCTCTTTAATTTGATCAGCCGGCGCAACATCGACCTCCATGTAAACTGCTTTGACGATATTCAATCCCTTGGTTTCGGTTTGATAGTCGCTGGGGTCATGTTTCGACGAAATATTGGCAGGCGCACCATTCAGCCATGGAGGCTGGAAGTTTACCAGATCCCACAAGTGTTGATGTGTGTCGATAATCGGCAACTTCTCTTCGTCCGTTTGATTCGCTTGCCTCTCTTCCTCGGGCTTAGCAGTTTGCAAAAGCAAGCCAGCCTGTGCATTTGCACCCGCCGTCATGAGACTCATCATCGTAGTACAACTAGCAGCAGAGCATTGAATGAATTTTCGGCGGTTGGCGTTCATCGTTGTAGCACCTCAAAACTGGAGATCGTTGGCGTGGGTAGGGCAAACACTTGGTAAGGGTATACCTAAGTTGTCGAAGATTATTGTATCCAAAAGTTTGGCGGTGGAGTTGCGAATGCCCTCAGCGTAAACAACGGTCGTGACCTTCGCAAGCCAAACGCCCTCGTGTGAGCAGTCTAAACAACGGTTGGCTGGGGGCCACTGGCAATATCTAGCGGCACCCAGCCAACTCGTTCAGACGTTTGTTGTTCAAGCCGGTCAGTTCTCCACTTGATCTTCCTCCCAGTTGCGTAACGTGCGGCAGCGCTCGATGAACGTTGAAATGGACTCCGTTTGAGTAAGCGGAATCAACTGTTGCTTGTGGCTCGCCGTCGCATGTTGTTTTAATAGCGGTTGAGCTGTTTCTGTGTAGGCGATGAACTTGCGATGAGACAACGCATCGGATACGAAGTCTCGAAGTGCAGGGTCATCGACAATTGCTTTGGTGCCGTCTGCCGACGACAGCAATGCGACGGCGTCGAACAGGACGGACGGACCACCGGCGATATTTTCGTCGGCCGAGATCGACTTGCCACTGCTAGTTTTCACACCTCCCACCTGCGGAGCGATCAATTTGGCAACCGCACCCTCTTGTCGAATTGCAGTGACCAAATTCTCCAGCATTTGATCATTGACTCCGTCGGTAACTAGAATTCCTACCGATCGACCAGCAAAACTAGATGGACCGTTTTTTACAATGCTTAACGCCTGAGATGGCTGCAAGTCCCGGCGTGTTGGAAGAGCGGCAGTCACCGGAGCTGGCATCTCCGGCAGTCGTAAGCCGGTTGCCACTTTCTGCGCCAGCTTCTCGTCAATGTTCAGCAGATGACCAACCATTCGATTCTTGACATCATCCTTTTTTACCTTGCTCAATTCGAAGATCAACGCATCTGCAATGTGTTGTTGTTCGACTTGCGTTTGGCTGATGTAGAATTGTCGCGCTTGGCTGTAATGATCGGCAAATCTCTCGGAACGGACTCGCAGTTTTTCTCCCTCAACGGTGGTGGCTACTGAGGTGAAACCTTTTTCGGGTGATTCTCGTGGACCTTCGCCCCACGAATTGGGTTCGTAGTTGACCCGTCCTTTCGGATTAGTGATCGCCATGTGTCCATCTTGTCGGAAATTATGGATGGGACATTGTGGTGCATTGATTGGGATGTGGGTGAAGTTCGGGCTACCCAAACGCTTCAACTGCGTGTCGAGATACGAGAAATTGCGGCCTTGCAGTAGCGGGTCGTTTGTGAAGTCGATTCCGGGCACGATATTCTGAGTGCAAAACGCAACTTGTTCGATTTCGGCAAAAAAGTTGTCGACGCGTCGATCGAGTACCAAACGTCCAACGACTCGAATCGGCACGAGTTCTTCGGGGATGATTTTTGTGGCATCGAGAACGTCAAAGTCGAATTGTTCCGCGAATGCTTCGTCAAACAACTGTAAACCCAACTCCCACTCTGGGTGATCGCCTGCCTCAATGGCCGACCACAGGTCACGTCGGTGAAAGTCGGGATCGGCGCCATTGAGTTTTACCGCTTCGTCCCAGACGACCGATTGCAATCCTTGTTTTGGCTTCCAATGAAACTTGACAAAAGTTGACTTTCCATCTGCGTTCACCAGACGAAACGTGTGCACACCAAAACCTTCCATAAAGCGGAATGAACGCGGAATGGTACGATCGGACATGATCCACATGACCATATTCATGCTCTCTGGCGTCAACGAAATAAAGTCCCAGAAATTATCGTGGGCTGTTTGGGCCTGAGGAAAACCGCGATCAGGCTCGGGCTTTGCCGCATGGATGAGATCGGGGAATTTGATAGCGTCTTGAATGAAGAAGACAGGGATGTTATTTCCAACGATGTCCCAGTTTCCTTCTTGGGTGTAGAGTTTTACGGCGAACCCTCGAACGTCACGAGCTAGATCGGGCGACCCTTTGCTACCTGCTACCGTCGAGAAACGCACAAACGCGGGTGTCTTTTCTCCCGCCCGTTGGAAGATGTCTGCTTGGGTGATGTCTGCTAAAGATTCATAGTTTTCGAAGTAGCCGTGGGCGCCATAGCCGCGGGCATGCACAACCCGCTCAGGAATGCGCTCATGATCAAAATGAAAAAGCTTTTCTCGCAGTTGAAAGTCTTCAAGCAAGGTTGGACCCGTTGGGCCAATTTTTAATGAGTTTTGGTTATCGGCAACAGGAACTCCTTGTTCAGTGGTCATGACCGGCGAGTTACCTCCAGCGGTCTGGTGCAACTCACCACCTTTCCCAATCGACGCCGCACCGCTCTCCGGCTTTACTGCATCGGGCAAAGCACGTTCGGTTGTTTGATTTTCCGAGTTTTGGCGCTGCGGTTGGTTTTGAGCACTCAACGGCATCGAGCTACCGATGAATGCGAAGATGCAGAACAGAACCCAGTGACGCTTGTACAACATAATTGTCGTTACTCCCATTTTTAGAACATGCTTTTCCAACAAGTTTTGGATCGCAACAGCCAAAAGCATGCCAAAATCTACGTGGGGTTGAACAATAAGCCTGCGATCGGCTATCTACGTTCACTGGGACTGGACTCGAGCGCGAAGGGCAATTACAACTGCAAATACGATTTTGGGGACGGTTTCTACGCGCTTCCCATCCTATTAGCCATTGATGCTTTGGTTAGATCCACTGGACCGTCCTCATGACATCTACACAGTCGCCTGTCCCCGAGCTCTTGTCCGCGACGCTACGCAACGAAACTCCCAAGCGCGCAAGACGCCTGTGGTGGATCCTCTGCGGCGGCGGCATCCTTGTAGCAGCCACCTCGGTACTCGGAGTCTATGTGACTCAATATGCATCAAGAGTAAATGCCGACCTTTCACCTTTGCCGCGCATTCCAATTAATGCACCATTCATCAAGACACCAGACATCGTCGTTGACAAAATGGTCGAATTGGGTGAAGTAACCGCAGCGGACCTGGTCTACGACTTGGGGTGCGGTGACGGGCGGTTAGTTATTGGAGCTGCGGTTCAACGTGGCTGTCGCGGAATTGGATTTGATATTGAGGCCGAGCGCATTGCAGAAGCGACGACAAATGCAGAGCAGCAAAATGTTCAACAACTCGTGAGCTTCCAACAAAAGGACATATTTCAAGTTGATTTGAAGGATGCGGACGTGATCTTGGTCTATCTGCTGCCTTGGATGTTGGAGAAGCTGACGACACAATTCGAGAATTGCAAACCTGGCACTCGAATCGTTTCACATGATTTTGTGATTGAAGGCTATGCGATTGACAAGACGATAACCTTGCCCGTTGGCGAAGACGGGGAGCACTACATCTACCTGTACGTGACTCCCCTCAAGAAGTGAGCTGTTTTTTCTAGACGATGTCCCAAAGTCCAAACTGTTTCGATTCAATCCAGTGTTCAACCGTTTGGATAAATTTTGCAAAGTGATCGGTCCTCCGGTGCTTTTCTTCAAAGGCGGCGCGGTCGTCGTAGGTCTCGTACAACATGAATGTATTCGGAGCCTCGGGCGTGGTGCAGACATCAAATTGATGGCACCATGGCTCCTTTTCTATCGAATTCTTCGCTTGGTTGATAACTGCCTCGCGAAACTGTTCAACAAATTCTGCTTTGATGTGAAACGAGACGCAGACGGCGCATGTGGGCTTAGGCATAGTTGGACTCAATCGCGAACTCGAAATTAGGTCGCACAGCTACGATGCAGTGCATACACTCTAGAGATTACCGTTCACAGCAATGTAGAACAATCGTCCCAATGTAGAACAGTTGTCCCCAACTGTTTTGTACTCAATGTAGAACAATTGTCCCCAACTGTTTTCCCCAATGTCGAACAGTTGTCCCCAACTGTTTTGTGATTGTTTTGTACCCGCTTTAAGCCAACCACCGCAAGCAACAGAACAATTGGGGACAATGGTTCTACAGTCACTTCAGTTTAAACGTCGCGACCACTGGAAAGTGGTCGCTGACATCCAAGTCCGGATGGGAAGAATTCAAGCGTTCAGCCCAATGTTCTTCACCATCGCGCTGGCCACGAATGATCTCTTCGGTGAGAATCTGAATTGACTCAAAGCACCAATCAAGACCTGGTCCATCTTCCATCAAGCTCACACTGACCATCATGCGATCAAATTGTCGGTCCAGAATCAAATGGGTCGACGCAAGTGGATTGTCGAGTCGCGTTAGCAGGTCGATCATGTGCGGCCGCGATGTACCGCCTGAAACGGCTGCGATATCGCCTTCCAAAACGCCAGGAGTTGCCTCCGAATTGAAGTCGCCGAGCAGGATGACGTCCTCACCACGATCCAGGGCGGGTTCGAGCCAATGTCGAGCCAACTTCGCTTGCCGCACTCGCAGGTCTTCCGCTTCTTCCGTTGCTCGCAAATGCACATTCATTATGGTTAGCGGGCTCGCCACATCCTCCCAACGCAATTCGGCCGCGAGGTGTTTCGAAAGGTTGTAATATTGACCGCTATCAAACATGGCCTTGGATTGTTCATGTCTTCGATACGAGACCAAACCACCGCGGACAAGGAGGCCAACATCTTGCTCCGTAAAACTATCGGTACCTTGAATAAACGCATAGCGAAAACTGGTTTGATGTTCTGCTTTGAGTCGCTCGATGATTGCGCGCAACGTTTGATCCCCTTCGATTTCCTGGAGGGCAATGACATCAGCTTTGGAATTGGCAATGACCTCAGCCACCGCCGCCAGCTTACGCTTCCAGGTTTCAGCGTTGGGCGCGGACTGCTCATTTGCTAACTTGCTACGGTTGTCCCCAGTGTAATCGTCGTACATCCATTCAACGTTCCAAGTCATCACTGTGAGCGATTTGGGAGCCGGATCAAACGGTTGCGCGCGAGCGCAGTGAGTCGTTGTAAACGCCAGCGTGCAAAGCAGAGATGCAACGAGGAGTATTCGTGCAGTACCCAAGATGAGCATTATGTATTTCCTCTAATCACGAAGGGGCTAGTTCAGGTTTGGGATTAGCGATAATGCGATGGAAGTGCAACTTGACTTCGCGATCCACCACGCGTCGGACGCCTTCGACCAGGCAACGCGGTTCATTTTGCTCCTGCCCAATTCTAATCACGTCATCGATTTTTGTTCCGGGAGGAACGTAGAACGTCGTTTGATTGATCGTTTGATTGCCAGCGTCTAGTTCGGGGACAATGAAATGACATGTTGCTCCGAAGGTCAACATCCGCGCGGCATAGGCGTCATGGTAAGGCCGAAATCCTGGAAAGCTCGGTAGTAGTCCGTGATGCAGATTGATAATGCGTCCGCCTGCATACTTCCAACACACATCGGGCGGAAGGACTCGCATGTAGCGCGCCAACACCACATAGTCGACATCGTAATGATCGAGCAGTGAAACCAACTCTTCGTCATCGGCTGACCCATCTTCGCGACCGATATGGTGCCAAGGAACGGAGAATTCGGCGGCGAGTTTAGCGCACTTCTGACGATTACCGAGCATGACGGTAGCTTCGGCATTGATCGTTCCATTGCGGACCGCCTCTAAAACTGCGCGAGGTGTGCTTTCTTGGTAGGTTGTGCAGATTGCAAGGCGGGTTTTGCGATGGGGTGGCGTTGGAGTCCAGACGCGGATTGACAACTTTTTCGCAGTTCCGATTTCCAGCATGCTCTGCCGGATACTGTCCCAGCGCAAACTGTCAATGTTCAGTCGACACATCATCGCGAACATCGCTGCCTCATCGTGGTCGTACATTTGGATTTCGGCAATGCTTGCTCCTTGCCGCGTCACCTCGTGAATGATCGGATCGGCGAGCCCCACATTGTCTGGCCCAACTGCAGTAACGACTATTTCCATTGAGGAAGGATCCTATTCAAGTTGTCAAATGTTGTTTTGAATTGCCATGCGAGTTTCTTACACTGTCAGCAGCCTGATGGGCCGACCCATCCCCGATAAAATTTAAGCAAAAAGCTTGAATTGCCCCCGGGAGGGTAAGGTGCGGGTCTGCTTCAGCGATGCCGCTTTGTCCCCAGTAACACAGGGCGACTTTGTGCCCGATGATACCTCGCGTCTCGATCCCGTTATCAATCGCGATTTTTTCCCCGATGGCAACCGGTGACCTGTTTAGTGGAAATCCATTGATCGACCCGGGACTGGGCGAAAGGCCCGCCGGGTGATAAAGTGTGCGCAGCACAAGTGTACTGATTTTGCAGGCAAAGTGAGAGATCCGTTGCCGACTGGGAGACAAATATCAATGATTGCCGAACAACTGCCCGTATTGCCTTCTGTGCCAACCAAGCGAATGACGCGCGAGGCTTTGCCCAAGGGAGCATGTCTTTGCGAATACTGTACGGCCAAATGCTGTCGCTATTTTTGCCTGCCGATCGACGTCCCCGATACGCTCAAAGAATACGACTACGTTCGGTGGTTTCTGCTGCATGGCCAGTCGAGCGTTTTTGTGGAAGATGAGGCCTGGTACCTGCTGGTGCATACTGTGTGCAAGCACCTGCAGTCAGATAACCGTTGCGGCATCTATGAAACTCGGCCTGAAATCTGTCGCGAGTATACGACCGACAACTGCGAGTACGACGAGGATACCGTCTACGAAAAGTACTTTGAGACGCCGGAGCAAGTTGCCGAATATGTCGAAGCGACGATTCTTCAGAGCGACCTGGGGTGTACGCGAAGTCCCGAACCTCCACTGTTGCCGATTGTCAATCTTTAAGGTTTAGCTGAGTGTCAAAACTTATCCAGCCCCGGACGCTCAAGGGCTTTCGCGATTTCTTACCTGAATCGATGATCCCGCGCGAAGCGATCATGGAGACGGCGCGGCGCGTCTATCGCCGCTATGGCTTTAGCCCCATCGATACGCCAGTACTCGAATATCTTGAAATATTGACCGGTAAAGGAAGTGAGGAAACCGACCGACAACTTTATCGTTTTGAGGATCATGGCAAGCGGCAAGTTGGCATGCGCTTCGACCTGACTGTTCCCTTGGCACGCTTTGCGGCACAGCATATCGCCACACTTGGCATTCCGTTCAAACGCTACCACATTGCACCAGTTTGGCGAGGTGAAAGTCCACAAGCGGGGCGTTATCGCGAATTCATGCAATGCGACTTTGATACGATTGGAACCGAATCCGTCGTTGCAGATATTGAAACTGCTTTGGTCATTCACGAGTTGCTTCTCGAAATCGGCATTAGCGACTTTCAACTGCGCATCAACAACCGTCAGGTCCTGAGCGGCATGTTGCAGCGACTGGAACTATCGGAAAAAAGTGTGCCCATCCTGCGATCACTCGACAAGCTCGACAAGGTTGGTCGTGACGCAGTCTCGGTTGAAATGCAATCGTCAGCCGGTATATCCGAACAGCAAGCCGCAGAAGTGCTAAAGCTGGCCGACCTCAGTGGAACATCGTCTGAAGTGCTGGCTGGAGTGCAACCTTTGGTCGCAGGCAACGAACTCGGTGAAGAAGGTCTCGAGCGGCTAAGACAATTGGAGCGAGCCTTGCAGCGGGCTGGAGTTCCACAGTCGCGAACAAAGTTTGACGTATCCATCGCACGTGGACTCGACTACTACACAGGCGTGATTTTTGAGACGGTCTTAGGGCAACTACCGAGTATCGGCAGCATTTGTTCTGGTGGCCGTTATGACAATTTGGCGGAACTCTACACCAAGCAGCACTTGCCTGGCATCGGCGCTTCATTGGGACTTGATCGACTGCTGACCGCCATGGAAACTTTGCAGATGATCGAGCCGGTTCGTACACCGGCCCCCGTGTTGGTTGCCTATTTTGATCGTGATCGACTCGACGACTACTTGCAACTCGCGCAGATCGTCCGTGCGGCGGGAATCGGCGCTGAACTTTATCCCGAACCACGCAAATTGGCGGTGCAATTGAAGTATGCGGATCAACGCGGCTTCCGACTCGCGATCATTGCTGGAAGCAACGAATTGGACGCTGGTACTTGCCAGATTAAAGAGCTTTCGTCAAAAACCAGTACCGAAGTCGCTTGGCGCGAGACACCTCATCTGTTGATCGAGCACCTGCAATTGGCCTTACGCTGATCTTGACGCCATTGACCTAAAATCGACGGTTATCTCACGCACGCTGCAATGCGTTGGGCTACAATCGTCACTTGCAGAATCTTGCCTACCCACTCCTCGTTTTTTCCCGCCGGAGCTTCTTATGTACCGCAGCGCGTCGTTGTCCGCCATTGTTTGCTGTTTGTTCGCCATTCAATCGTTAATCGCCAACGACACAGTTCAACCTGTTCGCATGGGTTGCGGAAAAATGGTTTTTGAAACGGTGCCGGGCTGGGGCTTGCGGCCCGACGGCAAGTCGGCAATTGGCCCGACACACGGCGCTGTTGTCATCGATCAAGCCGGTAATATTTACACCAGTGCCGCCGCCGGTGTGTTTGTCTTTTCGCCCGAAGGCAAAGTGATTCATTCATATCTGGGCGCAGAGTATTCGAACCTGCACGATATGGAAATCCGCCAAGAAGCTACTGGTGAGTTCATCTATGGCGCACGAAACGCCGACGCAGAGGCGATCAAGTTCAACGCAATGAGTGGCGAGATTGTTCTGCGTCTGAAATTGCCAGCAGAAGCAGGGTTGGGCGAGATCAAGTTTAATCCAACGGCAGTAACGGTCGCGCCCAACGGCGACATTTTTGTCGCCAACGGCTACGCCAGCAATCACATTTTCAAATACGATCCCAGCGGCAAGTACATAATGCACTTCGGTAAGCAAGGGAATGGACTGAAGGAATTTAATACTGCTCACGGTATGACCCTCGATACGCGTTGTGAACCCGCACGTTTGCTGATCTGCGATCGCAATCATGAGCCCAAAGGACGATTGCTGCACTATACGTTAGAGGGAGAGTTCATTGAGGAGGTCGTAACTGGACTGGGCATGCCCACTTCGGCGAGCGTTCAGGGCGACTATGTATCAGTACCCGACCTGCATGGCAGACTTGTGATACTTGACAAGTCGAATACGATTATCGCCGTCATTGGCCATAACCCCGATCCAGCTACGCGCATGAATTACAACGTTCCCCAAGAACAGTGGATTGAAGGTGTGTTCAACGGTACACATGGATCGTACTGGGATGCCGATGGCAACTTGTATGTCCAAGACTGGAACGTATCTGGACGGATCATGAAGTTGCTGCGGGTTGCTCTTTAACTGACGGTTGATTACTTTTCACAACTCAAATGACCACAGGCATAGTGATGCACTTCCAAGGTAGGCTCCGACTTCAATTGCTTAATCTGTTCTCGCCGCTGCTCTTCGCCCTCGTGGCACATCAAGGTCTATTGGCCGAAGCTCCACAACACAAAATCCTGACAGCCGATTCTTCCAAAGGCATCATCGCGATCGTTGGTGAAGATGGTCAAATTGAGTGGCAGCATCGAATCGGACCGTTGCATGACTTGCATCTACTTGCCAACGGGAATGTGTTATTTCAAGACAATTGGACCCACATCGTTGAAATGGATCCAAAAACGAACGCAATCGTTTGGGAATACGATGCGGCACAAGCGGGTGGAAACCAAGGTAAGCAGCTGGAAGTTCACGCATTTCAACGACTTGAAAATGGTGACACCATGATCGTGGAAAGTGGCATCGGTCGGATTATTGAAGTCAACCAGGCGTGGCAGATTACTCACGAGGTAGCGTTGGACCTTAAACGCTTCCATCCTCACCGTGACACGCGACTGGTGCGTAAACTTCCAAGTGGCAATTACTTGGTCTGTCACGAAGGTGAAGGACTCGTTCGAGAATACGATCGATCGGGCGCTACTGTGTGGGAGTTCGAAGTGCCACTTTTTGGGCATAAACCTGCCGATGGACACGGTCCCGAGGCGTTTGGAAACCACTGTTTCTCAGCGCTACGATTGCAAAACGGCAATACACTTATCGGTACAGGCAATGGTCACAGCGTGCTGGAAGTCACGCCTGCCAAAGAGATCGTTTGGAAATTGGAGCAAAATGATATTGAGGGCATTCAACTCGCCTGGGTAACCACTTTACAACAACTACCAAATGGAAACCTCGTGATTGGCAATTGCCATGCAGGTGAGGCCAATCCACAAGTGGTTGAGATTAATCGCGCGAAAGAACTTGTCTGGAGCTTCCATAACTTTGAAGATTTTGGAAACTCGCTTACCAACACGCAGGTACTCACGACTGACGGCAAACCGATCACGCCGATGTTAGGCCAGGATCGCTAGGGCCGCTTTCAACATTTTCCGCAGAGCCAGGGCATAGGGTAAACACGGAGGGTGGTTTTGGTAGCACGGATGGCAAAGCCGGAGCACGGATGAAGAGCGTCAGCTTGCAGCGTCGAGTCTTGTAGAGCGTAGTGGAGCTTGTAAAAAAACGAATCCAAATACTTTTGTCGGGCGCGTCTGCTAAAGATCCGTTTACTGCCGGTCCATTCAGATGCAGAGACTGCACAAATTGTACTTGTCACCACCGCGTTCGACTTAGGGCACGGCAGCTAACAACGGCAACCGCGATTGATCCGAAACAACGACGCCTCCAGGCTGTTCGATGGTGATCGCAAAAGCGGCAGGTTTGGCAACGGCAAGTTTTGCATTAATGGGTATAACGACTTCGCCGCTGTCTTTGACATCGAACACTCCTCCGTCAATTGGATTTTTGTCACGCGAGGGATCGATGATCCACAATTGGTACTGCTCCACAGAAGGATCGTTTATCGGCATGCCATCAAAGCGCATAAAGCCGCTTTGCCCCTTAGGGCTCCACACCACATCCCCTGTTACCGTAGTGGGAAAGGGCGTCTTACCCGCGATCCATTTGGTTCGAATCAAATCGTCCGCCGACTCGAGCAACAACTCCCTCTGCTTTGCAACGGAGAGTGTGACACTCTCGCTTCTTTGATTCCACATAGCCATGGCAAGTAGCAGAGATGCGGCACATGCGATCCACGCCAGCCACTCGCGTATCGGAACGTTGGAACGTTTCTTGGAATCCAAGGGGGCGGAGAGCGTGGAGACCACGCTGTTTCTAGCAGTTGGGTCGGCCAGATCGGGTTGGCTTTCGAAAAAAGTGCGAGCATCATTCTCGATGATCTTCTGCAAATTTTTCGGTAATTGGTCCAACGGCTTAGCTGGAAGATTCGATGGTCCATAGCGTATGGCAATTGCAGCGGCGGCTACTTCCAATTGCCAGAGTTCCGTTTGCCATCGTTGCTCACCAAGTAGTTCATCGACTAGCACATGTTCTTCGTGAGTGAGGTCGCCGATTGCCTTCCCTGCAAGCAGCTCAAGTCGACTCTGTAGCTCGTTTTCAGTTCCGGTAGACGTCATGATGAGCGGGTTCCGGCGTGAGTTAGATGATTGCGATTCATGCAGTCTCGCAACTGAAGCAGGCCTCGACGAGCAAACGATTTGACGGTCCCAAGCGGTATCTTTAGAAAGTTCGCAATCGTATTGTGAGAGTGTCCATGGTGGATTGACATGGTGAGCACGGTCCGCTGTACAGAAGAGAGTTTTTCCATGCAGATCGCCGCTTTGGCGGCTTCCTCGCAAAGTTCAACTGCGTCAACCGCGGGAGGTTGAGTCGATTCAGAAACTTCTCCGTCGATGGCGACCGTAGTCACGGCGCTGTGCATTCGTCTACGGCGGTCGATCAGTCTGCGGCGAGCTAGCATCGCAATGAAGGTCTGTTCGCTGGCCAAGGACCGATCAAACACCTTGGACTTTTGCCATATCTCTAGAAAAATATCTTGAACTGCATCTTCCGCGTCAGCGGTTGTGTCGGTGAATTTGAGCGCAAGGTGCCAGACGAGATCACCGTAGCGCGCGATGCATTCCGATACGGCGTCGTGATCCCCGCTTCCAATTCTCTCTAAAAGCGACAAAGACTCTGGATCTGCCGTTGAGCGTTTGTCGGGAAATGTCGCGCTAACAGTAGACATTCGAACCTTCTGCGCCGAAATAGTGCGCTACGCCAAACCACAATCCTTGATGCTTTTTATGACTCTCGTTGAATGCTATACGTTTTGGGAATTCACGATGAGTCACAAATGGCAAAGGCGAGTTGTACGCTCACCGCTCGCTACCGTCCTCTGTCCAGGAAGGGAGGGGATAAGCAACTTGGCATTGCTCGCACCCCTCCCGTGCCGGAGGATCAGTAAAACTACTTGGATTGAGGCATGAGAACCGCGTCGATCACGTGAATCACGCCGTTGGATGCATCTATATCGGTCATAACGAGTTTCGATTCATTCACCATTGCTCCCTTGTCGCTGACGGTGATTTTGATTGCAGAACCTTGCAACGTCTCAGCCGACTTGGCAGCCACAGCGGCCGAGGAATACACTCGCCCGGCAACGATGTGATACTTTAGTATCTCGGCAAGCTTGCTCTTGTTCTCGGGCTTGAGCAATGAATCGACGGTCCCCTTCGGGAGCTTTGCGAATGCCTCATCGGTCGGTGCGAATACGGTAAGTGCATCTTCTCCGGACAGAGCTTCGACCAAACCCGCAGCCTTGGCAGCCGCAACGAGCGTTGAGAACTTGCCTGCTGCGACTGCTGTTTCAGCAAGATTCTTATCTGCCGGCAGTATTACAGCGTCAATGACGTGAATCACGCCGTTGGAGCAAGCAATATCAGTCGTAACGACGGTCGCGCCATCGACAGTTACCTTGCCGTCGGCGACTTTGATGTCAACTTGCTGGCCGTTAAGTGTGGTAGCTCCAGTGAGTTTGACAACTTGGTCAGCTTTCACACTTCCTGAGACAACGTGGTAGGTCAGAATACTGGCCAATTTCGCTTTGTTTTCCGGCTTTAAGAGCGTTTCGACCGTTCCTTTGGGAAGTTTAGCGAACGCGTCGTCGGTGGGAGCGAAGACCGTGAACGGTCCGTCTCCCTTCAGTGCCTCAACCAAGTCGGCTGCGCCGAGCGCTGCTGCCAACGTCTTAAACTTTCCGGCTGCCACTGCGGTGTCGACGATATCTTTTTCGGCGGCAAAACTGGATGCTGCCACGACTGCGCTCAGCGCAACCGCTAACAAGTTTTTCAACATCATTCTCATCTTCAAAACCCCTCGGTTTGTATTGGAACGGGATACTGTCATTCAAAACGACCGGCCGGGTCATAAGACTATTCGCAGGAGTGAAGGGGTCGGATGCAAAAATATTCCGAAAGATCCATTTGCGATTTGAAGCGAAACAGACATCAACGAAATATCCCCAGGCGCACATTGACACCTGGAGATAATATCTATTGCTCACGCTACGCTGTCCGCGCGAGTGGATCTAGTCAATTTCAGCGTTGGTTGGGTCAACCGTCTTGGAGCCGCCCTTTGCCCGGGCTCTGCTTTTGGTTGAGCTGCGATCGGCAACCGCGACACCACTTTGGGTTACCTCGGATTTGGCAGATTTTTTGGCATCTGCCGGCATGGCGGGTTGGGACGTCGGCTTCTGACGCTGCAAACCATTCAATCGCATTTCCTCTAACTGTGCTAACTGCGGTTCGCTTAGGATTTGCTCGATTGCCGCAAGCTCCTCCTTCTTCAGCGCATCGAGTTGTTCTTGCAGAGCTTTGACCCGTTCGATGTAACCGCGCTGGATTTCATTGATTTCTCGCCGCTGCACGTCGCTGACGATCGCTGCGAAATATTTTGGAAGTCGAAGCACCGTTCGCGGTTTGCTCGGGGCGTCACTCGCAGCCTCGTCGACTGTTGGGCTGGCCACGCTAGTACGCGATGCGACCGGTGAATTCTCCTCTTGGGCCTCGATTCGGATGGCGGCGACGCACACGACGATCAATGCCACGGTGAAGCTCATTAGTTTGTTCATCATTTTTCCTTTTCACTTAACAGGAGTTTTCTGGGATACAAAATTGATGCAAACCACAACACTTGTGTGGTCTTCATGGTTGCTCGAGCGCATTTGCCGCCAGTGCATCGCTCCAAAAACGGATGGGATGGCAATTTAGCGAGACAGGGCAAACCTCCTTTCCATAGCCAAGCAAAAACAAATGGTGCTCTATATGAATTGACGGAGGTTTTTGCCGTTCCTTACTCTTGGTTTGAAATTTTTTCCCAAATTTTTTGGGGAGAGGTTTTTAAAGGGCGGACAACCGTCGCTTTGAAGAGTGAGTTGTCGCCTCAGTCGCGTCCGTCAAAGCTGCGAAGAGTTCGCAAGAAAGGCTACTTTTCCAGATGGAAAGCGACCAGATTCATGAGTTTGGTGCCGTCGATAGGTTTGGGGAAATAGTCATCGCAACCCATTTCGATACATGCATCGCGTTCACCCTCCATCGCGTCTGCGGTCAGCGCAATGATTGGCGCCGCGACTCCCATCTGTCGAATCTCGGCGATGGCTTCTCGTCCGGTCATCACCGGCATTTGCATGTCCATTAGGATCAATTCGAATGGGCGTCCTTCTTGAAGTGCGCGTTGCGTTTCCTCAACGGCCTGCAGCCCATCCTCCACGACAGTCACCGATGCTCCACACTTCTCCAAGAAATACTTGCCGACGCGCCAAATGTCCCTACGGTCATCAGCCAATAATACGCGTGCATCGATTGCTGGAAGATGATAACGGGGGACGGCCGTGTTGGTCTGCTCTCTTCGTATTCCAATGGCCTGACATTGTTCGACTTGCCTAGAATTCAGAGGGAGCGAAAAGGTAAAACTGCTCCCAACCCCAAGTTCGCTCTGCACCGCGATCTCCCCTCCCATTCCTTCCGCCAGGCGTTTGCTGATGCTTAGTCCCAGTCCGGTACCACCAAACCGCCGCCGACGCTGCACTCCCGATTGGCTGAAGGGCATAAACAGCTCAGGCAGATGGCTATCATGGATTCCGATGCCCGTATCGTGAATGGTAAAGGTTAGGCGAGGTGGGGAGGTCTCTCGATCCATGCCAATGACTACGCGAACCGTACCTTCGTCGGTGAATTTGAGTGCATTGCCAATCAAGTTGACCAATATTTGGCGAACGCGAATCTGATCAGCCGTCACTTCCGTCGGAACTTCTTTTTCCCATTCGAAGTGCAGAGGTATACCTTCCTCCAGCGCTCGAACCTCCATGAGGGCTTGTACATCTTCCACCAATCGGCGGACATCGAGTTGTTGCTGGTGAATTTCCATCTTGCCAGCTTCGACCTTTGACAGGTCAAGTATGTCATTGAGGAGAGCCAGTAGATACTCACCATTGCGCTTAATTGTCAGCACCATTTCGCGGTGTGGTGGGTGTGAAAGTTCTTCGGATAACATGTCAGCGAAACCGAGCACGGCAGTCATGGGCGTGCGCAGTTCATGGCTCATATTTGCCATAAACGAGCTCTTTGCTTCGCTTGCCGCTCGCGCTTCGTTGCTGCCAATTTCAAGCGCCTCTTGAATCTGCATGCGTTCTGTGATGTCGTTCTGAACGCCAACAAAGTTCACGAGTCGATTCCGCGAGTCATAAACGGGTGTGATTTGCAGGTCGTTCCAAAACAGACTTCCGTCTTCACGATAATTTCGAATCGAGACACGGCAGGGGAGCCCTTTTTCAATTGCGGCCCGGATCTCCTCTTTCACTTCCGGTCGCGATTCAGGGCCTTGCAAGAAGCGGCAATTGCGTCCCAAGACATCATCACGGGCATAGCCGGTGAGTCGCAAAAATCCGGGATTTGCATAGGTAATCGGGTTGTCAGGCAGGTGAGGGTCGGTGATGACAATCCCATTCAGCGTCGATTCGATGGCCAAATGTTGGAGTCGCATCTCGATTTCAGCCGCGCGGCGTTCCGTGATGTCGCGAACATTGGCACTCAGGAAATACTCACCATCAATTTCGACACTTGACACAGAGATTTCGACAGGCAATCTCGAGCCATCCTTACGTCTCCATTCCGACTGAATCGGCCGAACGGGTGACGTCATGGATGTTTCGTAAAGCTGGATGATCTCTTTGTTTTGCAATTCGCATTCTACTTCGTTAAAACTCATCTCACATAGTTCATCGCGAGCGTAACCCAGCGCTTCGCAGGTCGCCGGATTCACATAGAGAAACTTACCCATCGGAGTTGCAAGAATGATCAAGTCGCTAGCGGTCTCCGTCATAAACTTAAAGCGTTCGAGCTGCACTTCTGCAGCGGTCAGCCTGGTGATGTCGATGAGCGTGAGGACGACTCCTTGCGATTCCGCGCCGAAGCGGTAGGGAACAATTCGGAGCAGATATGGATTTCCAGAGATGTCTTTGATCTTCGTCTCAAATTCGGAGCGAGAATCGAGCACTTCGTGCAGGTTTTCTATGAGTGACGCATGGCACAAGCGATGGGCATAGTGCTCGATGGGACGTCCGATGTCTTGGTCGCTGATCCGAAGTAGTTCGGCGATTTGCGGCGTATAACGGCGGACGCAAAGTTCCTGATCGAGAAACACAACGCCAACTCGGGTAGTGGCGAGCAAATTGTCCATGTCGGCGTTTGCTTCGGCCAGTTCTTCGGCACGTCGCTGGTGTTCTGCATTAACCGTATACAGTTCTTCGTTGACCGAATGTAGTTCCTCATTGGTACTCTGAAGTTCTTCGTTGGAGGCGATAAGCTCTTCATTGGAAGCTTGCAACTCTTCGTTGGCGGTTTCCATCTCTTCGAAGAGCTCTTTCAATTTTTCCTTGGAGTGCTGCAGTTCCGACTCGAGATAGACAACACGCTGCGCGCCTGCGTCGGTTGGTGGCTCTGCGTGTTGTTGCGGACTCGACTCCGGCTGGACCGAGGCTTCCTCGTGAGGCGCTTCATCGGTCTTTAGGAGCACGAGCATGTTACCAAGTCCTGTGATCGAATCACCAATGGGTTCGACTTCGATGCGCAAGGACTCCTTGCCTTTGCCCATATCAAATTGGAGCGGGGCATATTGCACAGCTTCGCCGCGCAAGCTGACATGTTGCATGGCCGCGGAGAGGGCAGGTCGCAAATCATCGTGTACCGCCTCCAAAATTTGATTGCTTGGTCGTCCCGTCGCAAAACGCAGGCACCTCTCGGCACCGCCAAAGATATGAAGAATATTCCCACGCCGATCAACCAGGATGCTCGAGCCCATTTTTTGAGAAAGCAGTTCGTCATAACTGTTGATCAAGTTGGCATCGATCCGCGAAGCTCTGGGTTTATCCGACAACAATGGCAGACGCGGCCCTTCGAGCCGCTGACTCATCGAAACCGTTGAACCGATTGGCATGCGTAAGTCGCGACGCTTGACATAAACGCGCCAGTGTGGATTCATCACTTGAAATTCATCCGACAAGTCTCCCGTCGATTCGCTTGGCCCAAGGAACAATGTGCCACCTGATTTGAGCGCAAAATGAAAAAGCGACAGTGCTTTGGCCTGAGCCGCCGGTTGAAAGTAAATCAATAAATTGCGACAGGTAACGAGATCCATCTGAGTAAAGGGAGCGTCATTGAGCACGTTATGCGCTGCAAATACCAACAACTGTCGCAGTTCAGGTGTGACTTGATAGCCATCCCGCTCACGACGAAAATATTGTTGCCGACGCTCGTCAGACAAATGCGAAATTTCTTCGCTACCGTAAATTCCGCGAGCAGCCGTTTGGATCGAAGTTGGATGCGCGTCGGTAGCAAATACTTTGATATCGACACTGGCCCCTCGTCTCTTCCGCTCTTCATCGAGCAGCATGGCAATCGAATAGGCCTCTTCGCCCGACGCGCAACCTGCCACCCAAGTCCGCACCGTTTGTCCGTCGGGAATGCGGTTGAAAATCTTGGGAATTATTTCGCGGGCGAGCGTAGCGTACGCTTCGGGGTCGCGGAAAAACTTGGTGACGCCGATCAACAAGTCGCGATAGAGCTCGTTCAGTTCAGCACGGTGTTTGGGCAAGTACTCAACGTACTCGTCGACCGAGTTTATGTTTAGCAGATCCATGCGTCGTTGAAGTCGCCGTCCAACGGTTGATGACTTGTACTGAGAAAAATCAATTCCATAATGCTGATGCAGCAGGTTGAAAACGCAGTCGATTCCTAACGGAGTTTCGTTAACGCTAGGCAAACCGGCAAGTTGATCGCGGGCCACACCCTGCTGTGAATACCGAAGCAAGACATCGGCCATTTGTTCAGGAGGAACGGCCAGATCGACAACGCCCGTTGCCTGAGCACTCAGCGGCATACCGTCAAACTTCGCTGATTGAGGATCTTGAATCATCACCAGGCCGCCCGCGTCGTGAATTTCACGTACTCCCCGCGCACCATCGCTTCCCGTGCCGGAGAGGATGATGGCAATTGATCGACGTCCGCAGTCATGAGCTAAAGAGCGGAAGAACTGATCAATCGGATGCGCAAAACTCCGATCCGGACTACGCTCCGTTAGCAAGAGCTTGCCATCCGCAATTACCATCTCCATTCTGGCTGGCAGAAGGTAGATTGCGTTGGGATGAACCTCTGATTTATCCTCAACCAAATGAACTGGAATGCGCGTTTTCCGAGCGATTAACTCCTCCATATGGCTCTTGAAGTCGGGCGAGAGGTGCTGAACGACGACAAAAGCCACCCCTATTTCGAGCGGCATATGTTGGAAAAGCGCCTCGATTGCTTCCAGACCGCCCGCTGAGGCGCCAACTCCGACGACGTGAAAATCTCGATTCCCCGTTGCGTCCGTTTCAGAAGGAGAATGAGCTCGATTGTGCTTCATAGTTCCATAATTTAAGCGCTGGGGGCGCTTCGCAATCAGTAAGTTGTAGGGGCAGTTGCTGCCATGCATCTCGCGTGCCAGTCGCCTGGGCATGCAAAGTTTCATCCGTCGAACGCAGCCACCTTCGAAGGTTGTTCAGCTATCCTGCTTGCGGATTAGTAAAATATCGCGAAGATCTCTCAAACGCGTGACATCGCGTTTGGCAACGTTCTTCGTTAATCATCTCGTTGGAAAATCAATGCCGAGTCTTCTTGCGCTCGAATGGCACTCGATCGGTGTGCTTGTCGCCTACTCTGCGGCGGTGATTTTAGCTTCGGTCTTGGGAGGCCTCCTACCCGAATGGATACGGTTAACCCATACACGCATGCAGTTGATGATCAGCTTTGTTGGTGGCGTTATGTTGGGAATTGCCGTATTTCACATGGTTCCTCATGCGCTCGCGGCGGTCGGCCCTTCTAAAATCGACCAAGTGACCGGGGGGGTAATGCTCGGGCTGTTGGCCACATTCTTCCTCTTACGTTTTTTTCATTTTCATCAGCATGGTCCAGCCGATTTTGGCATCGCAGCAGTCGAGCAATCGGCTGCAGATGAATATGAACGCCATCAGTCGGAGCAAACACACATCTGTTCGACACACCATCATCCAGCCGATCCTCGGGCTACTTCTCACGCGCACGACCACGACAACGACCACCAGCCCGTCGGACACGTCGCGCCCACCCGCTGGATCGCCGTCCTGGTTGGGCTGGGACTCCATACGCTCATGGATGGCATTGCGATGGGAGCTGGGGTTGCCGTCGAATCGGGCCATGGCAGCATGTTACCTGGCCTTGGCATCTTCCTTGCCGTCTTGTTGCATAAGCCGCTGGATGCTGTTTCGATCACGTCGCTGATGCACCCGGTTACGAGCGCTTCGAAGAGATTACTCGTCAACGTGGGCTTCGCACTCATGTGCCCCCTTGGTGCACTGTTATTCCTCGGCGGAACAAACCTTTCCGTCGGCTGGTCCGCAAGTTTGGCTGGTTGGGGACTAGCATTTTCAGCGGGCGTTTTCTTATGTATAGCTCTCAGCGATCTACTGCCCGAAATGGAATTTCATTCCCACAGTCGCATCCCACTTTCGATCGCTCTGCTTTTGGGAATTGCCGCCGCCTGGGCCATTGGCTTGGCGGAGGGCGAACATGCTCATCACCACGCTCCCGCGACCAACGCAGTATCCGACCCACACGCCGGACACAATCATTAATATGACTAAGTTAATATGACTAAGGGTCAGAGGGTCAGGCCTTGTGTTGAGTTTTCAGGCCCAATGCGGCTTCGATGCGGGATTGGCAGGCTATCCAACTGTTTGACGTCTTACGCCGCTGCTCAGCGCGGCGCACGAGATTTGATACGCTGCCAGTCCCTTCTACACCAAAGGCACTTCCGAGCGCGCTCAAGCTAACGCCGGTCCACTGGCGACACAACCAAGCCGCCATGTCTCGACCCGCTGCGCGACTACGGAATTTGGCGTAGTCCGACGCATCTACACCGTGCTCTTGAGCTGTTGCATCGATGATTTCCTTCACGCTGACGGCTCTCAATCGTCGACTCGTCGACTGGTACTTCTTAACGTCGTCTCCTTCAGCCAGTGCCAACATCCGGCGGAGAAAATCTTCACTTCCAAAGACCCATTCCCGTAACTCCTTCTTAAAAGGATCTTCTGGATCGGCAAGTCCTTCCATGACGTATTGTCGATAGGCACGCTCTGGATTGCTTCCACCCACCGATGCTCTCCAATGCGTGTGGAGTCGATCGTACTGCACCCAGTCCACGCGTTTGCTCTTGCGTGCATAACCACCAAAGCTACTGTAGGGCCAGGATTCAGGATCCTTCACAAGTGGCTTGCTACCCCTGCATGGATTGAGATGTATATAGCGACTCAACGTCCAGTAATAACTGTCATCTTCCACAAGGAACGCTTTATAACGACCCTGATACAAGTGTCCCGTTCGCTGGTTTCGCTTTGCGTACCAATTGGCATAGCCAGAGAGCCAGTGTTGCATCCCGTGAGCCAAATTGGGCTCGGGCGTTTCGATTAAGGCATGGATGTGGTTGGGCATCCAGCAATACGCCAACACAATCCAGCCGCAACGCTGAACCTCATCCTGAAGTCCCTTGGTAAATCGTTCGTAATGACCTGCATCATGAAACAACGGTCTTCGTCCATCGCCTCGAGTGACGATATGATAGTTCGCACCAGCAAATTGAATCCGCGGCGGTCGTGGCATCTGTGCAAGCCTTCATGGATGACAAAGTTGCATTATTACAAAAGCTTAAGGCATGCAAAAACTCAACACAAGGCCTGACCCCTGATTATTAGAGCGGGGCTGGCAGGTCGCGGCGGCGAAAATGCAGCATGGCGAATGCCAACACCACTGAGCCACCGACGATCAGTAGCATGGAAAGGCCTAAGGGGCCGAGAAGATGAGGCCATGTCAATGATTTACTGCTGCCCGGTGCAACTATGCTCCAAGCAGACTGAGGGTGCTTCTGCACAAAATGTACGATGGCATCGGGTTGATAACAGGACAAGAAGGTGACATTCTC
Organism: Pirellulaceae bacterium; assembly: GCA_041753315.1. Taxonomy (GTDB): domain Bacteria; phylum Planctomycetota; class Planctomycetia; order Pirellulales; family Pirellulaceae; genus Aureliella. Next base: position 72,640 of record JBGSUV010000069.1, on the reverse strand, counting down.
GATAAATCGCAGACTGGCAATTGTCTTACTCAACAAGAACATGAGTAACTGAACTACATAGAACCCGATGACGACGCCAATGGTTCGCCAACGATAGCGATCAATACAACTCAGCAGAGTACTGAAAGCGAATATAAAGAAACCGAATGCGAATAGATTGATGCACGGCAGTACGAAGAGCCCCGGATCGACAAACTTCACAAGCGGTGTCGATATTTCAGTTGTGTTTCCAATCGGGATCGGAACGTCGATCGGCAGCATCGGAAGTCTAAATTGAATGGATGGACTGATTGTTTCGTTCACTGAGTTCGAATGAATACCGAAATACAATCCCATCCAGGCGCATGCACAGAGTAGCGCCAAGCCAATGACACAAACAATCGAGTGAATGGCAACCAAGCGAAGACGGCCAACCGGGCGCGACAGCAGCATTTCTAAGGTCCCGCGCCCCAGTTCTCCACTGACGACATCCGAGCCACGTGAAATGCTCCAAACCAGAATGCAGAGAATCAAAACAGGTTCGCTAAAGGACATGCCAATGCTGCCGGGATAGGTCAGCAGTTGCTCTAGCGGAACCGGCGCGAACTTCTCAAATCGCCGAAACTGTTCCAGTAGGGGCTGGAACTTTTGCAAGTCGAACTGGCAAACGATCCAAACTCGGGTCCAACAAAATACAAAGATCATCAACGCGCAAGCGGCAAACAACAATGACGATTCGTGCAGGCATTTTTTGATCAGCAAACGGTTCATAAAGTTCAGTCGACCCAACGCTAACGAACGAGGCTAAGGGTTATCGCTGTGGGCAAAGCGATTGTAGACCGCTTGAATACCGGCCCGCTCAATTTTCAAGACTTCCAACGGTTGACTAGCCAACCATTCCAACCAGAGCTGCGGACTGCCGCTCAAATGCAAAGTGAGTTGGGCTTTGTCACCGCTCATCATTTCTAAAAATTTGGGGTGGGGTAATTTTCCAAAGTCACTGGGCTGTTCGCCTTGACGCCAAGATGCAACAACGATGTGCAATTGTTGCAACTGGGCAATATTTTGTTCAGCCACTAACCTGCCGCTGCGTATCACCCCGACGCTGTCGCAAGATTCGTCAATGTCGCTAAATATATGCGACGACAACAAGACCGTATTGCCCCGACCACGAATCTCGCGAATTAGTTTGAGTACTTCACCACGCACGTTGGGATCGAGGTTAGCGGTAGGCTCGTCCAAGATAACCAAAGGCGCGTCACAACCGAGCGCCACAGCGATTGCCAATTTTTGTCGCATACCAGTCGACATGAACATCACCCGACGACGTGTGTCCAAATCTAACCTGTGTGCGATCTGCTGCGAGCGCTCGAGGTCACCGTAGCGATGCAGGCCAGCAAACAGCTCCAGTACTTGAGAGCCTCGCATCGACCGATAAAGCCTGGCGTCTGCCGGCAAATAAGAAACTTGTTCGCGTACGCGGAGCGAATCTTTGACTATGTCGAAACCGTAAACTTTTGCGGTGCCACTCGTGGGACGAATGAAACCGAGCAATGTTCGAATTAGAGTGGTCTTACCTGCTCCGTTGGCGCCGAGCAAGCCGTAGACTTGACCCGTTCGAACATGCAAATTGCAATCGACCAGCGACGTTACTTCGCGATAGGCCTTGCCCAGCCCATGGGTTTCAATAGCAAGTGATTCGGCGCTTATAGGAAATCTTCCCACTTGCGAGCTTGCAACTGCTTGACGACCTCGCGCACATGCTCCTCTTCCGACTTGGGAGCGACCAGGGTGGCGTTCTTAGTGTGCACCACGATCATATCTTGCATACCGATGGTGACCAACAGGTGGTCATCGTCACCGTAGACGATCATGCGTTGAGACTGAATTGGAAGAAATTTTCCACGGACGCAGTTACCTTGCTCATCCGGTTCGGTTAGGCGGCCAATGGACTGCCAGCTACCGACGTCATCCCAACGAAAGTTAGCTTCGATCACCGCGACGTCGTGATAGCGTTCCATCACTGCGTAATCGATCGACCGACCATCAATCTGCTCAAATTCACACTGCAACGTCACGTTAAAACCGGGGGTGCCCATCGCAGCAGAAATTTTGTCGATCCGCTTCATCATTTCTGGTTCGAAGCGACGCAGTGCGTCCAGGATCGTCGCGGCCCGCCACATGAAGATGCCGCTATTCCAGTCGTAGGTTCCGGCCTGAAGGTATTGCTCGGCGATCTGTTGATTCGGCTTTTCGCGGAAAGATGCAACGCGATAGGCTCCAGGCACGTTGGAACCGGTCAACGCTTCACCGCGCTGCACATAGCCAAATGACTCGGATGCATAAGTGGGGCGTATTCCAAAAGTAACGATGCGATCCGGCGACTGTTCGATCAGTCGCACTCCGCTACGCATACAGTCCTGAAACTGCGCTTCGGTGTTGATCACGTGGTCGGCTGGCAAAACCAACATGATCGCATCCGGATCTGCTTTAATAATCAGCGATGCGGCCAATGCAATGCAGGCCGCCGTATCGCGCTTCATCGGCTCGCCAACGATTTGCTCAGGTGGCACATCAGGCAACTGTTCACGAACCGCATCCACTAAGTGCATGTTGGTCATGACGAGCGTATGTTCGGGAGAAATCAACCCCGTTAGACGTTCGCTTGTCGATTGAAGCATGGTCTTTTCGCCAACCAATTGCAACAATTGTTTTGGGTACTTGTTACGGCTCGCAGGCCAAAAGCGAGTACCGGAACCACCAGCCATAATGACCGCATGTAGCACTGTGAATCTCCGTACTTGGTGGGTGAACTGGGTGTTGTGGCATCCAGGTCGAATGCTGGGTATGTTTGCATTGTAGTTTTGCGAGATCGACTTAACTACTAGACATCTTTCGACTTACTGAGTGACCTTTGTTTAGCATTGAGCAAACTGAACGTTAGATTTATGAAAGCTCCCTCCTCAGCCACTCCCCCAAAGTTCGAGCGAAAGTGAGTTCATTCGCCCTTGGTGACTCGCTGTGACGCTTAGAACGGCATACGCCTTGGAGGGTATCGAGGAGGTGAGGGGAAACCAAAATTCAAGAAAGACGCGACGATCATGAGGCGACAACTTGGCAACTCCGATTTGTTAGTAAGTCCTGTTAGTTTTGGGTGCTGGCCCATTGCGGGAGTTTCGTCGTTGGATGTTAACGACCGCGACAGTCTGGCAACATTGCACGCGGCCATCGACTCCGGCGTTAACTTCCTGGACACCGCTTATTCGTACGGATACGACGGCGAGGCAGACCGCTTGATCGCAAAAGTCCTGCGCGAGCGGAATGAAGAGATCATCGTGGCCAGCAAAGTCGGCAGCCATTATCGAAGCGATCGTACACGCGTCGTAGACGGAACTCCTGAAACTTTGCTCAAACACGCCGAAGAGATCGTGCATCGATTGGGAGTCGACAATGTCGCCATAATGTACTTGCATGAACCGGATCCAGCAGTCCCGATCGAAGAGTCAGCGGGTGCTATCAGCGAGATAATTCGTCGCGGATTGGCTCGATACGCAGGAGTCTCCAATGTCAATCAAGCTCAATTGTCAGCGTTCCACCAGATCTGCCCCGTCGTTGTCGTCCAGCCCCCGTTCAACATGTTGCAACAAGAAAAAACAGTGGCGATTCGCGACTTCTGCAAAGAGCAACAAATTGCACTTGCCTGCTATTGGGTCCTGATGAAGGGCCTGCTGGCCGGCAAGTTGTTGCGGGGGCATCAGTTTGACCCGCGAGACCGACGATTGACCTATCCCATCTACCAAGGTGAAGCGTGGGAACGAGCCCAAGAGCTACTCGACGCACTGCGCGAGATGGCAAACGCCAAAGCTTGTACTGTGTCGCAGTTGGTCATCGCCTGGACCTTGCAGCAGCCTGGGATTACGGTGGCAATTTGCGGTGCAAAACGACCCGAGCAGATCATTGAGACTGCCGCTGCAATGCACGTTGAATTGAGCGCGGTCGAACTCATTGTAATGGAACAGCTGATAGACCGCCTAAACGATCAAAGCGCTCCGCCTTGAACTCCCACGAGCGATGCGCCAGAGCCGGGATATTGCTCCATTCAAGAAGAAATTTGGCACTATGCGTGAGAACACTGCCGCGGAGAAATAAAAAAATGCGTCCCGGTGTTTTCACGGGACGCATCCATTAGCTTGGCTGGGGAACTCAGGGTTTTGAGGATCGCGCTTGACGCTCAGCGGACGCGTGACTGCTTATTGACGGAAGTCTTCATCTTTTAGCAGATAAGCTGGATAGGGTACATTGCTCTTCTTCGTATACGGTGTCATCAAAGCTTGATAGACGTGATACTCGACTTCGATGTCCAGATTTGAAACCGATCCGTCGAGCATACCAACAACTACAACACCGGTGTGCCCCGACGAAGGACGAGCGCAGTTGTAGCCATGGATGTCGATGTCCGCTACATCTTTTTCGCCGTCGATCAAGTTCATCGGAACTACGTCAGGGATGCTGTCGCTAGCACCCACCGCACCTGGAACTTCGCGATATAGCCAAACGGCACCGTTACGCCAACGGGCAGCTGGAGTGGCCGAATTTGCAACGTTCGGATATGCCCAACTGTCAGCTTGCAGATTTTCGACGAAGGCAATGGTTTGTGTAAGTCCGTCTTTGATCTTCCCGGCATTTGTGTGACCTTTGGGATTTGGTGCAAAAACGGTTACACCGTTAATTGCCGGGCCGACAGCATTAACAAAGACGGTGTTTGCGGCACTTTGATTGATGGGTGATGCAACAGCATTTCCAGATGAATCGACTTCCAAATACCCTGCATTGCAAACGTAGCTGGAGAGCGCTTCTGTTTCTTTGTGAGTAACGTCAGATGGGCAAGCCAACATCGCCAGGTTTGGAAACAACTGCGAGCCGCTGCCAGGTCCTGCCAACCAATTTGCGTGCTCAGCTGGATCGGCCCACAACTCGGCTAACGCTTCTTGTTCGACGTAAGGAAGCAAGGAAACCACCCAACTGCCAATCTTGGCGAGTCGATCTCCGCTGACGATGTGCCCCCCAAACTCGTTTTGATAGCCGGGGTACTTCTTCTTGTTCGTCTCAAGGTTCGTAAGCCCCAACGTCAGCTGCTTCATGTTGTTGGCACATTGGGTGCGTCGAGCAGCTTCTCGGGCCATTTGTACGGCGGGGAGTAGCAGTCCAACTAATACGCCAATAATGGCGATCACGACGAGAAGTTCCACCAGCGTAAAGCCGGTGCGTAGAGTGCGACGCATGCTAAGTCCCCTTGAGAGTTTGAGCGAAGAGCGAGAAAAATCCTGTTATCCCCGATCTCATTCTCGCAGAATGCTAGCTCCAAGTCCAGCGTTTTGACTGAAATTAGACCTCCGCTCCGCCGGTTGGCAGTTTGTGAGCTACCATTTCCCAAATGGCTTCGATCAGCCGTTGTGATCAAATGCGGTTATGTTGCTGAGCCAATTCGAGCCGCCCAATCCAGGAGTATGACCAAGTATGAAATACTCATTAATCAGTGCGTCTGCTCTTATCCTGATGACCTTTGTTAATTCTTCAGCTCATGCTCAGGAGCTCAGCTTCCCCTGGGGAGGTAGTCGCCATGCGCAGCCGGTTCAGGCGGTGTCGCCGTCAGCCCGCTACTTGACACTTTCCCCTCTGTCGAGTGGTAATAGCGTTGTGTCAACTGATCAAATGCCCCTGAAGAGTGGTTATGCGTACGGGTGGTTTGGGACTAATCCTTCGGCGCATTGGAGTAGACACTTTGGTAATTCGCGCGGTTACACGCAGTGGACGAAGCGGTAGATACCAAACTCCCTTAATTTCTTTGGCTTTGACATGTGTCCCTGAAAATCGCATATTCGCGATTATCGTTTTGGCCTTGCCAAAATGCCCAGTTTAATAAACACTTGTTTGAAACAACTGTTTTATACCCGTCCGGACTTTCTGCGGTGACTTCTCATTGAAGCTCTTCCACTGCGACCGGCGACAAATACATGGGAAAAAGGTCAGGGCGATTGTCTCAAGCTTCGGAAGTGTCAACCGCTGAACGTCTGATTGAGGTTGCGGGGGAGATCTTTGCACAAAAGGGAAACGCAGCGACGGTGCGTGAGATATGCGCAGCGGCGGGCTGTTCCGTTGCAGCCATAAACTATCATTTTGGCGACAAGCAACGACTGTACGTGCGATGTGTCGAGGCGGCATGTGAGCGCAAGCAACGTTTATTCCCTGTTCCCAATGTCGATTCGCTTCCTGGTGGAACCGATCTTCAAACTCGAAAGCACCGCGAAGAATTGTTGCGCGAGTTCTTGCGAGCTTTGGCGCGACGGACAGGTTCTGAGGCGACGGCGCCTTGGCAGAACACGTTAATGCTTCGAGAGATTATTGCACCTTCGGAACAAGTTGCTGAGCGGTTAGGCGAATACTTCAAAGCAGATTTCCAGCGGCTCGATCGGCTTTTGGGCGAAGTATTGGGCGAGGTTTTGAATTCTCCAGCGTTGCGCCGATCGCTCGCCACCCAGATCATTGCCCGCTCGATGTTCCTCCGAACGGGTAAGAGCCTGCGAGCCATTTTGGGGCTTGATACTCCCGAAAACGAAATTCCCGAGCACGTAGCGGACGAGATTTGTGATTCGATTTTGAATCAGATTAGTGCGCTGCGCACCAACATGAAAATATCCAGCTAACAGCAATTCATCCGGATAGATGACAACAACATGAACATTAAAAGCATTATTCTCGGTGGCTTGCTACCACTCATATTCGTCGCCGTGGGTGTCGGCGTGTTAGTCAGCATGCGTCCTCCCGTAAACACGAAGGCCTCTGGAATTGGGGCTGACAAAGCATCGTTGCTAACCAAGATGCCAAGCGCGGAGGTGCAATACGTACGTGCCTTGGCCGAACTCTCAGAAACGCTGGACATCCCGCTGAGCGGAACTGTCGTTCCTTACCGCGAGATTGCACTAGCCGCGGAAGCTGCCGGGAGGATCATCGAAAAAGCCCCAAATGTTCGTAGTGGCAACTTTGTCAAAAAGGATCAAGTGTTGTTGCGAATTGATCCACGCGACTACGAACTCACCGTTGAACGGCTCACGCGCAAGCGCGATCAAGAATTGGCATCGCTTGAAGAGCTCAAACAAGATGTAGAAAACACGAAACGCTTGATTGATGTCTCTGAACAGGAATACGAACTTGCCGGTCAAGAGGTCAAGCGGTATCAATCGTTAGGAAGTTCTTTTGCCAGTGCAGCAGAGCTTGACCAAGCCAGACGTTCGCTGCTGAGCAGCATGAATCAAAAAGTGACACTGCAGAATCAGTTAAGGACCTTTGAAGCGCGAGCGACTCGACTCGAGTTGGCAGCCAAGTTGGCAGAAACGGAATTGGAACAGGCCGCACTCGATCTCGAAAGGACTGTTGTCCGTGCTCCGGTAGATGGGAGAATTGTGAGTGAGGAAGTGGAACAGGACTCTTACGTGCAGCGGGGCACTCAGTTGCTCGTAATCGAAGACACCGAAAAAGTTGAAATCGCCGTCAACTTGCGGATGAATCAGCTCTACTGGGTGCTCGACAAAAATGAGTTGAGTACCGACCAGTTGATCAACGCAGCGGATGCGTCGCGTTATGAGTTACCGCCTGTCCCGGTGAAGGTTCAGTTCAATTTGGCGGGGCGTGAAGCGATGCGATACGAATGGGACGGCGTGCTTGCGCGGTACGATGGACCTGGGATGGATCCACAAAGCCGCACAATTCCGGTACGTGTGGTTGTAGACAACCCAACGGAGTACCGCGTTGATGGGCGGCCTGTTGACAACAAATCGCGGAGCGGGCCTTCAACACTTGTGCGCGGCATGTTTGTGGATGTCAAGATCCTGGCTCGCCCAGCGACCCAACTGCTGCTTGTCCCCAAACTGAGCATCAAACCTGCGACGAGCTCCAATCGCATTTGGAAATTCACGCCGGATGAGAGTGCGTTTGAAGTGGTTAAGAAGCGCTATGCAAACGAAATTGTAGAGACAAATTCCTCGACGAATCCCGTAGTAAACAGCAACGATGATCAAGAGGCCGCGACCGCTAACGTTGAAGAAAAGCCAAATCCCGATGAATGGCAGGCGGGCTTTTTGAAGGTCATCGATGGCGTCCAGGTAGTGGGGGCCTATGAACCCGATGTGGTGTACTCGACGGCCTCCGATAATGATGCAAGTACCGGCGCGGCGTCGTCGCCGGTCGCCGGCACGTCGAGTGAATCAACTGAATATTGGATCTGTGAAGTCCCAGGTGGAATGTTGAAGGCCGGAGACATGGTCGTGGTGACGCCACTTCCAGGAATCGAAGGAATGGGCACGGATACCATTCGTGTACCCGATGATACGCAAGAACCTACACCAGCGACACTCACTACAACACCTGCACCAACACTTTAACGTTTCAGGCTGGTTAGAGATCGTCCGCATTAATGGGGAATTGAGAAGATGAGATCGCTGGTTCAATGGGCGGTTAACAATACGCCAGCCATGAATGTCACCGTAGTTGCTACGTTAATTGCTGGTGTTATCAGTTTTGCGATGCTTCGACGGGAGGTCTTCCCAGAGTTTGAACTCGAGATCGTGCTTGTCTCGGTACCCTATCCAGGCGCATCGCCGCTGGACGCAGAAAAAGGTGTGTGCCAACCCGTCGAAGAAGCAGTCCGCGCCTTGGACGGCATCAAACGTTTGGTGAGTATTGCTCGCGAAGGTGGTGGGTTTGTCATTGTTGAGCTGAACTCAAACGTGCGAGATGTTCAGAAGATCGTCACGGAGATTCGTTCGCGGGTCGACCGCATTACGAACTTTCCCGAATCGTCTGAAACTCCCCAGGTGGAACAGATCACTTTTCGAGAACCAGCAATACGACTCGCCGTTATTGGACCGGAGTCGACTAGCCCAGCTGCGGAGACCAACTTGCGAGAAGTGGCCGAAGGGGTCCGTGAACGGTTACTGGAACTGGAAAATGTCAGCCAGGCGAATATTCTCGGTGCGAAGCTGTTCCAGATCGATGTCGAAATTTCAGAAGACACGCTTCGAAAATATGGACTGACGCTTTCAACGGTTGCCCAGATTTTGCGGCGCGAGAACATTGAACTACCCGGCGGTCAGCTGAAGGCTGATGGCCAGGAGATTCTATTGCGTGGAAAAAATCGACGCGAGTTTGGTGAGCAGATCAAACAACTACCCGTCATTGCGCAACCCAACGGGGTCGTGCTGAAGATCTCGGATATTGGTCATGTGAAAGATGACTTTGAGGATAAGTCAGTAATCAACGAAGTGAACGGAAAGCCGGCCTTGGTGGTAAGCGTCGACCGCACCGCAGAGGAGGACTTGTTGCGGATTGCTAAAGAAGTTCGCACATTTGCGGCTGAATACAAGGCGGATGGACTTCCCGCCGGCTACGGCTTGGAAGTATGGGGTGACACCAGTATTGACGTGGCCGACCGCATGCGACTTCTTCGAGACAACGGCATTCAAGGACTCGTATTCGTATTTATCCTGCTCGCACTGTTTTTGGAATTTCGTTTGGCGTTTTGGGTTTCGCTCGGAATTCCGATCGCAGTTCTGGGAGCGGGTATCATTCTGCTGCTTACCGGCCAGACGCTTAATATGCTAAGCATGTTCGCGTTTCTAATGGCTTTGGGAATTGTCGTCGATGATGCGATCGTCGTGGGTGAGAACATTTACGAGCATCGAAAGATGGGCAAGGACTTTGTGCAGGCGGCCATTGATGGAACGACCGAAGTTCTTCCATCGATCATCGCAGCGGTAGCCACGACGATCATCGCTTTTTTGCCGTTCTTTTTTGTCGCTGGAGTGATGGGGAAATTTATCGCTGTCATGCCGGTGGCGATTATCGCCATGCTTGGGATTTCGTTAGTTGAAGCGTCAACGGCCCTTCCTTGCCACCTGTCGCACGGGCAGGTCGATAAACCGAGATCCGTATTTGAGTACATTTCGGCAGGCTTGTCGCATGTCTTCGATCCGTTGGTGCGGTTGTTTGACTACGGTAGCTCGGTATGTGGCGGCTTGATGGATCGGTTTGGCGACAAAGTCTACATTCCAACTTTGCGATTTCTATTGACTTATCCGTTGTTAGGGGTCGGAGGCGGGCTAGCACTGCTCCTGGTAACCATCGCGGTCGTTCGCGCCGGTTACATTCCGTTTGAAGCATTTCCCAAGAGCGATAGTAACCAGATCCTTGCTCAAATTGTGTTTCCCGATGGAACACCTGTCCAAGTGACAGACGCTGCCACCCAGCAAATCGAAGAAGCGATCCGAAAGGTTAGCGAAGAGGTCTATGACGAAGATGTGGCAACAAATGGTGTAGAAATGATGGTGGCACAGGCAGGCTCAGATTCTACACCGCGTGGCCCTGTCAAACTCACCTTTCGACAAGTTGGTGAAGCGACATCGCAAGGTGCGATGGGTTCGACAGGCAATAGCAGTGGCAGCCACGTAGGGCAAATCTATGTCGAACTGCACGATTCAAGTATCCGGTCCGTTAGCAGTACCGAATTGATCAATCGTTGGCGCAAGGCGGCTGGAACGTTCAACGGCGCCGAACGTGTGACGTTTGATTCGGCAAGCGTGGGGCCTGGGGGCAATCCGATCGAATTTCGCTTGCTGGCCCCAGCTGAGAACAACGATCAACTCATTGCGGCGGTAGAGGAAGCAAAAAAGAAATTGGCAACCTACCAAGGCGTGTATGACATCCGCGACGACGCCACCCCTGGAAAAACCGAATTCCAGATTCGTGTGAAGGATCGCGCCCAGGCGATGGGCATCACTAGTGCCGACCTGGCCGAAACCATTCGCAACTCCTATTACGGCGCTGAGGTCATGCGTCTCCAACGCGGGCGCCACGAAGTAAAATTAATGGTCCGCTATCCCGAAGACGAACGCAACTCATTGACCCGGTTTGAAGAGATACGGGTGCGTGGCGACGATGGCATCGAACGCCCCATCACAGAACTCGCCGAGCGTACCGTGACACAAGGTTACTCGGAAATCAATCGACTCAATCAACGACGCTCGATGACCATCACCACTGATCTGGATACCGCCGAAGCCAATGCAGCCCAGATCATTGATGAATTGCAAAAGGATTTCTTTCCCAACGTCATTGCCGAAAAATACCCTGATGTCACGGTTAATTGGGAAGGACAGCAAAAGCAGACCATGGAATCGCTGACGAGCTTATTTTGGGGCTGCGGGATGGCAATTCTCGGAATGTATGTGTTGCTGGTTGTCGAGTTTCGTTCGTACTTTCAGCCCTTATTGATTCTTGCCATCGTTCCCTTTGGCGTGATCGGTGCGGTCTGGGGGCACGGCATCATGGGCATCGAAGTAACACTCTTCAGCTTCTTCGGAGTTGTCGCTTTAACCGGTGTCGTGGTCAACGATTCGATTGTGCTTGTTGACTTCATCAACTCGCGTGTTCGATCGGGTATGGACAATCACGAAGCGTTGATAGAAGCGGGACGACGGAGAATGCGCCCGGTGTTCTTGACATCCGTTACTACGATTGGTGGACTAGCCCCAATGTTGATGGAGACGTCGTTTCAGGCGCAGTTCCTTGTTCCAATGGCCACCAGTATTGCATTTGGGCTGATGCTCTCGACAATTCTCGTGCTTTTTCAAGTGCCAGTTTTCTTCCAGATCTATCTGCTCGTGTCCGAATGGCTTGGCGTTGATCTCAGTCATCCCGCGCATCCTGGAACCACGCCTATTCCCAATGAAGAATCCGTCGCTTTGCCCGCTGTATGAGGATGCGAACAGCGTAGTGGACCTCGCTAGAAATCCTGGCAATATTAGCGTAGTGGATCTCGCTAGAGATCCCAGGCTGACGGGAAGTCTAGCGACTTTCACTACAGTTACAGCTTTTCGCGTCTGAGCTCACAAGCTCGCGAAATTTGGAGCTGTTTTGTAAAGGTCTGCGCGACGATCGTGTTTGACGAATACGGCACATTGATGATGACTTGAACCGAATCACTAATCGTGTCTAAATCCGCTGGGACGACGCTCACAACTGCGCCTCGGATCCCAGAAATCTCTAGAATGCGGGTGGCTTCGGAAACGCAATCAACTGCGGAGGCACCTGGCACGATACCATGCCGTGCACCTTCATAAGCCGCGGCTTCGGTGGTATTGAACACCATATTGGCATGTCCCAGCTCAAGTGCTCCCAGGAGCAGGAGGAAGGCAAGTGGAGCTGTCATTGCGAACTCAACCGCGGTAGCCCCACGTCGTTGTCTTTGTTTTCTCGGAATGGCGTTTTTCTTCATGTTCGCTCATCTTTGTAAGGTAGGGGGCGGCGATGAACGGCTATTCAACGAGTACAACCGAGAGGCTGCGCGCTATTTCGCGAAAAGCTTCGGTGAGATCCGCCGCATCGTCGGCATGAATGTGGAGGCTACCCTGACCAGCCGCATTTGAAACGCGGCGCATCAAGTTTTGGTCGGCATCGCTTCCAAAGGTGATCGTATGAACCTGTTGTCCCCGTGCAATGGCAGTGGACACCGTGGTAATTGGGGACGGGCCAGTGTTATGATTTCCATCCGTCATGAGCACGATGGTCTTGGCTGCAAAGGTGCGTGCGAGTGGATCGCGCACCAACGAATCGCTGCCAACCGTTAGAGCATTGCCAATTGCGGTGAACCCCGTGGGAATGAATCGATTGGTTGTCGTCCGGACCAATTGAAAGTCGTTGGTGAGTTCAAGATTCTTGGTTGCAAAGGTCGAGTAGCTTGTAAGCGAAAGTTGGGTACTCGGACTGGATGCAACAATTTCGTCGATGAATGCATTGACCGCCAACTTCAAACCCTGCAAGCGGGTGATACCGCCCGCAGAGGCGGCCATGGAACCGGAAACGTCAAGGACGAGCGCCACGTCTCTTACATTGGCCGCTGCCGTGGCGTCGAGCACGGGTTCAAACTGGCTGGTCGAGAACAGTCTGGCAAAGAAAAGTTGGACGGCACCATCAGCGGAAGCTTGGTCGCGACGCCCAGAGACGCGCACAGCCGTGGTGGGAGCCTGGCCTTCGGAGAAATCAAATCTTCCGTTTTGCGATACATTGAGACCACCAAACAATACGTCATTACCACTTAATGTGAGCCCCTTGCCGGCGACTTTGTTTTGCGAGGCAGCGTTGATGGCTGCTGCACGTGCGACGTCGATATCCTGCGTCCGCGCCAGTGCCTCGGAGCCTGCACGAGCTGCGGCGTCGGTCGCTGTACGCAGTTCTGCACGAACCATGTGCATGTAGGCAACATCCACACTGAAGACTGCACCGATTAACAGGATAACCAGTACAAAGGCGACGAGTACGAGCATTGCCCCGCGACGGTCTTGTTGTCTCATCTGTTTTTTCATGACCATTACTCTTTAAACATGGTGGCTTGCGCTTCGATCACCAAGCCGCGAAATGGCCCAAAGCCGATGATGCTCTTCGCATCACCATTGACATTCACCGTCACTTGGATCGGTGTACCAGCTGCCAAGCTGTCGACGTTTCGCGGGTTGATCGTGATCGATTGAGGAGTCAGTCGCCGAGCAGTTAAGACTTGACGTCCAACCAGCTCTGCATCCGTTGCGTTGCCTCGTGATTTCGCCGCAGCTTTAACCGTTTCGTAAGCAGATTGGACAACGGCCTGCCGCATAAACAGCATGTTAGCACCCTCCAACGAGGCGAAGACCAACAGAATGATGACTGGCAAACAGACTGCAAATTCAGTCAATGCTGCGCCGCGTCGTGGTTTCAATCGTCGATTTTTCTGGCGAGCTGGACTCATCGTGAAAATCACTTCAGCGGGCGTATAAGGGAATATTCTCAAGGTCGAAGATGGGGCATGTACAAGCACAACTACAGTGCAACATGTTCCGGTTCAGGTGTCGATGCTGGCTCCGTAGTTGGTCGAACACGGTCCGCCACTCGATTAAAATCTTCGGACAGCTCTCGCCAAAAGTCATTCTCGCGAAATTTGAGATGTGCGACTTCTTCACCATCGGCAAGTCCCTTGAGCGATTCTTTGAGCCGCAAAATGGGACCAGCAAACCGATGGCTCAGTTTGATGGTGTCGTAGATAAATGTCGGCATAATCGCAAACATCAATACGAAGAAGAACGAGTACTTGCTCAACACCACCCCAGCATGTTCCGACATGCTCAGTTGCGAGTCGCCGAGAAAGCTCTCCAGCGTGAAAAGTGATAGGCTTGTCAACACCAAGAAAACAAACCAATGCAAGATCACTCTCTTGGCAATCGCACCTTGTACAGTTCGATCAATATAAATTTTGGAACGCAATGAAGCCATGATTTTTCCTCACACTCGGTGGGCGAGCAAGTTGCGACAGGTCATGCAAAGGAGACATCTGTCGCCTAAGTTGGTTATCGAAAAGCGTACGCCACAGGCGCTCTCGTTGCCAAAAAACTTGAGCCTTTCATTCGTATCATCTCTGGAAGATGGAAGGAGAGTAACGATTTTTCCGATTGCCAGCATTGCGATCGACATTGCGAATTGTGGCCTCATCGAGTATCGACTGGAACGTATGTTGGAGATTTTTTCTCCATGGCGCCAGCACTTACCCCCCTCTAGTGAACGATGACCTTTCAAGTCGATATCAGCGAATACTGCGGACCGCTTGAACTGCTGCTGCATATTGTGCGACGCGAAGAACTGCAGTTGAGTGACATACCGCTTGCCAAAATCATCGATCAATACTTTGACTACCTGGAACTCCTGGCGGAACTTGCGATCGACGATGTCGCCGAATTTCTTGAAATTGCAAGCCTACTCATAGAAATGAAGGCCAAGCAGGCGGTTCCCGTTTCCGAAATTGCCGACGAGGGTGAAGATGCGCCACTGGAAGACTTGGGAAGCGATTTGGTCCAACGGTTGATTGAATACAAGCGGATTCGTGATGCGGCGAGCATTTTGGATGAAAAGGGGCAACGCTGGCGACTGCGCTACACACGACTCGCCAACGACCTACCCCCACGCCGCACTGAATTGAATGAACAGCCGCTCGAGGCCATCGAGGTTTGGGACTTGGTCAGTGCCTTTGGGCGCATTTTGCGTGAGCGCCAGCCTCCACCATCCTCAAGTGTCATCTACGACGACACACCTATTCACACCCACATGGAGCGCATCCACTCGCTTGTCGATCAAGAAGGACGCGTGGAATTGATGAGCTTATTCCAAGCCGGAATGCACAAGAGCACGTTGGTTGCGATGTTCCTGGCAACTCTCGAATTGACTCGGCACTACGGCTTGACGACTGAACAACTTGACGCCGGACATCCACTTTACCTGCTAGCCGGCGAGAACTTCAAACGCGAATTAGATGTACACAAGATCGACAATTTGACGTTCGATCGGGTGGCAAGCTCGAATTTGCCAGTGACACCGCGTTGATGGAGCTCCGTCCGCTCGATGCCCAGAACCGAATTCGCGTATTCTTGTCATTCCCGTCAACGCCCGTATGGCCGAACTTTTGCTTTCATTGGTCCAGAATTCACTAGCCCATCTTGCCATCCCTCCAACCCGTCGACAGAATGCTCCCAAAATGACAGTTCCATCAATAGCGTTTGGCTATTCGAAACAAGCCAATAGTTAATAACTTAAAGCGCAATCAACAGGGATAATTCAATGCTTGCAAAAGAAATGAAATCTGGTGTGGTAGTCGTCGACAATGATGTCCCAATCATCATTGAATCGGTGATGGTTCAGTCGCCATCTGCGCGCGGAGCAGCGACGCTCTACAAATTCAAAGCTCGCAATTTGATCACCAAGCAGAAAGTTGACTTGGTCCTTAAGGGGACCGATAACCTCCCCGAAGCGGATTTTCGCAAGCGGCTGGTCAAAATGATGTACAAAGATGCTGAAGTCGTGCATTTGATGGATGACGAAGATTACAACCAGTACACGATCAGTCTTGACGATGCCGAAGAACAACTCAAGTACTTGACCGAAGCTCTGGAAGGCACGTATGCCTTGATCTACGAAGATGAATGCGTCGGACTGCAGCTGCCCAGCACCGTGGAGCTGACAATTGCACAATGTGACCCGGCAATTCGCGGCAATTCAGCAACCTCGCGGAACAAACCGGCCACTATGGAAACGGGATTGGTGGTACAAGTTCCCGAGTACATCAAAGAGGGTGAACGAATCAAAGTTGACACGCGAACTGGAGAGTTCCTGTCGCGGGCTTAGTTGGACAGCGCCACTTAGTAGCCTGGGCAATTTGGCGTCCTGAAGTTTTTGTAGCCACCCGCTGCCAAGCGGTGGAAAACGTTAACTATCGCGTCCACCGTCTGGCGACGGTGGCTACCCAGCTTGCCAAGTGGCGCTGTCCAAGTAGAGTCGTCAGTGTTGAGCGATTGTCCCAAATCGCGATGGAAACGAAAGAGACAATCGTGCGACATTGAGATAGCGTTAGCGGGCGGGATTTGTTAGTACGAGGCAACTGACTTATCCCTGATCCTGTAGAGCCAGCTCATGTCCCGAATTGTCAGCATTCTACGCGCAACGCATTGTCGAAGTACGCACCACTATTTCGCATTGGATGCGCTTGAACAGGTCGACACAGTACCGGGAGAACGCCTGTCGCGGTTGCTGCTGCAGCATTACAGCGACTATCTCGCAGGTGCCAAAGCGCCCGACGCAACCTTCCGTGACTTTCAAAATCATGTGTTGCATGTGGCCGACGGCCAGTGGGGAGGTGCCCCCCAGGCCTGCGAAAGTTGGCTTAAACAAGCAATCGATCATTTGGATCGACGTCAATGGAAACAAGCAGCCTTTGCGTGTGGCGTGCTCAGTCACTACTTCACCGATCCGCTCATGCCGTTGCACACCAGCCAGTCGGAGCGAGAATCCGTCGTCCATGGTCCGCTCGAGTGGAGCGTCTTTAAAGCCTACGATTCGATCTGCCAATCGATGTCGGAACTCCAACTACAGGCGAAAATTGAGTTCTCACATGGCCCCAATTGGATCAGCAAAGCGGTTGTCGCTGGAGCCCACGTCGCACATCAACATTACGAGCGACTATTGGATATCTACGATCTTGCAAAGGGAGTTCGTAACCCCGCCGCAGGACTTACTGACGAAGCTCGGGTCATCTTGGCGGAATTGTTCAGCGTCGTTCATACCGGTTGGGCACGCGTCCTATGTCGCATAGCTGACGAAACAACCGCAGAAATTCCCAACTGCTCATTAACGTTTGCGAGCCTACTCGCTACGATCGACATGCCTCTTGCGTTCGTCCTCAAAAAGTTCTCGGACGCGGCTGAACGACGTGCTGTGGCCGCCATCTTTGAGGAATATACAACCACAGGCACTGTGCGCAATCATCTGCCGCTCGAAATCCAGACAGTCCAGAACCACCGCAACCAGGCGTTGGGCGCTACCGCCTCTGAATCTACTGCAATAACTGCGCCGACAAACAGCTTCACGACGCTTGAAAAAACGCAACGTGACGACCGTCGCTCACGTCGTCTGGAGACGGTTATTCCAGCCCCTGATATCGACCCGCAGCATGCAACTCCACCAAGTCGCGAGTCGATTCTTCCATTATCAAATACCCAAGCCATGCAGGGGGCAACCGATGATGTTATCGACGAAGAGGTTGCTCCACTAGAACCAGCGCGAGACAGCCTCGACCACCAATCATTACCCAGTGGCGTCGACCCGTCAGCTTCGAAACCATTGCGCAATGAAAGGGGGGTGGATGTTTTCTCGCCGTTGGACCAAGCTCCATCGATTGGACCCAAAACATCCAAGCGGCTGCCGAAAATTGGATTGCTCACCATTGGTGATTTTTTGATGGCTGATGCCACCACCATGCAAGAACAACTTGATACGCGTTGGATCACCGTTGAGCTATTAGAAGAATGGCAGGCTCAGGCCCGCCTGGTCTGTGAAATCCCAACTCTTTTTGGCTATCAATCACAATTGATCGTAGCTGCCAAGTGCCGCACGAGTGCTGATTTGGCTGCACGTGATCCCCGTGGCCTGTTTGCTCGAATTTCGGCAATCGTTCCTACGAGCGAAGGCATTAGGATTTTGCGAAACAGCAAAGCACCACAGCTCGAAGATGTTGCCAGTTGGATCGATGCTGCTCAACATGCGCGCCCCGTCGCTTATCGAAGACGCGCTGCTTAGTAGGACAGCGCCACTTGGTAGCCTGGGCGATTTTGCGTCGTGAAGCTATCGTAGCCACCCGCTGCCAAGCGGTGGAGAACGTGAACTATCGCGTCCACCGTCTGGCGACGGTGGCTACCCAGCTTGCCAAGTGGCGCTGTCCAATTAGTGAACTATCGCGTCCACCGTCTGGCGACGGTGGCTACCCAGCTTGCCAAGTGGCGCTGTCCAATTAGTTTAGTTAGACAGCCATCAAGAGATGAGCCAATCGTGTTGGGGCTGTTCACGCCTTCGAGCGCCAACAGTTCAGACAAATCGTTCGGGCCGGCCGTACAAAAATCCCTGGCCCAACTGAAATCCCATCTCCGCGCAGACGGCATGTTCGGCGACAGTCTCCACACCTTCGGCAAGCGGGATGGTTCCCAGATCGTTTGCCATGCGAACCAATGTGGCGAGCAATTCCTGTCGTTTGGAACTGGCAGAGTCAATGTCGCGAATCAACGCCATGTCAAACTTCAATACGTCGGGAGGGACTTCGCCAAGTTCGACGAGCCTCCCCTGCCCTGCTCCGAAATCGTCGTATGAAAGTCGCATATTGAGTTCGCCGAGCGTTTTCCGAAAGCCTTTCATGCTGCTTGTATCAGTGACAGCCGCTTCGTGGATCTCAATGGCTAACTTTAAGTTCGGGAAACTGGCGCGCAGGTCATACAGCGAGTCAATCAAGCGATCGTTGAGCACCTCGACTGGATGTGTATTGAGAAAGAACTCGCATGTGCTGTGGATCGAATTTTGGGCGACTAACATTCCTTCTTCACGCATCAACTCGCTAAGTGTGGCCTGTTGTCCTAGACGCTCGGCTGCACCAAACATCAAGGCGGGATTGGTGAGTCCTTCGAGTTGACTGCGCGCTAGCAATTCAAAAGCAGGGGTTGACTTGCGGTCCATAGAAATGATCGGTTGGAAGTAGGGCACGACTGCGCGTTCGGTAATCAATCGGTCAAACAAAATCAAAGTTTGAGCCCAAGGAATAATCCCCTCCTCCAACGTGTCTTCGGGTTCACTCAGCCGTTTTCTCCCTATGCGGTACAATGAGTTGGCAAATTGGAGTAGATCGCCTTCGCAGACCATCATGCACTGCACTTTTTCTCCGTTGACATACGTCCCGTTGGTACTGCCGAGATCTTCAACCATCAAATGTTCTTCTGAAAATGACAACCGCGCATGGCGTTTAGAAATTCCAACCTGATTGATAGTCAGGTCAGCATCTGCGGTACGTCCAACAATTAGTTCGCGACCCGGCAAGTCGACTGTGCGCTGTTGGTGTTCTCCTTGCCCATATTCGGTCAACGACCAAGTCGCTTGGATGGGTTCTCGACAGACTTTCATACTCAATCCTCGTTATCGTTCATGCACTTCAATGCAAATAGACTTTATGATTTGATTGGGGCAATCTTCCAGTTCGAGCGTTTCGAAGCGCGTGGCGCGTTGGCTGGCTGTTAGCAGATGTTCGATCGACGGATCCGAGAAAATGGTATCGGTTAGTTTGATCGATTGGCTACGATGCTCTGCAAGGCTCTGCACAAGGCGCGGAGCGGTACCAAAGTAGTCGAGCCGTCCATTTTGAGTGGCTAACAGTGTGCGACCTTGATGGATCGCAGACGACAACTTCAGCGCAGCCAATTCCGGCAACTCGGTCAATTGATCTGCAAGAGCAAAGGCGCACCTCACCGCGTTTTCGCTTCTTTGGAAGGACGCCAGCAGACGTTCATCGACCGTCTTGATCACCGCACCACCTTGGGCGACCACCGACTTTTCAATGACGCTCAGCAGTTGTTGAATCAAAAGATATGCGTCTGTTTCACCCAGCGTTTCGCACAACTCGCGGCGATTGATGACCGTGGTGGCCAATAACGTCAGATCTTCAGTCGCAACCGGCACATCGCGTTTAAAAACCTGCTCGGGGAACAGCTCGCGAAAGCGTGGTAAAGTCGATACCATCGCTGCGGTCAAGACGTTGGTACGATCGATGGAACGCTCCAATCGCACCACCTGCAAAACGGGCGTGTCGTTGGTTAAACAGAGCGTGACACAACCTGCGCGCAGCGCGGGCGTGTGGCTGAGTGTTCCCAGCAGGCTCAGTTGCACGTCGAGCTGAGTGGGAGCTGATTTGGAACGGATTCGAAGCGGTTGTGTGGTTGGCAACCCGCGACTGCGGACCAAATAGTCACCAACTTTTAACGAAACCTGCAACTCCAGCTTCTCACCGGGCTCCAAGCGTATTTGGCTGACGACGTGTGGCGAATGCTCGGGGCCGCCGATGCAGTACGATTTGTTGTCGATTTCACGAATTTCGAGGTGTGCTTGAAAAACTAGCTCGAGCGCGTTGGCGCGATTGGACTGGAATTCAAAGTCACATGCCTCACAGGCCGTGTGATTGTCGACTTCGTTGAGCAACGTCGCGCTGCTGGCTGGGGCTCGGCACGTGGGGCAGAGTATGTCCCAGCGCAACACCAACAGGCCACAACTAGCAGCGATCAAACAGGCATCGATAAATTCGGTTGCGTCTACGTTCAACAGAGCAGCGAGTTCGATGGGACGGATTTGGGCTAACGATTGTGGTGCCGCTGTGGCGATGTACTCGACAAGTGCATTGGTTGCATTCAGTGTCGATCCTCGCCGCAACATGGCTTGTTGCCGCTGTTCAATTCGCTTTTGCAGTGACGTCAGATTTTTTTCTGGTTTTTCGAACGGATCGAAGAACGGGTTTTTGCTTTGGTGTGTCAGTGACTCATCGATGCGTCGGTAGATGCGATCGAGGGCACGCCCTCCTTTCCAGCCTGCCTCCACGCTCGCAAGCACGCGACCAATTTTGTGTCGCGGCTGGATGCGGACGGTGTGGATGAGGCGAGTACCGCCTTCTGGTTTTGGTTGCAATTCAACGATGCTGAGAAACCAGACGAACGGTCCGGTGGCAAACTCCCGAAGTACGCCCATCCGCACGCCTTCGACCCATTCGAAGGGATGTTCTTCCCATTCGATTAGAATTCCCGCCAAGCGAAAGCTGCCGAATTTGCGTAAGCCCAACTGCGGGTCGCGCTCGGTTCGATAAACGACTGAGTGCAGACCGGCCGCCCGATTCAGGCGTTCCGTGTTGGAGACGAGTGGCCAAAGTTCACCTGCATGGCTTTGCAAATCCCATTCGAAGACGCGTTCCCAGGTGCGGATCGAATCGCATTCGGGCGTACGCGGATGTGCCTCGAAGGCTCCGACCTCACCGTTGATTTGACGATCGATTTCACGCACTAACTGTGCTGCATCGGCAAACCGTTCCGTTGGATCTTTGGCTAACATGCGCGATACTAGCGCTGCCGTCATTTCACTGATCTGCGGATTCTGCTTTTGGACGTTGCGTGGGATATCGAAGCAGTGCATGGCAGCCAGCCTCATCGGGTCCTCGGCTTGAAAGGGCGGCTGGCCTGTCAGCAGTTCGTACAGGGTGCAGCCTAACGAGTAGATATCGGAGGCTGGCCCGATCGATTCAACCCCTTTGCATTGTTCGGGTGACATGTATACAGGCGTACCGATCATCGTACCGGCGCGCGTGACCTCCATCGAGGCGGACTGATTCACATGTCGCGCGATACCAAAATCCGATAGTTTCACGCGGAGTTGGTCGAGCTGATCGAAATGGCCTGCTTCCATTTCGCCGCCAGCGGCTGTGGTCGGCAAGCCAAGTAGTACGTTTTCAGGCTTAATGTCGCGATGGACGATCTCTTGCTGGTGTGCGTCGACTATAGCTCGCGCTACGTTCCCGATCAGTTGTAAGGCGCTTTGCTCAGCGAGTGGGCTACGAGTTACCAGCCACTCTTTAAGGCTGATGCCGTTGACGAACTCCATTGCCAAGTAATGATGGCCCCGATCGACTCCGACATCATAAAGGCGGGTGACGTAGTCGTTTTGCACTCCAGCCAGCAGTCTCGCCTCTTTTTTGAAGCGGCGAACAGCATGCGCAATATCGGTTCCGGTCAGACGAAGCACTTTAATGGCGACAACTTCGTTTGAACTCAGATCCACTCCTTGAAATACAGATCCCATTCCTCCTTGACCGATCAAACGATCCAGGCGGTAACGACCCAACGTCTCACCAATCTTAGGAAGTGATGTTACTTGACTCGCTGTTGCATCAATGTCGATTTCGCCGGCAATGCAATCCGACAAATAATTGCAATCGTTGGGTGTCGATTGTTCCACCACAACTTCGCAAGTGTGATCGCTTTCATCGGCTTCAACATCTGAGGAGCGAGACGGAGTTGCGACTTCAAGGTTTGGAGTTGGGGTTGAGGTCAGCCATGGATGATCACCGGCTGTAACTGGCGGGGAGATGCCAAAGAGTTGTTCGCAGGCCAACACCAGTTGTTCAATCGTCAAGAGTTCGACGGCTGACTCGCGCATGCGAGTCAACAAGCTTTTGTATTGGGCGCGTCGATGACCAGTAAGAAGCTCGACAACAGTTGGGTCGAGTAATGTGGGTTGAAGCAATTCAGCGACAATGGGCCCCAGTGCGGCTAAATCCAGTTCGGCACATACGTCTAATTCATCTTCAATCGGGCGATTGAATCGTTCCAGAAAATCGATCTCACAGCGATCTGGTAGTCCGACGCGAATGCTGGCTGAAGTCAAAAGCCCGTGAATCAAGCCAACTCGATGAGCGGCTTTAAAGATTTCGGTAAGTCGTCGGGCCAGTTTGACTCGATCGATCGAATTGGCATTTTGACTCCATTCAACTAACGTTGAAGGGATGCGATGAACAACAACGATTTTGCACAATGAGTCACTTATGCATACTTCTTCCAAGTGTGGTGAAAACTCGGTTCCGAACAACTGGATGAGCCGAGTTTGCTGAAACAGCCTTTGACGTTCGATTGCCCGCTCCCGAATCCACGGTAGGATGCGTACTTCTCGGACTTGGTTGCAGTGCGAGTCGTTAGCTTCGCTCGGCTCAATGGCCTGGGCATCCATCGCAACGCATGCCACATGGAACGGCTGTCCGCCGAGAATATCGCCAATCGTGGATGGTGAGCTGTTGGATAGCATGTCGGATTTATCAGAAGTGTGACAGCGGCATTCTTGTTTGAACAGCGCTCGTTGTTGACCACGCAACTGTAGCTTCGACAAATATGTTTTAGGTTACAGTGCGTTGATTGACGTCAAGCTTGCGACGTTGCGAGTCTTCCTTTGACGATTGGATGGATCGTAGCCTGCTATCCTTTCGGGGAAAAACGAGGACAATTTGGTCCAATTAAGGGTGAAGTGCTACAATGGAGTTACCCTCCCCCGTCCATTCCCCAGCCCCCCCCTCCTGCAATGGTGGCACCAAGTATGCTTCTCGTTGATGTCGTGCCAATCGTAGGTGACTCTCGCCGAGAGTCACCCCAAGAACCCAGCCGCGTCGCGAACTCTCGCCGAGAGTCATCCCAAGAATCCAGCCGCGTAGGTGACTCTCGCCGAGAGTCATCCCTCGAAAACCTAGATCTATTTCGATCGCAATGGGTATTAACCATCGGTCTCGTGTTGTTTTGGTCCACCGTGCGAGTTCCAGTGTGTTGTGCTCAAGAGACTTCGGCGGAGACGGTACCGCCAGTTGCAGTCGATTTTGAGCGGGATGTGCTTCCGATCTTCGAAGTCCATTGCCTCGATTGTCATGGTGAATCTGGTCACGAAGCCGATTTAAGGCTTGATTCGATGGTTGAAGCGCTTCGGGGAGGGGATTCTGGATCGGCGGCGATCGTGCCGGGGAACAGTGCATCCAGCCACTTAATTGAGCGGGTGCTGAGCAGTGACGAATCGCAGCGCATGCCGCCTGCTGCTGATCCTCTCACAGAAGCTGAGGTTAGCGTTTTGCGGAAGTGGATTGATGAGGCAGCGGCATGGCAGGCTGCCGAGCAGCAGTTGGGAGCTGAGTCGATCGAGCATTGGTCGTTGCTACCGTTGCAAGATCCTGCAATTCCCGACTCGTCGCAACTGCATCCAGTAGACGCATTCATTGAGGAGCGATTGAAGTCTGCTGATCTTTCCTGGTCGGATGAGGCGACGCCCCAGCGTTTGATTCGCAGACTTTACTTGGTTATGCACGGTCTGCCTCCGACTCGCGAGCAGATAGCACGATTTATGGCGGACCAATCTGCCGATCGTTGGGAACAGCTGGTGGATCGTGTGTTGGACAGTCCCCGGTATGGCGAACGTTGGGGCACGCATTGGCTCGACATTGTCCGCTTTGGCGAAACGGACGGCTTTGAAACCAATCGTGAACGCCCCAACGCATTTCACTATCGCGATTGGGTGATCAACGCGTTTAACGAGGATATGCCTTATGATCAGTTTGTCAAACAGCAATTGGCTGGTGATGCGCTGGGCGCGCCGGTGGCAACCGCTTTTCTGGTTGCGGGACCAAACGATATCGTCAAAGGGCAAGACGAATTGTTGGGACTAATGCAGCGTCAGGATGAACTGACAGATATGGTCAATACGACTGGCACAGCATTTTTGGGTTTGACAACGGGATGTGCGCGTTGCCATAACCACAAATTCGATCCCATCTCGCAAAGTGAGTTTTATGCGCTGCAGGCGATATTCTCCGGTGTGGAACATGGCGAACGCTCCTTGCCCCCTACCCCGGACTCAGCGTCGCGCGTCGCAGAAATAGAGGCGAGAATCGACCAGTTGACGCAGTCGCTCGAAAACTATCAAAAGCAACGCGGGACGCGCCCACCAGTAAATGCTTCAGAGAATGTCGAGTCGATTGAACCCACGCTTGCTAAGTTTGTACGATTTACGATTCTTGAATCAAATGCATCAGAACCTTGCATCGACGAATTGCAAGTGTTTGCCGGCGATCTAAATGTTGCACTATCCGACGCGGGAACGATCGCAACTTCGTCAGGAGATTTTGAGCATCCGTACCACAAGTTAGAACATATCAACGATGGACAATTTGGCAATCAGCGGAGTTGGATTTCGAACTCGATTGCCGGCGGCTGGATACGACTGGAATTTTCGGAACCAAAACAAATTGACGAAATTCGTTGGGGCCGCGATCGCGAAGGAGTTTTCTCCGATCGATTGGCATTGAAGTATCGCATCGAAGCTTCGAACGACGCTGAGCAATGGCAGTTACTCGCCAGTTCCGACGATCGTCTGCCCTATGGTGAGGCCTCAACTCCGTTGTTAGAACGCTATGATCTTTCCAGCGTGTCAGCCAACGAATCTGAAGTGCTCCGCGCGGCAATTGACGAGCTGCAGGGGTTGGAAGACCGGCGGAATGTACTGGCCCGGGGAGTGGCGGTTTACGCCGGGAACTTTAAATCACCAGGTCCAACTTATCGATTGCACCGGGGAGATCCGACAATGCCACGCGAACAGATTCGGCCGGGTGCGATCGAGATCCTTGGGGAAATGGAAATCCCAGAAAATGCTACCGAACAACAGCGGCGGCTCGCATTGGCAGATTGGATCACGCGTCCCGAGCACCCTTTAACCGCTCGAGTGTTGGTAAACCGCTTGTGGCAGTATCAGTTTGGGATCGGGCTGGTGGATACGCCCAGCGATTTTGGAGCCAATGGCACTCCGCCGACTCATCCAGAGTTACTTGATTGGTTGGCCCGCGAGTTCATGCGTAGCGGCTGGTCGATCAAGCATATGCAGCGGTTGATATTGACTTCCGACTCATGGAAACAGGACAGTACGCCGCGCTCGGAAGCGATGGCCATTGATGCATCGTCGCGACTGCTATGGCGATTTCCTCCACGTAGACTCGAAGCAGAAGGAATTCGCGACTGCATTTTGGCTGCAACCGGTCAACTCGATTTGACGATGGGCGGCGCCGGCTTTAGCGCGTTTGAAGTTGAATTGGAGAATGTTCGACACTATTTTCCTAAAAAGGAGTTCGGGCCCGCCGATTGGCGGCGGATGGTCTATATGACTAAAGTACGGCAAGAAAAGGATGCCGTGTTTGGGATATTTGATTGTCCCGACGGCAGTCAAGTAACTCCGAAGCGTGGTCGTTCTACAACTCCACTGCAAGCGCTCAATCTGCTCAACAGCCGCTTCGTAATGCAACAAGCTGAGTTGTTCGCCAAGCGAATTGAAATGGAAGCTCAGGGGGACGACCAGCGAATTGCATTGGCTTATGAACTCTGTTTTGGCCGGACGGCGGGGCCCGATGAAATCGCCACGGCAAGTGAATTTATAGCCCAACATGGCTGGGTACAGTTTTCGCGCGCGATGCTCAACGCAAACGAGTTTGTCTTTATTCCCTGAACTCAAGCACAGAAATTTGTTATAGGTTTGCAATGATTGACCGCACATCGATTCGGCAGATACCGCGACCGCGACTGATGGACCGACGGAATTTTTTGGGGCATACCGCACATGGATTGAGTGGGATCGCGCTAGCCTCGATCTTGCAAAGCGAAGGCTTGCTCGCGGACGAAAAAGCAATCGACGATCAACGGCTGGTGGGGGCTCCACGGATCGATCCGTCGTCACCCTTCGCTGCGCGACCTGGCCATTTTGCTCCCAAAGCGAAAAATGTGTTGATGATCTTCTGCTCGGGGGCTTGTAGCCAACTCGATACATTCGACTTTAAGCCCGAGTTGATCAAACGCCATGGTGAGCCGATGCCAGGTGGAGACAGCTTGGTTACGTTTCAAGGCAAACAAGGAAATCTCACCAAGAGTCCGTGGGAGTTCAAGCCGCGAGGCGAGTGTGGAAAGATGATTTCGGACCTTG
This sequence comes from Pirellulaceae bacterium, assembly GCA_041753315.1. GTDB lineage: Bacteria > Planctomycetota > Planctomycetia > Pirellulales > Pirellulaceae > Aureliella. Next base: position 45,694 of record JBGSUV010000069.1, on the reverse strand, counting down.
TCCCACTGATCGGCGAAATGGCTGATGACCTCTGTTTCATTCACTCGTTGACTGGAAAGACCAACACGCATGGGCCAGGCGAAAATTTCATGTCGACGGGCTTTACTCTCGACGGGTTTCCAAGCGCCGGTGCATGGATCACCTGGGCGCTGGGGACCGACAACCAAGAATTGCCCGCCTACGTGGCAATTCCCGATCCGCGTGGAACTCCACAATCGAGTGTCAACAACTGGGGGAGTGGCTTTTTACCTGCGGCTTTCCAGGGAACCGACTTCAATGCCACTGCGCCACTTCGAAATTTGCAGATTCCGCAGGGGGTTTCACCTGGGACGGATAAAGCAACACGCGACTTTGTGCAGCAATTGAACCGACGGCACCTGGCCGAATTTCCTGGGGATAGCGAGTTGGCCGCGCGAATTTCCAGTTACGAACTGGCAGCTCGCATGCAATTGAGTGTTCCACAAGTTACCGATTTATCGACGGAGTCTGCTGCGACGCTGACAATGTACGGGGCGGACGATTCGTCCAACAAGCTTAAGGCAGCCTATGCGCGAAACTGCATTTTGGCGCGTCGGCTGGTCGAGCAAGGGGTGCGTTTTGTGCAGTTGTTCAATGGTGCGTACCAAACCGGTGGTGAAGGTGTGAGCAATTGGGATGGGCACAAGCAGTTGAAGGAACAATACAGTCTGCATGGTCCAGTTCTTGATCAACCGACGGCCGCATTGCTGCGCGATCTCAAACAGCGCGGTTTGATGAAGGACACGCTGGTCGTTTGGTGCACGGAGTTTGGTCGTATGCCAACATTTCAAGCTGGGGCAAGTGGCCGCGATCATAACCCCGCGGGTTTTACCGCGTGGTTGGCTGGAGCTGGCGTTAAAGCCCCCTACACCTATGGAGCGACCGACGAGTTCGGTTATAAGGCGATCGAGAAGGTAGCCACCGTGTACGACTTTTACGCGACCATCATGCACTGTCTAGGCATTGATCACGAACGGTTAACCTATTACCACAACGGCATTCAACGTCGCTTGACCGACGTGCATGGCGACGTGCTAAGTGAAATCGTCGTCTAGATCAAGTGAGCGCCGCGTGATCTCGGGCAAGGCGCGGCGGTAGCCGGCTAAGGAGGAGACGGCATCCATCATGGCGAGGAGAATACAGACCAATAGCAACAGCAGGATGACACACCACAATCCGATCCAAGCTTGCCCTCGAGGGACAAAAACGGTTGCCACGATCGCCCCGCCAATCATGGACAGGAGCGAGTTATTCACCAAACGAATCATGCGCTGAATGCTCGCCCATTTCGCGATCTCGCGCAGCGGTTCCTCTCCCAGTTTTGCCACGTTGTGCCATTCAGGGGGACGCAGTCTCGAGAGGGCAGCGCCGCAGGCAATTAACGTCGCGCCAGCCAGAATGCAGGCGATGTTCATTTAGCTGCCCATGAATTAGTGGAGATTGATATTCAATGATTTGAATATTGAGAAGGCTCAGACGTCCCGTTGCTTAGATTTGAGCAGATAGCGGCTTGTTTTGCAAACAGCCTTGTCAATCAAGTCGAAGAGGGACCATAATCTCTGTGCTGCCGGTCGAACTCCATCATTGGCTCGCAGGGCTCCTTAGCAACCATGACAACTTGAGATGATTGACAATATGTCGAAATTGAGTGATTTGGTACTCTTGCTTCCCGAATACGAGCTTGAGGGATATCCGCGTCATCTGCCTTCGATCGACGCCGATAATTTGCTCACCTGTTGGATCAGTTTGTGGCATCCACAACTGATTGCAGCATCGCAGGCGATTCCTCGCTGGAACCACGCTGAGCAATTGCCGTCGGAGCTGGCTAACAAAATATTCGTGTTGCCTCAGCTATGGGCTGATCGCGTCTCAGAAGAAAAACGCGCACTGCTGTCAAATTCGGGCGCCATCCTGGTAGAGTCACAACTACCATGGCGAGAACTGCAAGTTGAGCTACTTCACAAGCTCGGTACGACTCCCGTAGAGGGACTTGTCGAAGAATTGCGCGACGATTTTGCTGCGCTTGGTTATGCGTATTTGCAGATCCAACTCATGACTCGGCAACTTCGTTACACGAGCAATCTGGATCAACTCTTGTTTAGTGAGCAGGCCTGCAAAGCGGTTGATGCAACGTTGGCCAACGATCGCGAAACGGCAGAGCGGATGTTGCAGGCCTGTTTTGATTCGCTGGGCCAAGAACGTGACCATTACTATTCGCTCGATGTCAACTTGCTCGATCTCACCCTGCTCGCCAAATCGACTTTGGGAAAGTCGTTTTCGCAGCAACTGTCATCCGATTCGTCGACGACCCTGCTGGCCAGCGCCAATCTACTGCGGCAAGTGAGTGAAAAACAGCCGGCAAGTTTGCAACGGATTGCGGAACTCCAATCGGACAACAAGCTGTGTGTGATCGGAGGACTTGATGAAGAACGGCCCCATCCGCTGATGCCGCGTCAATCTGCAACTCGAGATTTGATGCGCGGCAGGAACGCCTACAAATCCCTTGGTATTGAACCACCGCGCGTCTATGCACGGATGAGTTTCGGCATGTCTGCAGAGACGGCGAGCATGCTCAAACGGATGAATTATAACGGTGCGTTACTTGTTGCACTTGCGGGAGGATCATATCCACAATCCAGTCAAGTAAAGCTGTCGTGGGAATCGTCCGATGGAGTGTTTCTTCCTGCATTGGCCTCACCTGTACTTGATGCTTCCGACCCGTCCAGTTTCGTGTCGCTGGGGTGGACTGTAGGTGAGTCCTTGGACCATCAACACGTTCCTAGCTTGATCTTTGCACATTGGCCCGATGCAGGCTGCGATTACTTTGCGTTGCTCAAGATCATTGCGCGCCGGACACCAGCTTTGGGCAAATGGCGTTTGATGGACGAATACTTTGTCGAGACCGATCAGCCTTACCATCAAGAGCGGCTCGATCCCTATGCCTTCAAATTCAATTGGCTCGCCGAAGCCGACTCGGCCGCTGACACCGTTTTGCGCACCAAACATACTCATCAACTTCAGGCGCGTGGCAGGTCATTGCAGAACCTGGTCAATTTGCAATATCAACTCGACCAGTTCCGCAACACACCCGATCGCAACCATGAACGACGGGAGGATGAGCCACCACGGAAGTTCCATGCCTTATCCATCGACAAGCTATCACCGGAGCTGCAAGAGTACAACGATCTAAACGACAGCCTGTTTGATTCCGATGTGGTTGTGAAAGATGCAGTCCACCTTGCCAACGACCTGGCAGAGAAAATCAGCCACAGTGTCTTGGAACGATTGAGCAAGAAGCTGGGTAAACCCAAGAGCACCATCGCCTCCTCGGAAGCAGAAAGTCGATTGATCCTCAATCCTCGATCTGCGGCAATACGTGTGCCTGTGCACACTGCTGCATCCCTGGGGCTTGACTCTTCGGCCGACTGGCATTTTGCAGCGGGACGCGTCGGCAATGACCACGTGACAAGTGTGGATGTACCGTCGATGGGATTTGTACTGGCACCAGTCCTTGAAGAAACTGCCACCGATCGTACTCGCATCTTGCCGCTTGCGGACACCGTTGGTCTGCTCCGCAACGAGTTCCTGGAAGCGCAGATCGACGGCGATCGCGGTCATCTACGCAGCTTGCACATTCCGTCGCGACGCGGCAATCGGCTGAGCCTGATGATAGCGCACCGCGAACGAGGGAGCGACGGCAAGTTCGCGTATTCAGAGATGGTCGCACAAGATGTGAAAATGCTCACCAGCTCCAACATGTGTGGCTTGCAACGCGCGACGGGAAGACTGGAGAAAAATGGTGCCAAAGTTGGGAAGTTTGAGATCGACTATGAAGTTTGGCGCGGCAGTCGAGTGCTTGAAGTGACCATCCGACTGAGTGAACTCCAGCCGCTGACAGACAGTAATCCCTGGAAGTCGGCTTACACACTCCGCATGGCCTGGCCAAACGAAGCCGCCATTTTACGGACCTTTAACGTGGGTTCTCGCGTCTCTTGGCCAAGTGGCCGGGCCATTTCACCAGAGTTGATCGAAATCGACGAAACGGATTATCACACGCACTACCTTACCGGTGGGTTGGCATTCCACCGACGAACCGAAGAACGATTTCTCGAGACGATCCTTGCGTGTGGCGAACAAACGGCAGTGACCCATCGAATCGGAATTGGCGTCGACGTGCCAACTCCATTGTTGGCGGCACGCAGTTTCATGGATCGCCGACATGAGCTCGCTTTGTCAGGCGTTGCAACCGCCAGCAGCGGCTGGATGGCTTCGGTTGATGTCCGCGACGTGCTGGTCGACTTTGAAACGCCTCTGGTCGATGACGAAGGGAAATTGGTCGGTGTGCGCTTGTTCGTATCGGAGACCAGTGGCAAGTCGACGACTGCAAAAATTCGATTGCTTCGCGGCGTGGAATCTGCCAATCGAGTTGACTACTTCGGTGGAATGATCAGCAAGCTTACAACGGAAGAGGATCGCATTACCATCGCGCTGCGGGCCAACGAACAGGTCAACGTGGACGTGGTCTGGAAGCGTTAGCAGGTAGCTCAGCAGTGGTGCGACTATTTGCCTAGTAGATGACGCTGCAAAAATTCTGCCCGTCGCCGACTGCCGTATCGAGTTTCGGCGGCGCCATGTCCGGCACCCGGAATAACCAACAACTCGAAATCCTTGTCGGCTTTAACAAGGGCATCAACTACTTGCATTGTCGAAGCGGGGTCGACGTTCGAATCGAGTTCACCGACGATCAATAGGAGTTGACCTTGTAGGCGGTGAGCGTCAGTCACATTGGAAGAACGCGCGTACGATTCATCGACCGGCCATCCCATCCACGCTTCGTTCCACCAAATCTTATCCATGCGATTGTCGTGACAGCCGCAGTCAGCGACGGCAACGTGATAGAAATCATGGTGGTCAAGCAGGGCTCGCATCGCATTTTGACCACCTGCAGAACCGCCAAAAATGCCAACGCGTGTTAAATCCATCTCAGGATGCACCAGAGCAGCCGCTTGGATCCACGCCTTGCGGTCTGGGAACCCAGCATCAGCGAGGTTCTTCCAGCACACATCATGAAATACTTTGCCACGATTCGAGGTGCCCATACCATCGATCATCACGACGATGAAACCCAAGTCGGCGATTTCATGTTCTTGACGCAGCCTACTAAAAGCCTTGGGCACATGTGAAGAATGAGGTCCAGCGTAGATTTTTTCGACGATCGGGTACTTTGCGGCCGGATCGAAGTTGGACGGACGAACGATCAAGCCATAAATGTCCGTTGTACCATCGCGTCCTTTGGCTACAAATCGCTCGGGAGCGGACCAGCCGCTTTCGAGCAACGGTTGCCAATTTGCTTCTTCGAGTGCTGCAACGAATTTTCCGTCCACCGCGCTGCGCAGGTTAGTAATCGGGGGCAGGTCAACTCGCGAGTAACGATCGATTATGTGCTGCCGGTCGGGAGAAAATTCCCAACGATGTTCACCATCGCCGTCGGTGAGGCGAACAAAGTTCTGGCCATCAATATCGACGCGACACAAATGACGATAGTAAGGGTCTTCACCTTCCACCAAACCACTTGCTGCAAACCATATCACACCTGCTTCCTGATCCACTTGTTCCACTTCGCGGACCGGCCAGTCGCCCACTGTGACTTGATTGAGTAGTTCACCGGAGCGTACGTCGAAACGAAACAAATGATTGAATCCAGTGCGTTCGCTAGCCCATAACAATTCCGACTTATCGCGAGTCAATTCGACAAACGTTTTTTGTGAATAATCGATGAAAGTTGGGCTCGTTTCTTCAACAACCGAGCGAACGGAGTTGGTCGCCGGATTGATGGCCAACACCCTTATGGTCTGGTGACCACGTTCGTTGTAGAGACAAAGGACCTCTTCGGGTTCATTGGTCCATTCGAGCATCGACAAACTCCACGGATTGGGCATGAGTTCGTCCGAAACGTCGATGGCCTGACGAGTATCCAGGTCAAATAAACGGACTCGCGGTTGGTCCAGTTCATCTCCAGGCTTGGGATATTCGATCGTGCGCAATGTAGGTTGACCAGAAGGCGGACTTGACTCCACAATCGTTATCTTGCGCTTCTCGACAATTCGCTCTTTGATGGCAGCCAGATATCTGCCCGTGGGTGAAATCATCAAAGGACCGCGGTAAAAGTCGTTTTCCTCACCATCGGTCGTCAACTGAAAAGGTTCGGCATTTTCGCCCCTGATCCAGATGTTATTTTTTTCGATGGTTGCCGGGCCACTGCTTTCGCCCCTAGCTTTCCGTCGATTGCCACGAAAGGCAGTTCTTGGAAGTTCGCGAAATGCCGCAATGAGTGGTTCATCGATCGTCACCTCACTCACCGTCTCGGCAGCGCTGACGCGCGCCAACTCCACCCCCGACTGGTCACGGAAACTCCAGACGTGCCGTGCGTAGGTATGCTGATGAAAGGCCTCTTTAGCTGCAATGGTCGCATATCGCACTGCTTTTCCATCGGTCGCAAGCCACCAACACTCGACAGGTCTGTCGAGCTGATTGGTGATTTGGAGCCCCGACTCATCTCCGCCCGCACTTGAAGCTCTCGCACGTGATAGTATGCTACTACCTACCTTTGGTGCTCCCTCGAGTCTCTCAACGGTATAATCCGCTTGACTGGAGCTTGCAGACAGTGAACAGCGGTAGGACTGGCCAGCGTACTGGAACTCGAAGCCCACTAATCCGTCCAAAACTCGTTGCGTGGAGAGTCGACTGAGGTCAATGTCCGAAGGATCTAACTCAAGCTGCAATGCGAGGGCTGTAGTGAGTAGCTGTGGATCATAAAGTTTGCGTTTCTCGTGGGATGGAATGTCCAAGACAAACGGGATTCGGGCACCTTTGTCCGAATTGGCCGGTTCGAGCGATTCTGCGAAATACCACAGGAATTGGTGGTCATTTGTCCACTCGACCTTAATGTTCTCATTCAGAACCCGCTGACTTGAATCTTGCGTATAACCCACACGACTAACAAGCAGTGCTAGGAAAAAACAGAGGCAATATGGGGTTCGGTAGGGAACGTAACGCATACTTATTCCATGTGAAGGTGTCTGAAATTGCAATTAGTGGTTAAAATGACGATTCGCCATTGTCCCAAATCAACGTAACGGAAGAAAAATGGAATTTCGGCAAACTGAAACGAGTCTCGGGGGGGAAGTGGAATACCTCGCCGCTCTATTTGCGTTCCGCGACCAGGTTTTGGACGCAGAACAGTTGCAGCTTGCCATTGCACGTTTAGTTTCTGGCCAATCCCCTTCAATGCTTGAGGCCATCCGTTCGCTGGAAGTGGTAGAACCGGTCCGTCTGGCCGCAGCCGTAAAGATGGCACAACTCTACTGTAACATGAACGGCTCGGACATTCATCCACGTCGGCTGCGCCATGATGGTGTCGGTAATAACCATACGGCTCGATTGCAACATCGGCAGTTGCAGAGCGACCCAGATGAGACCATCGAATTTGAGGACGCTCCCGAACCGGCTGCAGTTCCGGCTGGGCCAGAATACGAATGGCAGCAGACCAGTGACTGGGTGAGTCATTTCTACTATGTTGAAGACTCGCTACGGGCGTATACCGGTGGTCGACTGGGCATCGTTAGTTCCATTGCATTATTCGTTTGCCTGATCGCAATCATATGGGGTGCCATTCAATATCAATTCACCTCGAACGAAAGCGAAAATAATCGCGTTAGAAATGGAACTTCGTCCGAAGCAATCGGTGGCTTGGATCTCGACGAATTGAGCAATGTCGAAATCGAGTCTAGCGAGCCTGCCGCCCAGGAAGTCGTTGATGATACTGCGAGCGAAAATGATGACAGCGACGTTGGGGAACCTGTTTCCACGCCGAATAAAGAGGTTGTCGCGCCTGATAAGGAGTCTACCGATGGTTGGCTATCCATTCCACTTTCGCCCGTCCCCAACGAACTAGACGGAAAGTCGCCGACACCTGCTCCTGAGATAACAAATCTCCCACGAAGCGGTAGGTTAATCGAAGACGAACTGACGGTTGCCATGACGGAAATTTCTTCCGGCGACTTGGCCAGCGCTCGGACGCGATTGACTCGGATATTTAACGCCAAAGCCGACGGACTGGATTTATCCAGCGATTTGCGTTGGTTGCACTTGGGTATCGGCGTCATGTTAGAGCAAGACACTGCCGATAGCATCCAAGCCGCATCATTCTGGCTCCGCAAAATACAAGAAAAAAATGATCCTGTCACACATTTGCTATTTGCGCGTTGGCTGACGCAATCGACCGCCACGCATAAGTCGGAAATGTCTGACTATTTTTCCACCTTGCAAAATCCCAATGCTACGTTGCAAAACTGGCTTCAGGCTGCAAGTGGCAACCACACTCAGACGATTCCGCGATTGGAAGCTGAGCTGAAAAAGCCTGACGCGAATCGTCTGAATCGCTTTTTTCTAGCATTGGCGTATTGGGTTGCAAACCGACCACCAGAAGTAATCGCGCAGCTTGATCAACTGCAAGCCAATACTCCAACCTCAACGCAGTCGACGAATGCCGACACACAGTGGTTGACTGACGTTTCTTGGAAGACAATCTCTGCGACTGCAAGCAATCTCCGAGCCAAGGCGACTCCCAAGAAATAGGGACGCTTGATTTTGGAACCCAAGCAACAGGAAACTTCCCTGCTCGCAACTTCCTACTCGTGCTCCTGCTCCTACTCCTGCTCGTGCTCGTGCTCCTATTCAAACAGAGCCCGTGGTTCAAGTTCAGCAACGCGACTTCATCTGCTAGTTGTCGCCTGACCAAAGCACCTTCGGCATTCCAAACCGACCATTTGCTAATCTTCTTCCCTTCAGCAAATTTTCCCGCGGCTTGCTTCATGCCGTTTTCATGCCACCAGAGCCAATGGGCATGTTCAAGATCGTTGCGGTACTCGCCAACAGTTTTTTGTTGACCATTGGGTTACCACCATGCAAGATTGGCATACTCGCAATAGCGGGCCGCGTGCGATTCAGACTTCAAGAACGCAAAATGGACTAGTTTGGAATGGGATCGTCTCGTTCGATAGTCGAGCCTTCCCAAACGGCATTATCTGATACCGGATCATAGGTCAAAATGCGGTGGGCGCTCCCTGCTGCGGGAGCAACGTCAATCTTTGGCAACCATTGCCGATGATCGTCAATCACCGAAGCATATTTTTCCTCGTTCACTACATTGTTCCACTCATTCGGGTCGTGGGCTACGTCGTACAGTTCCTCCGAACCGTCTGCGTACCGAATATATCGCCATTTTTCCGAACGAATTGCATGATTGCCTTGGTTGTGACTCGTAATGGCTGGTCTTTGACGAACGCTGTTGGCATCTTTTAATTGAGGCTGCAGGCTGATTCCTTCCAAATCATCTCTCGCGGGCAATTGGCACAAGTCGATGAGCGTTGGGTAGATGTCCAGCAATTCGGCTGGCTGAGCGCAACGTTGCCCACCTGTGACTCCAGGGCCAGCAAAGATCAGTGGCACCCGAGTGCCGTCGTCCCACAACGAATTCTTGCCGGTAATCCCCTTTTCGCCGAGATGCCAGCCATGATCCCCCCACACGACAATGATCGTGTTCTCCGACAATCCCGCTTCATCCAGCGCAGCAGTGATGCGTCCAATCTGTGCATCGACAAAACTCGTGCAGGCTAAATAACTCCGGGACAAATTCCGCCATTGATCAGTGTCTTGAATCCATTTCAATCTAGGTTCCGGCAGATTCCAGTGCAGGTACCATGAAAATCGTGGTGTGTCGTTACGGTCGTCGAAATTCACAATTGGCAGAACGCTATCATCGTCGGGAAAAAGATCAAACCACCGTTGCGTTGCATAGCAGGGAACATGTGGTAAGAAAAAGCCTGCAGCTAGGAAAAAAGGCTGCTCCTGATCTGCGTTCTTGATTTGGTCGACCGCCCAACTGGCCACCTGATAGTCGCCCTTGTCTTCGTCGCGGTGTGGGAAGACTCCCCAGTCCATCAGTGGATGATTTCCCATGGGGGTTGGAGGAATTAGCTTCTGCTCAGGCTTGGCCCCGATACCGCCAGCTGGCCCCCAAATATCGAATTCACGCGCGCGCGCTTCGGGATCACCAATCCCACCATGGTAAATCTTGCCGGCGCTGAGCGTCCGATAGCCTGTCGCTTTAAAGTGCTGTGCGAGCGAAACGCGATCCTTCCATGTGTCAAGCGTGCGAAACCAGGGGGCAAGTCCGTAGATGCCTGTTGTCGTAGGGCGCAGGCTGAGCATCAAACTTGTTCGCGACGGATTGCAAAGCGGAGACTGGCAATGCGCGTTAGTAAACGTTGTTCCTTTTTTCGCAAGTGCGTCCATATTGGGTGTATGAGCGAGCGGGTGTCCACCTAAGTGCCCGACCCAGTCGTTTTGATCATCAATGGCGATGAACACAACGTTGGGCCTGGACGAAGCTCGCGGAACTGTAGATGTAAGTTTCGTTTGCGTTTTTCGTTGGGTTACGGGCCACCAACCTTGCAATGCGCCGGCCAAACGCGCAACGACTTGCGGATGTTGAGCGGCCAAATCGTGATTTTCATGGGGATCCGCCAGCAAATCATATAGTTGAGGGCGTGTTTCGTTGCGTGGGTGATGTTTCGCATAACGGCCCAGTTTGCCGTCATAAGTTAAAAGCAACTTCCATCGATCTTCAATCACCCATCGGTAGAGCAATGATTCCTCGGGCACTTCGATGTTGGCGATATCATGTGCAAAGCCTTCTCCGAACACTTGGCGTCGCGGAGTGGGTTCGCCAGAGGTGAGAATTGGAAGCAAGTTGTAACCAGGGAGTTCCTGCGGAACCTCAACACCGGCGGCGGCCAAGGCAGTTGGAACAATGTCAACGCTTGAACAGAGTTGTTCAGTCCGATTGCCTGGTTGAATCACACCGGGCCAGCAGAACATGGTTGGTTGCCGCGTACCGCCTTCGTAGGGTGATTGTTTCGAGCGTGGAGCAAAACCGCTCGCATCGGACTGTTGAATCCACCCATTGTCACCGATGGCGACGATCAGAGTGTTTTCACGGACGCCCTTCTCGTCTAAGTGGTCAATCAACTGCCCGCACGTCTCATCGAACCACTCAACCATCGCGTAGTATCGAGCGATTGAATCGGACTTGATGCCTTTCGCTTTGTACTTGTCAAACAAATGTTGGGGAGGAGTGTGCGGCGAGTGTGGTAGAAAAGGTGCATACCAGACAAAAAATGGTTTCTTGTCGACAACTGCGCGATCGATGAAGCTGAGCACCGGTTGCATTCCTTCACGCCCGATCGACAATCCATCATCGCCGTGCCGTCCACCCTGTTCGGGAAAGCCTCGCGTCATTCCTTCGGTAAATCCACCGCGGCGGAAGTTTCCCTCCCACCACTTGCCCGATTGAAAGCTTCGATAGCCTTTGTCTGCCAATAGACGAGGGACTGTTGGCTGTTGATCGATATGAGCAATCAATCGAGCGCGAAGCTCTCGATACTCCTTCGATTCACCACTACCAGTTCGTTGATTCGAGTCCGCTGGTAGAATTGCTGGATCATTGCCGCTAATGCGATGCTGATGAGCATACTTGCCCGTAATGAGCGTTGCCAACGCAGGGCGACAAAGGGCTGTTGGGACATAACCCCGGGTGAAGACAGCACTTTCTTTTGCCAATGCGTCGAGGTTTGGCGTTTCAACCTCCGGATGTCCCATAAAGCCGTAGTCGGTCCAAGCATGGTCATCCGAAATAATAAAGACGATATTGGGTGTGTGCTGCGCAGTTGTGGAATCGATGAGAGTCGACCAACAGCACAACGACAGAATCAACCCTATTCTGGTAGGCATGCGATTTCCTTGCATAGACTGGGGGATGGTTTGTACTGAAAACAAACACAGGCGGGGTTCAATATCCTAAACCATCTGTCCCCAACATTCACGCTGGTCACGAAGAAATTGTAGAATGCATATTTCCACTTAGTGCTGCGTCAGTGTCCCCCAATCGTTTTAAAAAATCGATAGGGGAGAATGTTGTCAATTCGGCCGCCTGGAGCGGACTACTTAACGCCATCCTGAACTTGCCGCGCACTATCGCGGGCACTGCGGCTCGATGGCAGTCAGGCAATCGCAAAAAGCCATTTCCGGAAGTACCATCGATCGAAGCAAGGCACAACGCCACAAGGAGCATCCATGCCAACCGGACTTCAATTCATTGACTTAGCAGGCAACCATTCTTTTGTAGTTCTGGAAGGCGATTTGTTCATTGTTGGCCGCAACCCAGATGCAGATATTCAAATCGACAAATCTTACTTTCATCGCAAGCAAGTGGAAGTTTCATACCGTAACGGGGAGTGTTTTGTGACGGACTATTGGTGCCGATTGTTCGTCAACGGCAAAGCCATTCCGCCAGACATTCCGTATTCAGTAAAAGTCGGTGATGGTGTTTGCATAGCGGACGTTGATTTCGAAGTAAGACCGCTGCACCCGGATGGCATCGAGCAAATGCACGATGGCGACGAGACCTAAAGGAGTGCTATCGTTCAAAACGGAGAATTAAAATTGTTCGTGTTTATCGCTTCGATTGACCGCTTCGATTGACGAGTCTACTTATCATTTTCTAAAAATTTAGGCGAGCCGCACGCGTCGAGCGTCACGCCACCATAGCCAAGCAAAGAGCAGACCGATGAGGACACTCGCCAGCTGATATCCGGTGAGGCCTTGCCACTGGCGGGCCTCGGGACGGATGAACTCGCTGACGAAGCGATAAGCCGCGTAGGCGACTATGTACAACTTGATCAACTGGCCCTGAAATAGTCCTTGGCGAATACAAACCGCTAGGCCAAGTGCACAAGTCAAATGAAAGGCCGATTCGTATAGTTGTGTCGGGTGTCGCGGCAACGGATCGACCTGGGGAAAGACGACGGCCCAGGGGACCGTCGTCGGTGAGCCGTAGCAACAACTCGCACTGAAACAACCGAGACGACCGACCGCGACCGCCGCCGCGACCGGTACAGCAAAACTGTCACCGGTCTTGGTCTCAATCTGCATTGACCACTTGGCTGCCTCGACTCCCAGGTATCCGCCGACCAAACCCAACAGAATCGTCTTGCCGTTGGAGAACCAAGCAGCGCCATTGATCAATCCACTCCAATCAGAAAACACAAATGGCAGTTTCGCTCCGATCATCGCACCGCAAAAAGCGCCGACGGCGATTCCCAATTTCTGTTGCGTTGTCAACTGGAGGCCGCGCTGCATGTATCGCGATAGTATTCCGCCGACGCAAACGGCAGCGATCATGATCGCAGTGTAGGTCCAACTCACGCTTGTATCACCTGCAACCCTCTCTCGGTTGCCGTGCTGGGTTGCAGTTTGCCCAATGGCGGCAATGGGACATGACCGTCGCGGTACAACACGTTGTATGCGCAGAAAGGGATCAGATGGCCACTCGGCAACAGGTGATGCACGCACGACTTCATGAGTTGCCGGATGTCAAAGTTGTATACATCCATAAAACTGGTGGTTGTTATCCGAAACATGTCGGCGGGTGAGAGGTCCTGCGTGATCGCTCTCCGAAAGAAGGACTGCGCAAGTGCATCGACTGGCTCCGCGGACCGAATGTCCCTACTTGCCGCGTTCCCGTCGCTGATAGGTATCGCCCTGCTTGGATTGCCGGGACGGCCAAGTTTCTGTGCAGCAGGCGAAATGGATATCGGTCCACAACCGCAGTCCGATCCCGTTCCGCAGGTCTGGCGGGAAAGGAACGTAGTAATCAACTCTTGAGCGCTCTGTCGATTGAAGGTGATGCCGTTGGCCAACAGATCGAGGTGATTGTCGATATCGATTAGCCGTGCGAGCGAAGTGGACTTGTCACCCTCGCGATAGGCGTAGGCCAGCGTGTGGGCGTTCGGGTGGGCGCAGGGCAGTGGTAGAAAATCACTTTCGCGCCATGCCCCGTCGGTTTGTTCCATGATCGCCTGGATGACATCGGGAAAAGTCACGCGTTGTTCGAGCGATTCGGATTGCTGATAACGGCCGACATAGGTAGCTGGTTGAAAGCTGATGCCAGTTATTCCTGGACGCTGCATGCCGAACTGAACCATCCGTCCAAGTTGATTTATATTCACCGTGTCGACCGTGCATACCAGCGTGACGTTCACCCCCGCTTCGGCCAGCATGTCGATGGCTTTCAACTTGATATCCAGCAAGGCCTCACCGCGCAGCGCGCGATTCACATCATCGTCGAAGCCATCGAACTGCAAGTAGACCTCGCAGCGACGCGGATAACGCGACAGCAACTCGCGAAGTTGCCCGTCCTTGGCAAGTCGCACGCCGTTGGTGTTGATCATCACTACATCGATCGGCTGAGCGCAAGCGTACTCAAAGATCCGCTCAAACTCGGGGTGAATCGTCGGTTCTCCCCCTGAGAGTTGCAGGATCTCAGGCCGCCCCTCATAGTCGACCAGTCGATTGATCGCGTGGCAACAATCCTCGTAGGCTACGTGCCGGCCACCCGGCGCGCTGCCAGCGTAGCACAGCGGACATGTCAGATTGCACGACGAGGTGATCTCCAGCACGGCTACGCAGGTATGCTGTTCGTGCTCGGTGCACAGCCCACAGTCGTACGGGCATCCTTGGCGTGGTTCGATTGCGAAGCGATGCGGCACGCGGCCCGGCAAGCTGTACTCCATGCGATCGAACCAACGCTCGTCTGAACAAACAAAGTCGTCGCGTGTTCCGTGTTGGTTGCAGCGCTTGCGAAAATAGATCCGGCCATCGCGTGAGAAAATCTTTGCGGGCACGACCGCCCGGCACTCGGGACACAGACTCTGCGTCGTGCCCAGAAAGCGATGGTTGCGTAGTTGCAGTTTTGACATAGGTCGTTTTCTTCAGAGAATATTGTCCAGAGTTCCTAGCCATGTACATCGCGTTTCCAGCGATAACGAATTACATACAAGCTTGCCACCAGAATGCCAATCGCGACCGCGCCCGCTGCCAGAAACGCAACTGGAATCGAGTCCTGCGAGTTGGCAGTAAGACAAACCGCGCAGAAGGTACCGACTGAGGCGACCGACACCACGACCACTAAAATCGTTGTCACCGTGAGTGAACTCAAAAACCAGACTAGTTTGCGCATCGGCGGTATCGGCTTGCCAAGCTGCGCGCGTCGCTGAGCAGCCAGCCCCGTCCGCACCAACGCGGGCACGCTCAGTATGGCCAGCAGAATTGCCAAGCCAGGCGCCATCATCAACACACTAAAAAATACGGCGCACAGCGTGGTCACTAACAGTACGCTCGCAATTGAAAATGTGAGCGAAGAATTTTGGTATTGCCCCGCCGAGTCGGAAACTACCGGAGGTGCGTCGAGGCCTTGCTTGCAAAGCCAACAGACGTTTGCGGGTGGAGTGTTGCCGGCCCCGCAGTTGGCACAAACCAAGTCAACCGCAGGCATATTCATGTCTGTACCTCATCGCCCGAAGCGGGACTTGAGCGACGCGCCAGATGGTGCGCTTGGCGAACTCCCTGCCCAACAATGATGCCCGCCAGTAAAAGCGCCAAGACGATCATTACCTGCTGGTAGCGCGGCACGCTGGGCAACGCATTGAGTTTGCTCAGACCCATCGGCCATTTTGCGCAGCCTAGTACGTACACATAGCTCAATATGGCGGTTGCCGTCGACCAGCGGATGAGACGCAAGTCAAAGCGTAGCCCAGCCATGCTGATAATCAAGAAGTAACCGACGACTAAGGGGCTTGTCGGTCCAGAAGTTAGCACCAAAATCGCGGTAAGAAAGCAGATGTCTCCCAACGTCGAAGCGTACATCAACCAGCTTGGGAAGACGCGTTCACGCAGTAGATAGTGTATCCACAAGCCGATCATTCCCCAGGCCAAAACGATGCTTGTGATCGCGACATGCGCTTGCTGTGTGAGCGCTGTGCCTGCATCCAATCCCAGAGCGGTAAAGGCAGTCACGCTTCCGGCCGCCCCCAAATGATGCACGAGATGAACGATGTAAAATGAACCGATTGCTCCCAGCCGAACCAGATTGACCCGCAGTTCCGCTTCATATTGCTGCCACCGGCAAGCCGCTTCCCAGGGGATTTTTTGGTTGGTCATGCGTGAACTCATTGGAAGTCCGATTTCCCAAAGGGGGGCAAGACGTTCTCAAGCGTAAACAGTCTACCACCGCCCTCCCCACTTTGCGATTCCCGTCAAATTGATATTCGAGGCGCGGGCGATTCCAGTCGGATTACGGTTCCAATTGATGCACTTCTGGCACTGAAGATTGTGCAATATGCAAGCACAGCAATTGATTACCTCATTTCCAAGCTTAAGGAGTTCACCGCTGCATCGTGACTGGCCTGTCCGGTTTAAGTGGGTGGTGGAATACCGGTCAAGCATCAGCGTCACTTGCAATTTTGGCTTGCTTGTTTCCTGCGGCGATGTCGCCTTATTTATCGCCTTATTTAATCACCGAGTAGATCACTTGCTAGAGTTCGAAAGCGCGTGACTGCGCGATAGTAGCGTTTCTTGGTCGCTTCCAGGTTGATTTCTAGCAACTCAGCGATCTGCTTCATGCTGAGTCCTTCAGCGTGCCGCATTTCCAACACTTCCCGATCTTGTTGCGGCATATCGCCAAACAATTCATAAACCTTGCGCACAAGTTCAGCATGCGCAAGCGTGGAGTGAACCGATTGCATCGATTCGGCAAGCTGATTGACCCACAGGAATTCACCATGTTCTCCGGCTGGAACTTCATGTTCTGGTGAACGTTTCGCGCGAAAGTGTCGTCGATGCGTTTCAGTGACCAGGTGTTTGCCGATCACGCGCAGCCAGACGATCGGATGCACGTTGGGCGACTTCAAATAGGTTGGAAGCCCTTTCAATGCGCGCAAATAGACCTCTTGTACGATGTCAGACGCATCAACTCGCGCATGCAAGCGCCTGTCGAGACGCGCTGATATCATGGTTCTCAAATGGTCGCGTCGTTCCATAAACAGTGTGGTTAGTGCTTCTGCACCACCTTGGACCAAACGTCTGAGTACTTGTGAATTATCCATGGAATCAGTTGGTAATTTGAGATCAGGTGCAAACTGTTGTTGCTCGAGGTTCACAGTTCCTGGCCCCGCGATGTTGGCATTTGTCGAAGTTCTTGTGTGTTACCATTTGATTTGAATGCCTGATCAAATACCGGTTGAAGTTCCTTTTGCACGGAACTACCGAGAGTGAATGCGGTAGGAGGCAAGTTGGCTAGCCGTTGCGACAACGCAGCGAGCCAGGCACGCAACCTCTGATCGTGAACATACATTGCTGCAACGTCCGCAGAGGAGCTAACTTTACCTCCTGTCAGTTCATCGACCAATGAATCCACTTGATTCTCGTCGATGTGACCGTTGAGCGTGGCTGTGGCTAGTCCGCGGAGCATCGTAATGGCGCCGAGGCGTTCTTGCGGAGTGAGGCCCGATTTTTGAACAACCAGCGTCAGTCGCATTACTTTGGTTGCGATGGGCAGCGAGGTCCGCCGATAGCCCTCCAAGAATTGAGCCAGCGACTCTTCGGTCAAACCGGTGGTTTTGATTTGTTTCGTGATCGTATTTACTTGTTTCCGAATTTCTTCTTTAGCGGGCTCGGAGAATTGAAGCTCGTTACTGGTTTCATCCAGTGATTCATGCACAAAATCGGAGACAATCTTGACCATGTCGTCTTGGTTTCGATCTGCCAAACGGTCGATCAATGAGGCGGCTGAGTCAGTTGGTGACGCTTGAGCAACGAGCTGCGGAATGGAAGACGATTGGACAACATTGCCATCGCCTTGCCACACACTGACAACTCCCAAGGTCAACGACGTGCAGAGAACCGCCAACGAAGCAATCAACATTCTCTGACGCGACTTCTGACGGAATACCTCGTTGGGTTCACGCTTGCGTTTGCGTCGATCGCCGGGGTAGTGTCTTGCTAGAAAACGATTGAGTACAAATTCCAGTTCCTGGGCTGTTTGATAACGATCACTAGGCGATAATTCGCACGCTTTCATGATGATTTTCGCAAGGTCGCTCGGAATATTCGGCTGCATTTCTTCCAGAGGGGTCAGCGCAAGAGAATTGCGTTCGGTTAACAGGTCAATATTGCTTTTGTCATTCCAGGCGCGTTCACCAGATGCAAGCTCATACATGGTGACTCCGAGTGAATACACATCGCTGCGTGCATCGCAAACGCCACGCAGTTGTTCCGGTGCCATGTATCTAGGGGTACCGATGGCGTCGCCGGTGCGACTCAATGATCGCGCATAGTCGAGAATCTTTGCCAGGCCAAAGTCTGAAATCCAAACCTTGCCGCTTTCGTCAAGTAAAAGGTTGCCCGGTTTGATGTCGCGATGAACTAACCCCTGAAGATGCGCATGATGTAGACCGGATGCGACATCGGCACCAAACTGCGCCAGTTGATCCCAGTTGCTTTTGAGTTCCGCAATATGAAATTGCATGCGGAAGTTACCCTGCTGATTTTGAAGGTCGTATAGACTATGTCCATCAATCAACTTCATAATCAAGTAGGCATGCTGATCGTTGACCCCATAGGAATAGACTGGAACAATGTGCGGATGTTCCAGCCTTCCCAACGCCATCCTTTCCAATTCGAATCGCTGGATGGAGGCACCTGCAGCGTTTTCCTGAACGGGGATGACTTTGATGGCAACCCTTCGGCCAAGTTCCTGCTGGTGAGCTTCGTAAACGACTCCGACGGCCCCGCGTCCCAATTCGCGAATTAACCGACAGCCCCCTAACTCTTCTGCAGGCAACGCGTTGGAGGAGAATGTTGTCGTTCCCATCGCTTGCTCTAATAGACCAAGTGCGGGCAGGTTTTCTTTGATGTCATCAGCCAGATGCGGGAATGTCTTGGCGAGCGTGTCAAGTGACAGCGGATGCCCTTTCCTTAGTTCAGCCAAATACAAATCGGCGACATCTGAGAAACTAATGTCTGCTGGTTCCATTGCGGGGTTGCGCATCTCGTTCGCAGTATTTCGGGCTATTTGCAGGTGGATGACCTCCGCCACCGCTCGACGCAGAGACGAGATCTGCAAGTAGCTCGCAGCTTGTTGCAGGCACCGCAGCGAAACTGATTCAATCGAGCGAAACGGAGTTGATGAGCAACAGTAGCTTTGGCATCTCGTTCCCGGCGCAACCCGGATTTCGGCGAGCATCTAGATTCGATTGTCTTAATTGAAAAACTGCGGGTTGTAGCGAATATTACATTTTGAGGGTCATGCCGTGTTTAATCGGGCGGCGAGCTAACTCTCCTGACAGCATATTTCACTTGTTAAATCACAGTCAAAGATGTTTAGAGCGGTGGCGTCACCCTCCCGTCCCCGCTGACGTTCCCTCGCGAAATACTTAATTGGATGTGTAGGCGCGGGCCATAATCCGCGCCAATCCAAATGGCCCCAGCAGCTTTGCAGCGGTCATCACGCCTGCCATCAAAGCTCCATTGACGCCTGGCGTGCCGACGTCGCTACCGGTTAAATAGAGATTTCGTACCGACGTCTTAATTTTCCACTTGTCGCGAAAAAAGCGATCGGCGTTACAGGCTTGTCCATAGATCATTCCTCCCGAATGTCCAGTGAAACTTTCGACTGTCAATGGCGTTGATAGTTCACAGTAGTCTTGCTTGCGCTGCTCATACGCCTCGCCTCGACGTAACCATGTCGTAGCGTCGAAATCGGTCCAGGCAGATCGATCACTAAATGAAATGATTTGTGCGGTATGTGGCTCTTGGCCTGGATTTCGCAGCGACCCAAACGAGACAAACGCTCCATCGATGCCTTCTGCTTGGCCGCTATTTCGGCGCGCGTGGATATCGTGATCCAGGCGGTCATATATCCAGTAGTTTGCGTCATCAAATCCGTGATTCCGCGGGTCTGCCTTGAGTCCCAAGAATAAAATCAAAGCAGATGTGCCACGCTTCAGTTGGCGTGATTGTGCGCGTTCCGTTGTACCATGTTCTTCGTTTACGAGACGAAGTGACAGATCGGATGCTCGATTTTGTGGAACGCTACTTACCAGGACTTCGCGCTTTGATCGTAGGGGCGTGAAGCCAGCGACCGTCGTCAATGAAGTTGCCAAAATATGCCGTGTATTGGCCAAAACGCATTCGCTAACTGTTCGAAAATCGGCCCAACGATCGCGTGGTAAAACTCGCAAGGCGGCGATGACGACGATGGAGTCGTTGATGGCGATACCAATCATTCCCATCATTCCAACAATGCTCATGAATCCCCAACTTAGTTCCGCAATTGCAAGCGATCCCAATCCGAAGCCGACGGAAAGTACTGCTACCAAAAATAGCAGTGCAGTTAGCCTGAATGACTTCAGGGCTATCACCAGTGTCGCAACCATCAAGGTGAATAGAATCGCGCCGTTGACGAACAAATTTCCAACAGCGTCGTTCCGTTCACCTTCTGCACCTGCGTACGTGATCGTGATTCCATCGGGCAAGTCAAAGCCAGACGTAGCCAGCCGATCTTCAAAGGCCGACTGTACCTTCGAAGGCAACACCCCGGCTCGGATGAATGCTTGGACTTCGTTCATACGAGTTCCGTTCAGTCGGTTAATTGCTCCCGATTCAACTGTCAGCTTTAGTTTTGCAATCGCGCTGAGCGGTATTCCACGGTACGAAAGGGTGTCTGATGCATCTGTCTCCTTATCGTTCATGGGGAGCAGAGCCATGGAGACGATTTGATTGAGATCGGCACGCCGCTCATCTGAAACACGCACCCGTACAGGCATCAATTCGGTGTCTTCTAAAATCGATCCACCGATAACTCCTTCCAACATGGAACTCATTTCTGTTGCGATGCCAATGTGATCTAGTCCAACAAATCGAGCTTGTTGCTCATCCACATCAAATGTGATTTTTGGCAGGGACTCGGCGAGATTTGATCGAGTGTGGATTACATCGGGAGTTTGAGTCAACACCAACCGCACGGTTTCCCCAACTCGCTGCAATTGTTCAGTATTTGGACCGAAGATGCGAACTTCGATTGGTGCGGAAAAGGGTGGACCTTGCTCGAGTTGTCGCGCTAGAGTGCTTACAGAAGGGAAGGTCTGATCCAATTGTTCTTGAACTCGATGGATGACCTGTCGCGTATTATTTCCCTTTGCCACGTCGACAATGGCTTGACCATATCGGGAAGTGTTTTTCCGATCCGGAATGATGTTGTAATAGAACGGTGGAGCGCTTTCACCGAGAAACCAGGCAACCTGCTCAATCGCTGGATCTTTGAGCAATTGCTGACGAATTTTCGTTGCATACAATTCTGTTTCTGCAATCGCGCCGGTGCCAGGCAATTCAAGTTCTAGTTGGAATTGATTGCGGTCCGCAGGTGGAAAAAATTGTTCAGGTAGTCGCGGAAACTGCATGAAGCCTAATATGGGAAGCACGAGCCCCAAAATAACTCCTACAATCGGAAATCGAAACAGAGTGCGCAGCGCTCCAGCATAAATTGAACGTAGTTATGGCACCTGCATTGGAAACCACGATGGGTGCTCGAAAAGAAATTGGCTTACCTTTGTAAATTGCAGTGACGCCGCAGGCCTTTCCATCAACAATATCAATACTCTGGACGTCATGATTTACCAGACAGGCGCCACCAGTGCAGGTAATCGCGCGAGACATATGTTTGGCGAGCTCTTTGGAGCCGCCTATGGGATAGAAGCCTCCATGCAAGAAATCGGCAGCAACGGTTGCATGAAATCCAAACGCACTTTCGCTTGGCGGCGAACCGTTGTCGGGCCATTGCGCTGCTAGATACGCTCTTAACAGAGGGTCATTGAATCGCGTCAAATATTCGGCAGTTGTCATCTTCACCAAACGTTTGGAGCCCAATGTGATCAGCTCTGCCAAGGGGGTCGAGTACTGCTTCGAGACAAACCAGCGTGCGACCCATCCCTGCGCTTTGCGGAGATCTCGAAAGTAGCGCCGCAGGTTATCGCGTTCAGCCGGAAATTGCTCGATCAACTTTTCCCGGTAAGCTCTCGGGTCGCTGGGAACTTCGAAGGTACCCTCAGGAAAAACAAATCGTTCAAACGGTGAAGACATGGGATGCCACTGGACTCCACCCTGCGTAACCAAGTCCATGATCCGCCGCGTCATCGAACCAGCTTGCATTTCCCCAACGTAGTGTACTCCCACATCCCATTCGTAACGATTTCGCCTAAAGCTGTGTGTAAAGCCACCTAGCTTAAAGTGTCGTTCTAGAACGAGTACTCGTCTTTTACCTAGTTGAGCAATCAAGCTGGCCGAGGTAAGCCCGCCCATTCCCGAACCGATTACAATCGCATCAAAGTCGTCTCGCGTTGTGCTATTCATCGAATCATCTTTAATTGGGTGTAACAACTTGTGCAACAGAATGGTTTTCCGAGCGGTTCATATTGCGAAAAAGAAGCATGTACATGGATGGTACAAACAGGATTGCTAACCCGGTTGCGCCAAACACACCACCGGAAATCGCAATTGCCACCGGTGGCCAGAAATCGCCGCCCGAAAGGAATAGGTAAGCGCGGACCAACCAATTCCGCTGACAAACGGGTTCTGTGACCGAGGCTGTCGTGAGCTTCTTCTTGAGTACCAGTCCAGCTACCGATGCGATCACGGTAAGGCCCAGGAGATAGGACGTTGCAACCGCTATGATCGCGACAATGGCGATCGAGCCGACGAATTCGCCGGACGGACCGGGCATGAGAGCAATGGGGCCAAACGAGAAAACAGTAGTTAGGGTCGCACCCAGCAATGGGACTGACAAAAAGGAAACACTGTGTCGGACTGCCTCGACCGCAGGACATCCCTTTTGTAAAAACTTGTCGACCTCATCCACTACCACGATAGCGTTATCGATCATCAGCCCCATCGCGATAATCAGGCCGGTGATCGAGATTTGATGTATGGGGATCCCGGCGGCGTACATAATAAACAGCACCAAGAGACTGCCCAACGGCAGAGCCAAGCTAATGACCCAAGCACTGCGCCAGCCCATCACGATCAAGATCACCAAGAAGATGGCCCCTGCACCGTATAGCAAGTTTTGGAGCAAACTCCGCATACGACTATTTACAAAGTCACTCTGATTGAAAACACGCTCGAGCGCGATTCCGGGTGGGAGTTCCGCTTCAAACTGGTCTAACACAGGAACGACTCGAGACATCCACCAATCCAGGCGCACGGATGGTTGTACAAAAACGCCTAATGCAATTGCTGGTTGGTCTTTCAAAAGTACTTTGGAGTCGACGGGAGTCCGGATCGTTTTCTCGATCGTGGCGATATCGGCCAATTCAACGACATTGCCAAACTCACCCAAGCGAATCGGCAGGTGGGATAATTGCGTAATCGAATCAAGCTCCCCGCTGACGCCCAGCAAGACGTCGTCCGCGACTCCGCGCAATTGGCCTGCAGATGATTTGGAGTCACTGGCAAAGATCATCTTTGAAATCGAATCCGCGTTCAGATTCATCGCCGTAGCTGACTCGGGATCGATCGTGACCACAATTTCTTCCTTGGGATCGCCAAACGCATCGCTCTTCTCCGTTCCAGGTATTGCGTCAATGCGATCTTTGAGCTGCTGCATCCAGCGGTGCAGAACGCCGTAGCGAGTGGCCTCGTTTGATTCCCAACGGAGACCCACGATGAGTCCATATGCTTTGATCTCAAGCCGCTTGAATTCCGGTTTACTTGCCTCGGCTGGCATTTCGAGACGCGCATCATCTGCTTTGTCGCGGATTTGCGACCAGATCTGATGTGCTTGTGTTGCATCGACCTCGTCTTTGAGTTCAATTGCAATGAACGAGACCCCCGCTCGACTCGTGGAATTCAGTTCTTTGATCTCGGCTACTTCGCGCAGTGACTGTTCCAATTTGTCGGTAACAAGTGACTCGACACGTTCGGCATCCGCCCCAGGTAAGATGGTAGTGAGGGTTGCTGCACGCGGGGTGAGCAACGGATCTTCCATGCGTGGCAGAGTCCAAAAGGCAGCTCCGCCCGAGATCCCCATCAAGACCAGCGCCAACACCAGTATTCGCGGATTTCTTATGAAAAACGTGGCCATTTGCAGCTTCCGTGATTGAACTTATTTGTTCGTTTGATGGGTAGGTGGTAGATCGCTTGATTCCGTAGCAAGCGAAATTCGCTGTCCCACGGTCAGTTTCTGAATTCCCCCCACGACGACTCGGTCACCGCTTTTGATGGTTCCGCGGACGAGCACCTTCGATGAATCGATCTGGATCACCTCAACGTCGCTGCGTTCGACGGTCAGCTCTCGCGTGCCCGCATGCTCGCGCTCGAGAACAACATAAACGGACCACAGACCTTTGTTGCTACGAGTGAGCGCGGACAGGGGGAGCCAAAAGCCTGCCTGTTCAACGCGTTGGGTCAAATTAAGGTGCGCGATTTGTCCAACAGCTTCAGATGATAGTGCGGGCGATATGCCATGCGTCTCGAGCTTCAATTCTCCTAAAATGAAAATTGCAGTTTGTGTACGCGTGGCCTGATCCACTTCGGGCAACACGGTCTTCAGAACTGCCTGTCTCACAACACCTTGTATGGTTAACGAATATCGATCTCCGAGCGATAGGTCGCCAAGGGCGTCTGGCGGCAGGCCAATCCACGCTTCAAGAGGTGAAAGCTCGAGGATTCTTACGAGTGGCATACCTGGTTGCACGATGGTCCCTTCATCCACCATGCGGCGTGCTATAACGCCAGCATAAGGAGCGGTCAGTTTACTTTCATCGAATTGCACTCGTACGCTCTGGATGGTTGCATCAAGTCGTGTGACTTCAGCCCGTTGGGCTTCGATTTGTTCGCTGCGCGTTCCTTCTTCGAGTTCAGCGAGTAGTTCCGACTGGGCCGCAAGTTTGGCTTCAGCGGCTGCCACCTGATGGCGTGCATCGTCGATGTCTTGGACTGAAATAGCATCGCTGTTCGAAAGTTTTGTGCGGCGTGCAAAAGTCGACTTTAGTTGGTCGCGGATAGCCGCAAGCTCTGCTACTTGAGCTTTGGCTGCTGCCAATGATTGTCTCCTGGGACCAGCCACCAGCTCATTGAACTTGGCGATGGCGGCAGCTCTTTGTGCCGCCAAGATGGCCATTTCGGCATTGAGGCCGGCCGTATCCAACTCGGCAATCACCTGTCCCGTTTCTACTAGCTCTCCCCTTTGGACATGAAACGACTCGATCCTACCAACGCGTTTAAAACCAAGATCGCTGGAACGTGTTGGGCGTAGTGTGCCTGTGAAGGAACGCGCCATGCGCGCGGAACTCTCTTCTTCCAAAACGATCGTTGTTACGGGAGTTGCTAGTGGTGTCTGATTCTGCCCGACCAAACTTGACGGCGCTGAACCTTGTAGCTGGCCGTTTGAGTCTTGGAAAGCTTGTCCATCCACGGTGTTATGGAATACCAATAACCCAATAGAAAATGCCGCAATCGAAGCGGAGTACTGTCGAACATGACCTACACCTACGTTCGGCCCTTGATGGACGGTTTTTTGGCGGTTTGTCGCGGACATCATTTTCTCGATCGATCGGAGTTTAGGAAAATCTATTACTCGTAATTGCGAAGCCTGTCGCATTCGGATGGCGTACCATTGTTATTACGGGTGTGGGTGAACTGAGGCGTTCGCTGAGCGATTAGTCTCTGGTGCAATTTCAAAGTCAATGGCGGGAATATCTCTGCTCACCCTGGTCCATCTTTGGGTACCGGCCACCAATTCACTTCTGACCACTCCTTGGCAATGGAGAAAGTTCAAGTACCCCAAGGTTTCTGCGAGTAGTGTGTTTCGCTCGCCCGACTGCAACTGCCTACGGTATACCGCCGGCAGGCACTCAACGGCGGTACGCGGGACGGACAACTGCTCTAACAGACGGTGTACTGCAATTGTCCGGTTGTGAATCAACTGCGTGCATCGCTGTTGAAGACCAACAAATGGAAGGCCATGTCCTGGCAAACAACACATTGCGTTGTTAGCCAATTGCCGTATGCGAAGACATGACTCAATCCATTCGGACAAAAGATCTGCGTCGGGTTCGCTTGGATGCACGCTTAAGTTTGGTGAAATGTTGGGTAAAACTTGATCACCCAGGATTACCATTCCGTCGTCGGACCAAAGCGTTGCGTGTTCGGCAGCATGTCCATTTCCGATATGAACTGTCCAGCGTCTGGCGCCAATGGTGAGTTCATCGTTCTGCTTGATACGTTGGTAGGAATAGGGTGGAATGCTGACCAACTGCCAATAGTCGCTCGGCTGTCGACGCTGATACGATTCGAGCTCCAAACCGACGATGCCAGCGCGACGCATAAAGTGAATGTGTTCGGCGCGCGGCAGTGGAGCGCGGTCCATTTGCAATAGTCTCGAGTTTAGCCAGCACGTGCGCGTTGTAACCAACGGGGCGTTGTATGTCTCGCAAATCCAACCCGCCAAACCGCAATGGTCTGGGTGGTAGTGCGTAACTAGCACTTGCGTAAGAGGCAAGCGTGAGAACTCATTTGATGCGAGTATTCTCTCAATATGAGTGCGGCATCTTTCTGTGTTGCTGCCCGTGTCAACGAGCACCCAACCTCTGCTGTCTTCCAATAGATAGACGTTAACATGATCGATTAAACCGGATATCGGTAACCGAATCCACCACAAGCCGTCGGCGATCTTTGTCGGCTGATCAGCCGATGGACCTTCAACGTAGAGTGTACGTACGGGAGTTGCGAGACTGGTGTCAGCCTCTGGCACTGCATAGTAACTCATACTTGTTCCTTGCAAACCGCAGGTGGATTAGACCATTGGTAGAACTGAGTTGTAACAACAACCTTGCCATTGCGTTGGTTTTGCTCGGCCCTGCGAAGGGCATCGGAGATCGCTTCGATCGGGTAGCAACTATCGATGGCCAGTTTAAGGAGGCCGCGTTGCATCAGTTCACTGAGAGAATTGTAAAGAGTCGTGCGCCCCTCTAGATCAAGTCGGTTAAGGACTTTGGACAGCCAGAATCCGCGAAGTGAGATGTTTCGAAAGATGACCTGCTCAGATGTTAATCTGTTGGGTTCACCTGAGAGCATGCCGTAAGTGACGACCGTACCGTTGTCCGAGAGGCAGTCGGCTAGGCCTTCAGTGCCAGAACCTCCGACGGCATCAACGGCCAGCGAGAGCGAGTTACAACCGATTGCACTCCTCAGCCGTCGCGATAGGTCGCTTCCCACTTCCAGTACTACATCGCCTCCCAGTTCAAGCACTTCGGGTTTGTGCAGAATATTGCGAACGATGTTGATCGTCCGCAGTCCACGTTGTTGAGCCAATTGAATCACCGAACGTCCAACACTTCCCAACGGGGCCGTTTGTAGAATCCAGTCGCCCGAAACAAGTTGAGCAAAGTCGGCCAACAGCAGATGCGCCGTTGCCGGATTGACTTTCAGCAACGCCAACTGAAGTGGGTCGATGTCTTCGGGCACTTTATGGACTGTCGAAGCAGGTACCTTGCGTTGCTCTGCCCAGTTGTTGTTGGCCATCAAAATGACTCGATCACCGGCTGCAACATTCTTCACCGATCGACCACATTGTGTAACCGTGCCGACTGCTTCCATTCCAATTGTTGAAGGGAGCTTTGGAAGTATTCCATAGCGACCAGAGATCATAGCGAGATCAGCAGCGTTGATAGGAAACGCCTCAATTAAAACCACAACCTCCCACGCGGCGGGTTCTCCAATACTGGATGTTTCAACGCAGCGGGCTACGGAGCTTGGCGGTCCAAATGTTGAAATTTGTATCTGTTTCATGACGGTTCTCGAGGAACTAACGGTGTCAGCTCGGCTTGCAATCTAAATCACACCTTTTGATTTGGGAGCGCGCGCCATATTGTGCACGAGGCACTGCACGGTCGTATCTATTTGCTCATGGGTATGGAAGGCGTTCATGAAGAACCGAAGTCGCGACTTATCTCGCGGAACGATCGGGTACAACATTGGAAAAGCACAGATCCCGGCATCGAAAAGTTGAATAGACAGCCACAGCGCTTGTTCCGAATCGGGTGTCATGATCGGTACGACGCCGGAATGATGTGAGTTGTAAGTGTTCAATCCTTCGGCCTTGGCCTGTTTGATGAAGTACGCGCTGTTTTGTTGGACGCGTTGTGCGCGATCAGGTTCGGCTTGCATTATTTGGAGTGCTTTTAGGCCGGCTGCTGTGTTGGCGGGTGTCGGTGCAGCTCCGTAGAGCAACACTCCAGGGGCGTAGTTCTTGAGTATCGCAATCAATGGTTTAGTACCGGCCACGTAGCCGCCGCAGGTACCAAACGCCTTGCTCATCGACCCGTACAAAATATCGATTTGGTTGCCAGCTAAAGAGAAATAGTCCACGACTCCCAGGCCCCGCGGACCGATGACTCCCATGGAATGCGCTTCGTCGACCATCAAAAAGGAGTTGTGGCGATTCTTAATCTGGACCAGTTGCGGGATATCAGGGATATCGCCATCCATGCTGTAGACACCTTCGACCAAGATAAACGTGCGTTCATGTTTGTCGCGATGAGTTACTAACAACTGCTCCAAGGCGGCGTAATCGTTGTGCGGAAAACTAAAGCGCCGCGCGTTGGTCATTCTGCATCCAGCCAACGCAGAATTGTGAATGAGTTCGTCGTACAAGATGAGATCTTGGCCGCGGCACAGGTAACCGATGGTAAAGGCGTTAGTGCTATAACCTCCAACAGACAGTACGGCGTCTTCGGTTCCCAGAACTTTGGAGATCTCTGTCTCGAATTGCTGGTGTAAGTCCACTTCGCCAGTGATCGAACGTCCCGAACCTGTACTCGTTCCAAATTGGTCGATTGCCGTTTTGGCCGCCTCTTTCATGCGTGGATCGCAGGCCAGTGCGAGGTAGTTGTAACTCGAAAAGTTGATCAACTCTCGACCATCCAAGTTAACTGTTGCGTCTGAGGAACCAACATGTTTTAAGAACTGGTTCTTCGTATACTTTTGCTCTGCATAATACCACTCCATAGTGGTGAAATCTTTGTACTCTGGAAATTGTCCAAAGTCATAGAAAGCAGGTTGTATCGCTATTTTCTGCCTGGTTTTGCCGTCGGAGTCGGACGCAGTTTCTCCCAAGTGCATTCCTTTTCGCAATCGTTCGAGACTCGATCTGATATTCATTGTTCTTCTCGGAAAGCGGAGCTGAGTAAAGTTAAATATGGTCTGTTCATGTCAGGTGCAGTGTTGAGTTCGATCCTTCAAGCAAAGACTGTGAGACGCAAACATTCCTCGCCTGCCAGGTCGAGCAAGTTGAATGTTTGGCATGGCTGCATGGCGCCTCCACTTACGAAAGAACATCCAGGCCCTTCAACGACTGCATTGCTAGGGCGCGGACGGTCGTATCGCCGATGAGCTCTAAGATCGATATGTTGAGTCCAAGTTGAGTGTCGAGTAGCATCTGAATTTCGGTCGCCATCAACGAGTCGACTCCGAGTTGGTTTATTGACTTGTCAAACGGCACTGAAGTCGGATCTGCTTTGAGTACCGACGCGATGATTTCTGACATGAGAGTGGCCAACAATTCAACTTGCTCGTCATGATCAAGTGTCGAAAGTTCGGCGCGCAGTGCATCTCGCGTTGAGTGATCGAGGTCGCTCGAGTCAGCAGCGATCAGTTGTGCGAAGCGAGGCGACGTCGCACCACGCGTTTCAAAACGAGCCCAGTCGGACCAGCTTGTAATCATCGTTACGCCGAACTGGGGTGTCTGTTGCGCCAGGCCGATCTTCAGCAACTCCAACCCTTCAGATGAGTCAATTCCTCTTAAACCCGTGTAACGCAGGAATTGCTCCAGTTTTTCATCCTGAGCGACCACACCTACATCAGCGATAGCGCCCCAATTAACGCTCGTTGCAGGCAACCCCTGCGAGTGTCGGAGGTGTGCTAATCCATTTAGGAATCCGTTGGCGGCACTGTAGGCAGCTTGTCGGCTGTTACCGACCAGGTTGGCCACAGACGAATAAAGCACAAAGTGCTCCAGATTTCGGTTCTTCGTCAGCAAATGAAGATTCCAAGCACCCAGCGCCTTGCTACGCATAACTCGTACAAAAGTATCGAAATCGATGTCATGGATCGGTTGATCGATGATCTCGGCACCCGAGTGGAAAACGCCCTTCAAAGGTGGTAGCCGTTCTGCGATATCCGTCAACAAAAGTCCAAGGCGTTCAAAATCGGACGTATCGCAGCCGACAGCACAAACTGCAACGCCACGTTTTTCGAGATATTCCACAAAGGCGCGTCGTGCGTCCGTATCAGCACCCGTGCGACCAGTTAAGACAAGATGGCGAGCTCCGTGGTCCACTAGCCATTCAGCCGTCTTCTGCCCAAAACCGCCAAAGCCACCGGTTACCAGATAGGTTGCATCGGGAATGAAACTAAGATCATTTAGCTGAACAACCGGCAGATCACCTCCGCGCGTTTCATAGGTGAGCACTAGATTTGCATTGGTTGTTGCGAGCGGAAGCTTTTGCCAAGCTAAATCCACTACGGTCACCTTCAGAGCAGTCTCTATTGATGTAGTGCCTTTGTTGATGTCTCGGACGACTCGCTGGACAGTGGCCGCAAATTCCACTGGGTTGGCTTGCAGACTATCGAAATCTGTCCGTCCCACGCCCCCCGCTGAACTTGGAAGTACAATTGGACCAGCCATGTCATCCAGGTCGACAATTTGGCCGCCGTTTCGCAACATGCTGAAATCCATTGATGTCTGCCAACTGCTCGCATGAACGGCAATCGCATCAAAACCTTTACTATTAGTTACACGCGAGACCGACCTTGCGATGCCTTCGGGACAACTGGAATAGCATCCTGCATCTTCATTTTTCGCTGGCAGAGCTGTTGAGTTACGACTGAGCCTCGCAACCTGTACTCCTCTGCGTTCAAGTGCTTCGGCTAGTGCCAATCCCAGTGGCGATGCTTCAACAAGTGCCGTTTGCCCTGCTTTCAAATGACAAGCCTCAGCGGCGAAGTCCGCCCGAGTTGCGATACTCAACGTCGCAACCAGATCAACGGACTCGCATTCCTCGTCGACGACCACAAGGTAGAACTGGCTACGAGGTCCAATGAAGTGACTTGCAATATCCGCAGGACCAAAACCGCAAACTCTCTCGCCCACAGCCAGGTCGGAGACCTCGCGACCGACGCCGAGAACGCGGGCGACAAATTCAATCATCTTGGTCGGTAGTTGGTCCGAATTCGAACGGTCTAACAGGGCATGCGGCACTTTGGTTGTTTCGACACGCAAATGGATTTCATCTGGTTGGAGAGGTCGAAGTTTCGCAGACACGATCCTCGCCGTGCCGACACTCTCGCTATCGGATCGCAGCGGTCTTACCAGAATTGGTGCATCGTCGGACAGGGGCCGCGATACAATCCGATCTTTATCAAGTACATCGCTATCGAGTAGCTGGCTACAAAGTCGGAAGCTACCACGCAAAGCAACTTCGTCCTGCTCTGCATCGCATAACAGTTCGAGCACCAGGTTATCGACTTGTTCCCGTGAAATACGAGATGGGAGATCGATTGTCGAGCAAGGTAGTCCATCAAGTTCATTGAAGGCGACACGCACAAATCCATTGATAGCCGTTTGGGCAGGTTGGATGACGTCTGGATAGTTCTCAATCGCAAAAGCGCATTGTGTTGTCAGGTACACTCGCGGCCTACGTTCCGCAGATGTCGCTGCAATCGCCTGGACAATTGCAATCGTTGCTCGCAACGCTGCTTCTCCTGTGGGATCATTCGAATCGATAGTTGCGGCTAGACCCTGCAGCATCAGAATTCCATCAAGCTCTCCCAGGGCTTGTAACATGTTTGTTGCATCTTCGACTTCGCCCGAACGAAGTACGAAGTGATTGTCCAACTGCTGGTACTGATCACCAAATGTAGCTGTACCTGCGATCGTAGCCCCAAACTGCTCGAATTGATCGATGAGCGTTTGGGCGATCGAATTACAGTCACCGATGACAAGCCAATGCCCCAGCCGCTTTGGTTCAGTAAGTGTTTCGCCGTAAGACCAGTCATAGGCAAGGATCTGTCGCTTGACCTTGTCGCCAAAGCGATCCATTCTCTCCCGCTTGGATGCGGCAGTAAGTCGCATCGATCGGAGTTGCGCCAGGACATTGCCGTCGTCGTCAAGCAAGCTGAGAGTGCATTCGATGGTTCGTTCGTCTTGATAGACGCGTTCAGCGAGGCACCAAATCTTCTGGGGGATTTCTTGAGCGTAGTTGCATAGCTCGTGGAAGCCAGTCGGTAGGAAAGTAGTTTCCGTGTTTCCAAGCAAGACCATTAGCGACTGAAAGCAAGCATCCAATAAGGTGGGGTGCAACTGATAATGATTGAGATTGTGTGCAAGCTCTGGCCGTAGCTCAATCCGTGCTAGTACCTCCGTTCGCTCTGGATTCGTCTTCAACTGTGTCACCGAACGGAATGCGGGGCCATAGCTCAAACCAATCTGATCCAGTCCCTTGTAAAATGCATCTACATCTTGTTCACTCTCCAATCGGCCAAGGATCGCTGTGAGGTCTTCGCGGATGGATTGAAAGTGCTTGAGCCCCACGAGCTTGGCGGTCACATGAACTTGACCAGCCCCTAGTTGCCCATTCTCTAGACTGCGGATAGTAGCGCTGTGGCTCGACGGATCGTAGGCAGTAACACAATCCAACCCGCGCTCTGCATTGATAATCATCGGCGAATGAATCCGAAAATCGCGAATAACGACTGCGGCTCTGTCTGTGAGTTGAACTTCTGCTAGTTCAAACAGTGCCTCGACGTACGCAGCTGCTGGCAGAATGGGGAGGCCCGTGACAACGTGATCCCGGAGGTACGAAACGGTTTCATGGTCAAAGTCGTTGCGATAGACGGGTGCGCC
This sequence comes from Pirellulaceae bacterium, assembly GCA_041753315.1. Lineage (GTDB taxonomy): Bacteria > Planctomycetota > Planctomycetia > Pirellulales > Pirellulaceae > Aureliella. The sequence goes on along the minus strand of JBGSUV010000069.1, from coordinate 12,762 downwards.
TGGAGCTTCTTGAATTCCCAGGATCGGATAGTCGATCGGTGCGATACGATCTTGAACGGCGCGTTCATTTTCAACCCAGTAATGTTCCCGCTGCCACGCGTAGTTCGGCAATGATGTAAATTGACCTCGCGGGCAAAGTCGCCTCCAGTCAACTTTTCCTCCCGCCGCGTAGACGCTCATCACTGCGCGAGGGAGGTTACTCACTTCGGGTTGATTGCGTCGCAGCGTGTAGAGTGTTCGACAGTCCTTTCCAGCAAATTTGATGCAGTCACGAATCGACGTTGCGAGAACAGGATGCGGACCGACTTCGAGGAACATGTGGTAGCCGTCACTGATGAGCGACTGAATTGCAGCTGCAAATTCGACAGGCTGGCGTACGTTCTTTGGCCAATACGCAGCTCCGTAGGGTTGTTCGTCGACGATTGGTTGAGTTGTGTCGTTGCCAGCGGTCAAAAGGGCACTGACTCTGTTTCCGAACACCGTCGAATAGAGTGCGATTGTTGGAGCCAATGCTTTGATATCGCGCAGTGCAACTTTTAGATCATCTAGAATTGGCTCCATCATGGGACTATGGTAGGGAACCTCGACGTCCAACCGTTTATTGAATACATTCTCGGCGGTGAGTTCACTGGCCAAACGCTCGATCACATGCGAGTCACCGGCAATGGTTGCGTTGGCGGGACCATTCACGGCTGCAATAGAGACATAGTGCGCGTACGGTTGAATCCGTTCCAAAATGCGTTCTTTGCTGAGTCCCACTGCGAGCATCGAGCCGGTACCACGACAGGAAGCTTGCAGTCGACTACGGTGATAGCAGACCGTTAGCGTATCGTGTAATGACAGGGCACCCGCTGCGAAGGCGGAAGCAAGTTCACCTACGGAATGTCCCACTACCGCCCCCGGATAGACACCTGCTTCGTTTAAGACGGCGAGGAGCCCGAGCTGAATCAACAGGTTGGCAGGCTGCGCATGTTCGGTCCGCGAAATCGTGGAATCGGCTTCGTCTTTCAGCATTTCTTTAAGGACCGAGAAGCCCGAGATCTCTCGGAATATTTCATCTGCTTCGTCCACAACATTGCGATACACTGAATTGGCCTGATAGAGCTCCTGCCCCATGCCCCACCATTGTGGTCCCATACCTGTAAACACAAAGACTGGCTCGGGCAGTCCCCCGAATGTCTCCGAATCGCGAACTACATTTGCATGTTCGACTTGGGCACGCAGTTGCTCAAGTGCAGCCATCAGTTCTTCGCGATTGTTGCCCTTGACCATGGCGCGATGCGACAAGTGGGCTCGATGATAGGCAGCAGAATAGATGACGTCATGCAGGACGACATCGGTGTTGAGTAAGTCCAGGTAGTTGCCAGCGATACCAGCAACCGCTTCATGGCTCCGTCCCGATATTGGAAGCATGTATGGCCATTCAGCACCCCATGCCAATTCCGAGCTAGAGGGTATGCTGACGGGTTCCATTCTGTGATCCGCGCGAGCGGTGAACACAGGCTGGGGACCTGCCTGCAATATGGCGTGCGCATTGGTACCTCCATAGCCAAACGAATTCACGGCGACCCGTAATTCGTCGTGATGATCTCCGAGAGTTGTCAGGTCGGTTGACAATCGAATGTGGAGGTCATCCAGGTCGATCGCCGCGTTAGGTTCTTGAAGGTTGGCGAGAGGAGTTGAGTGGCGGTGAAGGAGCGTTAGGGTAGCTTTGATGACACCTGCAACGCCAGCCGCGGCTTCTAGATGTCCGATATTGCTTTTGATCGATCCTACGATGACCGGAGGCAATGCTTTTTGGCGTCTGGCTGAACCGTACACGGCCCCGATCGCGGACGATTCAGTGGGATCACCGATGGCTGTACCTGTGCCATGGCACTCGACATAACAAATGGAGGCTGGATCGATTTGATAGCGGCTACACACGGTTTCGATCAACGCTTGCTGGGCTGCACCACTGGGCATTGAGATACCCGGCGTGCGACCATCTTGGTTACAACCAGTACCGATCACGCTTGCGAGTATCTGATCGCCATCGCGGAGCGCATTGGCGAGTGGTTTGAGCAGAACGATGCCTGCACCTTCTCCGCGGCCATAACCATCACCCCGTGCATCAAACGACTTGCACTCGCCGTCGCGCGACAAGAAGTGCCCCTTGCACATGCCCATCGGGTATTCTGGGCGCAGCATGACGTTTGAACCTCCAACAACCGCCAATTCGCAGTTGCCCTGCCAGAGGTCTTGGCAGGCATAGTGAAACGCGACTAGGGAGGACGAACAAGCGGTGTCGATTGAGAGACTCGGCCCGCGAAAGTCGAACGTGTGTGATATGCGGTTGGAGAGCATGGTCATCATCATGCCCGCGGCAGTGTTCTGGTTGATGGCCGAGCGGTTGGAAGCTGACATCTGAGTGATCATGTGGTCCAACATGAACCCGCCTACGTAGACACCAACTCCGTGTCCAGAGTAGTCCGGGAGAAGCATGCCAGAGTTTTCAAATGCTTCCCAGACAACCTCAAGCAACAATCGCTGTTGAGGGTCCATGTTTTCTGCATCCCGCGGCGATATCCCAAAGAAAGCAGCGTCGAACTTTGAAATGTCGTGGCTGAGGAAGCCACCTCGCCGCATATACGACTTTCCCTTTGCAATGGGATTGGATGAAAAGTAGCGATCAATAGTCCAACGCGATGGCGGAACAGTATCAATCGCGCTAAAGCGGCTCTTCAACGCAATCCATAACGATTCGATACTGTCGAGACCCTTGGGAAATCGACAGGCCATGCCGAGAATCGCGATCGGACTCAATTCACCACTCAATTTACAGCTCCTCTTCAGAATCCATGCATGAAAGACAGTGCAGAAGAGGGCTTGTTCAATCGAAGGTTAACATCCATCGAACGTCGCCAATCTCCTACCAAGTCGTGCGAAGATTGAAGAAGTGGTTGGGACAGGTCCCGTCCAGAGTGGCGAAGAATTTATTGCTTTGACATCGTCCGGCGTCGGCACGATCGATACAATCGCTACAAGGTGAAGATCTTCGAACGAGCTCAGCAGGTCATCCCGCGTCATCGCTGATGAGAAGCTCCTAAGAGGTCAGCGATAGAGTTTTAAGACCGAAGGCATTTGGCGACATGCTGGGCAGGCTACTGCAAATTCGGAAATTCGAAAACTTCGGGAACCAGGGGAACAAAATCGTGCGGTTTTTCCACGATGGATGGCATGACGAGCGGATCGAAGCTTTGTATCGACGCGTGGTTTGGAACTTCGGGAAAATCGACTGCCATGGTGGGCTGTTGTACTGGGAACGTCTGCATTGGAGCGAATGAAATTTCGCTAGTGGGACAGTAATTTTCCCACCCACCGCCGAGCGACTTGAACATCTGAATGAGGCTAATGGCAAGGTCACCCTCGGCTGCGGCAAGTTCGTCTTGTTGCAGTAGTAGTGATGACTGCAGGATGTAGACACGTCCAAAATCGATCGAACCAGCGTTGTACAGCGACTCACCCTTTTCCACCGCAGATGCGGCACCCGCTGCGGCACGTCGCAAGTATTCGACCCGATCAAAGCCATAGATGTATGCAACTTGCGCGTCTTCGGCTTCTCGCAGTGCAGCTAGGACCGTATTCTGGTATGCATTGCAGCGGACTTGAAACGCAGCCTGTTCGGCTTTGACATTGTTTTTGATTCTTCCATAATTCAGCAGATTCCAAGAGAAATTGGGGGAGATAACACCGACGCCACTGCCCGTCGAAAAGAGCTTTCCGAAGTCCTCTGCGGCAACTCCAATGTTTCCCGTAAGGCTGATGTGCGGATAAAAGTCTGCCTCTGCGATCCCGATTCTGGCTGACTGTGCCGCCAATTCGCGTTCAACTCGCCGAACATCCGGTCGTCGCCGGAGCAGGTCGGCGGGAATGCCAAATGCCAAACCCTGTGGCGGAATCGGAATGGTGTTAGAAGTTCCAAATTCATGAGTCAAGTCGGCGGGTTGACGTCCCAACAGCAGACACAAGCGATAGGAAGCTTGCAGTCGCTGAATCTCCAGGGTAGGTAGGGTGGCACCGGTTCGTCCAATGTTGCTTTCCGCTTGAGCGATGTCCAATCCATTGCCGATTCCCGCATCTTTTTTCTGCTGGGCGATTCGTAAGGTCGCTTCTTGAATTTCAAGGTTTCGACGTGCCAGTGCAAGTCGCTGTTCAATCGTTCGCAGTTCGACATACGTCTGGGCGACTTCGGCGAGCAGCAGGACGCGAGCTTCGTCGTAAGCGGCACAGGTTGCGTCGAGGCTGGCATCCGCCACTTCGACCGCGCGTCGAAATCGTCCCCAAAAGTCGAGTTCCCAGGCTGCCGACGCTCCCACCGACCAATTCTCAGGGTTGAGGTCTGGTTCGAAAACACCGGGAAACGAGAAGAAGTTTGCACTATTCCTACTCAGACGCGAACGGCTAAACGAACCATTGGCGACTTGCAATTGCGGGGCGAGATTGCCTGCGACAACATTTCGCCGAGCTCGCGCCTCGAGTACTCGCCAGCCCGCCTCACGAAGCGTAAGGTTCTGGTCGATGGCCTGGGCAATCAGTTGATCCAGCGTGGGGTCATGGAAATGTTGCCACCATGTTGCAAGTTGCGCCGGCTCACCGTTGACTTGAGCATGGGAGGCCATTGACCAATGTGGCTGCATCGCCGTCGGGGGAGTTGCGTAGTCGGGCCCCACTTTGCACCCCAAACATGGCACGACTGTCCCCAAGCAGAGAATGGTAAGGCTACGCTTGAAGCGACAAACCAAATTCTTGATGCATGCTAGCATTGTCGCCACAATCCTAAAATCACGTTGAGTCCCTTCTACAGCTATAAGCATTGATGTCGGTAAATGGGGACGAAGTGCTACAACGAGCAACTGATGATCGACGCACGCGGAATAATCGATACAAACTCATCCGCTGTTTGTCGGCGGACAACTTCATCTCGTGGCGATTTTGATGTGCAAAATGTAGTTCGCAACTTCTCAAGATTGACAACGACATATCGCGTCCTATGGTTTGTCATCGCCCTCACAACAACTGCGTGCCTGCCCCGGTGTGCTGCTTAGCATGGTAGGATTGCAACGTGAGACAATTGGCAGAACCAAAACGATTAACGCCGACTAATGCGGAATCGATCGACTTTGCAGCGTTACTTAAACGATGCATGGGACGCGCTGCTCTCATGTCGCGGATACTCGTAACTTTTCGCACCGCGGTGGTCCAAGAAGTTAGCGAGTTAGCCGAAGCTCTGACCATTCAGGATCGAACCAGGACACTGGCTATTTCGCATCGACTCAAGGGAACATGCCTGACCGCCTCTGCAAACAACCTTGCCCAAATCGCTGAACTCTTACATGCAGATATAGAGCATGGTGAAGCGGTTAATGTCACAGAAGTGCGCGAACTCCTCAACGCAGCACTGACCGAACTGCTAAACCAAATTAGCGCATGGGAAAATGAGGGAACATCGTGAATCTAACTGACTCCGGTTTTGGACAAGTTCTGGTCGTCGATGATGATCCCTGCTGTCGCGAGCTCATGTGTCTCGTGTTAACGGAGATGGGCATTTCCGTTCAGCAAACGGAAAGTGGCCATGAAGCTTATGAGATGATCTGTCAGGGAGATGTCCGCATCGTCATTTCCGACTGGCAGATGCCAGGCATGAACGGAATCGAATTGTGCCAAAAGGTCCGCAATCGTCTATTGGGCGACTATGTCTACTTCATCTTGCTTACGTCCTTGAGTGGGCGCGAGTTTTTAGTCAAAGGGCTGAAAGCGGGAGCAGACGATTTTTTAACCAAGCCGATCGATCCAGATGAGTTGCATGTTCGATTGCGCGTCGCTGAACGCGTGGTTCAGCTAGGAAACCGTGAGTTGATTGTGTTTTCGCTCGCAAAACTGGCTGAGTCTCGTGACCCCGAAACCGGCGTGCATCTCGAACGCATGCGCGAGTACTCGCGTCTCTTGACACGTCGCTTGGCTAGAATTCCAAAGTACTCGACTCAAATCGATGCGGACTTCATTCGCGCCATCTATTTGACCAGTCCGCTGCATGACATTGGCAAAGTCGGCATCCCTGATAATATCCTGTTGAAGCCGGGCAAGCTCACCACGGAGGAGTTTGAAATCATGAAGCAACATGCCATCATCGGGTGCAAGACTCTGGATGCGGCCTATGCGGCATGTCCATCTGCTGAATACTTGCGTTTAGCGCGAGATATTGCCTGTTCGCATCATGAGAAGTACGATGGTTCGGGCTATCCCCATGGATTGATTGGTGAGGAAATACCGCTCTGCGCCAGAATCGTTGCCTTGGCAGACGTCTACGATGCACTGACTACAAGACGAGTCTACAAGGAAGCATATAGTCATTCTGTTGCGCGGGGGATCATTGTCGACAGCAGTGGCACCCATTTTGATCCCGACGTGGTCGCTGCATTTATCGACTTGGAAGAGGATTTCCAGCAAGTGAAGTCGCAACTCGACGAGTCGACCAACGTCGCGATTCCGCTCTTGCCGACCGTCAACTTGTCCCCTGCACCACAAGTGGCTTGTGGAAACTGAGTTCGCTTCTGAACCACCTTTTTGCGAGTTCCCAGCCGAGAGTTCCCGTAGCGACTCGATCCGCAAACTAATAACACAATACGACGAACCGAAGTTGAATTCATGAGCATTACGCAAAGTTGGGATGCTGTGACTGGATCGATGATCGCGGGACGATATCGGATCCTGCGCGTCTGCAGTACGTCGGCTGAGGGTAGCACGCTCGAGTGTGTTGACTGCCAGTCGATGGGGCAACAAGAGGTCGACATCCGGTTATTTAGCCATGACGAACTTTCTCCTTCTGCACATGCGCGTTTGTTAAGCGATGCGGAGATTCGATCGCGTTTGACAAGTGGCTTCATCGTGCCGGTCATCCACTCTTGGACCAGCAACGAGGGAGCGTTCGTGGTGATGCCTCACGTCGCTGGCGTAAAACTCGAACAGCGGCTAGCGACCGACGGGCCTTCGGTCGCGCTGGGACTCGAGATTGGAATTCAGTTATTTCGCGGCTTGGCAGAACTGCATGAGCTGGGCGGTTTACATCGCGATATCAAGCCCGCAAACGTAGTTTTGAGCGAGATCAGCGGTGGTCCAGCAACCTTGGTTGGTTTTGGTGCCATACGGAGTTTTGATCAGTGCAAATTGCTGGAAAGTGAAGTCGGCGATATCGCCATGTACATGTCGCCCGAAGTGTCGGGTGCCATTGATTGTACGGTTGGGCCAGCCTCTGACTTATACTCATTGGGTATCGTCCTGTTCCAAATGCTCACTGGCAAAACACCGTTTCGGGAAGGATCGGCGAGCAGTGTGTTGTTGGAACATCTAACAGCCACGGTCCCCGATGTTCGAGCTCTGGCCGGCGGCGCTTCGCGTGAGTTGAACGATGTTGTTCAGCGTTTGTTGAAGAAGGATCCGAGTTTTCGCTATCAAACCGCAAAAGCGGTGGCAGATGATCTGCAGATGATTGCTGACGCCTATCAGTTGCAGCAGACAGTTACGGTTTCGATTGGCACGACCGATTTGCGTCGAACCTTGACCGATCCCACCTTTATTTCGCGGCATTCAGAACTCCAAGATTTGGAACAAGCGATTGCCGAAAATGCAATTGGCGACGGTGGACTGGTTTTGATTGAAGGGGAGTCGGGGAGTGGCAAACGCAGACTATTGCTGGAAGCTGCTGCGATTGCGGAAAATCATGGATATTTGGTCTTGCGCGGACAGTGTTCGAGTCGCGCGGATCGGCAGCCCTTTCAGATGTTTGACGGGATCGTGCACCGCGTGGTCGCGGAACTCGAAAAGTCGCCTGAAGCCATCGAAATATTGAAGCGGGAGGTTGGCGAGCTCGCCGATGCGCTGACTGCCGCTTTGCCTACTTTGAGAAACCTGCTAGGAAACGAACGTGATTTTGGCGTCGTCCCAGAAGCTTTCGGTGAAAATCGTACCGTCGATGCTCTGTATGCGTTTCTAACAGCCATCGGCACGGCGATTCGACCAACTGTCCTGATTTTTCACGACTGTCAGTGGCTAGACGGGTTGACCTACCGGCTGTTAAAGAAATGGACCGTGCAACCGGACTCCGAGGGGCGGGCCACGACCGTGATGGCAACTTTCGTTTCCGCTATCGTCCCGGCTGATCACGTACTGCGGCAACTTGTTCCACGGCACAAAATCGAACTTGCTCCGTTCAACGATGACGAACTGCAACAGCTCTTGGGCTCGATGGCAGGCACATTTCCTGAGGAAGTTCTGACTATCGCCAAACGACTATCGGATGGTAGTCCATTTATGGCGACAGCAGTGATTAGAGGACTGGTCGAGGCACGGGCGCTAATACCTACAAGTAACGGGTGGGCGATTGAACCGCAGGCGATGGCGGACATTCAATCGTCGAAAGAGTCGGCTTGCATTCTCGCTCGACGTATTGACCTCTTGCCCAGCGAAACGGTTCATGTATTGGCCGTGGGTGCCGCGATCGGTCGAGAGTTTAGTCTCGAGTTAGTGGCGAATGTGGCAGAGATTGATTTGCAAAAAACCGCCGCAGCGCTGCGTCAAGCATGCGAACGCCACTTGATCTGGGATGAACCGGATCGACAGGAGTATAAGTTCGTCCACACGCAGATTCGCGACACCTTGCTCGGCAAACTTTCCAAAACAGAGCAACGTCAGTTCAATCGCCTGGCAGCTTGTTGGTTGGAACGCTTTCAACCAGAGCGAGTTTCCGAAATTGCTTATCACTTCGATCAAGCGAACGACTCACGTCGGGCGGTTGAGTACGCGTTGCAGGCGGCCGAACAGGCTCGGCGGCAGTTTTCGCTCGAACACGCCGAACAACAATATCGAATCGCCGATCGCGGTGCTGACGCCTATTCGACTCAGACGCGTTTTGAGATTGCCAAGGGGCTTGGCGAGACCCTCATGTTGAGTGGCAAATATGCAGAAGCGGAGCCGCTGTTTGTTCAGGCATCCCAGCTCGCCGAAAGAACATTGGATCGAGCACAGATACAGAGTCAACAAGCCGAACTCGCTTTTAAACGAGGCGACATGGAACAAGCGACGATTGGGCTAGAAAATGCCATCCGAACGCTTGGTAAACGCGTTCCAGCCAATTTGATTGTCGTGGTTATGCTCCTGGGCTTCGAATCCGTAATGCAGGCGTTGCACACATTTCTACCCAATCTCTTCTTGTGCCGGATGCGTCGGCAACCCAACGAAGAAGAGACACTGGCGATCACCTTGTTCAGCAAACTAACCCACAGTTACTGGTTTTGTCGGACGAAAGTCCAATGTCTCTGGGCGCATTTACATGGACTTAATTTTGCTGAGCGCTTCCACCCAACTCCTGGATTGGCACACGCCTACTCGGAACATGCGCCCGTTGTCAGCTTGATTCCATTGTTTGCCCGCGCGATTCGCTATGCTGAGAAGTCTTTAGCACTGCGGCGAGAATTTCAAGACGTTTGGGGCGAAGGGCAAACATTGACGTTCTATAGCTGTGTGCTGTACTACGCGTCACGCTTTCAGGAATCGGTCGACAAAGGGCGCGCGGCGATTCGACTGCTTGAACAGACTGGCGATTATTGGCAAGTGCATATCGCTCGCTATCAGGTAGCAGCTTCGTTATATCATTTGGGCGATTTTCCTGCAGCTCTTGTAGAGATCAAGAAGAATCATCAATCGGGACTAGACCTTGGAGATGAACAGGCGTCTGGCATCATTTTTGACGTTTGGGCGCGCGTGGCGCAAGCCGACACTCCGCATGCACCGCTGAATGTGGAATTAAAGCGCGAGCGTCGCGATATTCAGGGATACTCGCAAGTTCTTATAGCGGCGGGCATCGCAGCCATATATCGCAAACAATGGAATGAGGCGATTGATAAACTCTCGCAAGCGGACGAAAACGCTCGGCGCGCAGGAATCTTGAATGCCTATACCATCGCTGCCGCTTCGTGGCTAGCAACGGCGTATCGCAAACGGGCTCTGTCTTCTCTCCCGTTTGCGCCTCAGGTGTATCAAAAGGATTTACGTCTAGCGCGCTTGTCGGCACTCCGTTCCATCAAACAATCCCGGGTGTGTGCCAACGAACTGCCACGCGCATTTCGAGAACTTGCGAAGATTCTTGCGATGCAAGGCAACTATCGATCTGCAAGAAACTATTTGATCAAAAGTATCAACGTTGCAAAACAACAGGACGCCGCTTTCGAGTTGGACCAATCACTGCAACTTTTATGCAAACTCGCATGCCTGAAAGCAACAAACCGATTCGCAAATTTACCGCCGGAGGTGGAACAGATAGCTGAGACGCTTGGCGTTTGCAAACTCGCCACGGTTCGCAACAGCGGAAACGACGAAGGAACAAGCCTTTCTCTCGCGGCAAGATTTGACGGTGTTTTGCAGTCGGGACGCACGATCGCGTCCGCCTTGTCCGCTGAACGCATCTTTGAAGAGGCTCAAAGCGCGGCAATAAGCCTGCTGCGCGGCGAAGTTTGTCACTTCATCGAAGTCGATGTCGACGGACAATACGCCAACATGAGTGGCGATTGGTTCGATGCAAACGCCGCAAATATTGTTGAGGCTGCGATGGTCGAGGGGAGAGCGGTTGCCTCAAGTCCGCTTGTAGCAGAAGCGGGGGCGGCAAAATCACAATTATGTGTTCCCATTCGGGTGCGCGAACGCACCATTGCGTGCCTGTATGTCGCACACAGTCAAGTCAGACAATTGTTTGGTGCGGACGAAGAAAGACTGGCCGACTTTGTGGCCACCATCGCTGGTGCTGCGCTCGAAAACGCTGCTGGTTTTGAACAACTTGAACGCTTGAACGCAACGCTGGAACAACGCGTCTTGGAGGGAACCGCGGCAGCCCGCGCAAAAGCAGACGAACTCGCCGCCTCCAACCGAGAATTGGAACTCACCACGCAACAACTACTTGCCACCCAAGTTGAACTGCGCGACGCGATGGAAGTTGCCGAGGCAGCCAATGCGTCCAAATCCCGCTTCTTAGCCACGATGAGCCACGAAATTCGTACGCCCATGAACGGTATCCTCGGAATGACCGAACTAACACTGCGTTCACAACTCACCGCCAAACAAAGGAACTTCCTGAGCATTGTGAAACAATCCGGCGATTCGTTGCTCAGTCTGCTCAACGATATCCTCGATCTTTCCAAAGTTGAAGCCGGAAAGTTAGAGCTCGAAACAATCCCCGTGGCATTACCACAACTGATTTCCGATGCCGTCAAACTACTGTCAGTCTCGGCGTCCGGCAAAAAGGTCGAATTGGTTTGTCATCTGGCTCCAAACCTGCCAACGACGATCCATGCCGATCCATGCCGCCTGAGACAGATCATCGTTAACCTGGTTGGCAATGCCATCAAGTTCACAGATACAGGAGAGGTGGTTGTAGCATGTGAGCTAGATGTCGAAGGAAACCACCAGCACCATTTGCATCTAACCGTTACCGATACAGGCCCCGGCATCCCGGCCGACAAACATGCAGCCATCTTTCAGTCGTTTCAACAGACGGATTCATCGACCACTCGGCGGTATGGTGGAACAGGTTTGGGACTTGCCATTTCAGCACAATTGGTTGAACTGATGTCCGGCCGAATCTGGGTTGAAAGCGAATTGGGACGCGGAAGCAAGTTCCACGTGGTGATTCCTTTGTTGGGCTCTTACCAACCAGCAACGGAAGTCGATTTGCTGACGGATTTCGATATCACCATCGTTGGGGCCACATCAAGTGCCACCGAGTGTTATGCACTCGCGTTGACTGCGGCCGGTGCGACATGCCAAGTGTTTAGCCAACTAGACGATGCATTGGTCGAAATAGAAATACAACGTGACATGGTCGCGAAACAACAAACGAATCGCCGTCGTCTACTATTGCTGGATTTTGGATTTGATGAAGAGTGGACAGAGGCAATACACCAGTTCATACATGGTGAAACGTTGCATTCTCTGCCCATGTTAGCTCTCCTGCCGGCTGATGCGCCTGATTCTATCTTGCAGTCTTTGCATCTTGATCCGGAGCGATGCCACCTGAAGCCAATTGCTGCATTTGAGTTGGTCGAACTCGTCAAGCGGACGACCCCAAACCCATTGCAACTTCCGACATTCCACGCGGATGATCGCGTCGACGGAACTCTGCACATTTTGATCGCCGACGATGCGGAGATCAATCGCGCCGTGGCCTGTGGCATTCTCGAGCTTTTCGGACATCGATGTATTGAAGTTTCATCGGGACATAGCGCCTTGCAAGCCGTGTTGGAGAACGATTTTGATGTTGTCCTTATGGATATTGAGATGCCCGAGATGGATGGGCTTGAGGCGACAAGACGCATTCGACAACTGAGCGATCCTCGTGCGCAAATACCCATCATTGCCATGACAGCACATGCACTGCATGGAACTACAGAAAGATGTTTGGAGGCCGGAATGAACGCATGCTTGACCAAGCCTGTCCAGCCAGAGCAACTGAACCTTGCGTTGCAAAGTGTGATGCGAGATCAAGCTTGCAAAACGGTCACTGGTAAATTGACATCCCGAAACTAAAGAAATGCGTGTCAAACGCAACTAAGAATCAGCCAATTTAGCAGGGTGGCTGGGTTGTTTGCGATTGACTGATCGCAGTTTGCGGGGCGGCTGATTATAGTAGAAGGGTGTTTTCAGCCTAGAATAATCGCCTCGCTGTGAAGTAACTAG
>JBGSUV010000068.1:0-40755 GCA_041753315.1 Pirellulaceae bacterium | reverse complement strand
GGAAATCTTTACGAGAGGCGGGAGCTCTATGCAGAGCATTCCAGGCAGAGCCTTGGAACGAGCAGAGCAGTGTTCAGTGCATCGAGCACATGGCAAAATTCGGAGAATGGCAGAAAATCTATACGAGAGGCGGGAGCCTCTATGCAGTGCATTCCAGGCAGAGCCTTGGAACGAGCAGAGCAGTGTTCAATGCATCGAGCACATGGCAGAATTCGGAGAATGGCAGAAAATCTATACGAGAGGCGGGAGCCTCTATGCAGTGCATTCCAGGCAGAGCCTTGGAACGAGCAGAGCAGTGTTCAGTGCATCGAGCACATGGCAAAATTCGGAGAATGGCAGAAAATCTTTACGAGAGGCGGGAGCTCTATGCAGAGCATTCCAGGCAGAGCCTTGGAACGAGCAGAGCAGTTTTCAGTGCATCGAGCACATGGCAGAATGCGGAGAATGGCAGAAAATCTTTAGGAGAGGCGGGAGCCTCTATGCAGTGCATTCCAGGCAGAGCCTTGGAACGAGCGGAGCAGTGTTCAGTGCATCGAGCACATGACAGAATGAGAATTCGACCGTGAATCTTCAGCAGTGGTTTCAACGACTTGCAATCTTGCCAGGTACAGCGACAAATGCCGCTCTACAAACCAATGAGGGGTTGAATTCGCAAACCATCAGCTCGTCCGTTGGCGATGCTAACGCCAACGTCGTCGACTTGGAGTGTGAGTCGAAGTCGAATCCAAAGCAGTCGCATCCGGTCGATAGGTTGTTGCTCTCCATCTCACAGTCGGCAATGGCCTGTGAATTTGAAGTGTTGCTCAACCAATCGCAGTATGGGCAAGGGGCTGAGCAGGCCATGGTCGCTTTGGAGGTCGTAAGTCAACTTGAACAACTGCTGAGCGTCTATAAACTGCGTAGTGAGCTGAGCACGCTCAATCGCTTTGGCAGTTCACGACCTGTGGCCATTTCGCACGATACACTTACCGTCCTCGACTTGGCAGTTGACCTCTATAAATTAACAGCCGGAGCGTTTGACATCACGGCCGGAAGTTTGAGCGAAGCGTGGGGTTTTTCCCGCCGTCAGGGAAGTGTTCCCTCTGACAAGGAAATCGAAGAGGCATTGGACAAAGTTGGCAGCCAGCATTTGGCCACGGATGGCGCAGCGATGACCGCTTGTCTGCTGCGCGAAGGTGTGCAAGTCAACCCAGGAGGCATTGGCAAAGGTTATGCACTCGACCGTGCCATTGGCCGACTCATCGATAACGGTATCGAACACTTCATGATTCACGGTGGTTTGAGTTCTGTCGCTGCACGGGGCGATCGACAGCACTCATCGACCGGCGGAGGATGGTTAGTTGCATTAAAACACCCCTGGCGTTGGGAGGAAACTCTGGGCACCGTGCGCCTGCGCAATCAAGCTTTGGGAACAAGTGGTTCTGGTAAGCAGTTCTTTCATTTTGGCGGTAAACGGTACAGCCATATTATCGACCCTCGCAGTGGTTGGCCTGCTCAAGAAATGATGAGCGTAACGGTGATCTGTCCGAGTGGAGCCGTAGCTGATGCGTTGGCAACGGCACTATTTGTCATGGGCCCGGAATTGTCCCAGCGATTTTGCGATCAGCATCCTGAAATCGCCGCGATCTTGATTTACGTTGATCAGCGGACCGGACGCCAACGCATTGTTACCTGCAACATTACCGATGACATCTGGCGTGCGGAATCGAACTAAAAATCTCGCGCAGATTCTCTTTGAGCCGATGCAGTTCACCGGCTGACTTTGGTAGAGTATACGCTCCTACCCCTTTCTCGATTGTTCCTACCTCGGAGAACTTCACATGAATTTACACCCTGTCTTGCATTTTCCTCGAATGAACCAGAGGGCTCTAGATGGTCGATTTGGGCTGTTGAATGTTCGGCTTATGTACAATGTGATGGCGTCGTGTGCCATTTTCGCACTGGCCACATCATCCGCGCTGGCTCAAGTTGCAGTTCCCAACATTTTTAGCGATCACATGGTCTTGCAACAAAAGCAAGCCAACCGCGTCTGGGGTACGGCGGCTGCCGGTGAAAAGGTAACAGTGACGATCGCAGATCAAAGCCATGAAACAACTGCCAGTGATGCAGGTCTGTGGAGCGTCATGCTCGGAGAACTAACTGCAGGTGGTCCGCACGAGTTGGTCATTAAAGGCCAAAATGAGATCAAACTGAGCGATGTGTTGGTAGGTGAAGTATGGATCTGTTCCGGACAATCCAACATGCAATGGAATGTAGCCAATTCGAGTAACGCCGATTTGGAAAAGTTGACCGGTAACTATCCACAGATTCGTATGATCAATTTCCCGCAAGTTGGTTCCCAAGAGCCAATTTGGGAACATAAAAATGCAAAATGGATGGTCTGTTCAAGCGACACCGTCTCATCCTTTTCCGCAGTTGGCTATTTCTTCGGTCGGCAAATTCATAAAGCCGTAGACTTGCCAGTTGGCCTCATCAACAATGCCTGGGGCGGTTCCGCCTGCGAAGCCTGGATTCGACGAGATCTTTTGGAGCGGGAAGGTAAATATGGCGCTATGCTCAAGCGCTATGACGACATGGCTGCTCAATACGATGTCTTGTCTCAGAAGTCTGATCTAACCGATGATGAAAAGAAACAACTCAACGGTTTACGCGGAAATCTTAACGGCAACCATCGTCCAGCCAACATTTACAACGGCGTGTTGAAATCGCATATCGGCTACGGCATTCGAGGCGCCATTTGGTATCAAGGAGAATCCAACGCTGGTCGTGCTTACCAATATCGTCACTTGTTTCCTTTGATGATCAAGAGCTGGCGCGAAGAATGGCAGCAAGGCGACTTTCCGTTCTATTGGGTGCAGTTGGCTGATTTTCAGGATGAGAAATCGGAGCCGGCTGAAAGCGACTGGGCGGAACTGCGTGAGGCTCAAACGATGACAACGAGCCTGCCGAACACCGGTGAAGCTGTTATCATCGATATCGGCGAAGGATATGATATCCACCCAAAAAACAAACTAGAAGTTGGACGCAGATTGGCTCGTATGGCCCTGGCAGATGTCTATGGTATTAAACTGGCCAACCGCAGTCCAACTTACAAATCGATGGAACAAGAAGGCGAAAAGATCGTTCTCACTTTTGATCACGTCGACGGCGGATGGCGTCCGTTTGATACCAGGCAGCCAGTCGGTTTTGCTATTGCTGGCGATGATAAAAAGTTCGTCTGGGCTGATGCAAAAATCCGCGATGATGGAAAAATCGAAGTCTCCAGCTCTTCGGTCAAAACTCCTGTGGCCGTGCGATACGCTTGGGCCAACAACCCTGTCTGCAACATGTTCGATGCAGCGGGCCTACCTTTGACTCCCTTCCGTACCGATGAATGGCCCGGTGTAACGGCCAACAACGAATAGCAAAGTGGCGAGGTGAAGTCGACGATTTTGTCTTTGACTCTCGATTATTCGATTTTGCAGTTGTTGACACGAGTGGGAGCCCCCAATGCGAATTGACAGTCATCATCACTTGTGGAACTATTCCGCAGATGAATATGGTTGGATCGACGAACAGATGGGGGTTCTCAAACGTGACTTTACGCCAACCGATCTCCAGCAAGTGACACTTGCGACGGGCATTGAAGGAGTCATTACCGTACAGGCCCGTCAGTCAGTGCAGGAAACCGAGTGGCTGTTGGACATTGCCTCAGAGCATAAACTCATCCAAGGTGTCGTTGGGTGGGTTCCTCTCGCTGACGAAAATGTGGCGGATGAACTCGATCGATTGTGCTCAAGGCCGCAACTTAAAGGTGTTCGCCATGTAGTGCAAAGTGAACCCGATGATCAGTTCATCCTTGGGGCGGACTTTAACCGTGGTATCGCTTTGCTAGCCGATCGACAACTCGTTTATGACATTCTGATTTTCGCCAAGCATCTGCGGCGAACCATCGAATTTGTTGATCGATTCCCGAATCAATCGTTTGTGCTTGACCATATCGCCAAACCGACCATTGCCGAATCCTTTGATCAGGAGTGGAGCAAACAGATGTTCGAGTTGGCACGGCGTCCCAACGTCTGCTGCAAGTTTTCGGGCGTAGTTACAGAAGTACAATCTGCCGAATGGTCGTTGGCAACGCTCGAACCTTATTGGAACGTGGCGCTGCAAGCATTTGGAGCGGAGCGATTGATGTTTGGTAGCGACTGGCCCGTCTGCTTGTTGCGCACTGAATACAGTCGATGGGTAGCGGCTGTCGAGGCGTTGAGCCGCTCGCTTTCAACCGCAGAACAGTTGGCGTTTTGGGGTGGGAATGCGACGCGCGTTTATCAACTTGAGCCTCGAGGAAGATAATGGATATCAACCCACCTTCTGGCAAGACTGGTCTGTCGCTTCCGAAAATCGTGTTTGGGGCAACTAGCCTTGGAAATTTGTTCCAGCAAGCGTCGGATGCTGAAAAGCACGCGATTGTTCGCGCTTGGATTAACAGTAGCATCAAGCCCGTCGTGATCGATTCGGCGGGCAAATATGGTGCCGGCCTATCGCTCGAAGTCATCGGCCGCGAACTGCAGCTTCTCGACGTTGCACCAGGTTCTGTCATCATCAGCAACAAACTTGGCTGGCGACGTATTCCTTTGCAAGGGGCAGAGCCAACGTTTGAACCCGGTGTGTGGATCAATATCGAACATGATGCCGTACAAGATATCAGCTACGATGGCATCTTGCGGTGCTGGGAGGAAGGGAATCAACTGCTCGGAAATTATCAAGCCAGTCTTGTTTCGGTACATGATCCGGACGAGTACTTGGCGGCCGCCTCGAGCAGCGAAGATCGCCAACGTCGGTTGAACGATATTATCGCCGCGTATCGCGCACTATGCGAACTGCGAGATGCGGGCAAAGTGCAAGCCGTTGGTGTTGGAGCGAAGAACTGGAAGGTGATCGCCGAGTTGGAACCGCATTGTGCATTTGACTGGATCATGTTTGCGAATAGCTTCACGATCTTGGAACATCCAACCGAGTTGGTCGCTTTTATGGACCGCATGGCAGATCGAAACGTGGCGATTATCAACTCAGCGTTGTTTCATGGAGGTTTCTTACTTGGGGGGAATTTCTACAACTATCGTGCAATCGATCCGGCTAATGCTGCTGATGCACAACGCCTACAAGCGCGTGATGCAATTTCGCAGGCATGCGAGCAGATCGGACGCAGCGTATTTGAAGTGGGTGTCGCGTTTGGGAAATCGCATCCAGGCGTCACCGCCGTAGCGCTCAGTTCCAGTCGAGCGGATCGAGTGCCCGAGCATGTCGCTGCGGTTCAACAAGATTTGACCTGCGAGGACTGGCAGCAACTGCGCGCTGCGGGCGTGATCGACGCAGACTATCCGTACGCTCGAGCGTGAGGCCAAACCTTTGATTGCCGAGGACTTCGAATGACAACAAATCCCTATGCGCCGCCGATGGAGATTGGTCCCATCCACGTCGACTCTGAGACTTTTGAAAGCAATTTGGCAGGGCGGTTTACCAGGCTTGTAGCAACCCTTGTTGATGGTTTGCTGCAGATAGCAATCACCTTGCCAATTCAGTTTGCAACTGGGTATTTCGCAAGAGCTCAAACGCAATCCGTTGGAGTTGTAGAACAGTTATTGGAAGTTGTGCTGTCAATTGTGGTGATGCTTGGCCTCAACGGTTACTTGTTGGCCAGTCGTGGCCAATCGATTGGTAAACTGTTGACCAAAATTCAGATCGTTGACGCAAAGAGCGGTACTCTCTTGCCGTTTGCGAACGTTTTTGTGTACCGATATTTCTGGAGTCTACCAGTTGCCATAATTTTTATATTCATTCCTGGTACGACGGATGACCAAATTCTCAACATTATCGTCTTGCTTGGCATACTGTTGATTTTCGGAGCTGAACGCCGATGCTTGCACGATTACATTGCTGGCTCGCGGGTCGTGCTGTATCGCCCTGAACGTAACCGAAGTGTCCGATAGCCCTCAATCACGCGTAAACTCAAACTAAAAACCTAAGCTCGAGAAGCTCACGTTTTTCGAGTAGTAGCTACGAGGTACAGCGTGAACAGTAGCGGTGGTCAGCGAAATATTTTAAATAGAACCAAGCCATCTCTTAACAAGGCGAACAAGTCATGAGTTGCTCAATCGGTTTCGCCCTTTGCCTATTGAGACGGTATTCCAGAGCGACTTTGATCTTCGCACTCGTCGTTAGCATATCGCTGGAAAATGCGGTTGCACAAGAGTTGCAACGCGCTGATGGACCGTTAGAACTACGAATGCTCTCCTACAATATTCACCATGCGGAAGACACGACAGGCAAGATTAATCTGGCAAAAATTGCGACGGTGATTCGCGAAGCAAAGGCGGACATTGTTGCGCTACAAGAGGTCGATCGCAATGTACCCAGATCGGGAAACGTCGATCAATTGGCCGAGCTGATGAAAGCGCTGGACATGCATGGGATCTTTGGTCGCAACATCGGGTTAGAGGGCGGAGAGTACGGCAACGCCATTTTATCGCGTTGGGCAATCGTTCATTCAGAAAACCATCGATTGCCCAACGTACGCGATGGAGAACAACGGGGCTTGCTTGAGGCTTACATTGGAATGCCCGGCGACAGACAACTGAGAGTATTCGCCACGCACTTTGACCACCGAGCAGACGAAGAGGAACGATTGCAATCGGCGGCGTTCGTCAACGAGCAAAGGCTTAAGGTGTCAAGTAGCGAGCTGCCTTACGTCACCATCTTGGCCGGCGATATCAACGCTCGCCCGGAAAGCGAAACACTGCGCGTGCTCCTCGAGAAGTGGCAGATGGGTGATCATAAACTCGCACCCACTATCCCCTCAGACGGTCCACGGTTCAAAATCGACTACATCTTTGCCGAACGTCAGCAGCCAAGAATTAAAGTCGTCGCAGCAACGGTACTTAATGAGCCAATCGCTTCGGATCATCGACCTCTTCTTTGCGTTTTTAGTGTGGACTGAGCGGGTACGTAGTGTAGAACAATTGTCCCCAATTGTTGCTTTCCAGATTTTTATTGTAGAACAATTGTCCCCAATTGTTGTTTTCCAATTTTTCTGTTTCTCTTGTTCTGTTCCTTGCGAAGTTTGCCTCACTCTGGATACAAGAATACCAAACAATTGAGGACAATTGTTCTACAATTCCGCAATCGAATTTGGCGACGTCTTTTTTTTTTCGCCGATTTTTTTGGGGCGACGTCGATTTTGCAGAATTTCAAGCGACTAAGCGTTGTTGAGTGTTAAGTCGTTCAAAATCGGCAAATTCTTTTAGGAGAACAAACTTGTTTGCAAAACCTTCCGCGGAGCATCATTGGCTAGATCAACTCATTGGAGACTGGGAATTTGTGCATCGCTGCAAGATGCCTGATGGCTCAGAATCATCGACGCCGGGACAAATGACATGTCGGTCGCTGGGCGGTATGTGGTTGATTTGTGAAAGCAGCGGGACAAGTGAAGAAGGGGGGACATGGTCGTCCATCATGACGGTCGGTTTCGACCCCGCACAAAGTCAGTACGTTGGTACGTTCATCGGATCGATGATGGCCAACATCTGGCCTTATCACGGTGTCTTGGACTCATCTGGTAAGAGACTAGCACTCTATTCCGAAGGCCCAAAATTTGACGGCAACGGAGATGGAAAGTACCGGGACACGATTGAAGTCATTGATGCGGACAAATGGCTGTTTTCGAGCGAGTTGTTAACTGATGAGGGAAGTTGGGTAAACTTTCTGGATGGGGAGCACCTCCGCAGCAACTAACCAGGTACTTGGAGTCGTGGTCTAGAGCTGTCTAGAGCTCAAGCTTGAGGACTGCGGATTGCGGTGGAACTTGGAAAAAAATCGAGCCGTTGGTTTTAATAGCGTTACAATAGGGGAACGGGTAACGCTGACAGAGAACAGGATGCAAGGTCGGCTGTTCAGGTTCTACATTATGGATGAACTAGGCATGACGAACTAGGAAGTTGCAAACATGGAACGATCTCTTATTCAACGGTCTTTGGTGGTCGGAGTCCTGGCGTTGCTGTGGGGCGTTTGTTGCTCACCGACGCAGGCTCAATTCTTGGACAAATTGGAAGCTGCCGTCAGAGCGCAATTGGAAAAGGCTCAACAAACAACCCCTCAAGATGCACCGCAGCCATCGACTGAAGAATTGCCGACACCTGCGGAGAACGGGGCTAAACGCAAGCCACCAGCCGATCCAACGCCGATGTCACCTGCTGACGAAATGACATCGATTTTGGAGATGACCCCGTCAACACCGTTAATTGTTCCAAACCCTATCGACCTTTCAGCGACGGATGGTAGAGCCAATGGTTCTGCGCGCGGTAATGACAAGCCGCCCGCGGACGATTCACTGAATCAAATCTATTTGGGATTGGAGGCAGAGGACCCGGTGGGTGGCGGAATTGGAGTGCGAGTCACTTCGGTCAACAGAAACTCGCCCGCGTGGAAAAGTGGTTTTCAAATTGGAGACCAAATACTCGCAATCAACGGCTTTGCGATTGCCAATTTGGATGGCATGGTGGAACAACTCGCCAAGACGCTGCCGGGAGATACCGTGCGATTTTTGACTCGGCGTGGCGGAAGAAACGTCGATTTGATCGCGATCTTGCAAAATTCTGAAGTCGCAGAGCAAATCGGAGCAAATGAACTCGACAATGCCACCCGTCCCGCGTGGCTGGGAGTTGTTGTCAATGATCTCACCAATGCGTTTCGCCAACAATTTGGCGTCGGCATTTTTCGAGGCGCTGCGGTTACCAATGTAGCGGCCGATTCCCCCGCGGCGTTGGCAGGTATTAAGGCGGGAGACGCCATTGCAGAAGTTGATGGTATTAAGATCGAAAGTGCGGCACAACTGATGGCGATCGTTGCCGACGCTCGTCCAGGTGATGTATTGCGATTGCAAGTCGCTCAAGGCGGTTTTGTCAAACCAATGGTGATTACGTTGGCGAGTCAAAATAACAGCCCACCGTCGTCGCAAAGGGTTAATCGGATTAACTCTTCGCGCGCCATCCCGCCTATTCAAAGGGGCCCTGTTGAACCGCAGCGTGACACCGATTTTGCTGAGCGCGAGCAGCAGTTGTTACAGGAGATCGCGCGGTTACAGTCTGACCTGGACTCTGCCAACCAACGCATTGCTGAAACGGAACAACGCCTCAACGCGATTATCGAAGGCCTTAACCGCAATCGATGAAATTTGATCTTATTGAGTTGCACAATCCAACTTGGTGTAATTGGACCCAGGCATCCGATTAGCGCGAAGTAGCGCGGCTCCGTAGGCCGAGCTGTGGATTATCTTGAGTTGACCAATTGGCAAAATCGCGTCTAATGGGTCATCAATCCATCTCGACTGAACTTGAGGTGTTCCGCCGCGCGGACGACTGCTACCGATGTTCACGTAAGGTCTAGGGCCGCGACCAAGATGTATGCCATGTGCCAGATTAGACCAAATTGATCAGTTTCTTGGGTTTCGCCCATAACGAGACCGAACTCGAAAGTTCTATGTGTCCGTCCAGCTGAAGCAAATTGCGGCTGATTGAAATGAGCGAATTTTTTTCTAAGTTATTTGATACTTCGGACTTCCCAGCACGTTGGTATTGCGGAAATTGGAGCGATGCGGAAGGTTGGTTGCACATCTTGTCGGATTTGGGGATATGGTCCTCCTACACGGCAATTCCACTTGTCTTGCTATATTTCGCGCGTAAGAGGCAGGACTTTCCGTTCACTAAGCTGTTTTGGTTGTTCGCAGCCTTTATCCTGTTATGCGGTTGCACCCATCTGATCGACGCGATCATCTTTTGGAATCCTATCTATCGTGTTTCTGGACTGGTAAAACTAGCCACTGCGGTCGTTTCTTGGACAACAGTCATCGCGCTGATTCAGATCATTCCGCGGGCCGTGCACTTACCATCACTGGCCGCTACCAACGACCGGCTCGTGCGCGAGATGGCAGAACGAGCTGTAGCGGAAGCAGATCTATGGCGAATGAAGGCGCGTTACGAGGCTCTTTTAACTGGAACTCGGAGCGTTGTTTGGACAGCGGACGCTTCAGGCCAATTCTCCGTGCCGCAGCCGTCGTGGGAACGTTTTACTGGGCAGTCGTGGGATCAACATCAGGCTGATGGATGGCTTTCAGCCATCCATTCCGCTGACCGCGACCAAGTACTCGAGGCGTGGAAACAGGCTGTGACCGAACGCCATCTGTTCCGCGTTCAAGGTCGCATTTGGAACACGGCACGTCAGGAGTTTCGCTGTTTTATTGCTGAAGCAGTCCCGGTACTGGATAGTGCTGGAACACTCATCGAGTGGGTTGGCACGATCAGCGATGTTCACGAACAACGATTGGCAGAAGAAGAACTGAAGCTTGCCAAATTAGAGGCGCAACACAAGCAACGGGAACTTGAACTGATCTACGACTCGGCGCCCGTGGGCATGAGTCTAGTCGACCGAGACCATCGTTTCATCCGAATCAACGATTACTTGGCCAGAATCAACGGCCTACCGCGCGAGGCTCATCTTGGAAAAACCGCCTATGACCTGTTTCCCGAGTTGGCTCCGGCCATCCGTCCGCTTTTCGAGTTAGCAGTCATGCGCGCGGAAGCGGTTTTGAACTGTGAAGTCCAAGGGACGACAGTGGCAGCTGCTGGCGAACGATGTTGGTTGGTGAGTTTCCTTCCATTGGCAAATCAAGAAGGAGAGGTGTGGGGAGTTAGTTGCATTGTGCAGGACATAACTGAGCGCAAACGAATGGAACAAGCGCTGCGTAAAAGCGAACAGCAAGCGCTGCAGGCGAACCTGGCAAAAAGCGAATTTCTGGCGAATATGAGTCACGAAATCCGAACTCCCATGGCAGCTATATTGGGGTATGCCGACGTGTTATTGGGACATTTAAAGGACCCCGACAATCGCAATTGTGTCATTATCATGAAGCGCAACGGCGAGCACCTGTTGAATTTGATCAACGATATTCTTGACCTATCGCGCATCGAAGCAGGTAAACTTGATGTATCTACCGAGGCCGTCAAACTTCCTCAACTGATTGGCGATATCCAGTCCCTGATGCGAGTTCGCGCAGAAGAAAAGAACCTTGACTTCGAGGTCGAGTTTAACAGCGCCGTTCCGGAAACGATTCAGACCGATCCAACTCGCCTCCGACAAGTGCTGATCAATTTGATTGGCAATGCCATCAAGTTCACAGATTCTGGCTCCGTGCGACTCTGCGTCCGTTTGATCCACACCACCGATCTCGCGACGATCGAATTCGCCGTCCGGGATACGGGGATTGGAATGTCACCCGAGCAGCAACTGCGACTATTTAAGCCCTTTTCCCAAGGTGATTCCTCGGTAACACGGGCTTACGGAGGAAGTGGCTTAGGATTAGCAATTAGCAATCGACTGGTGCAGATGCTCGATGGCTCATTGGACGTCGACAGCACTCTAGGCGTGGGGTCTACATTTTACGTTCGGTTACCACTTGGTTCAGTCTCAGGCATTCAACTTGTCGTTCCAGAGATGATCACCTTGGCTGTCGAGGGTGTCAGCCAAACGCGAAAAGAACGCCATTTGACATGCAGGGTCTTGGTAGTCGACGATCGCCGCGACGTGCGTCACATCAGCCAACATTTCTTGGAAAATGCTGGCGCGCGAGTTTCGACTGCAGAAGATGGGCTGCAGGGAATCAACATCGCCCTCTCGGCTCGCGACAACAATGAGCCTTTTGACGTGATTGTAATGGACATGCAAATGCCCAATGTCGATGGCTTGCAAGCAACTGCGCAGTTGCGTTCAGCTGGCATTGAAGCGCCGATCATAGCGTTGACTGCCGACGCGATGAAAGGAGATCGTGAACGTTTTATAAATGGTGGCTGCGATGACTACCTGTCGAAGCCGATCGACCATGTTGCGTTGGTCGATTTAGTTGGCCGTTACTCGCAGGAAATAACACTGGATGAGTTGCGGCAGACGCGGCTTATGCGGACGCAGCAGTTGCATGATGCCATCAGTCGAAAAAACACGCTATGAACTCGTCATTGAACTAGAAGCTCAGCGCTTCTCAATTATAAAGTGTGACATGGGGTTGAATAAACAGAATTCGGATGATCATCTGATGCGTCTGGCCGAACCGTTTGCAGTCGCGTCGGTCGTGGTTCTATTGCTAGTGACTGGATTTGTCACCTTTCACAATACTCGGCGTTTGCGTTCGCACACCGATTTGGTTGAGCAATCTCATGAGCTCCTCAGTACTCTGGAAAGGCTAGAATCGACAGTCAAATCTGCCGAGTCGGGACAGCGGGGATATGCGATTACAAACGACGAATCGCACCTCGAACCGTACCGGGAAGCTGTGCGCGTTGCCAATAGTCTACTTACGCAACTCAAGAGTCTCATGGCCGATGAACCGGAGAAACACGCCGATCTACTCATTTTGGAAACCTTGATCGATGACAAGCTTGGCCAACTTGAAACCAGTATCACCGTCCAGCAAACTCAAGGTCTCGAGACTGTTCGCTCCGCGATCGCGACCAACTTTGGGAAACGCACCATGGATGAAATTCACAAAATCGTGGAGCGACTGCGTCAGACTGAGCAACAGATTATAGGCGAGCGAGAATTGACCGCGGCCACTACCTATTGGACCGCCTTGGCTACCGGACTTCTGTCGACCGTTGCAGGACTCTTACTGGTAACCGGGGTTCTGTATCTCATTCAAAAGAATCGGCGCCGTGCTGAACTGGCCGCACAAGTCATCGAAGCGGAGCGCGATCAATTGCGACAGAGCATCGATCGTGCTCAACGGCTGGAAAATGAAAACAAACGCATGGACCAATACATGCGCAACTTTCTCGAACAAATCGAAGACTACGCGATTTTTGCTATGGATGCAGAATGTCGAGCTACCACTTGGAATCGAGGCGTGCTGAATGTGCTCGGATTCGACGAAGAGGATTTCCTAAATCAAGACATCCGGGAGCTGATTTTTACTCCAGAAGCGATTGCCTTGGGAATACCGGAAGCAGAGTTTGGTATGGCCGCAGGCCGCGGTAAAGCCAGTGATGACCGTTGGATGATGCGCAAAGGTGGAGCTCGCTTTTGGGCCTCCGGCATCAGCAGCGCTATACGATCCGAATCGGGTGAGGTCATCGGCTTTAGCAAAGTGATGCGAGATTTGACGCAGCGCAAACGCGATCAAGATGAACTTGCGGAACTCGCCGCCCGACTTTCTGAGGCCGACCGACGAAAGAACGAATTCCTGGCCACACTTGCGCATGAGCTTCGCAATCCACTGGCACCAATTAAAAACGCTGTGCAACTCATGGGAATGACCGAACTTTCAGATGAACTGGAAGAAGTGCGCAGCACGATGGCTCGGCAAGTTGAGCAGTTAATCTGCTTGATCGATGATCTACTGGATGTTTCGCGAATTGGGCGCGGCAAAATTCAACTTCGCAAATCGGTAGTTGACCTGCGAGACGTGATCCATGCTGCCGTGGAGGCGTCTAATACTTTCGTCAAAGAAAAGAACCAACATCTCCACGTACAACTATGCAAGGACAGCGCGATTGCCCTGGTCGATCCGGCACGTATGACACAAATTGTATCTAATTTGCTGAACAACGCATCGCGTTACAGCGACAGTGGCAGCCATATCGACTTGACGCTGGCTGTCGATCAACTCGATGGGCAGGCGGGATGGGGGGTGATCGCGGTGCGAGATAACGGCATCGGTATCGCCGGCGATCGGATGGAGGAAATTTTTCAAATGTTTTCCCAGGTGCACGACTCGCTGGATCGTGGGAGCGCTGGGCTAGGCATCGGCTTGACCTTGGTGAAAACTCTGATCGAGATTCACGGTGGAAGTGTTCAAGCGCAAAGTGACGGAATCGGAATGGGAAGTGTTTTTACGGTGCGAGTGCCACTCTCGTCCGCCACGGTGGCTGAGCATATGGGCTTGCTTTCTTCTTCTGGCACGACCGAGCAGTCCGAGGGTTCTGAATCCGCAGAAGCGGAAGTAACTCGCCCTTTCCGCGTATTGGTGGTCGAGGATCTCCGCGCCTTACGAACTATTATGGCGCGATTGTTGGTCAAGTTGGGACACCAAGTGGAAGTTGCCGAAGACGGGATTACTGCACTTGAGAAACTTAATGATTTTGAACCACAGATCATTTTCTCCGATATTTCGATGCCGGGAATGACGGGTTACGATCTAGCGCGAAAGCTGCGCGAACAACCTAAGACGGCTCAAATCTACTTGGTCGCCATGACTGGTTACGGACAGTCGTCGGACCGCGAGGAAGCAAAGAATTCGGGATTTGATGAACACATGGTTAAACCGGTTGACATCACCAAGTTGCAGGACCTCTTTGAACGCCTTTCGATTCCATCGAGCCATTAGACAAAATCGCCATCGATCTGTCGTCCAACCAAGCTGGCGACGTGCTCAATCAAATTGAATTTGGCGATTCGGTACCCCGATTCCGCTCATCGAGGAAGCGAAGTTGATGGTAGAGCATTTCAATCTTGGCGGGCACATAACCGGCATCAATGGCTGCACGAAGCGGATTGCCAAAAATTGATTCGACTTCAATGGGGCGGCGTGCTAAGTAGTCGAGTCGCATGCTGCTATCGTAGGGTACCATTTTACGTGTGTCCTCTAGCAACTTCCGAATCTCAGACTCCTCGACCATGGAGCCACATGCGGCTGCTGACAATTGAACTTCATGCATCAGGTCCTCAGCCAACTGGCTAGCGGCCGGATCGCTCATGACTTGATTTGTGTCGGCATCCAACACGACGGATAGTCCGTTAAACGGAATGTTCCATGCCAGCTTTCGCCAGCGAACTGCGGTGAAGTCGGCGGCTGGTTGGATGTCTATCCCAGCGGTTCGAAAGTCCGCCACAATCGCTTGCATGCGATTGGTAATTCGACCGGCATGTTCTCGACCAGCTTCACCAAAGGTGATTCGCCCGTAGTCCATATGCCGGATATGGCCGGGGCCCACCTTGTTGCAGCAAAGAAAACAGCATCCGCCGAGTACTTGGTTTTCGCCAACCACTTCCGCTGCGGGACGTTCCACGTCAAGTCCGTTTTGGAGAACCAGCACAACGGTTTCGGAATGGCAGACACAGTTTAGCGTCGTGGCGAGGGCGTCGTTTTGTGTTGTCTTCCAAGCGACTATGGCAACGTCCACCTTTGGCATATCGCAAGCGCGGCGATAGATGTTGGGTTGATCCAAATGGAAATCACCAAGTGTTGTGTCGACCAGTATTCCATGTTGGCGTACATGGTCGTAGTCGCTGCGCAATAAGAAGTGGACTTCATGTCCTGCTCTTGCGAGCAATCCGCCGTAGAGGCCACCCAATGCGCCTGTTCCCAATATTGCGTATGCAGTCATGCGTCCAGTTTATACGATCGCCTATGCCAATGCACGATGACTCCAACTCGATCGTTGGACGACAATGCAACTTTCATTAAGTGACTCCCGTTTTAAAGCGATCCAAATCGCCTTTGTTCGACTTCTACGGCTCAAGGGAAACCGTAGCAAAGTCAAGAGAATTGCGAACAAGAATTGCTTTGCAAATGCTCGACCGATCTGCTAGATTCCGAGCGTTCAACTAAAGGCGGAAATTTTTTGACGACATGTCGCAAGCGACCTGTTGTTGTTTCTTTGTCCGCTTTTATTTGAAGGAACCGAGCGATGGAAGTTTCGCGACGGAATTTTGTGGCGGGAGTCTCGGCTACGAGCGCAATTGCTTTATCTGGGATCCTGAGTGAATATCGTGCGACTGCCGCAGAGGATCCCGTTCAGAATGTGAAGCCTGCGAGGATCTTGTTCAACGAAAATCCGCTTGGACCATCCCCCAAGTCGCTCACCGCAATGCAAGAAGTGGCCTCCATGTTTGGTCGATATCCCATGGGAGAGAGCCCAAAGTTAGAAGCCAAACTGCGAAAACTACATGGCCTTCCCTTCAATGAACCGAGTGGTACTCTGTCTCTCAATCGCGGACTCGATCCGTCCGGCAAGAGTTCGCTGTTATTAGGCATCGGCTCATCGGAGATTCTCAAGGCGGTCGCATGGGCCTATTGCTCAGCAGGCGGCAATGTTGTCGAAGCACATCCAGGGTACTCCGCAGTTGGAGCCGAAGTGGTCCAGCTGCCACATGCCAAAGCAACTCGTAAGATCATTCCGCTTGATGCACACCAGCGGCTCGACGTGCCTGCCATGCTCGAGGCAATTGATACCGAAACCAGAATCGTTGTCGTGTGCAATCCCAACAATCCCACTGGTTCGACGATTACGCTTTCACAGATCGAACAGTTGGCGGATGCAACACCATCCGATGCGCTGTTGCTGGTTGACGAGGCCTATATCGAGTTCCTCGAGGATGAACAAAAAGTCTCTGCAATCGAACTTGCTAAAGATCGAACGAATGTGTTGGTTGCCAGAACATTCTCTAAGATCTATGGTTTGGCCGGACTACGGATCGGATACGGCTTGGGGGCTGCAGCGGTTATCGAAAAACTTCGGCCGTATATGTTGGGCGGACTTTCGCTCAGCATGCCTGGCGTTATCGCTGCCAATGCCGCGCTGGATGACATTGAGCATCTTCAAGCGACTCGCAATTTGAATTCGAAAGTTCAGGAAACTTGGAGCCGTGAGTTTCCAAGGTTTGGTTGGAAGATGACGCCCAGTCAAGCTTGCTTTGGTTGGGTGGATGTGGGGCAAGATTGCAATGCACTTGTCCGATTTCTGGCAAAGCGCAATGTGCTCATCAGCGGTGGTCAACGCTGGAACCTGAGCAACTTCGTTCGCATTTCGCTAGGTACTGAAGAAGAGAACGAACGGTTGTTATCCGGGGTGCGAGCTTTCATGAACATGAGCTAATAAACCGCAGGATTTAGAGAAAACGGTCGGAAATTAGTCTTTGCCCAATTGCACAACACAGAAGCCGTTGCTTATTCTGGGTGCGTGCAAATCCCGCTTGCGGGGTCTGCCTGTGTGTTGGGTCCCCTCTGGTTCTGTACTAAGGTATTCAAATGATCGATGCTCGAGCGTGTGTGAAGGGTTTCAGTTCGCGTAATGCCAAAGCCAAATTCCGACGTGCCCTCGTCGGTTGCGAGTTACTTGAAAGCCGGCAGTTGTTGGCAGTCGACATGTTGGCAATGGTGTGTTTGGAGGAATCAGCACAGGCTGAAATTTCGTCGGATAACCTGCGTGAGAGCGTCAAGCCAACTGCAGCTTTGCCAGTTGCTACGCACAGCTATTTCGTCGGGACCGAGCAGGTTAACATGCACGTGCACCCAAACCGCATTGCCTTATCAGTAGCGAAAGGGCATGCGGCGACTGACGCATTAGAGGCCAGCGGTTTCAAGTTTGTACGAGGTATTGACGCAGACTTCAATGTTTACGAGACCACCGATGACGCTGCAACGCTGGCAGCGAACCTAAAGGCGAACGGCGTTGTTTCGGACGAATTACCCGTTTTCGTACTTCAATCGAGCCAATCCGAAGCGGTCTTGGTTGACGAAGTAATCGTTAGTTTAAAGGCGGGGGTGAACGCGGAAGAATTTTTCGCGAATAATACGAGTTTTGAATCGTACCGCCGGTTGGCCGGCACTCCCGATCAGTTTGTTGCAACGTTGGCGGGTGGAAAAGGTGACTTGGCGTTGGACACCTTGAACCAACTGCAGGCGGCGCCGCCCGCTGGCGCACAATGGATTGAACCGAACTTTTACCAAAACTGGCAGAAGTACTACACTCCGAACGATGCGCGCTTTGGAAATCAATGGCATATGCATAATATCGGACAAGGTGGAGCGCTGGTTGATGCCGATTCCGACTTGCCCGAAGCCTGGGATTTCAATCAAGGTGGTTCACCTGATTATGTCATTGGAATTGTCGACGATTCCGTTGCCTCGCATCCCGATTTGGAACTATGGGTGAATGCCGGCGAAATCGATGGGAATGGTATTGACGATGACGGCAACGGCTGGATCGACGACGTGCATGGTTGGAATTTCGTCAGCAACAATAATTCGTCGGGCCCAACCACGGACAATGACGTTCATGGAACGGCCGTTGCAGGTGTTGCCGCAGCGAAAGGCGACAACTCGATTGGTGTTGCGGGTGCAAGTTTCAATTCGCTGGTGTCCAGCGCCCGGATATTTGAGGGATTTAGCGTGGCCAGCGATGCGGCGATTGCAGGAGCACTGTATTACATGGGTGGGCGCACCGCAGACGGTCTGGGCACGTGGAAATCTGCCGACATCGTAAACAACAGTTGGGGCGGAGGTGGCGTAAGTACGGCGATCACCAATGCAGTCGCGTGGGGAGCCTCCGCGGGACGGCTTGGATTAGGGGCACCCATCTTTTTTGCCGCAGGCAACACCTTTGGTCCTATTATTTTTCCAGCGACCCTTGCGCCCAGTATTCCTGGCGTATTTGCGATTGGCGCCACTAACAGCGGTGGGACTCGCTCAGACTACAGTGCATTTGGCGATGCCGTAAATTTTGTAGCTCCCAGCAATGACACGCGAACTGGCTTTCTCGCCATTGATACGACCGATCGCGTTGGTGCCAATGGCTACGATCCTTCTGACTATACCGGAACAGGTGCAAATGGATTTGGCGGCACTTCTTCCGCAACGCCTTTAGCCGTCGGCATTACCGCGTTGGTGATGGACCAAGCGGATGACCTGGAGATCGTGCTGAGTCCAGGTGATTTGGAGAAATACCTGAACAATACGACGGACTTGATTGGAGGTGTTTCTTATGACATGTTGACGGGCAAGCAGTTGGAATATGGTCACGGTAGGCTGAACGCTGCAACGGCAGTTTCAGGAATTGGAAAAGCCGAGATATCGGTGCTTCACAGCGCCGGGGAATTGGCAAATGGTGTCGGCGTGGTGGACTGGGGCACTACCTATGTAGGACAAATCGCAGAGAGAACTTTTCGAGTTCGCAACCAGGGAACGTCAACGCTAGATCTAACCAGCTTGTCGATCTCCAGCGGTGTGTTTCAAATTTCCACGGGCCTAAGTGACAGCGCGTTGTCGATTGGCGAGTCTGCCATTTTTACGATCAGCTTCAATCCAGAGGCCGTGGGCAGCTACTCTGCAACGGTGACGCTCAACTCCAACGATTCGGATGAAGCGAGTTTCACGTTCGACGTTACCGGAACAGCACTTGTACGTTCGATTAGCGGGTATGTCGTTGAGGATTGGGACGGAGATGGACAGTTTGATCCGCAGGATAATCCGGTCAGTGGCCGTATTGTCTATATCGATGATAACGACAATGGTGTCTTTGATAGTCCCGTGCTTCCGTTCACGCAATCGACACCGACGAACATTTTTGATGTGACAACCGTGTTTTCCACATTGGAAGTATCTGGGCTGCCCAATCCAATCACGGATGTTGACGTAATGTTTAACATCACGCACACGTGGGTTTCAGACCTGGACGTCTGGCTCACTTCACCTGCCGGTACCCGCATTCTACTTTTCTCAGACGTTGGCGGCTCGGGTGACAATTTTACCGGCACTACGCTGGATGATGATGCGCTGACTTCGATTTCTTCTGGTTCAGCCCCCTTTACTGGCACTTATCGACCCGCAGATCCGTTGGCGACATTTAATGGTACCAATCCAAACGGAACTTGGACTTTAGAGATAGTTGACTTCTTCTTCGGAGACGAAGGTAGCGTCGACAATTGGACGCTGGCTTTTGCGACTGGTTCAACCGAAGCGGACAGGTATAGCGTCACGGACGCCGATGGTTATTACTTCTTTGAAGGGTTGTTTCCTGATAGTTACGAACTCCGTTCGCAATCGGTTCCCGGCTGGGAAGCTACCGGTGACAATTTGCAACTGGTAACCCTGACTTCTCCGGATGACTTTGTGGTGAACGTGGATTTTGGTACCGCGAAGAATGATCGGTTCTATGGAGTCGTGTTTGACGACGAAAACACCAACGGTATTTTTGACTCAACGGAATCGCCGCTGGAAGGGCGTGGCATTTTGATCGATGAAAACGGAAATGGAGTTGTTGACATCGAAGATATAAGCAGGTTGAGTGAGTCTGCCGTTCCCATTCAAGATTTCGCGATAGCCACTTCGACAGTGACCGTCTCGGGGGAAAGCCAGAAAGTCATCACCGACGTGAACCTACGACTCAACATAACTCATACATATGTCGAGGACTTGTACGCTTATTTGATTCACCCAGACGGAACGAGAATATCGCTGTTTACAAATGTGGGAGGTGCTGGCGAGAATTTCGAGGATACTGTCTTCGATGATCAAGCGGAAACGTCAATTTTCTCGGGATCAGCACCCTTTTCCGGGAGCTTCGTTCCTCAACAGTTGTTGTCGACTTTTAATGGAAAAAGCGCGATTGGCACTTGGACGTTAGAAGTTTATGACTTTACCTTCAAAGACTTCGGAGCTCTCAATGAATGGGAGTTGATGGTCACGACGAGTGAGCGCGTTTTACCAACTGATTCACTTGGTAGAGTTGCAGTGGATTTCGTCCCCGGTTCCTATGATATGAAACTATTGCCACAGGAAGGATGGAGTTACACCGCGCCGCCCGATGGTCTGCGCACTGTCGAGGTAACGGGCATTCCGCTGGTTAACCAATCGTTTGGTTCGACGACTACACAGTCCGCGCCGATGATTGCGATGTCGATGGCAGCCAGTTCAACTTGGACCGATGCCTTCCTGGATTTTATGGACGGAAGTGGTACAGGCACTGGTAACGGATTGGGAATGGCCATGTCCGTCGGTATTGCTCCGATTATGTTCAACGACATCAATCGGATTTATTTGCAGTTCAGCGAAGATGTTAGCAATGTATCAGCCAGTACGATCGAACTCCGCGATAGCAACGGAGTATTGCCAATTACCGTCAATTACAATTCTGCGACATTCGTTGCAACCATTGCGGCTTCGAGCCCACTGCAGGCTGGCAAGTATCGATTGGCGGCATCCGACGCAATCACCAATTCCAGCGGCGTTGCTTTGGATGGTGATGGTATAGGTGGACCGGGTGGAATTTTCGATTTCCGATTTGATGTATTGCCGGCAGATACCAACGGCGATCTTCGCGTTAATGGTGCAGACCTAGGTGGCTTTAGCGCGGCCTTCAACACTCAGCTCGGCCATGCAAGTTACAACCACATGGCAGATTGGAACGCGGATGGTCGCGTCAACGGCAATGACTTGTCGGTCTTCTCCGCCTTTTTCAACCGTCGCATCGATAATCTTCCCGAGCCTGGGACGCCGTTCAGCGGTGGAAGTCAAAACAGGTCGAGAGCTGCCGGCTCCCCCTTCCCCTTCAAAATACACGACAGTTTCTTTGAGGACCTAGGGGACGAAGAGGAAGAGGACGAGAACGTCCTGCTCACGTAGATAGTTACTATTTGTTTTTAACGTCAACTGTTCGCCTCAGCGTTGGTAAAGAAGGATCCCACACCTTCGCTGAGGCAAATAGTCGTCGTTCACTCCGTGAACGATTCGCAACTAACGATTCGTGGCTAACGATTCGTGGCTAACGATTCGTGGCTAACGTTTCGTGGCTAACGTTTCGTGGCTAACGTTTCGTGGCTAACGTTTCGATCGCGGAGCGATCGACGACGATGGCGGACGGGTTAGCTTTGGACACAGATCTGGTCGGCCCATGCGACTACCATGGCCATAGCCTCCCGCATGGCCACTTTGTCAATTTCATGAACGTTGATTGGCTGTCCAACATCTTCGAGCAGTGTGATGGTCAACTCGCCGCCTAGATGTTGGCGAAATTCTTCGAGCCCGTCAAAGATGACGTCTTCGTCGAGTGCCTTGTGCCACAGTGGTTGGCGCAGCCGGTGGAGTGTAGCAAACGTGCGCTCGACCACGGATTGTGGCAAACCGTAACACAAGTGCGAATAGGCGACGTCGACGGCGACGCCGATCGAGACGGCTTCACCATGTCGAACCGAATAGTTGGTGATGGCTTCCAGCTTGTGGGCAGACCAATGGCCAAAATCCAAAGGTCGCGCTTGCTGCATTTCAAATGGATCGCCACCATGAGTAATATGTGCCATGTGCAAAAGTACGGATTCGCGGAGTGCAGTTCGCGAGTGCGGTTGTTGACGCAGCGCAATTTGTTCACCCGCCTGGTGCAAGAATTCGAAGAACGGTGGGGCTTTCAGCAAGGCAACTTTCACCGCTTCCGAAAAACCACATCGAAAGTCGCGATCGCTAAGGCCTTCCAGTAGTCGTTCATCATTCACCACGCCCCAAGGCGTGGCAAATGTTCCCTTCCAGTTCTTCTTGCCGAACCAGTTCACGGCGTTTTTTACACCAACTCCTGAGTCAGCCTGGGCGAGCGTGGACGTCGGAAGTCGCAGCAGTCGAATGCCACGGTGCGCAATGGCGGCAGCATAACCGACCGCATCCAGAACAGCACCACCGCCTATTGCCACGACATAGCTGCGTCGGTCTAAATTGTCGCGATGGAAAGCATCCAGCAGACGATTGACGATGGCCGGGTCGTTCTTGACCGCCTCGCCACCGGGCAGACATTCCACGGCGGAGACCAGTTCGATCTCCCTGGCCCCAAGAAACTGATCAGTAATGCGTTGACAGAGAGCAGGGTCCCACGTCGCCAACCCGTCATCCACCCAAACTTGCACACGTGCCGCATCGGATACTCCCGGCTCGAGTAGATCGCGAATTACGTGAAAGTCGCTTCCGAAACAATCGCGAGTGAACCGCAAACGATGGGTCAACGGAACTGAAAACTCGATATCGTAGCGTGTTGCGGATTCCGACGAGCCAAGTGGATCACTCATGAATGGTCTACAGCTTTGGGAACAATTGGCTAGGCGGGAGGGGGATGGTGGATGCGGATCAATTTCCGATTTTTTGATCAAAACGACAACTCCTCGACACCAAGGATGATGCAAATAAACCAGCTCCACAAATTGTCATTTTAACTGAGCCAACGCGTGTGGGCACCCATCGCTAGGAGTTATTCTGCGATCGATGACTGAATTTGAGTACGAGTCGGCCCCGTTAAACGCTAAAGTCTACCTGGTCTCGCCGCTACTGCCCCCAAACTTGGCCCCGTGTTTTGGAGCAAGGACAAGACTTGGGAGTGGAAATACATGACGTCCTGGACCGGTTTCCCGGTGCGTCGCACCCGAATTCCAAGGATAGTCGACAGGGCGACATCGATTGAAACGCCTCTTTCGGTTAGAATCAAGTAAATGCGGTTTGCGATTCGTATCCTATTAAGCAGTTCAGGTTCAAAACAGGCGAAGACGGAAGTTTGCTGATCTTTTCGGTACTGTCAGGAAGAAAGGTGCGGTTTTAATGCTGAAACGACTTGCAGATGATGCCTTACCGCCGAAGGTTGACTCGCTTTTGAGCACTGCGGGAGAAGTGCACGCAACCGGCGACTTTGTTCGCCATGAACATAACATTGGCAATCTGGAATCGGACGATGTCGATTCGCGAGTCTGGCTATCCAATGACAGCCAAGCCTTTATCGTCAGTTTGTTGTTCCATGTCGTGTTCATTCTCGCCTTGGCGGTCGTTCCCTTTGTGGCCACAAGCGACAGCGCCAGCCTGTTCTTAAAGTCGACTCCCGAGCAAAAGATCGAGGAGTTTACGGTCATCGAGAATGTTGCGGTCTCGGAAGAAGCGGCAACCAAAGTAGGTGCCAACAGCGACTCAACCGACAGCCAAATGGCACTGAGCATGGCCCCAGTCTTGGCCGAACTATCGGAGTTGCCGTCACCTTCCCTGGACCCACCCGTCGCCAACGCAACTTTTGATCTCAATAACCGATTGGAGCAAGCGGTTGGTCTGGTACGCAGTAAGACCATTGTCAAAGGGATGACGGGTGTGGGAACAACCGGAACCGATGGTGCCGTTGACCGAATTACTTTCGAAATCTTGCGTTCGATGGAAAAGCGTCCCACATTGGTTGTCTGGTTCTTTGACCAATCCGGTAGTCTCACGAAACGTCGGCAAGAAATTCGTGATCGGTTTGATCGCATTTATGAAGAATTGGGAGTCGTTGGACGCTCGAAAGCAGAGCTTGAAGGTCGTAAGCCAGCCGACGAACCACTACTGACCAGCGTCTTTGCGTTTGGGGAACAAGTAAGCTTGTTAACTCCTAAACCAACTGCTGCGATTGATGAAATTCGTAATGCAATCGACAACATCGATCTCGATTCGTCGGGTATGGAATTCGTCTTCTCAGCGCTATACAAAGGCGTTGAGAAGTACAAATCGTTCCGCACCATCCGCGGTGGGCGCGGACCGGAGCGAAACGTGATGTTCGTCGTCGTTACCGATGAACGTGGAAACGATGTGCAAGGGCTAGATGCAACCATCAAGGAATGTACGAAGTATGCTATCCCCGTCTACGTGATAGGAATTCCGGCTCCATTTGGGCGCGATATGACCTTTGTAAAATATGTGGATCCCGATCCGCAATTCGACCAAACTCCCGAATGGGCTGAAGTGGATCAAGGGCCAGAGTCAATCTTGCCTGAACGAGTACGATTAGGGTATCGGGACCAGGCACACGAAGAACCTGTGATTGATTCAGGGTTTGGCCCATACGCGCTTAGTCGATTGGCATATGAGACAGGCGGTATCTATTTTACAGTTCACCCAAATCGACAGGTTGGAAGCCGCGTTCGCCGCGCCGAGATTGAGCCGTTTGCGTCGGATATTGAATATTTCTTTGACCCCGAAGTAATGGTTAAGTATCGTCCTGATTACGTATCCGCCGACGAATATTTGAAGAAAGTAAATACGAGTCCACTTCGGCAGGTGCTCACGCGAGCCGCTTCGCTCCCCAGAGTTGATACCCTTGTGAATCCGCAAACCCGATTTGTAAAACGGGATGACGCAGGACTCGTCACCGAATTGACTCAAGCCCAGCAGCCCGCTGCACGCATCGAACCGCAACTGGATGCTTTATTGGGAGTGCTTCTTAATGGAGAAGAGCATCGTAAGACCGAAGTCTCGCCGCGGTGGTTGGCTGGATATGATCTCGCGTTAGGAACCGTACTCGCACATCGAGTGCGAACGCATGCCTACAATCAAATGTTGGCCAAGGCGAAAAGAGGCATGAATTTCGAGACTCCCAACAACAATACTTGGATTCTGAAGCCGGACCGAGAAATTAGTGTTGGAAGCAAAGTTGAAAAGGAGGCTGCCAAGGCCGTTGAACTGTTGACTGCCGTGGCAGAAAAGCACCGGGGTACGCCCTGGGGGCTTCTTGCGTCGCGTGAACTCGGCGAACCAATAGGATGGAAGTGGGTTGAGACTTACACCGACCTGAACCCACCTCCGCAAAACAACAATGCCCCCGCCGCAAACCCAACTCCAACTCCTCCGCAAGATGACCAAGCACGCATGTTGCCCCCCCCTCCACCCAAGCGTCCTGTACCCAAGCTTTAAATTAGTTCTTCTGGAGTCATCGCGCCCTGAAGATCTATTGGTCTCGCAGCAGGTTCACCAGGGTTGCGCGAGATATCCTTCGCCGGAACTCATCTTCCTACCCGCCATAAGTGAGAATCGACTGCCTACCCAGTAGCACATTTCGCTACAATCGTCGATAGTGTGCCAAGTTTACTGCGCACGCAACTACTGCTTTGTCCACGTTAGCTTTTGGGGTACATCGAAGTCGCCGAGCTTACGAGTCCCTTTCGAACACCAGGGCTCGCGGGACTCGTAACCTCGTCCACTGCCCTAGCTTTTAATGTTGACGCAGCACTACTCTAGTACCCTTGTCACTCGAACAAGGTATTTTTGGGAGCAAGTATTAATGGGGGAGCTTTTTTGGCCGTCAGTTGGAATTGCAGCAGGGCTTGTGGCTCTTGTTGTGGGTGGGGAGTTTCTTGTACGCGGTGCATCGTTACTTGCCAGAGCCATGCGAATCTCTCCGTTGGTGATCGGCTTAACCGTTGTTGCGTTTGGAACTAGCGCCCCCGAATTGGGTGTTAGCCTGCAAGCTGCATTGACGGGAGCTGCGGATGTCGCCGTTGGAAACGTCATTGGCAGCAATATTCTAAATGTGTTGCTAATCCTGGGGCTCGCGGCGTTAGTCACTCCACTAATTGTCTCTAGTCAGTTGATTCGAATCGATGTACCCATACTGGTCGTTGTTTCCGGTTTAATGTGGTACTTTTCACTCGATTTGAATATTTCACGGTTGGAAGGGAGCCTGCTGTTTATAGGGCTAATCTCCTACATCGTTTTTTGTATCCGTCAAAGTCGCAAAGAGAAACGGGTCATCGTTGATGAGTTTGAAGCCGAACTCCCCGTGCTCAACAAATTAAATTCGTCGCGGTGGCTTCAGATTGGATTTATTATTGTAGGTCTAATCCTACTTGGGCTTGGATCAAAGTGGCTAGTCAGTGGCGCCGTGACCATTGCAACGCTGTGGGGTGTCAGCGAACTTGTCATTGGTTTAACCATTGTCGCAGCGGGAACATCGCTTCCCGAAGTCGTGACGTCGGTCGTGGCCAGTTTTCGTGGCGAGCGAGATATCGCCGTTGGCAACGTGGTTGGAAGCAATCTTTTCAACTTGATGTGTGTATTGGGGTTGAGCAGTATCATTGCGCCCACTGGAATCATGGTTTCTGAAACGGCGTTGCAATTTGACATTCCAATCATGTTTGCCGTGGCCGTCGTCTGTCTGCCAATATTTTTTACTGGAGGAGTGATTTCACGCGCCGAAGGCGCTATGCTCACCTTCTATTATGTGGCCTATACCGTGTTCTTGATTACGTCAGCCACTCATCCTGATGTCAACAGCCGGTTGTCAGTCGTCTTTGCCTATGTGGTTATCCCGCTCACCTTGCTAACAATCGTTTACTCCGTTTTTGCGTCGGTGCGATCGGCCCAAGTACACTCTGAGCAGGTGAATTAGCGTTTTTTCCAGATTTATTAGTGGGTTTGGCAGCGCTGAGTGTGGAACGATTGTCTCAATCGATTCCTAAGCGATTGGGGACAATCGCTCTACACTGCCTAAGCGATTGGGGACAATCGCTCTACACTGTCGAAGCGATTGGGATTGGGGACAATCGCGCTACACTCTGCGATAACTCGTGAACGACAAAGCTAGCGTTTGCCATTGTCAATAACACCGAGTTATCTTGAACCTCTTTCATGATTCTGCCGATCTAAGGGAGAAGATGCTCCAATCGCAACGATTGAGAGGCTTGGTGGGACGGAGTCAAACTGAATGCATGACGAGAACTCAATTACGTTTCGCCTGGAATCTTATCTGTTGCAATTGGCAGATATGAACCAACGTTGGAACCATTGGCTGAGTCTTGGTGAAATAGCCGTCGTTTTAGGTGACAAAGTCAAGTTGGCGGAGTTTGAAAGTAACGCGGTGGGGCTGATCGGCGAGCTTGAGGGAATGCTGGACAGTCGCCAACAGCTTCTCAACGACGCACAAGAAATTGGCTTAACTTCCACCGACTTACGGTCGCTTGCACAACGTCTACCGGCGTGGAATCGCCCACGCTTGCGGGCTTCGGTGGCCAACGCCAATCAGCAGCTAGCAAACTTACGAAGATTGCATGTGGCGACATGGATTCTCATTAACCAGCGGCTGCAGCTCTACCGCGACTCCATTTCGGTCATGATGGCTGGGAAAATGCAGCAAGCGGTTTATTTACCTACGCAAGCATTGGAAGGTGGCGGCCTGCTTTTGGATGCAAGTCTATAGGGGCTCTCACTGAGTACAAGGCAGAATTGAATGTCGCTTTTCTCTACGATCCAGCAATCTGCCAACGCGCTAAACGTCGCTGAACTCGGTTTGCAAGTCGTTGGCAACAACATTGCCAATGCAAATACACCCGGCTACATCCGACAACAACTGTTGCAAGCTCCGGTCGCTGGAATGCGTGTCGGTGGCGTCGTATTGGGGTACGGCGTTCGTGCCGTAGGCGTCGTCCAAAACCTGGATGAATTCGTCGTCGAGCGAATGCGGCAAACTCAAAGCAGTTTGAGCGCAAGTGAAGCCGTTACTGGAGCCTATTCGCAAGTCGAATCGATACTCGGTGAATTGACCGACAACGATCTCAGTTCTCAATTGAACGATTTCTCGGCCAGCATCAATGATGTTTTAAATCAACCTGGCAACGACTCTCTACGTCGACTTGTCATCGAGCGCGGCAAGACGCTGACGAACAACGTTAGAAACATCAGCTCTCAACTGACAGGCATTTCCGCCAACCTCAACCAGGAAGTACGAGGTTCCGTTGACGAGATCAATCGATTGACGCAGAGCATCGCGCAATTGAATAGACGAATCGTGGAGACCGAAGGCGGACGCTCAAGTGGCAGCGACGCAGTTGGCCTGCGCGACGAGCGATTGCAGCGACTGCAGGAGCTATCAAGTATTGTTGATATACGGGCTGTGGAACAAGTAAGTGGTTCGGTGACAATTTTTGTGGGTGGAGAGTACCTGGTAGCAGATGGGATTCAGCGACCGGTCAAGTTCGCGCTGCGAACCGATGGGACGGAAACCATTCCAGAGGTCCGACTGGCCGACACCGATTCACCCCTGAATGTGACGGGTGGAAGACTGGCTGGACTTTATTCTGCACGCGATAACGCCGTTGGAACATTTACTAGCGACCTAGATAATTTCGCACGCAATTTGATCGAACAATTCAACAGGATTCACTCCCAAGGCCAGGGAAGCACGGGATTCAACTCCCTGGTCAGCGAACATGCTGCGGATGACCCCACCGGCCCATTGGACCTCGCAGGTTTACCACTGAAACTCGAAAACGGCAACTTTGAAATTCAGTTGCACGACCTGGCAACCGGCACCGTCAAAACTCACTCCATTCGCATCAAATTGACCGGTGGAACGGATGACACATCGTTGGAAGATGTACGAGATCAAATCGAAAACATTTCGGGCCTTTCCTCCACGATCACTGCTGACGGTCGCCTGCAAATCGACGCCGACACACATACGCTCCAATTCACTTTCCAGAATGATACATCGAACTTTCTGGCCGCAGCGGGTGTGAACTCATTTTTCTCTGGTGATTCCGCAGCGAACATTCGCGTCAGCGACTTGGTTTCCGAAAACCCACAAATGTTTGCAGCCAGCTTAACCGGACCAGGTAGTGGTACAGAGAACGCATTGAAACTGGCTCAGGCATTTGACTCTCCACTGGAACGTCTCTCGGGGAGGTCGATCAAAGAGTCCTTCGAGAACATCGTCGTTCGCATCACTCAAGACATCAACGTGAACTCAGGCATCGGTGATGGCTTGAGAAACTTTTACAAAACATTGGAAGGTCAGCACTTGGCAACTTCCGGAGTGAATCTCGACGAAGAAGCGGTCAAGATGATTTTCTACCAGCGGGCCTTTCAGGCAAGCAGTCGGTTGATCCAAACGTCCAGTGAAATGTTGGATGTCTTAGTCAACCTCTAGTCAAACCATATGCAATGATTGATTGTTATGACCAGCTTTTACCCTGCCATTAACGGTCGAGCTACGTCGCAACTGACAACGTCTCGGCTTCTTTTCCAGATACATCACGATCAGTCGGCAATTCAAAGCCTGCAAACTCAGCTCAGCACC
This sequence comes from Pirellulaceae bacterium, assembly GCA_041753315.1. GTDB lineage: Bacteria > Planctomycetota > Planctomycetia > Pirellulales > Pirellulaceae > Aureliella. Next base: position 11,122 of record JBGSUV010000068.1, on the reverse strand, counting down.
GGTCGCAGGATTGAACGCCCGAGCCAGGATCCGTCTGCCGCGATTCGCGCCCTCTCTGCTCAACGTCACTTGGAATACAAAGCGCAAGTCGATAACAATTTGAAGGCGGCGGACGTCATCCTTTCCGCTTCGGAATCCGCACTTGCTCAGGCCCAGTCGATTATTTCGGACATGCGAGGCGTCGCCGTACTAGCAACGGGTACCACTCTCTCCGCGGAAGAAGCCGAATCGTATGTCAACCAAGTGCAAGCAGCCATCGCCAAACTCGTTGATTTGGGCAACTCCAAGTTTCGTGATCAATATGTTTTTGGTGGAAGCGGTGTCCTCGCACCGCCCTACGATTACGTGGGCGATACGGTTCGATTTGCTGCCAATGGCGAAGAGCTAATGACCGTTTCCGACTACGCTTCTACGCTCGCTGCAAACGTCACCGGCAACGATGCCTTTGGTGCCGTTTCCTCCCAAGTTGTTGGTTCGTTTGATCTCAACCCTCGCGTCGACGCAGCGACACCGCTCTCCGAACTTAATCGTGGCGATGGCATTCGTCGCGGCGCCATCTCGTTCAGCGATGGGAATGAAATCGTTACGATCAATTTGGCAAACACTCACAATATCGCTGACGTTGTTGAACAAATCGAAGCTGTTCAACTAGGCACACGATCACTTAACGTGACTTTATCAAACACTGGAATCAACATCGCCTACGCCGATGGCAACCCGGGATTGTTGCGCGTCGACGAAGTGGGTGGTGGCAATATGGCAGCGGACCTGGGTATCAACAATTCGGGAGCAGCAGGGCTTAGCCCAGTCGTCGGCTCGGATCTCAATCCCATCATGACGAGAACAACGCCACTTGCACACTTGCTGGGTGGAACGGGCATTACTATCGGCGACGGATTTCAAATTATTCAAGGAACAAAGACGTTTCAAATCTCCACCAACGGACTGCAAACGGTAGAAGACCTGTTCAACCGTATCCATCGATCCGGCGCGCAGGTAAATACATCGATCGATCCAACTGGCAGATTCATCAAAATCCAGAGCACTGAAAGTGGTACGACGATGTCGATCGGTGAGGCTGGGAGCAATCTAGCGTCCAGACTTGGTATCCGCACATTCGACCTGGGTACGAGCGTGAAGTCACTCAACTTGGGGCAAGGGCTATCGACGACCGACTTAGGTTCGGACCTCATTCTGACACGCAGTAACGGTACAGAGATGGCGATCAACTTGGATGGAGTTCAGAATGTCAGCGATGTTATCAATCGCATCAACAACCATGTTGACAACTTCACTCCCAGCTTGCGCATTGTTGCGTCTTTGGCAACAACCGGCAACGGTTTAGTGCTCAGCGCACCCATAGGTGACGACCCGATTAAAGTTGCCAATGCTGGTGGTAGTCAGGCCGCTACCGCACTTGGACTGGTTCCCAAAGATGCGTTGGAGAGTACAGGGACAAACGTGGGAACCTCGAACACGATTCGTGGAAGTGATGTGAGTGGCGTCGAGGTGGAAAGCGTTTTTTCCTCGCTCATTCGTATGCGACAAGCGATCGAAACGGGTAGTACTGAGGAGATGCAGCGAATTGCAGCGACACTCGACGACGACGTTCAACGTATGTCGATGGCCAGGAGTTTGGTAGGTACTCGCCAACAGTCCCTCGACAGCACGCTTGACTTGTCCGCTGAACAGCAACTGCAGCTAAAGCAAATCGAATCGGATGAACTGGATGCCGACCTGGCTGAGGTCATTTCAGAATTGGCTGCCCGCGAAGCAGCACTGCAAGCCTCGCTGCAGCTGATGGGACAGTCCACACGGCAAAGTCTATTTGACTATATCTAGCAACCGTACTCCCCGGATGGCTGCAAACGTGGGAATTCAGAGCGCTAATCTCGCGCATTCGTTACCCCCGAATGACCAAAGTTGCGTATACTGTACTTACGCCAAAATTGATACTGGACAATTTGCTGGCAAAACATCGTTTCGTTGCCTTTGTGCAGATTGCAGGACTAACTCCATTTTTCATTTTGGCTCGCCGACCGAGCAGGATATTTGCATGTTACGGTATGCCTTGATTTTTCTGGTGATTGCTTTGTTGGCCAGCGCATTTGGGATGTTTGGCCTGTCGGGCGTCGCAATGCAAGCGGCTAGAATCCTGTTCTTTGTCTTTCTGGTACTTCTGGTCGTTTCATTGATCAATGGACGACGCGGAACCGGACTCTGAAACAGTGCGGTCGACTGCGAGCCGCAAAATTAGGATGTACCAATGCCAAACATCACGGTTCGCAGGACATGCGCTCACGATCTCCCACTCCTAATTAAGCTTCAAAAGCAAATCTATCCGGACATTCCTGCCTGGAGCGAAGGGAAACTGCGCGAACAATTGGACGCCTTTCCCAATGGGCAATTGGTAGCCGAGAATACTGACAGTTTGCTGGGTTGTGCCAGTTCAATCATTGTTTCATGGGACGATTGGGCTGAACCACATAGCTGGAAGGAAATTACCAGTTCCGGTACTTTTGAAAATCATAATCCCTCCGGCCGCACCTTATACGGCGTCGAAGTCTTCGTGGACCCAGATTCACAGGGACAAGGAGTCGGCCACATGCTGTACGAAGCCCGCCGAGCCCTATGCAGAGAGATGAATCTAAAGAGGATCATCTGCTGCGGTCGCCTCCCAGGCTATCACAAATATGCAACTCAAATGACCGCCGAGTTCTACGCACAAAAAGTCATTTGGGGCGACCTTAAAGATCCCGTCCTGAGCTTTCAAATTCGCGAGGGCTTTAGCTATTGCGGCGTGATGGAAGACTATATTCCAGAGGATCATGAGTCTGCTGGCTATGCGTCGCTGATCGTTTGGTTGAACCCAGACTATCGCCCCGACTTACCCGTTAACATTAACGCGAGTTTGAACTCATGATCGTCCGCATTGCCGCCGTCCAGTACTTGTTGCGCCAGATCGACGACTGGTCAGGATTTGAGAACCAAGTACGCTTCATTATGAAAGCCGCCGGCGACTACAAGCCCCAGTTTGTGCTGTTGCCGGAAATCTTTACCACGCAGTTGCTTTCCTTCATGGACACCAATGACGTGCACACGTCCGTCCGGAATATGAATGACTATACGCAACGATACAAAGAGCTGATGTTGGAACTCGCCGTCCAGTGGAATGTTCACCTTATCGGCGGATCGCACCCCACGCTGCACGAAGATGGACGTTTGCTCAATACGGCTTATTACTTCACACCCAATGGCCATGTTTTCCAGCAGGATAAGATCCATCGGACGCGTTGGGAGCGCGAAAAATGGGAGACGGACGCCGGTGACAAACTACACCTGTTTGACACGCCGTTCGGAAAGATTGCTATTTTGATCTGCTACGATATAGAGTTCCCGGAGCTAGCCCGTATGGTATGCGAAGCAGGAGCCGATATTTTAATGGTTCCTTCGTGCACCGATGACAGGCAGGGCTTTTTGAGAGTGCGTTACTGCTGCCACGCACGAGCCATCGAGAACCAAGTCTATGTTGTGATGACAAGCACCGTGGGCAATCTGCCCGTAGAGGGCCTTGGGTTGCACTACGGCCAGGCAGCCATTATCACACCATCGGACTTTTCGTTCGCCCGCGATGGCATTGCCGCAGAAGGTACACCCAATATCGAACAAATTGTCGTGGCGGATGTGGATCTCCAGGACTTAGTTAGCAATCGGCTCAGCGGGACCACCATTCCACTGTACGATAAGCGCAAGGATGTTTACGAAAACGCTGTCGAGATCGTGGCCGTTACCTAGTTTGTTCGCGATATTGCCTGGCGAGCTAGTTGCCACGATCTTTCGCCGACCATTTCAGTAGTCAAGTCATCGCCGAGATGAGTTCGTTTATGTCAACTGTCGCGAAGGTGGTAGCGTAGTCAGACATAGCGTACGGGATTACCAAGTGATTGCGGTGTATGAGAGCTCCACATGAATAGACCACGTTAGGAACATAGCCCTCACGTTCAATCTCGTTCGGAGTAATCAAAGGCTCTTGCAAGCGAGAAACGATCTTCGACGGATCTTCTAAATCCAGTAGCATCGCACCAATACAATACTTACGCATCGCACCCACTCCGTGTGTTAAGACGAGCCAACCTGCTTTGGTTTCAATTGGGGAACCGCAGTTACCCATCTGAACATACTCCCACGGGTACGTCGGTTTGATAATCAGCTCCTTGGTGTGCCAAAAGTAGAGCATGTCGGAGTACATCAGAAATAGGTGCTCACCGTCTTGTCGACCAAGCATCGCATAGTGGCCGTTGATCTTTCTAGGAAATAGCGCCATCCCTTTGTTGGTAACAACCGGTCCATTGAGCGTGTGCAGCTTAAAACGCAGGAAGTCTGGTGTTTCCAATAACTGAGGTAACACCATTTTTCCGTCGTAGGCACTGTAGGTTGCGTAATACGTGCTCCGGCCGTCATCCTCTTGAAAATGCACGAACCTCGCATCCTCAATACCGTTTGTCTCTGTGGGACTGAACGGGAATATAACGCGTTCCGAAAGCTCGTGGTCTGGCGTATAACGAATTTCATAGTTTGACTTGGCCAGCGTGAGCACCTGTTCAACCAATGGCTTTAGTTCAGCGTGACGCGATCGATATTCGCGCAGAGTAACGTTCAATCGATTTTCGAGCTGCTCCAAATTGAATTCATGGTCGAGCGACGACAACACTTCATATACGAAGGGGGTTCCTAGACCAAGTTCGATCAACTTGCGTCGAAATAGGTCATTTTCATACCTGGAGTCAGGAACGAAATTTGGAGTTGTCACGAAACGGACAGGATCATCAACACTGATTTTAAGTTCTTTGCTGATCGTGCCGGATCGAAATACGATCGACGAGATATGTCCTTCCCCAACGGCTCGCAGACTCATCGCAAATCGTCTTGAACCCTTGGTGACGTTTGACTGATCGGGATGCCAAACCAATGACGGATTGAACAGAGCGGCCGATTCGAGCGCATATTCTTGCGTGAAGTAGGCTCCGAGCAGGAGACGACGATTCTCGGACATCGGCGCGTCCGTCAAAAGATAACGTCGAATCTTTTGGTAACGATGTTCGAAGAATGCCTTGGGCTTTTGGTGTCTGCCATGAAATTCTGCTAACACTTGGCTGAACAATACGTCGACCTCAGCCTCCGTAAGCGTGCATACTCGAGCGATAACCCTCAAGATGCGGTCTTCAGTTGGTAATTGAAATGGGCGGAGTACGACGCGCTGCTTGTTCGGTGAAAGAACAATACCAGTTCGTTTGATTTGCATGCGTGCGATCGTCAGTAGAGAGTAGTGAGCAAGTAGAAAGTAGTGAGTAGAAAGTAGTGCGTAGAAAGTAGTGCGTAGAAAGTAGTGAGTAGAAAGTAGTGAGTAGAGAGGATGCTGAACTGCTGCTGAACCCAACAAAGCGGTTAGGGGATAAGTGCCGAACTGAGGGCTGCAAGTTGCTGCATTTCTGCGAGCGAGAGCAAGAAGGCAAGCGTCGATTCCGCACCTTGATTTTCATTCACCTGATTCGCCATTAAGCCGTCAAAACAGCCTCCGTTGGATGCGTCGTATAGTGGCTTACCGAGATCGTTGCGGCCTAGAAACCAATCAAACGTTAGGTGAGCTTGTTCGCACCACTGAACGTCTTGCGTGGCCGCGAAAGCCTCGATCGATGCGGAAATTGTTGAATGTGCCTCGATTGCCTGTTGATCAAAAATTGCTGTGGGACCATTCTCCCGACTAAAACCGTTGGAACCGATCGGGCGAAAACGCCCTTCCGGCGAGAGCTGCTTGTCGCACAACCAGCGCAGTGACTTTAATCCGATTTCAGTAGCCTCTTGATCTCCCGCCCAACGCCCCCGTGTGATGAGAGCATGCGAGAGTTTGGCATTGTTGTACGTTGCGATGTTCTCGAACCATGGCCAATCATCGGTGGCGATCGACAAGTACATCTGAACTAACTTCTTTGCGAGTCGTTCGCTCATTGTCGCAGCCACTCTGTCGCCATTGAAGCGACGTAAGTATTCGTGAATACCCAGGATGGCCAGCGCCCAGGTTCGCGGCGACGTGGTGTTCTCGCAGGCGGGCAGAGCTCGGTGGAAGAGTTCGCGAGCCCAAGCGGCCAAGCCAGTGCGACCTGATCGACCTATGCAAATGCCCAACGCCCAAAGAGCTCGTCCCTGGGAATCATCAGATCCATCCTCTTCAAGCCATCGACGATCAAAACTCATGAAGTTGCGAAAACGACCTGTTCCCCGGTCGAAGGCGATGTTCAGGAATGCTGCGTAACGCGACGCCAATGAATGAACTTCGGCCGAGTCCCTTCCCAATTCTTCGATCAAGACTGTCAGTATGAGTGCGCGTGCATTGTCGTCAGTACAATAACCGTGTGTGTGGTCGGGAATTGAGTAGATCGCATGCTGAATGACACCAGTCGAGTCGCTGAGGTGCCGCAAATGTTCCAAGTTCATCTGTGGCAGCGCAAGAGGTTGTTCGGCAAGCGTGCGAACGGCCAATCGTTTTCGCTGCGCACTCTGTTCTTCAAGTGCACGATCGAACGACTGAACGTAGAGATGCGACACATGGTTCCATGTCATGCTGCGACCGAGACCATAGGCCTGCTCGCGCATCTTTAGCCGACGTGTATCATCTCCTAACAACCCAACGACTTCCGATGCGATTGCTTTCGGATCTGAAAACGGAACGAGGACTCCCCGTCCGTCTGCTAACAGCTCTTGGGCATGCCAGTACGGTGTCGAGATCACCGCCTGTCCGCATCCAAACGCGTATGCCAAGGTGCCTGAAACCGCCTGCTGCACATTTAAGTACGGTGTGATGTAAAGGTCTGCCGCTCCAATGAACTCAGTCAGTTCGTCGATCTCGACGAATCGATTGTAAAAACTAACGTTATTCGTAATCTTTAGTTCTTTGGCAAGTCGTTCTAAACTGAATCGATAGCGTTCGCCCTGCTCTCGGACTAAACTCGGATGCGTCGCCCCGAGAATCAGGTAAATGAAGTTCGGAAAGGCACGAATGATTTCCGGTATCGCATGCAGCACGTGCTCGACACCTTTACCAGGCGAAAGCAGCCCGAAAGTTAGTGCTACAGGTCGACCTACGACATCAAATTGCTCCTTAAGAGCCGCTTGATCCACGTCGGGGCTATCCGGAATACCATGTACGATTAAATCGATTTGGCTCGCCGGTGCTGCGTAAGTACTCATCAAGGTTTGGCGGCAGCGCTCGGTCATCACGACCAGCCGCGTCGAGTACTTAATGATCTGCTTCATTACAGCACGTTGCGTCTGATTTGGCTCGGACAATACCGTATGCAATGTTGTGACGACTGGCATCCTCAAATCGCGCAACATCGCTAGAATATGGCTGCCACAGGGACCGCCAAAAATACCAAACTCGTGCTGCAAAGAAACAACATCGACATTGTTGAAGTTCAGGAAATCAGCTGCAGCGCGATATTCGCTCAGTTCCTGTTCGACGACTTGGAATTGAACTTCGCAATCGTAGTCATAGCCGCTGATGTCATCCATTGTGACCACGATACACTCGGCCGGAGATGCTTTGTTTACTGCGCTACGTAGGTCATGCGTGAACGTCGCTATGCCACATTTCCGAGGCAAGTAGTCGGCTACAAAGGCGATCTTGGATAATTTGTTGGTATACATGATCAATTGTTGATGTGAGGAGTCATGAATTCAAGCATCGAACGTTTGGAAAAGTCAGCCACACCGATGCAGGTATCCGCCGCGCCATAGAACACTTGTAATATGTCGCCGCGATCCAATATGGCTGTGGGGAAAACGACGTTCGGTACAAATCCGTGCAACTCAAACTCCGTTGTTGGCGTCATGATAGGGCAGGTAGATCTGGCAACTATTTGTGACGGATCGGAACGCCCTAGAATAACAGCACCAGCTGCGTATCGACCTACTTGTCCAACGACTTGTGAGGATTCACTACCGTGATAAAGCATAAGCCAACCCGCTTCGCCATTTTTATAGTCAACCAGAATAGGTGGGGTGCCGCTGCCCACCCGATCGCCTTCCCACTGTTCCGATCCGTGTAACACCGGTTGATGACGCCCCCAATGAATTAAATCGGGCGACCGTGCCAGCCAGATGGCTGGGGGACTAAAATGCGAACTTGGGTTAGGACGATGCAGCGCAACGAAGTCACCATCGATTGTTTCTGGAAAGAGCACGACGTCTTTATTCTCACACGGAAAAATGAGTCCATGGCGGCGAAAGCCTTTCAAATCAGCCGATGACATCAAAGCGGTGCACGCTCCCAGTTTTGATACTGCCACATAGGTGATCCAGTAGATATCGCCGATCTTTGTTATGCGTGCATCTTCGATACCAAATTCTTCAGTTTCATTTTCAGGCACCACCGAGGCAACGCAACGCCACCGCTTGTCGCCTCCATTCGGCTGGTGAAGTACCTGCAAGTGGGATACAGACGTTAGTCGCAATGCGCCTGATTTGAGGGCGATAACACGGGCGTCAACTGGAACACAATCCGAATCGTCAATCCAATCGACTTCCAATATTCCCCTGTTTGACCAACGGGGAAGTGCAGTTTGCCCCGGTCTCCTCTCGATCGGACGTTCCGCAATTCGCGCTATCATGACTAAATCATTGCCTACCAGCGCAACGGCGGGATTCATCACACCGACTACTTCCCAGCCAACTTGTGACGGGAGAATATCTGATGGTCGTAGAATTAAGGAACTACCCAGTCTTGTTGTCAAACGACTGTGCCCCGCGATTGACGATTGCAGCAAATTTCATCCGGCATGCTCGCTTTCCATGCAAAACAGAGAACTACGTTTCGACAGATGATTGAGGTCAATACCGCGGAATGCAAAGAGCAGTCGTAGACCGAAAACGCACGGAGAGAAAGCAGACAAGCTGCTAATAAACTTGCTTAGAACTTAATTCCTGTACACTTCTCGGATGAGTGCACAGATAACATCTATTAAATTCTTCGTCATTCAGTACGACGAATAGCAGCGTCAACCCAATGTCAGTACTGATTGTATTGATGGATCCGGTCGCCGCAAGACCAAAGCAGTGCGTCCGGCAATTGCAATTGTTGAAGAAAGTCGCTCAGTTGACGATGGACGCCAGGAATGTTAACCACCAGGTTTCAACGATTAATACAATTTCGCACCTACGGTCAGCTTGACGCGCGTTGACGAGATGTCTGACAAATCGAGCACCGGACACAATTCCTTGTTTCGATTCGTTTGTTTCGATCGAGTTGAACCGAGCAGATGAAAATTGGTAGGATTACTAATTGAACTACTTTGGAGACCAACCATGATCAAAGCTCTTTCTACTTGTTTGGCGTTTCTGGTTTACACCGTCTTCGCGAACGGTGCCGAGCCGCAAACGCGCGTCTCAATCGTTGGTAACGCCTTTCACATCAATGACCAACCGACCTATGCGGGGCGAAGTTGGAATGGCCGGCGGATTGAAGGGCTACTGTTCAATAGCCGCATGGTGCAAGCGACTTTCGACGACTTGAACCCTGAGACGCGACACCGCTGGGCGTATCCTGATACCAAAACTTGGGACGCAGATCGCAATCTGCGCGAGTTCTTAGTGGCGATGCCCGAGTGGCGAAAGCACGGGTTGTTGGCCGCCACGGTTAATCTGCAAGGCGGTAGTCCGCAGGGGTACTCGAAGGAGCAACCGTGGCACAACTCCGGATTCACCGAGTCTGGGGATCTGCGGCCCGAGTACATCGAGCGACTAGAACAAGTGCTCATGCGGGCTGATGAGTTGGGCATGGTTGTGATTGTCGGCTACTTTTACTTCGGTCAAGATCAGAGGTTAAAAGATGAAGCGGCAATTATTGCTGCAACCGACGCTGCGACCAACTGGCTGCTGACGAGCGGCTTTGGAAACGTGCTGGTTGAAGTTAACAACGAGTGTGATGTAAGAGCTTACGATCACGAAATTCTCAAACCAAATCGCATTCACGAATTGATCGAGCGCGTGCATCGCGCCGAGTTCAACGGGCGTCGGTTGCTGGTCGGAACGAGTTACGGCGGTGGAGCGATCCCGAGCGAGAACGTTGTGCGATCCTCCGACTTCCTGCTTTTGCATGGCAACGGCGTCAAGGAGCCCGAGCGCATCAGCGAGATGGTTCGCGCAGCGCGTAATACACCCAGTTATCGTCCGATGCCAATTTTGTTCAACGAAGACGATCATTTCAACTTCGATCAACCGAGCAACAACTTCACATCGGCCGTTAGCGAGTATGCCAGTTGGGGCTATTTCGACTACCGAATGCAAGACGAAGGCTTCGACGAGGGATATCAAAGTGTGCCAGTCAACTGGGGAATCAGCAGTGCTCGCAAACGTCAATTTTTCAAACTGCTGAGCGACATCGCGGGTGAAATGCCATGAGTCTGAGCCACTTGTTATTTCCGTAGGTACCCTTGCAAGACGATTCTTACCTTCAACCGGGTGCCCAACTCAGAGTGTTTATAGCAATCCAGCGATAACAGGCGAACGATAAGAGTCCAACTCGGCAATCTAGTGGTAGCAATCCAAATACAGTCCCAGCCGTGTCACCCTGGGGACACTACCTGACTTTAGTTGTTTCACCCTGGGGACACACCGATGACATCCACTTGGAGTCCGGGGGGTCCGGGGACACAGAATGTATCTGAATTTCCACCGCCTCGAACGGGGAGTGTCCCCAACGGATCAGGTTGAAAAAGGGGGTGTGTCCCTGGTTGTTTTTCAATAACCGCACGGCCGCGGTGGCCGAGCGTCGAATTTAGGTGGTGCAGCTGGCGTTTGCGGGAATTTGTACACTGGTAATGCGCTGGGCAGGCCAAGAAATGCCCCCTCGACCAAAAAGAATGTCGAGCAGCGCGCAGCAGCGAACCATGTCAACCAGAATGGCCGAGAAATTTTGCGAAGTTGCCCCACCTAAATTAACAAGCAGATGCTGCCTGAACCATTCTGAGTGGTCCAATGCATTGCCCGCAATTAGATTGTGGTGTGGTTATCCCGCAACGGACGATCGAGCAGCTTGGTGGCATTGAATCCGTTCAGCCACTTCGCA
>JBGSUV010000067.1:0-128043 GCA_041753315.1 Pirellulaceae bacterium | reverse complement strand
ACTGATGGCGAGTCTACCCGATTCACATCTTGCACCGGTGGAAATCGTAGATCAACCGGGAGCCTATCCGTGCCACAGCGGGCATCGCTGCAGCAACAAGGGCTACGCGCATATGTCCAACGCTGAATACATTGAGCTACTTGATTGGACAGCTCGGATCGTCATCGCAGGCAAACGAGGTTCGACACCTTCCGATCTACCACCGGTTCTAGAGCGCCTGGGGCTCTCACAGGAAATCTGGCTCCAGCTTACGGCCCAGCTTGACGAGCTGTTTGTACCCTTTACTGGAGCTGCCCCGATAGTCAACGCCGCACCAGCGGAGACACAGGGCAAGCCAACGCTTAAAGGTTCGACAATCAGATTCGCCCCTTTCTGCGCGGCTTGATGGATGTATCTCCATATCCGCGGAATTGGCCCCGGATATCGCGATTGCTCCTTGCACCTCCAGTTTGTCTCCAGTTTGTCTCGGGGGCAGGTGACTTGAGAAGTGCCTTGTTCGCAACAGATAGGCAAGATGGACTTTTTCCTCCGCTCGTCCATTGCCAAATTCTATCTGTCATCTGATCTGAAAACTGGACGCCGCACTTTCTATGGCGCGAACTTAGGGGCCAGTGTCTACATTGGTGGCCCATTCGACGAGTTATCCAGCTACGGTTCGTTGCATTCCCGCCTCTTTGCCCGTTCGCTTCTAGTAAGCCTAGTGACTAGGAGAATTGCCAGAGTTGACCAGGGTCTGTCCCCAGGCAGTTGACCAGGGCCTGCCCCCGCGCGATTCCTGGCCAAGTGACCAGGGTCTGTCCCCGCGCGACCTCCCGCGCGTCCTACGCGGAGAATTGATCAGGGTCTGTCCCTGCGCGGGTCATGGGCGATTCGATTCTCTTTGGCTTGCTTTGCACTCTCGTCATGATGGCTATGTTCCTTGCAGGAGGTGCTAGCGACATCCAACACCATTCAATACAAAGGCCAACACACTAGTTAGAGATTCCGCAGAAGATTGAAGCTCACCTGTTGTTGCTAAATGGGACGACGATTGTCTCAACTTTCGTCGCATTACGACGTCTTGCAGATCGGATTGTTTTTTTGTTGAAACTATTGCACGATGCAGGTGGAGTTGGTAGTTATTGCTATGAACTGCAAATTTCTAATTCTTTAAGATTTGGTCTGCGATGCTGCTCACCATCTGTTGGAGAGAGTGCGGCGAGAGTGCGTTTCGATCACGGAGTGATCGACGACTTTGAAGCATGAGCAGAATTAGCCAAGCGAATTCCGCTGAATTGCCAGCGGGCTTCGGGAGGGAAAAAATTTCGATAACTGGGGCGAATGTGACCCACAGGTGTCGCGCAAGAACCGCCCCGCAATACAAACTGGTTGCACATGAACTTGCCGTTGTATTCCCCTAACGCCCCGGGGCTAACATCGAAACCAGGATATGGCGAATACGGGCTACTGGTCCATTCCCACGAGTTGCCGAACATGTCAGTCAATGTACGCTCCGAGTTCGCGGGCTCTGCGGCCGGACAGGCTCGTGGATGAACCACATGGCCTTCCGATATACATTGATCGGCAAAGAAATTTCCGCCTCCGCAGATACTTGCAACTTCCCACTCGAATTCCGTGGGTAGCCGTTGACCAGCCCAACGAGCATACGCGTCTGCCTCAAAATAACTGACGTGACAAACAGGATTCCGCATTTGCAACGCACTCAATCCCGCCATTGTGAACTCATGCCACTCGCCGTTGCGTTCAAACCAATACAACGGAGCTCGCCAGCCTTGCGATTGTACCTGCTGCCAGCCAACGGATAGCCACAACTCGGCCCTGTCATATCCGCCGTCATCAATGAACTCCAAATATTCTGCGTTGGTGACGCAGCGGTTGGCTAACTCAAACGAATAAATATAGACGCTGTGCCGTGGTGATTCATTGTCAAACGCAAAACCACAACCGTTGAACCCAACTTCTGCCAACCCTCCGCCAAAACCGACAAAACGCGCCGTGGTCGGCAAAACGTCAGTCGACGATGCGCCGCCAGGAGAGAACTCTTTACATTTTGGCTCGTAAGCTGGAAACAGTGGATTGCACGCGAGTACATGTTTGATATCAGTCAGAATCAATTCTTGATGCTGCTGTTCATGATTAATCCCAAGTTGGATCGTGGCAAGATGGTCCGCAGACAATACCTCCTTTTCAAGTTGAGTGATTAGTGCTTCGTCGACATGACGACGGTAGGAAATTACTTCATTAAGTCCAGGACGGGACAACATTCCCCGACGGTCTCGTGGAAATTGATTTCCGACCGCGTTGTAGTAGGAATTGAATAGGTATTCAAAGCTCTCGTCAAACGGGCGATATCCGGCAAGCGTTCGGAGTACAAAAGTTTCAAAGAACCAGGTTGTATGAGCTAAGTGCCAACGCGTGGGACTTGCATCGGGCATGCTCTGCACTGCACAGTCTTCTGCTGAAAGCGGAGCCGCTAATTGCAGACTAAACTCCCGACATTGCTGGTAGCGCACCAGTAGTGAATTCCAATCGTTGGTCGACGAAACTTCCGACAACGCCTGGTTATCTAGGGTCCTGGTGGCCGACATGGACTTACCCGCATTGAAAAAATGGTGCAATTAATCAAACAATCCCGTTTTCTACTGCAATTCAAAATTATTGAAGAACAAAGTGCAGAACGGCAAAAAACTGATCTGAATCGGTCCAAACATGGTTGATTGCAAAGCCAGCTTGCTCCGCCAGTGCGACAAACTGATCAATCTGATACTTGTGTGAATATTCAGTAAAAATGAGCTCACCCTGCTGAAACTCAAACTTAAATTCGCCAATTTGAACGAACTGGTGTTGTAGGCTCTCAATGTAGATCTCAACTCGCGATTGGTCGCCATTCACGATCGCTCGATGTTTGAATTGCGATACGTCGAAGTCTCCGTTCAATTCACGGTTGATGCGATGCAAAAGATTGAGGTTAAATTCCGACGTTACTCCTGAACTGTCGTCGTAAGCTCTTTGCAAAATCGCCGGTGCCTTGTCCAAGTCCACTCCAATCAACAGACCACCTTGTCCAGCAGCACCTTGTCCATTAATCTGTCCAGCAATTTGATCTAACAACCGCATAGCGGAATGCTGCTCCAGATTTCCAATCGTGGAGCCTGGAAAGTAAACGGTGATTGGGTTGGACAAATAGCTGGTGGGTATTTCAAACTCTTTGGTAAAGTCAGCCACAATCGGGTGAATGTCGATCGCTAAGTAATCACGCCTTAACTGCTTGACCGTTCTTAGCAGATGATTTTCGGAGATATCCACAGGGAGGTATGCGTGGGGCGACTTCAGTGAGTCAAGGAGAATGCGGGTTTTGGTACTGCTGCCGCTACCATATTCAACCACGACGGCTTCGGCTCCAATACAATCTGACATCGCTTCAGCATGGGTTTCCATGATTTGCGTCTCGATGCGCATCGGATAGTATTCGTCTAGCTCACAGATCTGGTCAAAGAGTTGTGAACCACGCGCGTCATAAAAGTACTTGCAATGCAGTTCTTTGCACGGACGAGAAAGTCCCTCGACAACGTCCTTTAGAAACTCCGAGTCAGCAGCTGCATCATGACTGGCCACAGAGTCAACAACGTCGCCGGCCACTTTTTCTGCCAAATGACGACGGGAGAGTTCGCGACGATAGGAGGTGGTCACGGATTGACGGTTGCCGTTAGTACATTCTGGCTGCATGTGGCTGAACATTCTGTATGCGTCAAAGTAGTTGTTTAGCGGTCGGCTTGTTACTCAAGCTTCCATCAAACTATGGCAACGGGTCAATCGTAGAGATGTTTGTTGGCCACCAAATCGAGAGTGGAGAAACTGAGATCGCCGTTAAAAGCAAAAAGCACGCCAAACTTTGTTTGACGTGCTTTGAAATAAGTAACGATTTGCGATATTCACTCCAGTGCGAAATCGCGGAGCCTGCATTGGCGAGGCTATGTGGAACGGAACATGACTAGAAGCCAGCCCGTTGATTGCCAGCCGTGACAGCAGCACCTGTTGCGCGAAGCACACCTTCTTCGATGGTCAAGCGAAAAATCTGCCCGCGTGGAATAATTGAACCCAAAACTTGGATCTTGTCTTTACCGGCTGCCTTCTCGATCGACGTGGCGGCGATGTCCAAGATGGAATTTGGGCTGACAGCTTGTGCAAACTTGAGGATTTGCGTCAGCTCGACAACTCCTTCAATTGGGTTGGCGGTTTTCCCGGTTGCCGATGTCATGCTCTTGATCGCACTCTTAATCGCGGCATCGCCATTAGGAGCCAACGAAATCATGAGTGCCTTGTCTGCCGTACCAATGACAAACTTGAGTTCGTCTCCGAAAACTTTGCGCGCACCAGGATCGGCGATTTTTACTGGAACGGATAGTCGATGGAGAGTCACCCCTTCGTAGGTTTCGTAGTCAAATTCGGCCCTGGGCGTCGTCGGTCCACTTGGCAAACCAGCCACAAGTTTCTTCAGTTCTTGTTCAAGCATGCGGCCATCAGCAATCCGGCCACCCACCAAGAACTTCAAAGAGTTGTCGGCGACACTGACGCTTCCCGCACCGTCAAACGTTCCTTCATCGATGGTCTTTTCCATCAGTTCCTTGACCTTGCTCAACAAACCCAAAGTCAACTCTTTAGAGTCGTCACCGACATTTCCATCTTCAATTTGCTTCTCGAGTTGCTTCATCGAGTTGGCCAAATTCTGCTTCATGACTTTCTTGTCGTTCTCGTCATCAATTCGCGAAGTAGCGCGGAAATAGGCAGATGCACCAGGTAATTTGAAAGCGGTGTAATCCGACGCAAGCGATTTCAGAGCATCGCATTGTTCGGCAAGTTTCGAACCAGCCAGGAACTGCGCTGCACCGTCCATGTAGGTCTTTTGTTCTTTGGAATCAATCGCCCAGCCGAAGATGACTTGCTCGGTCTCCGCCATCAGTTGTTCGATCTGCGCGATCTGAGCTTCACCCATTTCTCGCGCCAACTCTTGCTCCTCCTCCGTCTGCTCGCCTTGTTCAGCCAACGTTCTTTCAAAGCCGATGCGAATTTGCTCGGTTGCCATATCGCGCATGTCATCGGGTAGTGCCTGAACGTTGACGCGGACGGCAAAGTTGTATTTCTTTGGAAGATCACCAAGCAATGCCGCTGGATCTGCCGGGACAGTGGCTAAGATGGCTTCAGTCTGAGCGACGTAGAGCCAACCGTTTGCATCTTTGGCATAAATCAATTGACCATTGACATCGATCTCGAAGAGCCCATCCCCCAAGTCATCTGGCTCTACCCCCATCGTGCCCAGAGCACCAAAGAACTGGTCTCTGTCGGAGATTGGCAAGCAGATCAGTCCGGATGGCATTTGATTGTCTAAATTGACAATCACACCCAATGGCTTTGTCTTGTCGATCCCTTGGGTGTATTGGTTTGCAAAGAGCCCAAAAAAACCACTCACTTCTGGGACATTGGCCGACTTGAGCAGATAAGTGATGTCTGGCAGAAGTCGCTCAAGTGGGGAAATTGACACAATCGCGATAGGCTTTTGCACCTCTTGGGCGCGCGTCGCCTGAGAGACTAAACCACTCGACGCCGCCAACAAGGTGGCTGCTAGAATAAAAGAACGATAAAAACGCATACAAAACTCCTAAGTTCGGAAGAAATTCCCGCGCGATACATTATGGCGTTGCAAAGTCGCTGAACCAATCATGATCGTCTGCGATTCTGCTATAACGTAACTGAACGATCATCCGCCTGGAAATGCCAGAGATTGGCAGTGCAGGACTTTTCGCAGACTTTTAGGCTAACGCTTTCCTACCGCAGTGAACAGTTCCCTGTGGTCCGTTTTCTGTGGGAAAGAGCAACAAGCATACCCGACCGCCATTTCTTCGCAAATGCCTGCACTCGCTCGGCTGCGGTATGAACTTCGGTAGAAATCGCCGCTTCTTGGGATCGACTTGCGAATTGAATAGAAAGTCTTTGTTAATCGATCCATACGGCTGCTGCGACCCGCGACCGCAACTTCAGCAAAACGCTGTTACGGCATCGCGCTAATTCAGACTTGTATGTTTTCGAACGACCTTAAACATTGTTCTCGAAGGACTTATCGCTCTCGAAAGACAATCCGTCCCTTAGTTAGATCATAGGGTGAAAGTTCGACGCGAACTTTGTCACCTGGAACGATCCGGATGAAGTTTTTGCGCATTCGACCGGCTACGTGCGCTAGCACTTCACTGCCGGTATCCAATTGAACTTTGAAGCGAGTATTGGCCAGTGCCTGCGTCACTGTTCCCTCAACTTCGAAAGCTTCTTCTTTTTTTGCCATACGTGTTCCTGTGTTTAGGAAAAAAGCGAGTAAACTTGGGCGAACTGACCGCTTACGCGTCGGCCAGCGGCAATCCGCCGTAATTGACTCGAAGAATTGCATGTACTGTTATAGATGATGACCCCGCCACTCGTCCAGGAACCTTTTAAGCATCTGCCCCGAATCAGCGAAGAACAATTCGTTTTCATCGTCTGTCAACACGGAACGGAGGTGTCTCTCAAAACGCGTTTACTCGCCCCGACGGGTCCATTTCGCTTGGCATTCTCACGCCCGGGCTTGCTGACGCTCAAACTGATTGCCCAAGAAAACCCACAAAATCCCCCCCAACTTCCTGAACATTGGTTGATTCGACAATGTGGACATGGACTGGGGCAAGTTCGAGGGGACCGCGCGGAGACATTGGTTTCGGAAGCCCTCGCGATGGCAGGAACCAACTGGGACGCAGTTCACGTTTACCATCGCGACTCACAATTGCCAGGTCTTAAAGGTTTTGAGCCAGGTGGAACCGCTTTAACCGATGAAATTGGTCGACTTTTCGCAAATCACTGGCACAGCAGTCCCGTATCCGCAGATGGTGAAAACAACACCGAAAGTCTCGGAGCCAAACTTCCTCTGATCAATCAGCCCTGTGAATCGGGGCATCAAGTGCTCGATATTGTACTCATCGAGACCAACCAATGGTTGGTTGGCCACCACACTGCGCGATCGCGACATAGTTGTTGGCCAGGTGGAGTTTACCCAGTAGGCCCGCCGAGCGAAATGGTCAGTCGCGCGTATCTGAAGATTGCTGAGGGCGTCGCGTGGAGCGGCCTGCCTCTATCAGCCGGCGACGAAATCGTAGAGCTCGGGAGTGCACCGGGGGGCGCGTGCCAACGTCTGCTCGACCTGGGCCTCAAAGTCACTGGTGTGGACCCCGCAGAAATGGATCCGCTGCTGTTGGCGCATGAGCGGTTCGAGCATTGGCGAAATAAAACGTCGGCGGTTCGCCGTAAGCAGTTCTCAAAATTTCGCTGGTTAGCCTGTGACGCAAACGTAGCTCCTACGTATACCCTGGAAATGGTTGAAGATATCGTCCAGTACCCGACCAGCCGTTTTGAGGGGCTGATGCTAACGCTGAAGCTCTCCAGCTATGACTTGGTCGATCAAATGCCCGCGTTTGTCGAGCGTATCAAGAGTTGGGGATTTTCGCGTGTAGAAGTGCGACAATTGGCAGTCAACCGTCGCGAATGCTTTGTTGTGGCGCAGCGGCCCGTCGGTTGGAAACGCCCTGGCCGCTCGTTAGCCATGTTACAGAGTGCTCGTGCAAACGCCGAGAAGCGGAGAATGCGCACTGCCAAGAAACGTCAAGCAGAGGAATGAGTCGGCGAAGTTGGCGACTTCGCCTCACGAGTAACGCGCGAGTGACACGTTACTCAACGCCAAACATTCCTGCCGGTGGAATGAGCTCGCCGCCCACGACGCCGAGTCCTCCCGTGGGTAGGAAACGTGGCTCAATATTGAAATTGAACGATACGTTGTCGCGTCCATGATCGATGTTAAGTCCAAGTCGGAACAGAGCAGTCTCACCAACGCGTGTCAGCGCCAGTGACTGACCGATGCTGCCAACCTCGCCGAAATCGAACGCAGCACCACTGGTGAAAATCCACTTTTCGTTCATGCGGTAATTGACGAACCCGTTGAGCACATTTGCACTGATGGGCCCCTCGATCGACAGAAATCCAATGTAACCGTCGCCGCGACCCGGTCGACTAATTTGCGCCCCCGCCGAAACCGACTTAAGTCCTTGCGAGAAAACGTCAAAATATCCATCCGATAGAAGCGTTAGTCGATCGCCCACGTGATAGCGAAAATCGTAGTTGATCGCACCCACGTCTTCCCCAAAGTTATCGCGTTCCTCCTTGGGGTAGAAGATAAAGTCGGTGTCGAAACTAACCAAGTCGACGATGCGTTCGCGTCCAGGAAGGCCGCGTTTGGTTTGCCAGCGTTGATTGACACCCGTTCGCAGTTGCATCATGTCGTCAACGACTTCGCTGCTACCCGCAGTGACCCAGCGCTGCATCCCGTTGCGAATGGCATAGCTGCGTTCGTCAAATTCTGGAGGTAAACTACCGCCGAAGGTGTTGAATATAAGGCGACGGCGAAAATGTTCTTGCGAATTGTCGTCCAGTGGATCAAACAGCGGAAAACGATCGACGTCCTGATCGGAATCCGCATAGAAAAACTCGGTTTCCAAAGTGACTTTATGCGCGATGCCACGCAAATCGAACAACCGATTTTCGACATTTGGATAGACTCGCCAAAACGGCAACGCGGTGCGTACTCCTGCTTGTCCCGTCAATCGCGTGACATCATCTTGATTCACATCTTCGTTCCAGAACCCGGCCTCGCCTGAAACGAATGGAATAATTTTCCAAGCTCCGAGTTCAACCGGCAGGCTCAATTCCTGACGCGTGATCGCTCTGAGCCCCTCACTATCACTCTCCCAGGGCAACAAAGCGAACTTCGCCGCATCGGCTGGAGCAAGTGGCGTGCTCGCAACTCGCTGGTGCGCATAGCCGACGTTCGTATGGGCGTTCCAGGTAACCCGCTGTGCAAACAGGTCTTGTCCCAACCAATAGTGATCCACACCGGGCAACCATTCGGTCTCAGTGAAGAAGTCGTTGACGCGAGCCTGTCCGAAGAGATCGAACATCCGATTGCCGTTGTACCGTCGTATGCGTGCCGCAGTCGACGAGTCCTTTTCTTGATCCCACTCCTGCTCAAAGTACTGTTCCAGAAAGTTGCGATCGCTAATATATCCGGTCTCCAACATCAACTCGACGTTGGGCGTCAAGAACAATCGATTGCGCGAAAATGTTCGGCCCCGAGTCTTTTCCTCCGGTTCCAGGTTAAAGCGGTCGGCCCCGAGAAAGTCGACCCCACCGTCGCGAATGAACCAAACATCCGAGACGCCCGTGCCGGGGATGCCAAATAGAAAGGTAGGGCGGTCGTAGCTGAAGTGGGCTCCCGCCGCCGGTCCGCGCTCCGACAAGTAGTCCGTCGAAATTCGCAGGTCTGTCCCATCCGGTTGCTCCCATCCCAGTAGTTGGTAGGGATCCAATTCAACAAATATCTGATTTCCGAAAATCGTATCGTTCTTGTATTTGACGCTTGACAAGTAGAAACTCGGCTCGGCAAGGTTTGTACTGAACGTGGGCCAATAACCGATCGGCATACCAGCCAGGTAGACAAAGTTGTTACGCGATGTCGCCAGCAGGTCGGTCTTGCGATTGGCATCCGTGGGAGCAAAGACGGAAACATCCGACTCGTCGCGCTCGTCCGAGAATTGAACTTCATCGGCTTGCAACCAATAGCGCGGTACACCCAAACGACTGCTCGTGATCGCCGCTCCGTAGGCCAAGAAATGTTGGCGATCGCGCTGTTGTAAGACATCAGCCTTTAGTCGCAACAGTCCTTGATATTGCGGCACTGGCGTAAGCACTTCTGCGGAAAGGATCATCCCATATTCGCTGGATACGTTGTAGTACATGCGTTCGGCATAAATCACGCGATTGCCCTGCGAAAAAACGATGTTTCCTTCCAGATAGAGCTCAAGCGGGCGATCGGGCGTTGACGAGAATCCTTGGAAAACGTCCTGAGCCGACCCATTTCCTCGCATCCACATCACCGCGTTGTCCGCTTCAAGTGCCACGTTGCCATACTCGGCGACCGTTCCATCGGGTTGTGCAACCTGAATCCCTGAAACGATCAGTCGAAAACCGCCACGGATCTGAGCGACGTTTTCGCCCGTGTTGGGATCAGGCATAAAACTGATCTTGGTATTTGGGCTACGCTGAAAGTACTGGACGGTTTTTGCAGCGAATGGCGGAGGTGCCTGAACTTGGCGAACCACTTGTGGCGCCGGTGCAGGGAATGCTGGTGAGATCGACTCGGCCATCGGCACAGGCAGACTGACTGCGGGATAAGGAGCAGAACCATCGTCGGGAATAACCAGCCCGCCGCTCGGGAGCAATTCACTGTTCTGCGTGCTTCCTCCTGGCGACCATTGCACTGCGCCGGGCGTTGCCGGAACTTGGTTGCCGCGAACGCTGGACGAACCGGTCGGCTGACTCGCGCCGCTTGGTCCGAGCAATGGTGGAGCCAGCAAATCTGTCGAATCTCCGATGGAAATCGATGAGTTGCCGCCAAATGATGGACTGAACTGTGCCAACTGAACAGAGCTGGATTGTTCGCGGTTCCAATCCAAGTCCGGAATATCATAACGGCGCACGTCGCGCTGACGTTTTGTTTCCACGGGATGTAGACTGAACATGCGCCCCATCCAACGATGATCCACTAGTTGCTTGCCGTCTCCCCATTTGGCCGAAGCGTTGCCATTCAGGTAACAGATGATTTTTCCTGGATGATCGACTCCGTCAGGACCGCTCCGCTCAATCCATAACACAATTTCGTCACTCGTAGCCTCAAAACTACCCTGCTCAATCCGACAATTGCCGGTGAAGGCCAATACGTCATACGCTCCGCGATGCTCGGAAGCCATTTCGACTCCTTCCACGCGGATTGCGTATTGCGGATCGATTTGCGGAAACAGAATATCGGCTCCGACGGTCAAACTGGAGGGCAAGAGCCAATAGACGAAGCAGAGCGATAGCCAACACACCGACCATCGACTTGCTTGTCGATGGCGCGCAGCAATGCAGCAACTGAGCGATTGTCGCCAGTCGATAGATTTGCTGTGGGTGTTATGGCTGCCGCTGCCAACCACCAAGGTGCTGTCCGTTTCAAAAGTGGTGCGAATTGTATCCAACCGGATGTTTCCACACTCGCTTATAGGAAAGCAAGTCGAACTGGGCCAAGATCAATCCGCAACTTCCATCCCAGCGGGGTGCATGACATATTTCACTGAGACTGGTTGAGAACTGAGGGCAGGCAGCCCCTGAGGGCAAGATTCCCGTCATAAACTCAGGATTCGCCTAGCCCTTGAGTGAATCGCGGCCCCCTGCCACAATCGTTGAGACTCGTCGCATTGCAAGCATTCCACAGATTTTTCTCTCCAACAACACGTCAAAGATTTTCATGAGCACGACCTACGATCGCAATCGTCTGATCGAACTGATCAAAGAACATGCGTTACAGTTCGGTAACTTCACCCTAGCAAGCGGAAAACAGGCCAGTTTTTATCTGGATTGCCGCAAGTTGACGCTTCACCCTTTGGGGGCCAACCAAGTTGCGGCGGGTATGTTGCATCTATTGGGCGATATCCAGCCCAATGCCATTGGCGGGATGGCGATCGGTGCCGATCCCATTTCTGCCGCGACTATTACTTTAGCTGGCCAACGCGGTGATCCACTGCTGGGATTTATAGTTCGCAAGGAAGCCAAACAACATGGAACTGGGCGTCAAGTGGAAGGTCCTGTCGCCCCTGGGATGACGGCCGTCGTCGTCGAAGATGTGGTCACCAGCGGCGGAAGCGCGCTAAAAGCGGTTGACGCAGCCCGCGAGTTTGGCTTAAAAGTCGACAAGATTCTCGCAGTGGTTGACCGGCTCGAAGGTGGTCGCGAAGCGATTGAGGCAGCCGGACTGCAGCTTCAGACGCTGGTCACTGTCAAAGACCTCGGAATTAACTGATCGTGCCTCTGCAACTCAATAGCCTATAGGTCACGGATGGACGGATGGAAACGTCGCTGCACCGCCAGCTTAAACTGCATTACGCCCGAAACGCCGAGCTGACCGAAGTCGTCGTGGATGGCTTTCGAATCGACGCCATCGGACATCGCGGTGAGTTGATTGAAATCCAACATGCTTCGTTGGCCGCGCTGCGCGACAAGACCCGAGAACTGTTGCAGGGAACCAAGCATAAGCTGAGAATTGTAAAACCGATCCTGGCGCGCAAGCGGATCGTGACATTGACTCAACCGGATGGCGAAGTGCTGCGCAGTCGCATGAGCCCCAAACGTGGCGAACTACTTGATCTGTTTGAACATCTGGTCCACTTTTCAACGGTCTTTCCTCAAAAAAGGCTGACGCTGGAAGTCGTCTTGATCGAGGCGGAAGAGGTTCGTATGGATCGCAAACTCGTCAAACGCCGACGCGGCAAACGTTACATCACGATCGATCAACGCCTTACGACGGTACTCGCGTCAGTCGAACTCAAAACGCTCAAAGATCTACTTAAGCTCCTGCCGCTGGCAAGCTTGCCTCCGATTTTTGATACCGCAGAACTCGCCTTGGCCATCGAGCGACCGCGATGGTTTGCTCAAAAAGTAGGCTATTGCCTGCGCAAGACAGGAGCCGCCGAGTTAGCTGGCAAGCGGGGTAATGCTCAACTCTACCGCATTCTCAACCCGCGACGTCGACTGGCCGCCTAAGATTTCTTAAGCAGTAAGCCTTATGCCTTATGCCTTATGCCTTATGCCAGGCCGCCTAATGCCTCACATAAATGTTTGCCACGTCGACCGGGCCGGCGGGACGAAACCGTAGCACGCCATTGCCCAGGGATTGCTCAAGCTGAATTGGTCGGTCGTTGACGAGCAACTGTACTGCATCGCCTGTGGCAATTCCTTCAATGCGGTTCCAGTTGCCCGTTGTTTCCAACAACAGTGCATAGGGGCTTTCACCCTGCGTTGTAAAGACCAGCGACTTGTTGAATCCCGGCACATCGACTTCGAGCGATTGCGACTTGTCGGTCAATCGAAAATCGAAGATGAATCCTTGTAGTTTGTGCTCAATGGAGGTTTCCAAGGTGGATTCCAACGATTGAGTGCTTCCATCAAAGCGCAACACCCAGTCATCTGCTCGCCAACCCCTTTGGGCGTCTGCCTCAGTGGAACCACCAGTCTTCCAGCCACGCAGATCAAGTCCCGAATAGAGCGATTTAAACCCGCGGTCTGCCTTAGCCACAAATTTATCGCTGATAGGGAAACTGGGTAATTCGCGGATACGTCCATTGCGATAGTGCACCACACCGCCTTCTGATTCAATACAAATGTAGCCTTTTCTGGGGTTTGCGTTGACACCTTGCGTCACCACCTCGCCGTTGACCGCCAACGAAATTTCGCCATCTTTGCAGACGATGCGGTAGTGATTCCATTCTGGGCTGGGCTTGGATCGCTCGGCGGTTGGAAAAGCCCGCTTTCCTCCTCGACCGTTCAGCGGTTTCATGTCGGCCCCGTGAATCGGGAAAATATCGCCGTGGGTCGAATAACTATCCGTGTTTCCATAGGCGTTTTCTAGCACCTGGACCTCGATCCCACGATGGAAGGGAACTCCGCGAGCCGTAATGTCATCCGCCCACACAAAGATCCCAGCATTTCCACCAGGCTTCATGTGCCGCCATTCAATTTCCATTTCAAAATTTTGGTACATGCGATCCGTTCGGATTTCGCCAATAGGCTTACCCGTGCAAATCAGCATTCCTTCGTCAAACGACCATGTTTCGGCTGGTGTATTAACCAGCGTCCACCCTTGAAGATCGCCTCCATTGAACAATGGGTGCCACTGGTCGGTAGCCGACTTCTCGGGCACTTGTGCCACGGACACAGCCAGCGATCCGAACTGAATAAACAATAAACAAAGGAACAACGTTCGTTTGCGTGCCATCGGAGTATGCCTAAATGAAGTAATCAGTAACGGTTCGTCATCAGACTGGCGGTTGCTGATGCTCGCGCCGCCCTCTATTGTATAGCCTCGCTCGACCCTTGCTTACGCAGCGACAGGCGACGACGTAACTTTACGAGTTGTTCAAGGATGCACCACCATCGGCCACAACTCCACACTTTGGGAACGATGGCCCAGCTAAGGTGACAACGATGGCCCAACGGCTCGACGAGTTAAACGATCAATTCTCTATTCCTGGTTTGCAATTTGAGCATGGAAAAGGTGGTTTGCTGCGGGCAAAGGTCGACGGCGAACAGGCGACTGGCGAAGTCTACTTGCAAGGCGCGCATGTCACAAAATTTGTACCCCGCGGTCAGGCACCCGTGTTATGGATGAGTCAGGCCTCGATGTTTTCATCGAATAAGCCAATACGCGGTGGCGTACCGCTTTGCTTTCCTTGGTTCGGCCCTCATCCTCAGCAACTTCCAGACGCACCGGCACATGGTACTGCGCGTATTACACCGTGGAATGTTGCGAGAACCCAAGTGGATGCGACGGGCGGAATTCAAATCGCTTTGCAAACCCACATCAATGCGTTTGAACTGCTTTACGAGGCAACGTTTGGCAACACTCTAAAGCTCGCCCTAACCGTTCGCTTGCCCGACGACGCGACACCACCAACCAGCTTTGAGCAAGCCTTGCATACCTATTTAAACATCAGCGACATTCGAAATTGCTCGATCCGTGGCCTCGAGTCTGCCAGTTATATCGACAAGCTTGATGGCGCGCAAGTCAAACCACCGTCAGGAACTCCCATCATGATTAACAGTGAATGCGATCGAGTCTATATTCAAACGACTGCGCGCTGCGAACTGCGTGACCAAGGTCTAGAACGCACCTTGTATATCGACAAGGTCAACTCAATGAATACCGTCGTGTGGAACCCGTGGATCGCTAAAAGTGCACGTATGCCCGACTTCGGAAACGACGAATGGCAGGAGATGGTATGCATCGAATCGGCTAATGTCGGCGAGCATTTGGTGACGCTATTACCGGGAGAATCCCACTGTTTGGCAGCCATCATCGGAATAAAAATCTGACTATTTTTGCGGGTAGCAGAAAATCCCCAGCATGTGACGCACCACCCAAAAGAGCGATAGCAAAACGGGTCGGTAAATGGCGGTGGGATAAATTATGCTGGAGCATGCCTCAATCACCTGCTCCCACGTGAAATGTCATAGATGATCAACAATACAAAAGCCGGGCGCGGAATCTTCGCGATCGAAGGCGAATGGCATTCCGACTTGCGACAGGGTTTAAGTTTTAAGCCCATTGTCGAATTACTTGCGAAGATGGACAACCGTATTTCGTTTGTTCATCGCGATGCTGCTACGCGCGAAGAGCTGTTTTATTACCTCGACAAGTGGACACAAAAACGTTATTCGCGATATCCCATACTCTATCTCGGCTATCACGGTGTGCAAGAATGCATTCTGATCGGAGATCGTCGTTGCCGCAACCGTGAATTGAGTTTAAAGGAGTTGGCCAAGCAGTTGGAAGGACGATGTGCGCAACGCATTATTTATTTGGGCAGTTGCGAAACGATGAAAATGGATGGCCGCAAGCTGAAGGCGTTTCTAAACCAGACCGGCGCGCTGGCGGTGTGCGGTTATCGCGAGCAGGTCAACATGCTCCGCTCGGCCGCTTTCGAGCTGCTGCTGTTTCACGCACTCCTTCAAAACACGTTGACCGTCGAAGGTGCACGAGCCACCGAGCGCAATATCCAACGCGACGAAAAACCGCTCTGCCGCGATCTTGGTTTTCGCATGGTGGTGCGCACTGCAAATAACTAACCGCGTTATCGCGTCTCTCTGAGACGCATATAATTCCACGTAGTAGCGTCTCCTCTGAGACGCTACCGGTTTACCTCTCGGAGAGTTAGCTACCCGCCCGCTCAAAGGTTGTCGAAGTACGCGTCGATCGCCTTGACGTTATCGCTTAGAAGTTCTGCCGATTCCAACTCAATTGCACTTGCTGGCGACTTGCGTGCTTCCTGTTCCGTAACTGGTCGAGAATTCAATAACGAAGTGCGTTGTTGACTTGAGCCAAAATCTACGCCGCGCGGGGGAGTGAGCGACCGCATCTGCAATTGAACTTCGCCAACGCGGCGAGCTGATGCGTTTTTCGTGTCCGAATCGCTCGTCGCGTCGCGAGTTGCGAGTTCGACAGCAGGTGCGTCCAACCTTTTTTCAACTGGAGCGCGTAGACGGGAACGCTTGTTCGGTATGCTGGGGGAGATCATCCGCAATTCACCTTCGGCACGCCAGTTGTAACGAACGATTAGATTGTCGTTGAGATTGACACGGCCGTCTCGATTGACGTCAAAGTCATTTGCGATATCGGCCGAGTTCGGTGCAAAAGCATAGTTGTCGGCAATCAGCGCCCAGTCGGTACCATCGACACGTACCAACGCGCCGGCGGCAGCTCCGTTGACATCACCAATCTGGTTGCCGAAGTAGAAGACCTCGTCTTGAGCTAGTTTAGCCGCGCCACTGGCTAGGACTGTTGTCTCAAGCCATTGCCCTCGGATGGCATGCTTGTCCGACCAAGTCAACACAACGCGGGTTGAACCGTTAATACCACCTCCGGGAATGACATCGATCGACTCGGGGAGCGGAGCTGGCTTCCAGCCTGTGACTTCGTTTGAGTTCCCCTGGTTAAAACGAAGATCTTTATTCGTCAACGATGAGCCCAAAAAACCTTCCAAGTCGATCACGATCCGGTTAAGGCCACGCCAATAGTTGGTGAAATTGTCGCGAGTCGCCGTGCCACCTGGGAGCAGCGCAACGATGTCAGGAGCAATTCCATAGCTACCGTAAGCCGCGGTGGCGCCGTTGTATGCGACGCCTCTCATGATAACAGTCGATTGTTCTGGCAGGTCGATCACCTCGATCACAAAGTTCTTGTCGTAGGTTTCTCCGGCGGCATCCGCAACTCGAATGGTGATGGTCCGCGAACTTCCGGCTTCGTAGTCGAGTCCACGTGGGCCTACGCGTAACTCGTTTCCAACAACAGTAAAGTCGGGCCAGTCACCCACTGCGAGCAACTCGAATACCGCCGTATCAAAATCATCAAGATCGTCGGCTGTCCACAAGCCGACTACGGCGTGTGGTGCATTTTCGACAATGGAGAAGGAGCTTAGCGCGATGTCGATTGGAGCGTCGTTTTCTTCGACTCCTGGCGTTCCATTTAAGTCAAAGCTCGGACGCCAGTTGGTGGGAGAGTTGTAATCCCCCGAAGTGCGCCGAATGGTGAGCGAATATCCACCGCCATCGGCCGAAGCATGCCAACCGTTGCCTTGATCATCATAGGTGAACGATTGAATCGTCGAATTGTTCGCTGCAAGCAGAGTGAGTGTTTCACCGCCGTTGGACAGTGCTCCCGAATATTGACCAATCAACTGGGGGATGGTTCCATACAGCGCCGTGAACTCGGCGATATTTTCTGTTAGCACAACGACTTCGCCCGGCAGCATCCAGGACTTACCGCTGGTAGTTGCATCGTAGGTGATGCCCGTTGTGAAGCGTACGCCGGCCAAAGAGATTGCATCATGGCTGATGTTGCGCAGTTCAATGAATTCAGTAGAACCTGTTCCGGCGGGATTGAAATTAACTTCGGTTACTCGCAGGTTTGCTGCGGAAGCAGGGATGACATCCACTATAAATTCAGCTTGCTCCAGTGCTGACCAGACTCCCTCGGCATTCATCGCGCGAGCGCGCAACAAAGTAGGAACGTTCAGCGGAACTCCGTTGGAAATCTGCTGATCAACGATCAACTCCGCGTCAAACGAAATGTCACTACTGGTTGGTCCACTTTGGTGAATGGAAACGGCGATCAAATTTCCACCGGCTTGAATCAACGATGGATCGATGGCAAATTCAAAGTAGTTGACTTCGTCATCTCCGCCCACGGCGACGGTAGCGAGTGTTTGGTTCGTGAGCGTTCCGGATGGCAAGTTGGAGCGAACGGCTTCAACGCCATTGATATAAACCGCCGCTCCGTCGTCTCGCCGCAATCGCAGGGTTGCACCAGTGACCAATCCGTGTGCTTCATCGACAAAGAAATTCTGGCGAAAGTAGGTCGTGATGTATTTATTCTGTGAGCTGGGGCCAAATGACACGACCGTAGCTTCATCGCCATCCCCGTAACCAAGTTCCGCTTGGCCAGTCGCCCAGGCTGCATGGGAAAAAGTTGGTGAATTCCAACCGCTTGGCGAAGTACCGTTGTCCAAGTAGCGCCATAGTGAACTGGTTTCAACCACCGTCTGTCGCGTTGCAATTGTCGTGTACTCAAAAGCGGCAGGGTTGATCCCACCTCCAAACAAGCGTGGATCGGAACCATCAAGCGTGTAATAGACTGTACCACTAGGCGAACTAAAATCGAGCATACTGCCCGGAGGCACTTCGCCTCCGTGTTGCAAAAGCCCATCAATTAGAAACTTCGGCGTCTCTGCAGTTGGATAAAGTGGTGCAGGCACGCCAATCGAATAGTCCCCGTTCGCATCCTTCAACTGCAGTGTCGTATTGCGCAGTTGATTCAGCACAATGTTGTTGCGAGCTGGCAGGTAGTTGTTGCGAAGCGCATCGATCGCATTTCGAAAGTCGTTCTGGCCAAGGGGTATTGCCCGTTTGGCATCACCCCAGCGCGCCGACTCGGCCACGACCGCTAAATCGATCTTGTTGGCTTCCGTCGTGACCTTATCGAGCATGGCAACGGTGCTTAGCGGGCCATCGTTGAAAAATGCAAACTGCACCGCATCGGCAAATTGCATGCGGTATTCGTCGTTGGCCATCAGTTGCTGGTGCAGCCACTGCGGGTTAAACCAATCGACGCCGACTTCGAAATTGGGACTGTTATAGGGACCGTTCCGATTTTCATTGACATTCCGCATCGTATGTTCGCCATCGTGCTGCATAAAGCGGAAGCCTTCGCGACCCGTTCGATCACGAATCGCAAAGTAGTTGTTTGTTCGGTTGTTTCCCAAGAATGCTGAGATCGGTGCATCGAGATTACCCCCACGTATCGTCTCAAGCATGTAGACGATGAGATTGGGAACATCGAGCAAGACGGGATAGCTCAGGTTTTCGCTGCGATCGGGATTTTTGCCCTGAGCTCGTAGGTACGCCGCATTGTCGACGAAGGCTGGCGTGACACCATCGGTGGCTCGCGCGTTGGCTTGTGACCAGAGCTCTGTGTAGGCGTCAAAGTTACCATCGGTGGCAATATTGCGATAATCACCTCGCTCCGGTTTGATCACGTCATAGTTGAAAGCCTCTCCTCCAAAGTAGGAGGCTGCATAATTGGCATCCGCGCGCTCCTGGGTTTGATACAAACCCCAGTACTGACCGTTCAAGTAAAGATGGATCCATGTGCTTCGAGTGTAAGCCTCTCCCATGTCGCGTTGGTTGTACCGAGCCAGTACTTCCGCCACAAAGTTATTACTCGGGTCGCCGCCGAAACTCCAAGAATAATTGTTGGGGGTTCGCAGATCCAACTTGTCGAAACTGGAAACCCCTTCGTCGCCGTGGATGGGATACTCCAACGTGGCATCACCATAAACACCGCGGAAGAAGAGTTTCAGCGCGTGCTTCGGATTGGCGTCGGAGCGACTGAACCCGCCACGAATACGGAGGCCGGAATTCACTTGAAAACCTGCGGTCCCATCGGGATTTAATAATTCGACCGCAGCGGGACGCTCCCAGTCGCGACCATCCTGCTGCGCATTGGAATAGATGCCGATGGCAGGATCAAATAGATTTTCCAAATCTGTAGTGATTGAAAACGTTGGCAATGCCAAGAGCGCGTCTTTAATTCTCTGATCGGTCTCGCTGGCTCTCACATCAGGATCGATGCCATAATCGACAACGTTGGTATTCCATGTCGCTGGCCAACCGGTTGGCGGAGAACCATCATTGGACTGATTTAGCACATCGTCCAGATACAGATAGGTTCTGGTGATGGACGGGAGAGAAACGTAGCCTGGTTCATAAGCTACCGCTCGCAAGTTTGTTGTGGCACTAACTGTAATTGGACCGCTATAGAGAGTGCCATTCAACTCGGTGGGCGTACTGCCGTCGAGCGTGTAACGAATCGATGCACCAGCAGACGTTGTGCTGAGCGAAACCGATATAGGCGCGTTAAAGAAACCAGCCGGCACATCCGCGACCACGCGATCAACAATGCCAAGCACCGGATCGACATTGGCGTTCCCAGGCGTCGGTGTAGCAAAGTAACTCGGCTGATTTTCCAGCAATTTTGTACCGACTAACTCTGGTAAAACCAGAAATGTGTCGTCATTTAAAGCGTCATTCAGCCCATGAATGGCGAGTACATTTTCGCCCTCAATGAGCGCCGAAAAAGCTGCAACATCCAAAACGAATGTCTGCACTTCACGAACCTGCTGGATGGGCCGCGAAACGGTGGCCACCGAATTGTAGGTTAGTGACGTTGGCGCATTGGCCCGCGCTATCTCAGCACCGTTGATGTACGCTGCAAATCCGTCGTCATAACGCATCGTTAGTAGCAGCGAATCGATCTGGTCGACATCGTTGACAACAAATGGAACACGCACATAAGCGGATGTGTTGATGCCCTGCATGACCGTCTGAATATCTGTATTGACGACATCACTTCCGCCAACCGTGTAGGGTACCAGCGCTGGTAGTCCTCCGTTTTCGGTATCTCCGACCAAACGAAATGTCGGGCCAAAACTAGTCAACGCGCCGGGCGATGCAAACAGCTCGACACTAGCTCCGCCAGCCGCTTCAAACATGACCAACCGCACATCGTAGGTACCCGCTTCAGTGACATTAAATGCCTGAATGGTGTCTGCTGAGCCGCGTGTGCCAGGAAACTGCGAAGTGAAAACAGAACCACCGCGAGCGAGACTAAGTCCAAACCCATCGTCACTATTGACACCAAACGACCAGCTACCAGTCGAAGGTATTTCAACTGTTCCAGTCACTTCAATGACAAAGTGGTTGATGTCATCGCCAATCGATTGGTTAGGGAATGGCAGGTCATTGCCAAAACGCCCGCCACCACCGGTGTCCAAGTAATTGACCACTGGGGCATGTTCTTCGATCGATAACGATTGAAAAGCGGGAGTCGCTAACACGGTCTCGGCAATGGCGAGTGATGTAACCGAACCGTCAAAACCAGGTGCCGATCGAGCCTTAACATACCGCACGTTAAATCCGGGTTCGGCGACGCCATAACCAACGCCAATATCACCTTCGATCCAAGTACTGTCATCGAACCCGGGAAATGTCCAATTGGAACCTATCGAATTGTTGCTGGGTATCAACGTTGTGGCAGGTGAGCCATGTTCAATGTAGTTCTCCACGTTGAACGACAAGCCATACGAAACATTGGTTGTCTGCTGAGGATAGGTTGGCGAATACTCGCTGACAACCGTTCCGTCGGGTTGCACCAATGCGAGGTAGTCCCCAGCGCTACCAAGCCGAAAGTTTGTATGCAATTCTTGACCGCTGATCGCTCGATTTTGTCCAGAAGCAAACACCACCAAGAAGTCATTGGGTTCTAGTGTCACCGCCGGGAAGAGCCATTGGTTGAGATCATCTGGATCATCGGTTAACGCCCAATCCGACAAATCAAAAGGGGACGATGTTGGATTGTAAAGTTCAATCCAGTCGCTGCTCTCAAGATCACTATCAGTCAAACCACCAGAATTCGAAGCAAGAAACTCGCTGATTACCGGAGTCGTGGCCAATACCACACGCTTCTCGAGTTGTTCAATCAAGAGCTTTCGGCGTGTGAAGGAGCCGGCGACAGCGCAACGAGTCCGACGAGCAGGCCGTCGAAGTCCACGGATCGAGTTCATATTTACCGCGATGACAAGGGGGAAAAGAGAGCAATTGCAGGGAGAGACAAGCACGGAACAGCCAAGAAATGGCAAATCAAGCAACCAAGATAGCTTAACCAAAAATTAACACAACGTTAACAATAGTCTCCTCGACATGGGTCATCAAGACGTGCATCGAGGGTTACCACCAAGCCGATGGGCAAGTCTGCCGGCAGAGATTTCGTGCGAGCAAGTAGATGCGAGCGAGTAGATGGACAGCGCCATTTGGCAGGAAGGCAATTTGTTGTCTTGTCAGCGATTTCACGTAGCCACCGCTGCCAAGCGGTGAATTTCGCTGCCAGCCTAGTCCACCGTCTGGCGACGGTGGCTACCCAAGTTTAAAGCAGCCTTTCGATCGCTTCGATTTCTTGCTGGCTCAAAGTCCAGTTGGATGCGAGCGTCGTCTCAGCAACTTGTTCGGGGCGGCGGGAACCAACGATGGCCGAGGTAACTTCTGGTCGGCGGAGCACCCAGGCAATGGCGAGTTGTGCCACGGTTCGACCGTGCGCTTCGGCTATCGGCCGGAGTTTCTCGATTCGCTCCAAATGAACTTCGATGGCCGGCGATTGGAATTGTGGATCACGGGAGCGGTGATCTTTTTCAGAAAGATTGAGGGCGCGTTCTAGAGTGAATTTGCCGGAGAGCAGGCCCTTTTGCATCGGACTGTAGCAGATGACTCCGATCTGGTTTGCAGCGCAATAGGGCAAGATCTCCGCTTCAATATCGCGACGCAACATGCTGTATGGGGGCTGTAAGGAAGCGATGGGATGGATGGCTTGCAGTCGCTGCATTTGCTCGACGTTATGATTGGAGACGCCAATCTCACGCACCTTCCCTTGCCGCTTAAGATCGACCAGCGTTTCCCAGCCCTCTTCGATATCTTCGTCGGGCTCCGGCCAATGCATCTGATAGAGGTCGATAACGTCGACACCTAGTCGTTTCAGACTGGCCTCACACTCTGCGATGATGCTCTCACGTTTGAGCACTTTATCGATCTGAGTCGGACTGCACATGACACGTCCGCACTTCGTGGCTACGATCGGTCGTCGCGTTGAACCTAACGCTTTGAGTGCGCGTCCCACCAACTCTTCCGATCGCCCTCCGCCATAGACGGCGGCCGTGTCGATCCAGTTAACTCCTGCGTCGACCGCGGCCACAATTGCATCCACCGCCTCTTGTTCGTCCTGGTCTCCCCAGCCGAATTGCCAATCGCCGCCGCCGATCGCCCAGGAGCCAAAGCCGATCGTCGTCAATTTGAGTGAGGAATTGCCAAGATTTCTTGTGGGGAGATCTGTATCCATGGGTTATGCTTCAAGTTAACGAGGAAAACGTATGCACACTGCCAGCTGCTGTTCACAAGCAGGTGGCAACGGATTGATGCCTTGGTAACGGAGTTCCATATTTATTTGATTTTATAGCACGGATGGCAAAGCCGGAGCTCGGATGTTCCAGCTACCAGTAACCTGCGGCGGGTTCTGTCTATGCGCCAAAAAATCACTTACTTGAGATACAAAGCCGTGGACTTCGTATCCCGTTTAAAATTCGTCGTCTCCTTTAATTCGTTGGCACCGCAGTGAGCGTTAGCTGCCGTCCACAAGCAGGTTCTTATCCGTGCTTCGGCTTTGCCATCCGTGCGACAAAAAACACAACGAAATGTTCAGTGCACCAGGATAGGGTTATAAATGGAGGTTAAAAATGAAAGGCAAAAAAAGGCTAAATCACAAGAAATGAGTTTTATTGTGGGTACGCGGCGTGGCAGAAGCCAAATTGTACCATCAACTCAATCCCAGGCTAATGTTGCCGAGGACGGAAAGTGCCAAAGCGCGCAGCCGTTGTGAAATGCGTTTATACTAAATGGTCAAGCACTACTGTCGATCGTAACTGACCTTTCCCGCCAAATTCTCCCTCCTGCTCCCACCGTGCCGACATGATGTTCGTCCATTACTTGTTATCGCCGCTGCGCTTAAGTCTGGCCATCAGCTTCCTCGTCGGGTGGAGCGGTTTTTGTGCAGCCCAACAACACAGCGAAAGTGAGCTGGAGTTCTTTGAAACTGAAGTCCGCCCCGTGCTTATTGAACGCTGTGCCGGGTGCCACGGAGCCGCCGAACAATCAGGAGGTTTGCGAGTTGATTTGCGCGAAGCACTCATCAAGGGGGGCGAGAGTGGTCCGGCCATTATAGTGGGCAAGCCGGCAGAAAGCCTCATGATCAAAGCGGTGCGACATCTAGAAGGTTTGGAGATGCCGCCCGACGAAGAGCCAATTAGCGAGCGAGCTCAAACGTCGCTTCAACGATGGATTGAAATGGGTGCTCCCTGGCCAGAGTCGACTCAGCCGCTATCGATGTCTCTGACGACTGGTAGTAGTGACCACTGGGCGTTCCAACCTGTTCGCAAACCGCCGCTACCGACACCAGATCGCCAGATGGACTGGATTCGAACACCAGTCGACGCATTTGTACTAACCGAGCTACAAAAAAATGACCTGGCACCTTCTGCTCAGGCCGATCGACGCAGTTTGATTCGCCGCGTGACTTTCTCGCTGACCGGCTTGCCTCCAACGGTCGACGATGTTGAGCACTTTCTACAAGACGACTCGCCCACAGCTTTTGCCACGCTGGTTGAACGCTTGCTTGCCAGCCCAGAGTATGGTGAGCACTGGGCACGGCATTGGCTGGACGTCGCGCGTTACTCGGATACAAAGGGTTATGTCTATGCGCGTGAGGAAAGGTTTTGGGTGCATGCCTGGAGCTTTCGTGATTGGGTTGTCGCGGCCTTTAATGAGAACATGCCCTACGATCGTTTTCTCCTGCTACAGATCGCGGCGGATCAAGTATCAGATCGCCGACATGGAGATTTGGCAGCCATGGGGTTTCTAACGCTCGGTCGTCGTTTTCTGGGAGTGGAGCGGGATATCATTGACGACCGCATCGATGTTGTTTGTCGAGGTACGATGGGACTGACCGTCGCTTGTGCGCGTTGCCACGATCACAAATATGATCCCATTCCAACCGCCGACTACTATGCGCTCTACGGTGTGTTTGACAGTTCGGTCGAACGATTGGAGCCGTTGGCGGACCATTGGGACGATGAGGCGTTTGCAACTGAACTGAATAAACGCAACGCTGCGTTGGCTGAGCGACTGGCTGCCGCTCGCAAGGAATCGTCGGATCGCGTGCGGAGTCGCATTGCCGATTATTTGTTTGCACAATCTGAGTTAAACAAATACCCGGCCAACGGCTTTGATCAGATCTTTCAGAAAGAGGATATCCTGCCTGCCTTTGTGCGCCGTTGGGAGCGATTTTTGCGCGATGCAGAGCGACGAGCTGATCCGATTTTTTCGGCATGGCACGCCTACGCGGCCCTGAATGCGGAGTCGTTTGCCGACGAGTCCGCGGCGCTGACAATTAAACTGCAGCAAGACGATCTGCCAGCCGTTGTCGCTCAGGCATTTATTACGCCCCCAACCAGCTTTCGAG
Source organism: Pirellulaceae bacterium (assembly GCA_041753315.1). Lineage (GTDB taxonomy): Bacteria > Planctomycetota > Planctomycetia > Pirellulales > Pirellulaceae > Aureliella. Next base: position 102,713 of record JBGSUV010000067.1, on the reverse strand, counting down.
AAGTCTGCGATCGCTACGGAAAGATATTTGCCGAGTACGACGCTGAACACAAAGCTGTACGAGGTAGCGATCCGCAACGCGACAAACAACAAACCGAAAACGCCGCGACTGAGCTTACGAACGACCACGAGAATGATACTTCCAATTCCTTGCTACACGTTTTGTACGGATTACGGGCGCCGTGCGAAGTTCCTGAAGGACCAATCGTCTTATGTGAAACCTACTTTGACTCGGGTACGGTAACTGAGCTCTGGAAGTTGCAAGGAGAAGTGGATCGCTGGATCATCAATGCCCCTACACCTGCACCTCACGCGCTGACATTGGTCGATCAGCCGGTTGCGAATGAGCCACGCATCTTCTTGCGGGGAAATCCGTTGACGCAAGGAGAGAATGTACCGCGTAGATTCGTTTCGGTATTGAGCCAGCCCGAGTCCCAGCCGTTTCAACATGGAAGTGGGCGATACGAATTGGCCAAGGCCATTGTCGATCCAAACAATCCTTTAACCGCCAGAGTCATTGTCAATCGCATCTGGACCGCACACTTTGGTCAAGGTTTAGTGACAACGCCCAGCGATTTTGGGACACGGGCAGAACCACCTTCGCATCCAGAACTACTCGACTGGCTAGCTGCGAGTTTAATAGAAAGTGGTTGGAATCTCAAGGAGCTTCACCGGCTGATTGTGATGTCGGCCACTCTTCAACAGTCGTCGTGGCTCATGCATCGAACCGAGGGTGTCGATAGCACCGTGCGGGCTAATAAGATCGATCCGAGCAATCGATTGTTATGGCGAATGAACGCCAGGCGACTCACCTTTGAAGAGTTTCGCGATTCGTTGCTTGCCTCTGCCGGTGAGTTGCAGACGCAAGTTGGAGGTCGCGCCAGCGATATCTTCTCTAGACCATTTCCCGCACGACGTACGCTCTACGGCTTGGTGGACCGCCAATTTCTCCCAGGCACGCTCCGCATGTTCGACTTTGCAAACCCCGATTTGCATGTGCCCCAGCGTTCGGAAACAACCGTCCCTGGACAGGCGCTTTTCTTCCTCAACCACCCATTGATGCTCGACCGCGCACGGGCCTTGGCGCGTTCCGTGGACGAAGAGACAAACGCAGCAGAACGCGTGACCGGCATGTTTCGCCAGGCACTACAGCGAGAACCGACGGCAACGGAGGTTCGCGAAGCACTCGCCATGGTGGAGGAAGCCACCGCACAGGAACAACCCACTGAACGTGACACCACTGCCGATTGGCACTACGGCTACGGCGCGTTGGATGAATCGTCACAGCGAATTCAGCAATTCACCCCACTCCCACACTTCTCGGGCACAGCCTGGCAGGGAGGCAGTAGCTTTCCCGATGCGACGCTGGGTTGGGTGCAGCTGAGCGCGGATGGAGGTCATCCCGGCAACGATCGCGAGCATGCTGCCGTGCGACGTTGGATTGCACCGCGCAACGGCACTTTTCGCATCATGTCAAAATTGCAACACGAGCCAGCGGCCGGGGATGGAATTCGCGCATTTATCGCGCATTCATCTAAAGGCATTTTGGCAGCGGAAACAATCCACCAGGCGAGGCGTGAGGTGAACCTGGCCGCATTCGACGTTACCGCAGGCGAGACCGTCGACTTTGTGGTCGATATCGGCCATGAACTCAACAGCGATCAATATTTGTGGAGTGCCACGATCGAAGAGGTCAGAGAAACGGAGCCCACGATTTGGAATTCAGTTGCCGATTTTCCTGCACAAACCACGGAACAACTCGATGGCTGGGAGCAACTGGCTCAGATCATTCTTTGCTCGAATGAGTTCATGTTCGTCGATTAGCACGGCTAAAAGAACTAAGAGGTTGCTTGATGAATTTCCAAACGAATTACACACGTCGTGAATTGTTGCATCGATCGGCGCTGGGAATCGGCTCATTGGCATTGGCCGGTGTGCTGCAAGATGACGGAGCGTTGTTGCGAGCGGATGAATCCGCAACGCTGCCAGGCCCATTGGCAGCCCGCGCGCCGCACTTTCGCGGCAAAGCGAAGCGAGTCATCCACTTTTTTCTCAATGGTGGCCCATCGCACGTCGATACGTTTGACCCCAAGCCGGCGTTACACAAGTATGCTGGTCAACGGATACCGGAAACTCTCACCACGGAGCGCAAGACGGGCGCTGCCTTCCCGTCGCCATTCAAGTTCAAAAAGTATGGTCAGTCGGGAATTGAGGTCAGTGAGATCTTTGAGAAGACCGCGGCGCACATCGATGACATTGCCGTCATTCGATCGATGTATGCGCAAGTTCCCAATCACGAGCCGTCGCTAATGTTGATGAACTGTGGTGATTCTGTTCAAGCGAGACCGAGCATGGGGGCTTGGTTATTGTACGGTTTGGGGACTGAAAATCAGAATTTGCCTGGCTTCATCGCGATGTGCCCCGGAGGCCTACCGATTAAAGATGGAGAGAATTGGCAATCCGCCTTTTTGCCCGGCGCGTTCCAGGGGACGTACATCGATTCGAACCATACGGAACTGAAGCGTTTGATTGAAAATATCGATCATCCGCACGTGTCGACACGCGATCAACGCCGTCAGCTCGACCTGCTGGCTCGCTGGAACGCAGAGCACCGAGCCAGTCGCAGCGACGATCGACTCGACGCGCGCATTCAATCCTATGAGCTCGCGTTTCGGATGCAAGCGGAGTCGGAGGAAGCGTTTGATATCGCACGTGAATCACAAGCAACCATTGACATGTATGGCAGTGGCGTGCATGGTCGGCAAACGCTGATCGCTCGACGTCTCTTGGAGCGTGGCGTGCGTTATGTTCAACTTTGGCACGGTGCCGGACAGCCCTGGGATAACCACGAGAAGATCGAAGAAAATCACCGCAATCTCGCTCGTCAGATCGACCAGCCGATAGCAGCTCTGCTTACCGACCTGAAGCAGCGTGGCATGCTCGATGATACGCTCGTGCTGTGGGGTGGCGAGTTTGGGCGAACGCCAACGGTCGAATTGAGTGGTAGCGGCGAGCCACAACTCGGTCGCGATCACAACCACTACGGATTTTCGGTTTGGATGGCGGGCGGTGGAATCAAAGGTGGCACCGTCTACGGCGCGACCGACGAATTTGGTTTTAAGGCTCAAGAGAATCCCACCAGCGTCCATGACCTGCATGCCACCATGTTGCATGCGCTTGGTCTCGACCATAAACGCTTGACTTATCGATACGGCGGCCGCGACTTTCGCTTGACCGATGTGCATGGCAATGTCATTCACGAGATTTTGGCTTAGGATCGTGATGGCAGCATGTGGTTGAGGGATTAGGTTATAAATATGGGTTAAAAATGAGAAACCGAGGCCAGAGCTAGCCAACTTGTCGTCACGTGAATAATCCCGCTGTCTGATGGGTTCCGCTGTTTGAGCGAATCACTGACTGATGCGCTGGGTTCCTCATTTTTAACCCAAATTTATAACCTCCATTGATACGGCGGACGCCAGTATCACGATCCCATACCAGGCTCTCGTAGATAAATCACTGACTTGCCAGCAAGATGCACGAAGGAAATATCCGATGGTTGAACGGTATCGTTATTCCCTGCTGGCGATGGCGACATACGTCGTTGCAACAACATTGCTGCTAACTCCTATGCCTCGCGCGAATTGTTATCCTGTCGCAGATGATCCAGATCGAAAGCCGAGTGGAGACATAAGGTCGCCGCAAGAGCTGTGCGAGTCAATTAAACGGGTTCAGGCTCGATACGCCGGTCAGGTGTTCGAGGTGCAGGGCGTTTGTTCCAATAATATTCTAAGTCAACAACGACCAACGCCATTCCATGCAATGATCGACAGCAACAGAATCTGGATGCAGCATCAGCTTCCCATGTTCGAAGCAGAGATTGCGATGAATCAAGCAAAGGTTGCAATGAAGAACATTAAATGGACCGGCATGTCGCACGATGAATTTGGTTACATAGACGGTCTGCTGGTCCAGCTTGCTGGTAAAACGAATAAACGGCCTCGATTCATCGTCGCGGAAGGGGGAGGGCAAGATAGGCTCATTGCAGATGCCGAGCTCACCGGACTCTACGTTGCATTCGGTAAACTTCGTAAGTTCAATTTAGAGCTGAACCAGGATGAAGGTAGCTTCTTGTACAGTCTGGCCTCACATCCTTCATCTAAGATTGAGCGATTTATGGACGAACCCCAGCAATGGACAATTGAGTTTGCAGGGGACAAACTGGTTTTTCGAGCGCTGTTGGCAACCGAACCCGAAGTCCATTGCACGCAGCTTGATGTTTTAACAAAGAAGACAATGGAATTAGCTACTCGCTATCAAATCCGCTATCACCAAACGGAAAGTGGTTGGGGACCGAAGAGCATGGTCTTTAGTGACACGGAATCACCAAATAGCATTGTTACCTACAACGAGCTAGCGCTGCGCAGCGATGTTTCCAATGACGAGTTTATACCTGAGATTCCCGAGGACGCAGAGGTCAGGGGACCGAAACAACTACTCGACAAATTGCAGCGACTGCGGGAAAGAGACGAGGAAACGGCTGGGCAACCCGACGAATAGTTAAGCAGGTCGCCTCGTGAGATCGGGTTATCTGCGTTGCGTTCCCCGGCCCCAGTGATGCTACCCCAGCAGCTTTAAACGTTATTGTGATGCGGACACAGGAGGGAGAGGCGCTCCTGGGTAGCCTTCTCCGGCCACCTGCCGTTGACAGGCAAGCGGCCGTACTCTTTTGGCTTGTGGACGTTAGGATGCGGCCGGAGAAGGCTCGGCAGGAGCGTCTCCCTCCCAACTGAAATTTCACTGGTTAAATCGCAAGTTATCGCTGATCTTGAAAAGCGATACCTATTTCAGACCGGCATTTTCGAGCATCTTTTGAGCCTCTTCGTTGCCAGCCAATTTGGGCTTGGCCGCTTCGATGGCAGCCATGGCTTCGTTCTTCAACGCAGGATTCTTCAGCGCTTCAATGGCAAACTGCAACAGACCTGGACTGGGCTTTTGCATGACAATGTCAAATAACGCTTTTTGTTCCGGAAGCTGAGCGACAGCCATCGCCTTCTTAACCATGTCGAGCCTTTGATCGTCAGGCATTACGAACTGACGCGCTACACGGATGTAGCCTTTGATGGTGCGAGCTTGGAACCGGTCCTTGGGGCCATTCACATAGATATCCATCAGGACTGGGGCCACATCAATGGTCATCCATTCGCCCAACAAACGCGTGCTGGCATCGCGGAGCGCGGCATCTTTCCCCATGGCATATTCATTCATGGTTTTAAGTGCATTGTTGCCACCGACGGCTGCAACTGTTTCGAGAAGCTTAACCTTGGCAGCTTCTGGCGCGGACTTGATTGCATCGCTAATGGTTGTCGCACAGGCTTCGCGATCTGGCATGCGAATCGCCGCAGTCCGCAGAGCTCGAGTCGCAGCCTCGAGGTCGCTGGCTCGCTTTGGCTTGACTACTTGAGATACCAGCGTCCCGAGCTTGGATTGTGGAACCGTTTGTCCCAACGCCTGCAAAGCTGCCGACCGAACGGACTCTTCAGCAGAATCCACCGACTTTACCAATTCATCGGTGGCTTCAAGCTGTCGCAACCCCACCACTTCAAGCAGAATCAACTTGTTATCCGAGGAGCCTGGCAATCGCTTTAGCAATTCGGCATTCACATTGTCGTCCGACATGGCGACCAACGCTGCGCGAACCGAAGCGCTTAGGTCAGCGTTCTGCTTGGCAACCTGGAGCAGCGAGTCTACACAACTAACGTCGCCGACGCGACCGAGCACGGTAACTGCGGCAAGTCGCACCTCTTTTGATCCACTGGTTGCCAAATTCTGCAATGCCGCCAAGTCGGGTTTTCCTGGCAGTTCGGCCAGCGTTTGAACAATTGTTGATCCACGTTCTGGCGAAGCACTGGCAATCTCGGCGATCAGCGCGGCCCCAAGCTTGGTGCTGGTCATTTCGCGAGCTGTTTGTAAGCCCACGGCAAACAACTTTCGGTTGGGGGATCGCAACTGCTCAACCAACAGTGGAATACCTTCATCACCCCGGACCAAAATGGCACCTCGCGTTGCTTCGACAATGCGTTGATCAGGAAGTTTTGCAGCACGCACTTCATCGAAGGCTTCGGTAGCCAGCGCCGTGTTACCCGACTTCATGAGTTGCTCCGCTGCATACACAACTCCTTCGGCAACATGTGAAAGTACTGCCGGGCTTGCTTGTGGCATAAAAGAGCGGAGAGCGGCTAAAGAAGGTTCGTCGCCGATTCGGCCCAAAGCAAGCGCCGAAGCGCTGGCCACATCTGCGTCTGAATCTTTGAGCTTGGCAGACAACATTTCTACTGCGGCTGCATCGCGCAAGTTACCGAGTGAATTGATGACGCCGACCAGAAGTAAACCGTCTAGCTTGCCGGCCGCATCACGCAGCGCCGCTTTGCTTTCGTCGCCAGGAACAGCTTCCAGGGTTATGCGAGCCCACGAGGCAAGCTGTGCATCGTTGAGCAGCTTGGCAACTTCGGGAATGCAGGCAGGCGATCCATAGACGGCCAGTCGCTTGCAGGCCATCGCCTTTTCGCCGCCCTCCGAAGCCGATGTCAAAATCTTGATTAGCTCTGGCTCGGAGGTCAGGGTAAGTGCCTGCCCGAAGCTGATTTGCGAAGAGAAAGTCGCTGCAAGAAACACAACTTGCAGCAGGAGTGAACGTGGTGAAATTAAGTTGGTAGGTTTCATTTTATTCTTGTTATCTTGATCAAGCGATGTTGTTAGAAAGACTGTGTTCAAGCCGTTTGAAATTGGCGGCTCGCACAACGCGTGGTAGTTTTCCATTTAGGCCCGAGTGGCGCCGAAGGGTTGATTGACGCGAGTCTCGGTGTGTATTAATGCGAGTCTCGGAGAGACTCGCCTACGTGGTTAGTGCTTAGATGTTCCAAGGCTCGCGTATCGCCTCAGTTCGCAATCGATTGGCTTCATCATCATTGATAAATGTGTAGTCTTTCAGATCCAACTTGACGGTACGATTGAGGAACAGTGCGACGTTGGTTGCGTGGCAAACGATGTGTGCTCTGGCAGCCGCAACCGCATTGCCCTTGGGTTGGCTACGCGTCTTAACGCAATCGATAAAATCTCGCACGTGGAAGGTGGCAGGATATCCGTCGATCTCTTCCACGGTCCGACCTGCCAACAATTCTGGCGAGCTGAGAACCAGCTTACCGCTGTCGCCCGCTTCGACCCAACCGGTTTCTCCTTCGAAGCGAACTGGGCAGGATCCTAGAGGAATCCAACCTTTTTCTTGGAAAATCAGTTCAACGCCGTCTTCATACTTGCATGAAATCTGCTCATTGGCAGGCGGATTGTACTCGATCGGTGGTGGGCAATCGTTGACGGCCCACTGGCACAGGTCGACGGTGTGGGAGCCCCATTCAAGCACTCCACCGGCGCCAAATGCGCCGATAAATCCGCCACCTTTTTCGAAGTTAAAACCGTTTAACAACTGCTTGTTATAGGGACGCCAAGCAGCAGGTCCAAGATACGTGTTCCAATCAATCTCGGATGATTGTGGCTCAGGCTCAGCGGGCAACCATCCGCTGGCCACGGCTTTCATACCTGCAGGGTGAGCGAAGATCTTTTTGATTTTGCCTAGCCGACCTGTCCGCGCAAGCTGGCAAGCGAAGGCAAAGTGCGGGAGATTTCTGCGCTGTGTTCCGGCCTGAAAAATCCTAGCTGTTCGCGTGATGATCTCGGCGAGTTTCAGGCTTTGGTCGATGTTCTTGGTACACGGCTTCTCGCAATAAATGTCTTTGCCCGCCCGCGCCGCGTAACTTGACATCGTGGCATGCCAGTTGGGGCCAGTAGCAATTAGCACGGCATCGATATCTTGCCGGTCCAGCAACTCGCGATAGTCCGTGTGCATCGTACAGGCTTGCGTGCCATACTTGTCATCCACCATCTTCTTGACGAATTGTCGTCGGTTTTCTTTGATGTCACAAACGGCACCAAAGCGGACATCGGATTGTTCAAGAAAACAGCCAAGGTCATATTGTCCGCGAGCTCCGATACCGATACCGCCAACGATCACCCGTTCGCTAGGTGCCGTATTACCGTCGCGTCCAATGGCAGATGCGGGAATAATCGTTGGTAGGGAGACTGCCGCGGTAGTTGCCGCTACGCTTTTGAGGAAGCGACGACGAGATTTGTGTTTAAGCTGTTGCGTCATGTTGGAACCTGATGGCGGTGGGAGGTGGGAAATGGAAATTACATCGAAAGGCGATCAGGTCACCTTAATGCGTCGATGAAGGCAACTATTATACCGTGACGGCGTTGCTAAATGGCGTTGATGGCAGCTAACCCAGATGCCGATTTTCTGGTATTTTCGCAACGCTTGCTATTTTGGCGGACCGGTATCAAAAACCTACGAGAACACGAATCCTGCATCATGTCGAATTACAACAAACGCCGCGATGGCCTCAGAAACTTGATCCAATCCGCCGATGCAGACGCGGTGTTGGTAACGAACTTCACCAATGTGCGTTATCTGACCGGATTTACGGGCGATGATAGCTATCTCATCGTTTCGTCGTCGACGGAGCTACTGATCAGCGATCCGCGTTATGAAGAACAGATCGCTGAGGAATGCCCCGGTCTAGCGACTTTTATCCGCAAACCAGGCGAATTGTTACTGGATGTCACTTGCCAACAACTGCGAGCGATGGGATTCAAGAGTTTGGTTGTCGAGTCGCGAACGTTGTCGGTGGACGCCTTCGAACAACTGAGTGAAAAAGCTGGTGTCGCCAAGTTGAACAAAGGCGGCGCACAGGTCGAGACGTTGCGCGAGATCAAGGATGCGGACGAGATCACGACGCTGCGCCTTGCGATTGCTATTGCCGAACGGGTTTTTACCAGCGTGAGAGCTCAATTGCGAAGTCAATCCACCGAGCGCGAAGTGGCCAACGAAATCGACCGGCAAATTCGGCTGTTGGGAGGCAGCGGATGTAGCTTTAACCCCATTGTGGCGGTTGGCCCACGGGCTGCGTTGCCCCACGCAAACCCTGGCGAAAGTCAGATCGGCGCCCATCCGTTTTTGCTGATCGATTGGGGGGCAACGTTTCGTGGCTACCGCAGCGACTTGACTCGTGTACTTGTCACAAGTAAAATCCCCGCGAAATTTTTCAAGGTTTACGAGACGGTATTGGCAGCTCAGGCAGCCGCCATTGCAGCCATGAAACCGGGCGTTTTGGTAAGCGAAGTTGACCAGGCCGCTCGGGAAGTGATCGCGAAGGCCGGTATGGGAAAACGATTCAACCATGGCCTAGGACATGGTATTGGACTCGACATCCACGAGTCACCTCGACTGGGAAAAAATGCGGATCGACCGCTTGCGGCGGGAATGGTGGTAACGGTCGAACCGGGGGTTTATTATCCTGGTTGGGGTGGGGTGCGAATTGAGGACGACGTTCTGATTACGCAAGATGGCTGCGAGGTCCTGAGCAGTCTGCCTCGAGAGTTGGAGGCAAATCGCGTAGTATTGCTCAATTAAAGATTTGTCGATAAACCTCACGACATTCATGAAAATGCGAATCAGTCCCGGGTTAGCCTAGATTGAGCAGGCTTCGATATCATTGGGTCTAAACTACTTCGGGTCTAAACTTCACGAGATGGGAAAGCACATGGCCAAAGCTGCGGGAGTTCCGGCAAGCAAGGATGACGTGTTTAGCGTCGAGCGAATTCGCGATTTAATCGGCTTGATGAAAGAGCATGATCTGAGCGAGGTTGATCTCAAGCAAGCGGATCAGCAGATACGACTTGTTCGAGGTGGTCAAACAATCACCATGGCAACGCCGGGTCCAACTGCGGCTGTTGCTCCAGCGGTGGCGCCGGTCAGTGCCCAGGTTCCGGGCGGTGATCCGACGGGTGCTTCCGTCGATGGCCCTCATATCAAGGTGATTTGCTCGCCGATGGTAGGGACGTTTTACAGCAAGCCCAATCCAAACGCGGATGATTTTGTAAAAGTCGGTTCCAAAGTTGCTACGGATACGGTGGTTTGTACCGTTGAGGCAATGAAGGTTTTCAACGAGATCCCGGCAGAAATCAGTGGCACGATCGTCGCAATCTTGGCAAAAAATGAAGATGCGGTGGACTTCAACCGTCCCCTGTTCAAGGTAGATACCCGCGGTTAATCTTTTCGGCTATGTATAACCGAATTTTAATTGCCAATCGCGGCGAAATTGCACTGCGCGTTATTCGCGCCTGCAAGGAAATGGGTATTGAATCGGTAGCGGTCTTCAGCGAAGCAGACCGCGACTCCGCTCATGCGCGGCTTGCCAATCAAGCAATTTGTATTGGACCAGCGCGATCCAGTGATAGTTATCTTCGCATTGAAAACATCATTAGTGCGGCTGAAATTAGTGGAGCCGAAGCGATCCATCCAGGCTACGGCTTTTTGGCGGAGAACGCGCACTTCAACGAAGTTTGTCGCAGCAGCAATTTTGATTTCATTGGCCCTTCGCCTTCCGCCATGGAACAGCTCGGCGACAAGAACACGGCTCGAGCCGTGGCGGTGGCCGCCAAGGTACCTGTCGTTCCTGGTAGCGACGGCCTCCTCACCGACGAAGAACATGCCGTAGCCAGTGCGCGAGAAATCGGTTACCCAGTTTTGATCAAGGCAACCGCCGGTGGTGGTGGCAAAGGTATGCGCGTGGCGCTCAACGAACAGACGTTGCGCACCGCTTTGCAACAAGCCCAAGCCGAGGCACAGGCCGCGTTTGGTAATGCCGGGGTTTACCTGGAGAAATTCATTGACCGGCCGAGGCACGTCGAAGTACAAATCATCGCCGATAGCCATGGTAATGTTCGGCACCTGTACGAACGCGATTGCTCTGTCCAACGACGGCACCAAAAGTTGATCGAAGAAAGTCCCTCGCCGTTACTAAGTGAGCGTACGCGACAGGCAATTTGCGAAGCTGCAGCCAGGCTTGTTGCCGCAGCCAAATACGAAAATGCAGGAACCGTCGAGTTCATCGTTGATCAAGATGACAACTTCTATTTCATCGAAGTCAATGCCCGCATTCAAGTCGAGCACCCCGTGACCGAGATGGTCACCGGCGTCGACTTGATCCAATCGCAAATTCGCGTCGCCGCAGGTGAACCCCTGCCGTTTACTCAAGCGGATGTCCAGTTGCGTGGCGCCGCCATCGAGTGTCGTATCAACGCCGAAGACCCGAACAAAAACTTTCAACCCTGTCCGGGCCACATCAAGGCGATGTTCATTCCCGGCGGATTTGGTGTCCGCTTCGATTCACACGCACACGCGGGCTATACCGTGCCGCCATTTTACGATTCGATGATCGGAAAACTCATCGTACACAAGCCAACACGCGAAGAGGCCATCGCCTGCATGATCCGCGGTCTCGAAGAACTGAGTGTTGAAGGCATTGCGACGACCGCTCCTTTTCAAATCAAAGTACTTCGACACCCGTCATTTGTCTCGGGTGAAGTTGACACCAAGTGGGTCGAACGCGAGCTACTTGGCACCTGATTTCCAATTCCAGCGGATAGAGTGTAGAGCGATTGTCCCTAATCGCTTTGTGAAAGTGTAGAGCGATTGTCCCCAATCGCTTTGAAAACGACTGAGACAATCGTTCCACTGATTGTTTCGCGAAATATTTGAAAACTGCAAAGTTAAAGCCATACAAGGAAGCCAAGATGTCAGAGATCAAAAAAGTCGCCATGCTTTTTGCGGGAGGTCCAGCACCGGGTGCAAATGCCGTGATCGGCACAGCAGCTTTCGCCTTCCTTAACGCCGGAATTGAAGTGGTCGGGATCAAGCACGGCTACTCCAACTTGATCGATTTTGATTCGTCAAAACCGCTGGTTGAAGGACAAGATTACATGCAGATCACGCATGATGACTTGTCGCACCGCCGGACGTCCCAGGGAATCATGATCGGTACAGCTCGCGCCAATCCCGGTAAAAATGTTTCATCGCCCGAACATCTAACTGACCCAGAGCGCAGTGCGCCACTTGGTCGAGTTTATGCGGCCTTGCGATCGATTGGCGTCGATGCTTTGATTTCGATCGGCGGTGATGACACGTTAAAAACCGCCAACAAGATGAAACTCTATCAAGAGACTTTGCCGGCAGATCAGAAACGTATGCCTGTCGTGCATCTCCCCAAAACCATCGATAACGATTACATGGGGATTGACTTTACGTTTGGTTACTTCACCGCTGCAGAATTTCTGGCCACAGAAATGCGCAACTTGAACTACGATGCTGCTGCGGGCCAAGCCTACTTTATCTGCGAAGCAATGGGTCGTAGCGCGGGCTGGCTGGCTTACGGTGCGGCAATTGCCGGTGAAGCATGTATGGTGATGAGCGTCGAAGACGTAGCTGGCTCGCTGGCCGGTGAAGAAGAAGTTGTCGACAGCCACGGCAACAAGAAAACTCGCAAAATCATGCACGTCGATAAAATCGTCGATCGCATGGTAAAGATGATGGTCATGCGCGAGCAGCAAAACCGCCCATACGGCGTCATCGTCGTTGCCGAGGGAATGGCCGAGTACCTGCCGCAAAAATATCTCGAAGGGATTCCACGCGACGATCACGGTCACATTGCCATCGCGTCGATCAACCTGGGCAAAATGCTGGCCGATCTATTGATGAAGGCCTACAAGGCACAAACTGGCAAGTCTCGAAAAATCAATGGACTGCAATTGGGCTATGAAAGCCGTTGCGCACTGCCTCACGCCTTTGATATCATGCTCGGCTCGCAAATTGGCGTCGGTGCCTTCCGCGCCTTGATCGAAAAGAAGTTGAGTGGTGTGATGATCTCCGTCGGCGGGCAACTAGAACTCAACTATGTACCATTCGAAGAACTCGTCGATCCAGTGACTCTCGTCACCAAGGTTCGATACATTGAAACGGGTAGTGACTTCCATCGCCTGGCTCGTTTCATCGAGTCGTACATCGACGACTAATAGTGCTCCCTCTTCATAATGGAGCTTGCTGACTCAAGCTCCTGCAGTCGTCGGGATCTTTAGCCAGTTCCATATGGGTAGCTGTGGTAGTGGAAAATGGTTTTTGCGTACTCGGATTGTTGGAAGTTGTTTGTGGCCTTGATTTGCCTTATCCGTGCTCCGGCCTTGCCATCCGTGCTAAAAGAATTGCGCAACGTGACTTGGTCGGACGCTAGTTGGACAGCGCCACTTGGTAGCCTGGACAATATGGCGTCCTGAAGTTTTCGTAGCCACCCGCTGCCAAGCGGTGGAAAACGTTAACTATCGCGTCCACCGTCTGGCGACGTTGGCTACCCAGCTTGCCAAGTGGCGCTGTCCAACTAGTTATGTCAACTCCAGCAGATCGTCACCTGGCGGCGGCATTTTGGCGCCTTTGCTGTTATAGAACTTGGTGATGTCGATGCCTCCCCGTTGCTCCTCTTCCAGCAGCTTGATGCGCGACTCCAAACGTTCAATGCTGCGTTGCATCTGAGGGATGAGCGTAGGCAATGGGTCGATGGGTTCCAGTTTCGGGACGGGAGGATATCCCAAGTGACGTTGCATGGCTGCGAAGAGGAACAGTGGATCTTTGCGGCGATTGGCCATTGCAATCCTACCCTCGCTCAGGCCAAACAAGATTGGCGCTTCGGGTTCGGTTTCACCACTTCGCGCGCGTCGTTCTTGGTAGAGCTCACTGCGAACATAGATCATGTCGGCCAGATCGACTAATCCCAATTGACGTCGCACGATCAGGATCCAATCTTGCCAATCCGCTGTATAGCTTGGATCGCCTGACATGGCTTTGAGCCCGCGGTCGTAGTTGAGGCGATTCCGAGAAATGGCTTCGAACTGGAAGAAAAACATCCCTTGCCGATTCATCGTTTCGAGGGCACGGTATTCTGCTTCGGCTCCCAGTATCCGCAAAGCGGTGCGATAGTCAAAGCGACCGCGGTCGGACTCCGCCTCGGCGATCAAGAACGTCTGAAAGGGAACAAAGTAGTGAGCCAGTAACTTCATGCCACCGTTCATCTGGCCGTGATGCTTGAGCTCGGCTAACAGCAGGTCAACAGCCATCGGCAGACGCGTAGTGGCCAGCAGTTCGTATTTGGTTTGTTCCATCAACTCTTGCAACGGCACGCTCTGCCCAATGCGTTCCAACAAGACGCGATAAAAATAGGCCTGTTCAACATACTCTGCGCGATCGAGCATCAATGGGCTGCCGGTAAATGTTTTTGGAGGAACTCGATGGCAAGCCGCCGCGATTGAGTATCGAGAAAAGTCAACAAATGCCCTTGGCGTTCAACGATGTGATATTCCGCTTCAACTCCAAGCTCCTGCAGTTTATCGAAAAATTTTCTACTGCTGGTTGAAGGGACGATTAAATCGTGGCTCCCATGAAAGAAAAAAGTAGGACACATTTCTGACGAAGCAAACTCCAGTGGCGAGGCATCGCGGTAGACATGGGGAAGTTCCTTACGCGTTCCTCCCATGACGGGCACAAGTACGGAACTCTCTTCCGATACAAAAGAGAATTCGCATGGAGCGCCACCCAAGATGGCGGCCCAGAACTTTGGCGCCCCCGGTTTGCCTTTTGTTGCCAGCAATCCTGCCAAATGTGCTCCGGCGGAATAGCCCCACACGGCCACCCGTTCCGCATCCGCTCGCCACTCCTGGGATTGTTCCACCGCCCATGACAACGCGGCGCGACAGTCGTCGATTTGAGCAGGAAAACGATGGATTGGGGCCAAGCGATAGTTGATGGTCACTGCGACAAAACCTGCCTGCGCTAATTCGCGCGCGTGGTCGTGCAAATTCCATTTGTCTCCCGATGACCAAGCTCCGCCGTGAATCATCAACACCAATGGATAGATCTCTTGATCAGCCGGCCGAAACATGTCGGCTTTGAGCGTATCACCATTGCTTGTCTCGAACACCAGATTCTTGCGAGCTTCGATCGGTCGCGTGATGCGTTTCGCTGCTGCGGGACCCGCCTCCAACGTATCGTCGCCGAGGCCGGTATTGTCTGCCTGAGCCGCCGCGGTAACTAGAACAAACATAGCGGCCAGAAGAAGCGATCGAGCGCTAGCTATCCAAGGGCTCAACCGGCAACGTCTTTCTAATACCGCACCGACGGGTGGATGCGATGATTCCAATAGCATAACTAGATAACGCATGTTTCGAATTGATGTAACCGTTCACAGTCCAAGAACTAGTAGTGAGTTAGTTTAACCCAATTTCTTGGATGATCGCAAAGTGGACGAGACGAAATGGTAACAACTTCTATAATGTGTTAGCGTAAGCTACTGTAGGTGCGCGTCCAAGTGCGTTTTTTGATCGGCTCAATTCATGACCAAGCAGTTCAGTTCCGTCCAGGCCGCCGTTGACGCGATTCGCCGAGGCGAAGTCGTCATTGTGCTCGACGCAGAAGATCGGGAAAATGAAGGAGATTTCATCTGCGCAGCGGAAATGGTGACGCCCGAGGTAATCAACTTTATGTTACGTGGAAGGGGACAATTGTGCTGTCCAATTCTCCCCAGCACCTGCGAGCGGCTGAATTTAAAGCCGATTGTGGACAACAACGACGCGCCGCTGCGGACCGCATTTCTCACACCTGTCGACTATAACGGCAGCAAAACGGGAATTACCGCGCACGAACGCGCTGAAACGATTCGACGTTTAGCCACCGAGACCTCGACTCCGCGTGACTTTGTGCGACCCGGCCATGTCTATCCGTTGCTAGCGATGGAGGGTGGAGTGCTGCGCCGCGCGGGACACACGGAAGCTGCCGTCGATTTGCCTCGTATGGCTGGTTTAGCACCTGCCGGTGTATTGACTGAAATTCTGGACGAATCCGGGGATCGAGCGACGCGCGACGAACTGCTTCAACTTGCTGAAAAGCACAACCTTGAAATTATCACCATCGAGCAACTGATCGCCCACCGGCGGGTTAATGAAAAACTGGTGTCGCGCAAGGCCCATGCCAAGCTACCGACCAAGTACGGCGAGTTTGAGATCGCGGTCTACGAAGTGCAGTTTGAAACTCAAGAGCCCATCGCAATATTCATGGGCGACTTGGTGAACATCCAGCCTCAAGCGCCGTTGGTGCGAATGCACAGCAGTTGTTTCACCGGCGACTTACTCGATTCTCTGCGTTGCGATTGCGGCGATCAACTGCACATGGCATTACAGATGATTGCAACCGAAGGGCGCGGTGCTTTAGTTTATTTGCCGCAAGAAGGACGCGGCATCGGTTTGGCTCAAAAAATTCGGGCCTACGCGCTTCAGGAGCAAGGGATGGACACCGTTGAGGCCAATCACGCGCTAGGTTTCAAAGCCGATATGCGAGATTATGGAATTGGTATACAGATCTTAAAGGAACTGGGACTGACCGAAGTTCGTTTGTTGACCAACAATCCCAAGAAGGCGGAAGCATTTACACTTCGCGGCTTTGACCTGCGAGTCGTCGATCAAGTCCCGGTGATTTCAGAATCCAATCCGCACAACGTGGCCTACTTGAATACCAAACGCGAAAAGTTGGGACATAAATTACCGTAAGGAGGCCGTCAGACAGTCTTCCATAAGCTCGCGCCGATTCTCGGTAGCGTGTTGCCGTGCGCGAGCGGTCTTGATGTCGAATGTTGTTGCCCGGTTCTTTATTGAACCTCGCAGCGCGGCGGGCGGGATTGACCGCTATGGAGCTTGTTTTTAGTCCATTTTCCGACGCAAATCGAATATGCCAAACATCTTCATCACCGGTGCGAGTGGCTTCATCGGTAGCAGGGCCGCAGGTGCTTTTCGCTCGCAGGGATGGGGCACCACCTGTGTTGGAAGACGCCGCGTCACGGACCTAGCGGACTACCTGCAGCAAGATTTAGCCCAGCCTTGGTCGACGTCGCTTAGGCAACGCTTGGCCAACGCCGACGTCGTGCTGCATGCGGCCGCGCGAAGTTCGCCATGGGGAAGCAGGCGACAATTCCATCGCGATAATATCCTGGCCACAGAGAACCTGTTGGACGCATGTCGCCGGAATGGCCATCCGCGTTTGATTTACGTATCTTCGTCCAGCGTCTATTATCGCCCCCAGGATCAAATGAACATGACCGAAGACACGCCGCAGGCTGCGTCGCCGGTCAATCGCTACGCGCGGACCAAACAACAGGCAGAAGAGCTCATTCGGGCTTACGAAGGTTCATGGGTCATTTTGCGTCCGCGCGCCGTCTATGGACCAGGTGATACCGTTCTATTTCCTCGCATTTTGGCGGCCGCGAAGACAGGGCGTTTACCGCTGCTTGTGCGTGGCGACCGACCCGTCATCGGTGACTTGATCTACATCGACAATTTAATCTACTACCTCCGCTGTGCCGCCGAAGCAGGCCACGTAACGGGTGAATTCAATCTGACAGATAACCATCCCGTGGCGATCATCGAATTTCTGCTGGATGTATTTGACCAACTGCAGATTGCGCGTCCCACACGCCGCCTTTCCGTCCAGAGTGCAATGAAAATGGCAACTCTCGTCGAGGCGACCTACGCGTTGTGCTGCTGGTGGAAAGAACCTCCCATCACTCGCTTCGGAGTGCATGTGTTTGCATGGTCTAAAACATTTGATGTTAGCAAGATGTTACAGACTTTCGGAGCCCCACCCACGACTACTCCAGAGGGTGTCAAGCAATTCGTTCGGTGGATTCAGGCAGAGAGACCGTACGAATCATGACGCATTGGTTGATCGCCGTTTTCGCAGTCTCGGCACTCGCCTATCTGATTCTACTGATCGTCAAAGCCCTGCTGGCTTTCCGGCTAATTGGGCGGCAAGGCCGCTATCTAAAGGAGAAGCAGGCTGAGCGGGTTGCGGCCGGCAACAGCTGTGGGACCAATTTGTCTTCGGTCACAGTCGTGCAGCCCATTCTTAGCGGCGATCGCTTGTTGGCTCAGCAGCTAATGACCAATCGGGAACGATTGCCGGACGAAGTTCGCATCGTGTGGTTGGTGGATTGCAGTGATGCGGAAGGCCGGAGGATAGCGGCCCAACTGGCGCCGATGTGTCCGAATGTCGTCGTGCAGCTATGTCCCGATGCGACCAGCGATGTGAATCCTAAGTCGTTCAAGTTGCAGTTGGCACTCGACCAGATCACGACGGAGTATCTGGCTGTGCTCGACGATGACACCACGCTGCATGCGTCCTCGCTGGTCGCCGCGTTGGATCTCTTGGAGCAACATGAACTCTACACCGGCTTGCCTCAATATCGCGCCGATTCCGGTCGTGCAAGTCGTTTGTTAGCGCACTTCGTCAACAACAACGCGGTCCTGACCTATTTGCCCCTGCTCAATTTCGTTCCTTCAGTTACGATCAATGGAATGTTTTATGTACTGAGGACCGCGGCGTGGCGGCAGTTAGGTGGATTTGCGGCTGTCATGCATGAACTCTGCGATGACTTTGCCGTGCATCGACATGCGGTTAGTCATGGTTGGCGGGTGGTGCAGGGAATTGCTCCTCAGCAGATTCAGACAAGTGTTATGGGGCTCCGACACTACGCTTCATTGATGCATCGCTGGATGTTGTTTGCCACTCTATTGTTGCGCGACCAGCCTTTGGGGCTGCAGTTGGCGATGGTCGTTCTGTTGGGCTTGCCGCCTCTGTTATTGTGGCTGGCGATGGTCGCTGGCTTTGGCTACGCAATACTCAGCATCCCATCGTATGGCAGCACCACCACTAGCCCCGTGCTGGACTTGCTGGCCCTGGCCAGTTTGTTGGCGTTGCGTCATGGGATCCTCACTGCGGTCCATCGTTTAGCTTTCGGTGCAGATTCCAAGCTTCACGCGGGCTATTCACTGCTCGCCGAATTACTCCAACCGCTTCACGTGTTGCATGCGATGTGCGTACGTACGATTCGCTGGCGAAGTCGCTTGATTCGAGTGACTGCGAACAATCGATTTCAAGTTCAACGAGAGGCCGCTTCGTGAAAATCTTGCGACAAGCCGCACGGCAGTATCCGAGGACACGTTTCAAGATTGTAATAGTGACTGGACTCAGCGATCCCAACTCCTGTCACTTGACCAAGACTCAACTCAGTTTGATCACACTCCCCGGGTTGCCTCCCGATTCCGTGGTGACAGAGAACTTTCCGTTTGTGCAACACCATATAGATACCATGACCGGTCGCTCATTGGTGCAAGCCAGTCTGGCGAATGGTTTGCAATTCTGTCGTACGTGGACCGCCGCATATCGGAATTTGGCCGCCGTTCACTGGGCATCTTTACTGCATTCGGTCGATCACCTGTTTGTGGTCGCAGGAAGTTGTGGCATTCAGTTAGTCACCTCATGCCCAACACTGCAACGAGCGCCCGATAAAGTGCACCTGTTCGCCTTGGGGCCTGTGGGGACTCGTCGGCCTCTATTTCCGACGGTGTTGCTTCAGGGACGGCGAGATTGGTTGTCGAAGATCTTTTTTCCTCGACCTGACCTTATCGTTGATCGCGTTGGTCATTTAGACTATTGGGAAAATTCACAAGTCAGGGAGTTTGTTGATCAGTGGTTACGCGACAGAATTTCCGAATTCTCGGAACCGGCAGTTATCTTCCCCCATGGCAGATGACCGCCGAAGACATCGATCAGCGAACGCAGCAGGAGAGCGGCTGGACCCGTCGTCACACAGGCGTTGGCTTGCGATACGAGTGCCGCGCGCCCGAGTCGGTGCTAACGATGGGCATGACGGCTATTCAAACCGCCATGCAACGGGCGCGAGTTGCCTGGTCGGATATCAATTTGTTGATCGATTGCAGTACCTCGCGTTATCGACCGATTCCATGCAATGCCGCGCATTATTTGCAACTGGCCGGCAAGGCAGCTCGCAGTATCCCGTGCTTCGACGTGCAGAGCACCTGCCTTGGTTTTTTGGTCGGACTGCAAACCGCAAATGCACTGCTGGGTACAGGCGACTACCGGCACATCATTCTGGTTGCATCCGAGGCGGCCATGGCTGGCGTCAACTGGCAACAGCCCGAAAGCGCTGGCCTGATCGGTGATGGGGCTGCTGCAGTCGTACTAAAGCGGGAGGCGATGGGCACTTCTTTGCTGATGACTCACGAGACCTTCGCCGAGCATCTTGACGTTTGCAAAGTAGACGGTGGAGCCCATTTTCTTCCCGTGTTTGAATACACTTCCGAACGACGGAGCGATTACTTGTTCGACATGAATGGCCCAGCGGTATTTCGCGTGGCCATCTCGCGGCTACCACGTATGGTTCGATCGCTTCGTGCCACATGGGAATCGCTGGCCGAGAATTCGGGCCAATCGATCGCAGATATGCATGTCGTGCCCCATCAAGCCTCACCAGGAGCATTGGATGTCGTGCGGCGTATGCTGGATTGTTCGCAGTCGCAGTTTCACTGCGCAGCGCATGAAATTGGAAACATGGCTGCAGCCAGCATCCCATTCATGCTCGACCGATGTTTACAGAACAATTTGGTGCCCCGCAATAAGCCGCTGATGTTGCTGGGAACGTCCGCTGGCTACTCTCAAGCCGCGATGATCCTGGACGTTGGAGACCAAGCGTGCAGTTAACCCACCTGCGGTATTTCAACGCCGGCTACTGCGTTCAGAACGAGTATTTTACCGGCACAGGCACGTTGCGTTGGCGACGATTTTCGGCTGTGTTTCTCTCTTTCAAGCATCCCGTTCATGGTCAGTGCTTGATCGATACTGGCTATGGGCCAACCTTCCTGCGGATCGCTAAAAGAACATTTTCCGGTTGGTTGATGCGGCACCTGCTTTATACGCCCGCCAAGCAGCCTGTGTTTCAAGCTGGCTTTCTGAGTTCACTTGGAATACAACCCGAACAGGTTTCGCATGTCTTCGTGTCCCACTACCACGCTGATCACATTGGAGGGTTGGACCAGTTCCCCACTTCACAAATTGTCTGTCGCTCGGAACCACTGTATGAGTTGCAGAGCCTGTCGCCCTGGAAGCAACTCGACAACGGATTCTTGTCGCAATTGATCCCACACGATTTTTTAACTCGAGTCGCACCGGTAGATGAATCCCGTTTTTCCATCGTCCCTCAAGTCGACTCGGCTATTCCCAGTTACGATTACTTTGGAGATGGAAGTGTTGTGCTGATGGACCTCCCCGGTCACGCCCGCGGGCATACTGGATACCTTCTCAATACCGAACAAGGCCGCATCGGCTATATGGTTGACGCCTTTTGGGATACTCGGACATTTGAACAGAGCAGACGTCTTCCTTTTCCGTCGCGGCGCGTACAACACGATCCGTTTCAGTACCAGCTGACTCTGGATCGTTTACGTGACTTTCAAAAGCAAGCGGGCGTTCCTCTGCTCGCCTGCCATTGCCAAACGACCCAAAGCTATGTTGAAAACCCGCATTGAATTTGTCGCACCACCTTTTGCGGGCCACTTGTTTCCGCTGTTGCAACTCGCGCAACAGTTGCGCGAAGATGGTTACCAGCAGTTGCAGTTTTGTAGCACTCCTGAGGCGCGGACCGCCGTCGAGCTGTGTGGCTTCGCGTTGGTCCCTTTTCTGCAGGGGGCCAGTCATCGTGTCTTTGAGATCTCTGATACTCCCAAACGGGTCGGCAGCAATCCGTTTCGGCTATTGAGACAGCTGCGCATCAACCTCTCGTTAATGGATCTGTTCCGCGAGGAGTTGCGTCAGCACTGGCTCAAGTCGCGCCCCGATTTGATCATCGCCGATATGACCGTCCCCATCGCCGGGCTGCTCGCGCAAGCGATGGGCATTCGCTGGTGGACCTCGATGCCCACCCCATGCGCCGCTGAAACTCGGGATGGCACGCCAAGTTATTTGGGTGGCTGGATGCCGCGACGCGGCTTGGTCGCTCGTACCCGCGATGCGATGGGCTGGAGTCTCATCCGCAGCTTCAAACGCTCCATGCATTATCTGTTTCGCAATAGATTGCAACGTCTGGGTATTGATCGCGTTTATCGCGAGGATGGCTTTGAAACGATTTATTCGAACGACACGATCCTGGCTTTGGGCATTCGCGAGTTTGAGTTCACGCGGACATGGCCCCAGGCACTTGTGTTCACCGGTCCGCTAACCCGCAGCCCACCCTATCCATCGGCACCGCCGGAATTCATCGAAGGAAGGCGACATGTGCTCGTGTCACTTGGAACGCATTTGTGGTGGGCCAAAGATGGTGTGCGGCAGTTGATGCGGCAAGTGGCTCGTACGATGCCTGACCATGTTTTTCACTTCACGCTCGGTAAGGCCGATGCACACCCCAAAGTGATTGACGGCAACTTTCATACTTACAACTATATTTCGTACGAATGCCACATGCACCGTTACCAACTTGCCATCCATCACGGTGGCACAGGCGTAACGTATAGCAGCCTGTCACACGGCATCCCGGCACTCGCTTGGCCACAGGACTACGATCAATTCGATCACACAGCGCGACTGGTCCATCACGGGCTTGGCTTACGTTGTCGGCCTCAGGTTTCCACCATTGTTCAGGACTTGCAGCGTCTCGCAAGCGATCAAACTATTCACGAGAATGTTCGTCGCCTGCAGAAAGTGATCCATAGCTACCGAGCGGCCAACGTTGTGACCGAGCGACTTCATCTGTCGCATCCACGAGTAACCTAAACTTAAACTTAGCGGCTACGGATCGGAAAGGTTATAGATGGGGGTTAAAAATGAAGAACCATTCGAGTGAGACCTACTGACGCCAGTGGCCAAGAAACTTCGGTCTGGATGGTACACACAGTCGATGTTGTCTGGTCCGCCCCAGTACGTGCCCGGGCAGGGGAGGGCCGGGGCACGAGATAAACTGCTCGGAAGGTGCAAGCGACGAACTATTTCGACGGTGCCAGGGCAGGCTTCTTTTCAGGCGCTTTGGCGGTAGGCGTCGCGTCGGCTTCCAGGTCCCCCAAAGCATACTGAATGCCATCGAGGATGTGCCGCAAGATAGCTGGGTTGCTAAACGTTTCGTCGCGGTGGCCAAAGTTGGTGTAGAAGACTCGCCCATCGCCGGCTTCGCGAATCCATGACACGGGTACCTCGCGCGGACCATCGTTGATCAACTTGGAGACCTCGTCTTGTGCCATATCGAGACTGACCAGCAAGCGCAAGACACCAGGTCCTTCGTAGGTCTCAGGCTTGTATTGGTAGATCTCGTCGGTGTGCCAGAAGCCCTTTCCGCCAAAGGCAGCGTTTAACACATGCTCGGGGTCGTCCAGCTTAAATGCCCATGTGCCGCCAGCATTCCATGGATGCCCACCAAATTCACCACCGACCAATGCCCGACACTCCGGGTGTCGACCAAAATTGTCGCTGGCAGCGTGGATGCCGATGAGTCCCTTGCCACTGGCAACAAAATCTAACAGTGCATTTTGTTGTTCAGGCTTTGGAAACTGCATTCCAGTCGTATTGTTGAGCAAAATCGCATCGTATTGCTTCAGATTCTCTTCGTTAAAAACGTCATACGTATCCGCCAAGTCAACGGAAAAAGCTTCTGTCTTTCGCCCGAGTTCCTGCACCGCCAGATTGCCAAATGGTATCGACCCGTGGATGAAGCCCTCACAGCGATAAAATGCCAAAATGCGACGGGCTTGCTTGGGCTCCGCGGTCGCCTTGTCGGGCACCGCTGCGGTAATTTTTTCCTTTTGCTTGTCGCTCAACGGTTTAAAGCTTCTGGCTTTTTTCTCCGTCCATGGATCAGCCGAGTCTTGCGCACAGCAGATGTTGGTAGACAGCAACAGTAGCAAAGTGATACAACACAGGTTTTTCATAAGAGTTCCAGTACAAGTTGAATAACTGATGGGTGAGGAAGCTGAGCAGCATATCCAATCCGGCATTGTGACTGCTAGCTGGGGGTAGCACCATTGTACGCTATCGGCGCTAGGGGACGGGAGACAAGGAGGCGGGCAGTGGGAAAATCTCTGTCGGGTTAGAATGTCATTTGTGCGAGCTATCTGTCAGACTTCAATAAACCGGTCACATTATATTTCCTGAAAATGTTCAATCTAGATCCGCTTCTTCCACTGCGCGAGTTGCTACAGGGCAAAACGACGATCACCCACCGCGACCTCGTGTTTGCATCAGTAGACGGTATTCGGCTCACGCTCGATTTGATCATTCCGCGATCCGATCGCAAACCACCCCTGTTGATCTGGATCCACGGCGGTGGATGGCGCACTGGCTCTAAGGCCAAGCCTCCAATTCGCCGTTTGATCAGCGAGGGCTTTGCATTGGCCAGCATCAGCCATCGGTTCACGCAGCAAGCCATCTTTCCTGCACAAATTCATGATTGCAAAGGGGCTGTGCGGTGGCTTCGCGCTCATCAAAACGAATATGGTTACGACGCCAGGTGGATCGGCGCTGTGGGAAGTTCCTCTGGTGGGCATTTGGCGATGCTCCTGGGGACCAGCGGTGGTGTGGAAGAACTCGAAGGTGACGTGGGACATTGCACTTCCGAATCTTCGAAAGTGCAATGCGTCGTTTCGCATTTTGGACCAGCCGACTTCAGGCTGCGCGGCCGAACGCAGCCCGATATCGCGTATACCGAAAAATCGGGGAGTTTTGCGATGTTGGGTGGAATGCGATACGGCAAAGTACTCCCCGAATTGGAGGTAGCGGCGAGTCCAGTCACCTATGTTTCTGACGATTCGCCTCCGATATTGTTATTCCATGGCACCAACGATCAATTTGTGCTCTTCGATCAATCCGAGTGCATGGTTCGAGCTTATGAACAGGTAGGTCGGCCCGCACAACTGGTCGCCGTACCCGGCGCCGGTCATGGTGGCACCGTTTTTTACTGGGGTGAGCATTTTGATACGATGCGCGATTTTCTTCTCAAGCACGCCCCATAAAATTTGGAAATCAAGTCTAAGGAAATGCAACCGGCTCGCAGCTATTCATCAGCGTCTGACGGTGCAACGGGGAGAGGTTCCACAAGTCACAGAAATCAGTTAAAACCAGTTGTCATTTCCTCCAAATACACTCAAGACCCCAAATACATTCAACAACTGACACAGGAAACAACATGGCACGCGGTAAGACGTACGCAAATGCAACTCAGGCCATTGGCGATACTCCAATGATCCAAATTAACCGCCTTGTTCCCCAGGGTGGCGCTACGGTTTTTGCCAAATGTGAGTTCTTTCAACCGCTTAATAGTGTCAAAGACCGAATTGGCGCCGCAATGATTGAAGCGGGTGAGCGAGACGGCAAAATCACTGCAGAAACTCATATCATCGAACCCACCAGTGGCAACACGGGAATTGCCTTGGCATTCGTGTGCGCTGCAAAGGGCTATAAGCTCACTTTGACGATGCCAGAGTCGATGTCGGTCGAACGCCGCTCCCTGCTGCGAGGCATGGGAGCCAATCTGGTGCTAACGCCTGCTGCCGATGGAATGAAGGGCGCCATTGCCCGCGCGACCGAGTTGGTTAGCCAAGACCCCCACGGCTTTATGCCCCAACAGTTCGAGAACCCAGCCAATCCAGCGATCCACGAAAAAACGACTGGCCCAGAGATTTGGGAAGATAGTGGTCATAACATCGATGTCTTGGTTGCCGGAGTGGGAACCGGCGGAACGATCACTGGGGCTTCGCGTTTTCTCAAACGGATGAATCCGAACTTTAAAGCGATCGCGGTCGAGCCCAAACACAGTCCAGTAATCAGTGGCGGAGCGCCAGGCAAACACCGGATTCAAGGTATCGGAGCCGGTTTCATTCCCAAGAACCTGGACACCTCGATCATCGATGAAGTCATCACCGTGGATGACGAAGACGCGTTTGAGTGGGGACGAAAATTGGCCAAAATGGAAGGCATCGTGGCTGGAATCAGTAGTGGCGCCAACATGTGGGCTGCCGCACAGGTTGCCGCCCGTCCCGAGTTCGCTGGCAAACGCATCGTAACCATCATGTGCAGCCTCGGTGAACGCTACCTCTCAACGCCTTTGTTTGGTGACCTTGGAAACTGACAAACTACCGAAACCAACGCGGACAAACCAAAACAGAAAAGCTGAGCATCACGCGGAACAAGCCGAAGTGGCTCAGCTTTTCTTGTTGCTGGTAACCACCAGTGCCATCTTCAGAACGGCGATTAGCAACAGTATTCCGCCGGGAGGAACCAGGAAGATGCCGAGCCCTGGATCACCAGAGTAGTAGAATACGCCGCCAAGAAAAAAGCCAATGGGCATCAACACCCCAGCGCCAATCAAGCACAATGACGCGATGTTCAGCTTGTTGTGCGACGCCTCTGCAACGGCACCCGCGGTCACAGCAAAGGCGATGTGAACGAGTGACAATAACGTCCCATGCGTGTGCGCTAACGTCCACATGAACCTGCGCGTTTCCGCTTCAACGCTGAGATACCAACCGAGCTTTAGCCCATGTAAGGCCTCCAGAAAAATGCCTAGGGTCAAGAACAATAACAGCGACCACCAGCCGACCATTAAATGTCTGCGAATCAGCGGTCTGTCAGCACTGGTCGGCGTTTGAATTTCAGTCTTGAGCGTACCCATTTAAACCTTGTTGTTATTCAGTGAGCGTGACTGGGGTGTTGTCGCGTTGTCGCAAGAATTGTTCCAACCGTTTCTGGTCCAATGTTCCATCAGGTTTGACCAGCATCTGCACTCCTGGGGCCAACGCACTGGATGTCCCGATGGGATCCAAGGAACGATGTGGAGTCATCGCTGCGCGATTTTTAGGTTCTGCCAAGAAATCAAACTCGTCGTTCCTGACTCCTAGTTTTGTCAAAGAATCATCGGCCATGAACCGAGCCATGCTGTAAGGGTCATCGAGCAGGAGTGAAAGAAAGTGGGATTGCCAATCTTCGCCTGCAGCAAGTCGAGTGGGTTCCCATCCCAGAGTCCAGGCCGCAATGACGCGTTGCACCGCATCACCCTTTAACAACCATAACAACGTCGCTGAAACGCTGGCTTGTTCTTCGCTGAGCGATACCGGTTCGACGCCATACCAATCGTGCAGATGTTCGTTGGTCCAAGCGAGTGTTTGATCGACATGACATTGGTTGCATGCGTTAGGGCGACCATGCACCGAACTCATCTCCACCGAGGGAGAATCGATCCGATGGCTGCGAATCGCCTTAAACAGCGCGTAACTTGAATAGGGCATGTGGCAATTGTAACATCGACTTCCGGCCGAATCGGCGGCATGATGGGTATGGGCTGAGATGTCGGCGGCCTTCTCGGAGTGGCATTGCGTGCAACCGTGATCGCCCATTTTCTCCGGCGACATTTGTTTGTCGGGATCACTAGAATGCATCGAATGGCAAGAGAGACAGGACATATCCCCTTTTAAATAGCAGGCCGATTGGCTCAGCCCTGAGAATTCGCGGCCGCCGATACGCATGGTACCATCAGGCCAAAAGCTAGGATCGGTTGCTTCGTTCGCCAATGAAAAAATTCCGTGGTAATCGTCTCCTGGGCGATAAACATTTTTGGGTGTGTCAACATTGGGGTCAAAGGCCGTATGGCACTGACCACAAACTTGTGCCGACTGGTCCGGCGTCAACCGCTCCGGATTGACGATCGTCGGATCGGCTTCGCCGGCAAGCCGCGCGGCGTAACGGCGCAACGGGTTGTTATGCCTGGCGACGTGCGCTTCACCTGGGCCATGGCAAGCTTCACAACTGATTCCCAATTCAGCGACACTCGTTTGCCAGTTAGTGGGCTCATAGCCCGTTTCGCCGGCGACTCCATGGCATTGAATGCAGTTGTTGTTCCAAATTTGCGGGTAGCGTTTGCTATCCGGCGGGTTGATAAAGGAATCGCCCACGGGTAACCAACGCTTCATGCCCACATGGTAGACATAGGGGAAAATTCGCAGTTTGTTTCCATGTTCGCTTGGCACCCAATAGGATTGCAGATGGTGTGATCCGGTTAGCATCACGATGGGCAAGCGGACGCGAGGCGCATTGGTCAGTTCACCCTTCTCGATGCCATTTGGATACTCGGCGGCTTCCCAGTCTGGATCAGGCATGTCGACAAAAAAAACATCCCCTTCCTGATGCACGGCACAATCCACACCTCCCGACTCCAGGACCCGGCCATCAAACGGGGCCAGTACGGTCTCTTGTGATGGCAATTGCGTCATCGTGCGGTGATAAGTGTCGTGCCAGGAAGAATGCTGGCTTGGATGACAGCTACGACACTCTCCAGAACCAACATACTCCGCGCGACCAATGGTCGGAACCTGCTGCAAGATTTCGCGCTGTATCTGGTCGGCAGGCACCCACATCACCGAACTCGAAATGGCGAATAATGGAATCAGCAAAAATAGATAACGCAACCTGCCGACTTGACGAGCGGCCATCACCAGCATGCATGCGGTAACACCTGCCACGACAAACAGACTGACGAGCTCGAGATTTTGCATGATCGGCCCTCGGGCATTGGCTCTCAATACATTGACACAAATGGGGTAAGTCGGGCGTGAATCCATTCCCAATCCTGCTTGGCCCAATCATGGCATTCCATGGCTCATTCGACCAGCTCGCCCGATCCAATTCTATCAAGTAGCCATTGCCAAAGTAACAAGTTGATCGGCTTTCTTGCGAACTTTGACCGGAGCCAACTACCGGTTAAGATTCACTCTTATACCTGGTAGCAATCAACGGTTTTGGTGGAGATAATTGTCATACTTCGTATATCGGAACCACCTCGCGCGGGCAATCCACGATGAAACCAATCTCGTCGAATATCAGGTACTGTCGGAAGCATTGCTTCTCATTCGTTCCGCACACCAATATCAGCTCCTGCATGTTGAGTTGGTTGTTCTCGTGCGTACTGCTCTTGCCGACAAGCGATTTCGCGGCGCCCCAATCAGCTGTGGCCCAGGAAACTGAGACAAAGGAAATCAAAGACCCCAATGAAATCAAGTTCCCAGTCGAGATGGTGGACTTTCATTTTCTAGTGGTCGACGAGGGTCAGCAGCCGATTGCAGATGCCATCGTGACCATTCGTGGCCTGCGCTGCCAAGAGGATCCGGGCAGTTGGTATGGCTGGCCAACTCCAAATGTCGGGCCCGTCATGGATCTGGCGACCGACGCCCATGGCCGGGTTACACTTCGATATCCAGTCAAGTTTGGTTCACCCGTCGAGTGGAAAACCACTTCGACAATATGCACGTCCATCGCCCACACCAACTATGTCTTCGACGATATCGAAATTGCAGTTGACGGATCGGAGCCCGCAAACGTCGATCCGGCTCACGTACAAACATTGAAGGAAGGTTGCCACGTCAGCTTTACGGCGCAAGATAGCAACGGTGCGAGTATCACCGAATTCGGCATCCTCATGGCGGGAGCTGGGCGATCGGCAAAGTGGCAATTGCAAAACGGAACTATCGAATCACGAGGTGTTCCCGATGGGAGTTGGCAAACGATGCTCGTCGCAGTGGACGAAGCAGGCAAGCCGTTATTTAGTGGTGTGCTGCCAGCACGTTATGCCAAAGGAAAAGATTTTTCGATCAAGAACGTCACTCTGCGGCCAGGTTTGCGCGTAGCAGGCCGATTGGACGACAACGTCCAGCGCCCAGTTAAGAATGGGGTTGTCGTGGCGTTTTCCGTTCCCAAACCGATGGAAGGGGACGCGGGCTGGAACACCTTGGTTTCATGGACAGACTATTGCGATATCAACGAAGATGGAACCTTTCACTTTGATTCACTTCCCAGTACCGGCGATCTTCAGTTGATTGCGGTTTGCGATGGCTGGGTAAGTAAAGACGTAGGTTGGGGAGATACCAGAATCTGGACGGTTCAAGGGCGATTTGTGCCGCTCGCCAAAGAAGATACCGATGCAGGCAAGCTAGAGCTTGAATTGGAAATGGAGCAGACTGGGGCGGTTGAAGTAACGGTGACGGACGATGACAACCAGCCGCTATCCAATATCGTCGTACATTCCTGGCCCAATCAAGTTTACCACCGATTCGGCTCAACCCTCCTCGGTTCGCACTACCGATCGCTCGACATACTGAAACATCAGATGAACCCCGAACAACACAAGCTGCCCGGTTTTCCCGATAACAACCGCTTCTCGGCGACCACCAATGAAAAGGGGGTGGCGACCATTTACGGCATACCACTTAAACGCCAGGAAGGGGTGGTTGCAGCCAACGACAGTTACGCCAGCGTGGACGAGGTTCAGTTCCAGTGTGATTCGACGGAACCAGTGCAAGTCACCATTCGCGTGAAAAAGCTTAACCCGTAATGGTGTTCAAAGCGAGCGAGGCTCCTGCCGAGCTTTTTCAAGCAGCGTCCTAACGTCCACAAGCCAATCGAGTACAGCCCTCGCGCTCCCGTGACAACGTAGGCCAGCCAAACCTCGTTTATTTCATGGTTCAAAGCAGGGCAGGGCACGAGATTTCGAGATTAACAACTAAAGCAACGAATAGATCACAATCTGAATGATCAGTGCCAGTCCTGCACCCAACTTTAGATTCTCGTCCCAGCGAGTGGCACCATGGAGCGGAGTTGTCTCACGACTGGGTAAGCTTAGTACCCACAGCAGGACGACGACAAGTGTCCCCACAAACAATAACCGAACGGCACTTAATGGTATTGTCAACAGCCACTGGCGCAGTGCCTCACCAAACGAATGCAACGGGGTCATGTTTCTGCTCCTGGAGTCTGTTCGGCGATCACTGGTGATCTACGGATGGCAGACCGATATACGTATTGCAGTTTCTCTTCCGGTTCCTGTTTTGTCACAAGGCTTCCCACAATCAGAATCAGGGCAGACACGACGAAGGCCCAGATCGAGAAGTAGAGAAATGGCTCTTGAATCTTAAACAGCGGTTGTAGTCCGAGCGATTCAACCACACTTGGTTGGTTCAGGGTATACAACGTGATCGATGTTGCGATGCCACACAGCAGCGCAACAACTGCAGCTTGGCCAGTCGCTCGGCGCCACAGGATACCGATCAACAGGATTGCAAAGGCTGGCCCTTGAAAGAATGCCATGAGCGTTTGAAAGATCGCATAGATCCCTGAGCCTTCTTGCATTTGAGTCAATAGAAATGCAAAAAACACAGCCCAAATCACCAAGACAATGGTGGTGATGCGACCAATTGTAAGCAGCCGCTCTTCTGAAATATTGGGACTGATGAATCGTCGAATGAAATCGTTGGAGACAATGGTCGACGCGGAGTTCAGATAAGAATCGACACTGGACATCAATGCGGCGAGAAAGGCTGCAACAAATAGACCGCGGAGCCCTGCGGGCAACAACTCGCCAATCAAACTTGGGATCGCCGCGTCTCCATCCTTGAGATCTGGAAGGATCGCCAATGCGATCAGTCCCGGCACCGCAACGATGATTGGAATGATGTTCTTCAGCAGAGCGCCCCACACATAGGCCGCTTTGGCTTCAAATTCGCTTTTAGCGCCCAGTGATCGCTGTACGATCGCTTGATTGCCGATCCAATAAGCAGGACTGAGTATCAGGGCCAGTCCAAAATAAATTCCTGGCCATGGGAAAGGCGTTTGCGTATCGAGTGGAAGTATTAGCGAAGTCTGATTGAGATTGGAGTCGTTAGACGAGTTCTGGCTCTCCGATATCTCAGAATCAGCAACTGGGTTGGTGTCTGCAACCGCTAACTCATTTATGGCAGCGCGTTGCTCGACCTCAGCCAATCGCTCGCGCAGTCCACCGATTCCACCAACTTCGATCAGTCCCAGGACGAGTATCAACAGGCAACCACCGATCATGACCGCACATTGAATCACATCGGTGTAAACGACGGCGGCAAGTCCACCGACAAATGTGTATCCGCCGACCAACAGCGCGGTCGCCAAAATGCAGACGGCCTCGTCCCAACCGAAGACGGCCGACATCATCTTCCCTGATGCAAGCAGCATGATTCCAAGGTTGCAGGCCATGAACAGCAGCCAGCAGAAGGCGGTGATCGAACGCACTGCCGAGTTATAGCGACGTTCGAGAAACTCTGGGACCGTGTACACTCCCGAGCGATAGAAAAATGGGATGAAGACAAAGGCTCCCACGATCATGGCTGGCACGCAGCCGATCCATTCAAAATTGGCAACAGCCATTCCATGCTTATAAGCGGCACCGCCAACGCCGATAATGTCCGTTCCACCAATATCGGTGGCGACCAGCGACATGCCGATGGCCCACCAAGGTAGCTGCCGGCCACCCAGGAAAAAGTCTTTACCGGTCTTCACATGGAAACCGATTCTCACTCCGATGTAAATCGTGATAGCCAGGTAGAGTGCAATCACCAAGTAATCTGGGAGCGTAAGCACATTGGTTGCAGCCAGCAGCACGGTAGTGGCCTTCGAGAGGGAAAAACGATTCGTCGAGTCATGATCTGGGCGTGATCATACTCTGATTCCGACCGCTCGCCAATCGAACCACTACGATACGATGCTCAGACCAATTGTTTCGACGCAATCCGCGGCTCTTTGAGTGCACCGGATTCTCGAACGAGCGACGGATCGGTTCCCAGGGTTCCTTGGATGCGTTCGAGGTATTCTTCAGTCTTGAAGAACTGAAGACGTTCCTGTGCTTGCTTGATGCGTGCATCGAGTCCCATCCGATCAGCCACGTCGCGATGCGTTGCCAACGTGCAATAGTCCTTCAAGTACTCTTCGTGGCGTTCCCAGAGTCGAATGTCGGCGCGGCGTTTGGCATCAAGTCGCTCGCGGTACCAGGCCGAGGCCAACATGGATTCGCGAGTGAACATGGCGCGAACATCTGGATCATCCAGTGGCCGAGCGTCTCCCGTGCCACCCACCATGGCAGACAGTACGACTTTTAGTGGTGGACAAGCCAGTTCGTAACTTCCATCATTAAAATATTGTTTTGCGACGCGAGCTTGGGCCTCCACGATGTGGTCAATTCCGTCGGCATAACCCTCTTCATCCTGGGTTTCAGGACAAAGAATCCGCTCGTCAAACACCTTGTCTGGATTGTCGAACATGCGGCCAAAGTAGCGGCGAACGAAGCGAGACGTGATGCGATAACCAAGTCGGCTTTGCAGAACCTTCCGCCCTTGGTAGTCGTAGTCCTCTAACTTTTCGAGCAGCCCTTCGTCGTGCAAATATTTTGGGTCGCGTTCTGCGGCCGATAATCGGCACCAAAGTTCCGGCACCAGATAACTAACATCGTGTCCAACTTCAACATGGCTACCAATATGCCCCGCTGCGGTTGAGAAACCGCCAAGCTGAGTCAGGATGAAGCTAACCAAAGCGGCGTTGAGATCGTGGATGGGCAACAGCGCATTGAACGGACTTTTCGTCAGAGCTCCTTCGCTACCCGCGCCCGTCGTCGATGGACTCTTGCCGGTCAATGAACAGATGTAATCCATGAACAACTCAGGAAGTTCCTGGTAGTGAATCGGATTGTAGACGGCCAGCGAGCGAATTCCGGCGGCTTTGTCCGGTGGGTTATTGCGGCGTCCGGACAAGACGGCTGAAACAGGTTGATGCACGGGAGAGTCTGCAGCGAGACCACGGAAAAGTCGTACTGCCCGATCGGCGATGTAGATTTCATCGGGCGCGGACAGATCGGGTCGATTCTGCAAATAACGAGGATTCTTGGTCGGTTTGCCATCGACGATTCGTGGATGAGCCGAACTGACAACAAATTCGGATTTCGATTCAACAGCCTCGTTGAGCATGTCTTGCATCGGTTGCGTGTAGCTATCGAAATGCATCACATCTTCGATGAGTGACTGTGCCTGCGCACGATCCAACGGTTCGAAATTACAGAAGAAGTTGGTCAGTTGCGCCATGTCTTTTTCCGTTTGCTTATCGAGCCCACGGTGTACGGCATCGTCGGGGCGCTGAAAGAGACGATATTCGCAGTTGGCGACAAACTTATAGCTGTCGTTCGCATCGACCTGACCGTCCAGAAAACGTCCCGGGACAACTACCGAAGCGGTTATGTCATCCTCCAGTTGAATTTTCTGAGCAGCGGCAAAGTCCTGTCGCAGTTTGTAGGTTTGCCAACGATCCTCGCTATCCAATCCGACGCGGAGATACATTCCTACCAGCTTGCGGTTCTTGTACTTCAATTCATGTCCTGGCTCACCATTGACGACATCGACGCTGAAGTGCTTCTTCCAATTTCCTTCCCACTCCGGTTTGCTAAACCGTTTGATAATAAACGCCATGGCGTAGATATATCCAGGAATTGTCTTCAACCAACTATTGTATTCAGCGGT
This sequence comes from Pirellulaceae bacterium, assembly GCA_041753315.1. Classification (GTDB taxonomy): domain Bacteria; phylum Planctomycetota; class Planctomycetia; order Pirellulales; family Pirellulaceae; genus Aureliella. Next base: position 68,538 of record JBGSUV010000067.1, on the reverse strand, counting down.
ATATTCTCGGGAGGAGGTCAACAACTTGATAACGCTGCCCAGCGTTCGTCGCTGATCGAGCACCGAGCGGCTTTCGCGCTGCGAATAGTCGGGCTTTTCTTTCGAAGTCTCTTGCCAACGCTTCGAGTAATCGCGGGTAAATAGTTCATCCAGTTTGGCAAAGTCGCTGTCGAGTTCATTGACGAAGATGGGACCGCTCAGCATGTAGTCGCGCAGCGACTTGCTGATTTCACTTTTGCCACCGCCACTGACAGTACATGGCTTGTGACAAACGATGCCTTCACCGCTGGTTCCGATCAACCGCCAAGAAAGAGCAGAGGGATGCTTCTCCATCCGCAACTTGTAACCGCTGGGGGCCATGTAGACTTTGTCGGGCTCGAGTCGAATGGCACATTCTCGTTCGCCACTTTGCCAACGAATCTGTTGGTCATGGAGACTCGCTTTGGCATTTTCTGGAATGTAGACCAGCTTTTCGCAGAACTTGTCGACTCCATAGCCGTCAGCATGGACATCGATGAAGTCGCTGTAGTCGCGAGCAACATCCGCAAAGGTTCGACCGTTGTAGCGAACGCTATTGATCTGAAACTCATCGCCCAGCGCCCAACTGGGAAATGCAAGTGTTCCACCAGCGTGCTCCTCTTCGACGTTGCCCATCAAATTGGCGGCGTAACTAATCTGCGTCTTCACCTCTTTCTTGCAATAGCCAAAATAATTGTCGGCAATGAGCGTCACGATCGTACCTGCTTCGGTGCGGCAGGTGACTTTAAACGCACTCCCATCGTTGTACTTCTCTGACGGATCGCGATAACACATCGCATCGTGGCGTTGGCGTTCGCTGGCTTTGTCCCAATGTGGCAACCCCAATTCGAACTTGGTCAAATGGCACAAGTGGGGCGCTAGTATCACGCATCCCGTATGCCCTGACCAATGCAGCACATCGAGTCCAGAATCGTTTTCTGGCAGGAGTGGATCGCCAGCATTCCCGAAGATCGATTCGACAAAGTCCAAATTGCTGATCAGACCACCTGGGGCAAAGAACCGAACTTCCATCGTTTTGTGACGACAGAATCCTGGAACCGCCGGACAAACCAGCGGACGAACCAACAGCGAGACAAAGGTGCGAGACTCACCAGACAAGTGTGATACATACGGCAAACGTAGCATCTCGTCCGGCGGGTTCATCGCAGCGTGAAATAACTTGGCGAAAACGGCCTTCGGGACTGCGCGTTTGTCTCCAGGGATCGGCAACCCTCCTCGGCAAACATGGAATGTCCCTTGCGTCGTTCGTCGATCTGCCCGCGGATTGTGCACGACGCCGTTGAAGACTCGATAACTGGAAAGAAGATCATTGGCAAACTCATTGCCCTCGGCTGGTAAGCTGAGGAGACGGGCCATTCCGTGGCGGTCCAGGCAGAGCGAGGGATAAGGGAGCTCCAGAGGGGCAGTGATCGGTTCATCACCAAAATGAGCCGACAGAAAATTCTCGATCCGTTGGTCGACGGCCGGACGGTGTTTCGAAAGCAGCCGATTCTTTTCTCTCAAGCTGGATAACAAGCTACCACTCCACATCGCCGTCTGCTCAGCACTTGGCGGAACGGCAAGACCGGCGACAGCCAGCTGCATATGGAGATAATCACGCAACTGGGCGCGAGTTGTATCGCTCGAAGAATCAGTGGTGGGGGAGGCGGGCCAGCCTAGGGCCATTTGGGGATCTTCCACAAGCCATGCGTTGCCAAGATCTTTCCAGCCGATCGTCATCGTAACCTCCTAAAACCTAGATCGATAAGGGGACCGTGTATTTCGGGGCGATTATAGACGACTGTCCATTTCCGGCGAAACGGCTCGCACTTTCTTCACCTTCATGCGACAATGAATAATGCGCTAGCCCCCCGCGGTCAGCTTGCGTAAAGGTAGGCTTTCTAGCGTAGTAGCCTCCCGCGGACACTTAACCCACCACAACCGGATCCCTCCTTAACTCGGAAAACTTATGCAACGTTTGAAATTTTTTTTGCTGTTCAGTTTTATGGCAACCAGTGGGGTGCTTTCGGTTGTCGGGCTCCTCCACGCCGCCGATGATTCTCGCTCTGGCCAATTCCGCACGCTCGACGGTTTCAAGGTCGACATGGTCTACAAAGTCCCCATGGAATCGCAGGGATCGTGGGTGGCTCTATGCGTCGATCCTCAAGGTCGCATTATCGCCAGCGATCAATATGGCAAGCTGTATCGCACCACGGTGGACAGTGGTAGTGGTGAGGCACAAGTTGAAGAACTGGACATCAACATCGGCATGGCTCAAGGGCTGCTTTACGCGTTTGACTCACTCTATATCAACATCAATGCAAATCGCGATAGTCTCAAAGGAACAGCTGCAGAGGCGGGGCCAGGCGTCTATCGCTTGACCGACACCACCGGAGACGATCAATTCGACAAAGTTGAATATATCGTTCCGATGTCCGATCAAGCCGGAGAGCATGGTCCCCATGCGCTCGTGCTCAGTCCCGACGGCAAGCGGATCTTCTTTTGCAGCGGAAATCAAACCGATGTACCCGAGTCGGCTTCTGGTGGTGCCGTACCGCGTCATTGGTCCGAGGACCACTTGCTTGGTCGCATGCCGGATGGTCGTGGCTTCATGGCAGATCGACTCGCTCCCGGCGGTTGGATTTGTAGCATGAATCCCGATGGCTCCGACGTCGAGCTGATGGCGACTGGCTTTCGCAATGAATACGACATCGCCTTTAATCAGTCTGGCGATCTTTTCACCTACGATGCCGATATGGAATGGGATATTGGTACACCTTGGTATCGCCCCACTCGCGTGAATCACGTCATCAGCGGAGCCGAATTTGGATGGCGCAACGGTACCGGCAAATGGCCAGACTATTATGGAGATAGCTTCGGTGCGGTGGTCAATATCGGACCTGGTTCACCCACCGGCATCGCCTTTGGAACCAATGCTAAATTTCCCGCCAAGTATCAAAAAGCACTTTTCATTAGCGACTGGAGCTATGGTGTTATCTATGCCGTTCATATGGAGCCCAATGGGGCTACCTACAGCGGTGAATTTGAATCCTTTTTGACTGCCGCCCCCATGGCAGTCACCGATATGGTGGTCCATCCGGATGGCAATCTTTATTTTGCAGTCGGTGGACGGCGCACTTCATCGGCACTTTATCGCGTACGCTACGAAGGCTCGGAGTCGACTGCACCTGCGAAACTTGAAGAATCATCAGCTACCATCGCCGCACGTAAACTCCGGCGATCGCTGGAAGCCATGCATGGCGCTGAAGCCCCAGCTGATATCGACCTGGCCCTGAAGAGCTTGGCGAGCCCAGATCGAGCGATTCGCTTCGCCGCTCGTATTGCATTGGAACATCAACCGGTGGCCAGTTGGCGAGCCAAGGCATTGGATTTGAAGGAGCCGCAAGCGGTCATCACCGCCGCCTATGCACTGGCCCGCACGGAATCAAAACAAGATCAAGCGGCCATCGCCAAGAAGCTTACCGAAATAGAGATCGCTCAGTTGCCCGTCGCCACTCGACTTGAGTTGCTGCGAGCGCAACAATTGGTCTGGCTTCGATTGGGAGCGCCCAGCGAAACGCAACGTATCGCAGCGCTCAAGCAATTGGACAACCAATACCCGGGAACCAACGCCTTGGTGAATCGTGAGTTGGCCGCGACCCTGGTCTATCTCAAAGCCCCGCAAGCCATCGAACGAACCGTACAACAATTGACCTCTGCAAGCTCGCAAGAAGATCAGATCCACTATGCATTTGTGCTTCGCGATGTCGAGCAAGGTTGGAATGAAGAGCTGCGACAACAGTACTTTCAGTGGTTCTTTGACGTGGCAACGGCCCGGGGCGGAGCTTCGTTTGGTGGATTCTTGTCGAACATTCGCAATGCTGCTCTGAGCAAATTGACGGACGACCAAGTCGCTGCGCTCGGCGAGCTCGCGGGCGACATGCCGGCCCCACGTGATCCCCTGGCCGACTTTGCACCGCGGCAGCATGTCGCCGACTGGACCGTCGAGCAACTGCAAAAGGAGCTTGCGAACGTGACTTCAAAGCCGGACTTTGAAAAGGGCCGGCAGCTAACCGCCGCCGCGCAATGCTTCAAATGCCATCGCTTCGATGGCCAAGGTGGCATTCAAGGACCCGACTTGACAGCCTCAAGTGGTCGTTTCAACGAAAAGGACATGTTGACCTCTATCGTCGAGCCCGACAAAGAAATCAGCGATCAATACCAAGCTACCCAGTTTCTCACGGAAAACAGCCTGGTCGTGGGCCGGGTCGCGAACCTGAATGGAAATGACTTGATGATTGTCACCAACATGTTATCTCCGGGCGATTTCACCAATTTGAAAGTGGATGAAATCATAGAACGCCGGAACTCGCCCGTTTCCATGATGCCTCGCGGGTTACTCGACACCTTCACCGCCGAAGAGGTCGCAAACCTGCTTGCATATCTGCGCAGCGGTGGCGACGCAACGCACGCGGTTTACAAGCAATAGGTGAACCTGTGGTCATGGCCGGATTAACAGATGCAATAGCCATGTAACGGGAAATTCGTACAATCTTGGCTAGTGCTTCGCCGACTTTGAAAATTAGGGTAGCCACCGTCGCCAGACGGTGGACGCGATAGTTAACGTTTTCCACCGCTTGGCAGCGGGTGGCTACCACCGCTACCTGCAACCCTAATTCTTGATCTGGGCGAAGCACTTGGCACTCCATGAAACGGGCTGGTTCTTTCAGGCACGCGTCTGAGAGGCAGCCCGTTTTCGATGCCTCCTTGTTTTTTTAGGCTATCTGCTGAATCTTCGCTGGTGTCACAAGTGCCCGATGTTGCGTGACTAAGTATCGATTTTCACAGATCAAGATTGGAACGACCGGAATGGATATGAGTGACTTAGCAGACAAGATTCCCAATCGATTCGAATTTCAAACCGCCTGTCGCGAGATCTACCAGCAGTGGGAAGCGGATGGTTGCTTTCAGGCCAAAGTCAACCCGGAACGCAAGCCCTTTACGATCGTCATACCACCTCCCAACGTAACGGGCGCGCTCCACCTCGGACATGCTCTGAACAATACTTTGCAAGACATCCGAGTGCGCTGGCACCGCATGCGCGGCTTTGAAGCATTGTGGATGCCCGGTACCGACCACGCTGGGATTGCAACGCAAGCGGTGGTCGAACGACGCCTGAAGGAACTTGAAAATAAGACGCGGCACGATCTCGGCAGAGAACAACTCGTTGAACGCATTTGGCAATGGAAGGCGGAATACGAAACCCGCATCCTGAATCAGTTGCGGAGCATGGGGTGTTCGTGCGATTGGAAACGAACACGATTCACGCTTGACGACATCTGCGCCCGCGCCGTCCGTACCACGTTTTTCGATCTTTTTGGCAAAGGCTTGATCTTCCGTGGCAAGCGCTTGGTCAATTGGGACACCTACCTGCAAACGGCGGTGAGTGATGATGAAGTCTTTCACGAGGAAGTCAAAGGTCACTTTTGGCATTTCAAATACCCAGTGATTGCACCTGCGGCAGGAGAACCCACGCACGTCACCATCGCTACCACTCGGCCTGAAACCATGTTGGCGGATACGGCAGTTGCGGTACATCCCGATCCAGCCGCCGCGCTAGATGCACTCGAGCGTCAACTGCGCGAAAAATTGTCGACTGCACCGAGCAAAGAGAAAGAGTCGCTGCAACTTCAACGTGAACAACTGCATGCACGGCGCGAGACTCATCTGCCACTATTGATCCAGCTTGCCGAAATGGCCAAACGCGGAACAAAATTGATGCTGCCGCTGGTCAACCGCGAAATCCCGTTGGTTGCGGATCGCTGGGCCAAACCCGAGTTGGGCAGCGGCTGCGTTAAGATCACTCCCGCCCACGATGCCAATGACTATGAAGTAGGGCTGCGCTGCGATTTGCCAATGATCAACATCCTTAACCCGGATGGAACGTTGAACGCGGATGCAGGAAAATACGCTGGCCTGTCGATGAAGAAAGCTCGCGTAGCTGTCGTCGAAGACTTGGAGGCGCTCGAACTGGTAGTCGAAATCGAAGATCGCAACATCGAATTGGCACATAGCGATCGAAGCAAAACCCCAATCGAACCATTTCTCGCGGACCAATGGTTCGTGAAAATGGAACAACTGGCGCAAAACGCAATGGATGCGGTTACCGATGGACGTGTGAAGATTATTCCCGAGCGGTATGGCAAAGGTTATTTGGATTGGCTAGGTGAAAAGCGTGATTGGCCCGTCGGCAGACAACTTTGGTGGGGGCACCAAATTCCGATTTGGACCAAGCAATTTGCGTCCCCGGCTGAAGCGCAAGTTGAACTGAAGAGAATTGGTCAACTGACAACTGCAGCTGATGGTCAGCTAACTGCCGCCATCGAAGCGCCAGACATCGTGCACGTCTGTATTCGCGACGAACAGGACGCTCACGAAAAGCAGTTGGAAGCAGACGGTTACGTTCGCCAGTCGGACGTGCTCGATACATGGTTCAGTTCCGCCCTATGGCCGCATTCGACGTTGGGTTGGCCCGATGCCACGCCAGAGCTCAAATATTTTTATCCCACGAGCACGCTGATCACCAGCCGCGATATTATCACGTTGTGGGTTGCGCGAATGGTTCTGATGGGCCTGAACAACGTTGGCGAAGTACCGTTCAAAGAGGTCTTTATCCATCCCAAGATCCTCGACGGCTACGGCGAAACGATGTCGAAGAGCAAAGGGAATGGCGTCGATCCGATTGATGTCATCGACAAGTTTGGCCCCGATGCATTGCGATTCGGTTTGACCTGGTTGGCCACCGAGACTCAAGATGTTCGAATGCCGGTGCAATTTGAGTGTCCCCACTGCGAAACGGCAGTCAATCAAACCAAACAGAATCGAGAGCGACCAACCGTCGAATGCCCAAGTTGCAAGAATCTCTTTTCGACGCAATGGGCAAAGACGCCAGAAGAATTGGCACACAAAAAAGGAGCGGTCATTAGCGAACGCTTCGAAGCAGCCCGAAACTTCTGCAATAAATTGTGGAACGCAGCCCGCTTTGTCATGATTAACCTCGGAGGCTTTGCTCCTCAGAAGCTTGACATCCAAAAACTGCCGCTGGAAGATCGTTGGATTTTGTCCCGTTTGAGCACGACGATTGAACGGACCAATGCAGCGTTGGATGGTTATCACCACAGTGAAGCGGCCCGCGCCGTCTACGATTTCGCTTGGGATGAATTCTGTTCGTATTACGTCGAGATGGCGAAACCTCGTCTGCAAGCACCCGAGTATCGAGCGGCCACGCAACAAGTGTTAGCACACGTGTTGGACCAACTGCTAAGATTGCTGCACCCGATGATACCGTTTATCACCGAAGCGATCTGGCAGGAACTGGCGCAGTTCGGACCTGTGCGCACCCTTTCCGGCGAACGCGAAGTTCAGCCATGGCTGATGCGTGCCGCTTGGCCCGAAGTCGATAAGGCTTTACAAGATGCCCATATCGAGAATCAGTTTGCCAAATTCGCGGCCGTGTTGGGTGCTCTGCGCGAGATACGCTCTCGACAAAACCTTGGACCGAAAGACGAAATCACGTTTACGGTTGGCTGCGATGCTGAAACAGCAACGCTACTGGAACCGATGAAATCTTTCTTCAGTGCCCTCGCCAATGCAACGCTACTGGGATTGGGAACTGGACTCACACAGCCTGACATGCCCGCTTCGATCAACGTCGATGGATTGGAAGTCACCGTTGACTTGGGCAAATTCATCGATGTCGAAGCTGAGATTGCGCGCAACGAAAAGCTGCTGGAGAACGCGGTGAAGCAAATTGCCGGTAAACAGTCAAAGTTGTCAAACGAGAGTTTCGTCAGCCGCGCGCCAGCCGACGTGGTCGAAAAGGAGCGGCAGAGTTTGGCTGAGTTATTGCAGCAACGCGAAACGATCAACAGCACCTTGGAGAAACTGAAAACTGCCAGCAGCATCAAGTGAGCCGCTGTGGAGAAATGGGGACCAGCTTAGGTTGATTTTCGCGTCGATCCGCTCGAACTGGAAACAATTCTTTTGATGCGATGGAGTATCCGCCGCATCATGTCAATTGACTTTGGAGCCGAGTAGTCCAGCATTAGCCCTGGCCGCAACCAAATCTGCTTCTTTGAAGCCGCTTGTGGGATTGGCCGGATATTTCCCATCATACATGTGAGCCGCTCATTTAATGGCCTGGCTTGGCGTTGAGCGGCCAGTTTGCGAATGCAGCAGTTTGAGCACTTCGACACCGTCGGAGTTGATGCGATGCCACCGACTGTCGATGCGGAAACGATGTCGTACGTCGATAGGAAATCCAAACCGATTCATTGCAGACATAGCAGGAGCCGAGAAAAGGGCAATCGTGATTGGGGGCTTCAGCCTTCTTGATGCTTCTGGATAATGGGACATAGCGACACGCCAGCTATAGCATCGCTACATGCTATTCCAGAAGTTTAGTTCGATCGAGTAATTCATGAAACGCGTCTGGTTGTTTTATTGTTGGCTGTCAATCTTTTTCACTGCTTGGCTGATTTTGGTAAATGCGGGCGGATTATGGCCTAGCGTCCAGTCGCATTGGCCCATCGCTCTGTCGATGACCTTTGGATCGTATATTGCTGGGTCGACACCCATGGGAGGAGGAACGGTCGGTTTTCCGGTCCTTGTCTTGTTTTTTGGCCTGCCGGGCTCCCTCGGACGCAACTTTGCGCTGGCGGTGCAATCGATCGGGATGGTGTCAGCCAGTATTTATATCTTGTCCACTCGACGTCCTGTCGAATGGCGCATTTTGCGGCCTGCCATGTTGGGCAGCTTATTCGGAATGCCGTTGGGAGCGCTCCTTCTAGCCCCGATCGTTCCGGACCTGTGGGTCAAACTGGTTTTTGCCATTGTCTGGTGCAGCTTTGGCGTATTGCACATCGTCAAACTGAAAGAACTGATCGAACACGAAGGCGAAAACGAAAGGTTTACGCCTTGGTTTAGGCAGATTGGATTGCTCGTCGGCGTCACCGGCGGAATCGTCTCCTCAATAACGGGAGTAGGGATCGACATGATCCTCTATGCGGTGCTCGTGCTGTTGTTCCAGGCAGACTTGAAAATCGCAATTCCAACGTCGGTAATCATCATGGCCTTTACGTCCGTCGTCGGCATTACCACCAATTGGTTGCTGGCCACTGCTTGGCCGGCAAGGTTCCAGATCGACCCCGAGGTATTTGCAAATTGGCTTGCTGCAGCGCCAGTCGTTGCAATTGGCGCCCCGGCCGGCGCGTATGTAGTTGAGTTGATTTCGCGGCGGCCAACATTGATCATTGTGTCCCTGCTTTGCATTGCTCAGTTTGTTTGGACACTTTTTAACGAGCGCGTCACCGGTTGGCCGCTGGTTGGTGCTATCGCAGCAGTCTTGTTGGTCAACGGAATTTTTCATCTTTTGTATCAATGGGGTCGACTGAAAAAGGCTGATGCCTCCATGGGGATCGATTTATCGGGTACGGCCAGCGACGTTGACTGAAGCTCGCGATCTTAGGGACACTTTTTAGAAACTGGATTAAACATGTCAAACGTTAGGATTGCATTGGCAAATGTACGAGTTGCAGATACAGCCGACGAATCACTCACCATTGCCTTAGATGCTATCGAAGAGGCCGCGCAGAAAGCGGCGGCCATTGTCTGCTTTCCCGAGAGCTTTGTGCCGGGCTACCGGATCGGCAAAAACAACGGGAGCTGCGACAGCGCATTTCTAAATCATGCTTGGTCAGCAGTCGATCGAGCGGCAGGTGAAGCGAACATAGCAGTGATACTGGGAACGGAACGCATGGAAGGTACCGAACTGCGGATCACGACTCGAGTCACAAACCGCGATGGATCATTGGCTGGCTTTCAGGACAAAGTGCAACTCGACCCGTCGGAGGAAGGTGTCTATTGTCCAGGTACAGAACGGCGCGTGTTTCGCTGCGGTGAATTGACATTTGGAATCGTTATTTGCCACGAAGGGTGGCGCTATCCCGAGACCGTGCGGTGGGCCGTGCGGCATGGTGCTCAAATTGTCTTTCATCCGCACACGGAGATAGTTGAAAATGAACAGTATCTACCCAGCGGTTTTGCGGACACGACCAACAGCTTTCATGAGAAGGCTGCTCTGTGTCGCGCTGCAGAAAACACCTGCTATTTTGCCACCGTGAATAATGCCATGCGTGGTGCGTCGACCACATCTGCGATCATTGCTCCCGATGGCACGCTATTAACCTATCAACCTTATGGACAACAGGGCGTGTTGGTTGGCGAAATTGACCCTGCCGAAGCGACTGGCTTTCTTGCAAATCGCTTGCGGACAGTAACTATTTGATGATCAGCATCAGGTCACCTGCTTCGACTTGGATGCCAGTCTTAACCAGGAGTTGATCGATTTGACCTTCGCGATCGGCGTTAATGGTTGTCTCCATTTTCATGGCCTCCAGCACAATTAGCTTGTCACCTTTTTGCACGGTGTCGCCGTGTTTGACTGCGACGCCAATAACCATGCCTGGCATATTGGCGGCTACGTGAGTGGGATCGTTGGCATCCGCTTTGATGGCTTTGGTGATGAGATTTTCCAATGATCGATCCACCACTTCAACTTCGCGTGGTTGACCATTGAGTTCGAAGAAAACGGTGCGTGTTCCGTCGGGTTTCGGCTGACCCACGGCCAGGAAGCGAATAATTAATCGCTTCCCCGCTTCGATGTCGACCGTCATTTCCTCTGTCGTATCGGGGCCATAAAAGAAGTAGGGCGTGGCGAGCCCACTCACATCTCCGTATTTCTTACGGTGCTCGATGAACTCTTCGTACACTTTCGGATAGAGTACATGCGTGATGCATTCGCGATCGGTCGCGGGGCTCCCCAGTTTTTCCGTCAACAGTTTGCGAGTGGCTTCGATATCGGTTGGGGGAAGCGATGCGCCAGGCCGTCCTGTCACAAGTGGTCGATCGCGCAAAATTGCTTGAATTGCCTGTTTAGGAAAGCCACCGGGTGGCTGTCCCATCATGCCGCTGAGCAGATCAATCACGGAAGCAGGGGGAGCGAGATCGCGATCGCCGTTGAGGACGTCGTTCATGGTCAAGCCGCCGGCTACCATAAACAATGCCATGTCGCCTACCGCTTTGGACGTTGGAGTCACTTTAACGATGTCGCCGAACATTTGATTTACGTCAGCGTAGGTGTGACAGACTTCAGTCCAACGGTCGGCCAGTCCCAGTGCGCGTGCTTGTTGATACAGATTGGTATATTGCCCGCCTGGCATTTCGTGTTCGTAGAGATCGCCACTGGCCGCGAGCGCTTCGCTTTCGAACGGCAGGTACTGTTCGCGGACACCCTTCCAATAATTCGAGAGTTCGGTAAGCGTTTCGGTGGATAGTTCACTCGCGCGGTCACCGAAGCGGAGCGCCTCGACCAGTGTGTTTAAATTGACTTGCGAAGTACCACCCGACATCGAAGCGATTGCGGCGTCGGCAATATCAAGATCTTCATCCGCAGCGGCTAAGATGGACGCAGCTTGAATACCGGCCGTATCGTGGGTGTGAAAATGAATGGGAATCCCGATCTCTTGCTTCAAGGTTCGGACCAAGAGCCGCGCTGCGGCTGGCTTGCACAATCCGGCCATATCTTTAATGGCCAACATGTGCGCCCCCATTTTCTCCAGTTGTTTGGCGAGTTCAACGTAGTACTTCAAGTCGTACTTGGGGCGTTGCGGATTTAAAATATCTCCCGTGTAACATATAGAAGCTTCGCAAATCGCACCGTTTTCGATAACAGCTTCCATGGCAACGCGCATGTTCTCAACCCAGTTTAGCGCATCGAACACGCGAAACAGATCGATTCCTGCTTGCGCCGCTTCTCGGACAAAAATCTGCACCACGTTGTCTGGATAGTTGGTATAGCCGACTGCGTTGCTTGCCCTCAGTAGCATTTGAAAGAGGATGTTGGGAATCTTCTGACGCAATAACTCGAGCCGTGCCCAAGGGCTTTCTTTGAGAAATCGCATCGAAGTATCAAACGTCGCTCCGCCCCACATCTCCAATGAAAAGAATTCGGGCGCGCGTCGCGCATAAGTTTCGGCAATCTGCAACATGTCATAGGTCCGCAGCCGCGTTGCCAGCAATGATTGGTGGGCATCGCGCATTGTCGTATCGGTTAGTAACAGCGTCTTTTGTTCACGTACCCATTGCGCAAATTTGGCCGGTCCGAGTTGCTTCAAGCGATCGCGCGTCCCCCGCGGCATCTCTCCCAACGGTCCCATCTCGGGCACGTGCGCTGGCTCGCGACGAACCGCCACTGGACAGTTCTTGACTAGATCATTGCCATTGACAATCACGTCTGCCAGATAACGTAGCAAGCGCGTCGCGCGATCGTGCCGAGTGGGTAGTACAAACAGCTGAGGCGAAGTGTCAATGAGCCGCGTGGTTGCCTTACCATCCAAGAAATCTTCGTTGGCGATCATTTGGGTTAAAAACGGAATATTCGTCTTCACACCGCGAATGCGGAATTCTTGCAAGCAACGTTCCATGCGCCCCGCTGCTTCACGCAGGGATCTACCGCGCGCGGTCACTTTTACCAGCATCGAATCGTAAAACGGATTTACAACCGCACCGCTATAGGCACTTCCTGCATCTAAGCGAATCCCCATGCCGCCGGCACTGCGATAATGTGTAATTCGGCCGTAATCGGGACGAAATGCATTTGCGGGATCTTCCGTCGTTACCCGACATTGAATGGCAAAACCTGTTGCCGTGACCTCGTCTTGTAAAGGCAGGCCGACACTGGCGTCGCCCAGTTGATGCCCCATCGAGACCAGAATTTGAGCCCGCACCAAGTCAATACCTGTGATCTCTTCAGTTACGGTATGTTCCACTTGGATGCGCGGATTCACTTCAATGAAGTAAAACTTTTGGGTATCGGTGTCATAAAGGAATTCGACCGTCCCCGCGGCACGGTACCCAACTGCGTTGCCGATCGCCAAGGAGGCCTCGTGCAATTGACGTGCGACCTTGGGATCCAGGTTGGGTGCTGGAGCAAGCTCAACGACCTTTTGATGACGGCGTTGGACCGAGCAGTCGCGTTCGTACAAATGGATCAGATTGCCGTGGTCATCGCCCAGCAACTGGACCTCAATGTGTCGCGCTCGCAAAACTAACTTTTCAACGAAGACTTCGTCGCTGCCGAAGGCTGTCATCGATTCGCGTTGAGCTGAGTCGAGCGCTGCGGCCAGATGCGACTCGTCTTCGACCATGCGCATCCCTCGCCCACCGCCACCCTTGGCCGCCTTGAGCATGACCGGATAACCCATCTCCGCAGCTGCTGCGGCTGCATCCGCCAAGGAGGCAACAGCGGCCGAACTGCCGGGGAGTACAGGCACGCCGGCTTTGATTGCCAGTTCTCGTGCGGCAACTTTGTCTCCCAGTTGATTTAAGGCCTGGACGCTTGGACCAACAAAAATGATGCCAGCCTCTTCCAGAGCGCCGGCAAATTTCGGGTTCTCCGAGAGAAATCCATAACCGGGGTGCACCGCATCAATGTTGTGTCGCTTGCAAATATCGACGATGCCCTCGATGTCCAAATACGAGCGAATCGGTTCCCCCGCCTTGCCGATCTGATAAGCTTCGTCCGCCTTAAATCGGTGCAAAGCAAAACGATCTTCGTGTGAATAGATCGCAACAGTCCGGATTCCCAACTCGTGAGCGCTGCGAAAAACGCGGGTTGCTATTTCACTTCGATTGGCGGCGAGTAACGTCTTGATAGTTCGCATGTTGGAGTGAGGCTAAAGTGTGGGGGTGGAAAGTTAATTTAGCGGATCAGTTTGCGATCGCGGAGCAAGTTGACGACTTGTTCAATGCATTCCTCAATGCTCTGATCTTGCGTGCGCAAAACCAAATCTGGAGCTGTTGGCGGTTCGTAGACAGAACCTGCGCCGGGCAAGCGCGGCATCTCGCCACCCTCGGCTTTGGCGTAATGTCCTCTTGGGTCGCGGCTTCGACACAATTCAAGTGGCGCGTCGACATAGACAACGATAAAATGATCGCGTCCAATCAATTCGGCCGCCTTTTCGCGCACGCCAGCGTCGGGAGCGATTAACGATGCCAGGCAAATGAAGCCGTTGTCGTTGAGCAGCCTTGCCAACTGAGCGCAACGACGAAGATTTTCAGAGCGATCGTCGGCCGAATATCCAAGATCGCGGCTCAAGCCACCCCGCAGATCTTCGCCATCAAGGACGATGGCGGTTCGCCCTGCATCAAACAAGGCTCGCTCGACTCCGCGCGCCAGAGTCGTCTTACCGCTGCCACTCAAGCCGGTGAACAACACGGTTGCTGGCGTTTGCCCCAACCGGGCTTGTCGCTCACTTTTGGACACCAAATTTATGCCGCTGCTCGAAAGCTCGGCGGTTGTCGTTTCAGCCTCCCAGGGCGCCAATGTCTGTTTTTTATCTGTTTCGCGGGCGGAGATCATGCCGGCCGCGACCGTGACGTTGGTGATTCGATCGACAATGATAAACGCACCGGTCGTACGGTTGCGGCGATAGGGGTCAAAGTGAATTGGGCTACTCAGTGTGATCGTGCAACGTCCAATCTCGTTCAGTTGAAGATCGGGAGCGGGTGAACGGTGCAACGAATTCACATCAACACGGTAGCGCAGCGACTCGATCTGTCCGGGCACGGTCTGTGTGGTGTGCTTAAACAGGTACGTCTTTCCAGGTACCATCGCATCGGAACTCATCCAAACCAACATGGCATCGAAATCGTTGGTCGTCCGAGGCACATTGCCAGGTCGAACGATCATGTCACCGCGACTGCAGTCAATTTCATCTTCCAGCGTGAGCGTCACCGATTGTGGCGTGAACGCTTCTTCCAATTCACCATCAAAGGTCACAATGCTCTTGACGCGGCTGGTCTGTCGACTGGGAAGGACCATGATCTCGTCGCCTTGACGAATAATGCCCGACGCAAGTGTTCCGCTAAATCCACGGAAATCCAGATTGGGTCGATTGACATACTGAACCGGGAAGCGAAAGTCTTCAAAATTTCGATCGGAGCCGATGTACACCGACTCCAGGAAATGCATGAGCGTAGTTCCCTTGTACCACGGCATATTGACGCTTGGGTCCACTACGTTGTCACCATCCAATGCCGCAATTGGTATGAAGTGCAAATCGGGCAGATCGAGTCGCGCCGCGAAATCGCGATAGTCTTGGCAAATCTCGTCGAAGCGCTCTTGCGAGAACTTCACCAAGTCCATTTTGTTCACCGTTACCACCACGTGGCGAATGCCGAGCAACGATACGATGAAGCTATGGCGTTTGGTTTGAGTTAACACGCCGTGCCGCGCATCAATCAGAATCACAGCCAGGTCCGCGGTCGAAGCGCCCGTTGCCATATTCCGAGTGTACTGTTCATGGCCTGGCGTATCCGCAATGATAAACTTGCTTTTGGCAGTCGAGAAATACTGGTACGACACGTCGATTGTAATTCCCTGCTCCCGTTCAGCTTTTAAGCCGTCGGTGACCAATGCAGGGTCAAATTTCCCACCGGTCGTGCCGTGCGTTATCGAGTCGCTTTCAAGTTTCGCGAGTTGATCTTCGTACAGCATTTTCGAATCGAACAGCAAGCGGCCAATCAAGGTGCTCTTGCCATCGTCGACGCTACCGCAGGTAATGAACCTCATCAGTTCCTTACGTTCGTGTTGCGCCAAATAAGCTTCGATATTGGTTGCAATTAAATCGCTTTGATGACTCATACTAGAAATAGCCCTGCTTCTTTTTCTCTTCCATGCCGGCGCCGCCCGCGTCGCGATCGATGACTCGACCCTGCCGTTCGCTAGTTTTGGCCAACAACATTTCTTGAATAATCTCCGGCAGCGTCGTCGCTTGCGACTCCACGGCTCCGGTTAACGGATAACAACCGAGTGTACGGAAGCGAACCATTCGCTTTTCCAGCTTTTCGCCCTCACGCAACAATAGACGTTCGTCGTCCTTCATGATCAGAGTCCCATCGCGTTCGACCACTTCGCGCTCAGCGGCAAAGTAGAGTGGAACCAGCGGAATCTTTTCGAGGTGCACATATTGCCACACGTCCAATTCGGTCCAATTGCTAAGTGGAAAGACGCGAATACTCTCCCCCTTGTGCACTTTGGTGTTATACAAGCTCCAGAGTTCGGGGCGTTGGTTTTTAGGATCCCAGCGGTGGAATTTATCGCGGAAAGAGAAGACTCGCTCCTTCGCCCGCGACTTCTCTTCATCGCGTCGCGCCCCTCCGAAGGCGGCATCAAAACCATATTTATTCAGCGCTTGCTTGAGGGAATCCGTTTTCATGACCTCCGTATGCTTTTCGCTATTTTCGGCCGGGTCGAGCCCTAGCTTTTTTCCCTCTTCGTTGATGTGCACCAGCAAATTGAGTCCCAATTCGTTCCGGCAGTAGTTTTCACGAAACTCAATCATTTGCCTGAATTTCCACGTCGTATCGACGTGCAAAAACGGAAACGGTGGTTTGGCTGGGTAAAAGGCTTTAAGCGCCAAGTGCATCATGACCGCCGAGTCCTTGCCGATGGAATACAGCATGACTGGGTTGGAAAACTCGGCCGCGACTTCGCGAATAATGTGAATGCTCTCGGATTCGAGCAATTTAAGGTGCGTTAAAGAATATGCAGACATGGGACTGTCGTCGATGTTTCTTAAATCGGTTGTGAAAACTCAAAGTAGAACAGTTGTTTCAACTGTTTCCCGCTTTTATCTAACTTTCAAAGTTTGGTACTTACTTTACTCTCAACGATTGCGTCGAAATTGCAGTATGACCGCTTCGCTTTTTGTACCAGGCATTTTGTACGCTTCTACTCGCCGCAGCTCAACTCCATTTAGCAGACCGCGATGACGCGCCTCACCACGCTCCGTGACCCACCGCGGACCTTTGATGGCCAACAGCGTGTCGAAACTTAACCAGTGATCCTGGACCCAAGTCACCAACTGAGTGATGCTCCCGGCCGCACGGGTAACGAGCGAGTGGAATCGCATGTCTTCTAAAACATCTTGCGCGCGGCTGGCGTAGACCGCCACAGGTAAATCCAGTTGTTTTGCGATGTCTCCGACTACCTTCGCTTTCTTGGCCACACCATCACATAAGCTGACGGTGAGGTCCGGACGCAAGATAGCCAAGACAATTCCAGGCACCCCACCGCCGGTGCCAATGTCGAGTACTTCGTGCTCCTGCCCCACATGTTTCGCCAATTTGACTGAATCTAGCAAGTCACGCCTGGCGAACAGATCGTAGGTTGTGTGCCGCGTCAGATTGATTTTTGTATTCCATTCCCACAACGCAGCGCAGTAGGCTTCTAGCAATGGAAAGCACTCGACGGGAACTTGAAGTTCCAAGCGGTCTGCGGCTTCCTGCAAAGAACGACTTGGTTCGGCATATTCTTGTTCCGCCACGTCGTCAGCCGGCGAAGTCAATTCATTTGCTTCCACCGAGTCGGTCACATCACCAGACTCCGCAAATTCGTTGTCGATGCTTGTAAATTCGTTATTCAGTTCGTCTTCGGTCACAATGTTAGTTTCGTTAAGGAGCAACACCAGTTAGTTTATTTTTGCGTTTGAGGTTAACCAGTCCACTATGTCCGTGGTCGCGCTCAAGTCCTGAACAACGTGGTCGGCCCCAGCGCATGCGAGCGAATGTGCATCGATACCGCCTGTACAAACCGCCAAACACCTGGCTCCCATCGCTCGAGCCAGTGCGATATCCAATGGCGTGTCACCGATCACAACCATGCGGTCGGCTGCGATCGGTCCACATCGTTGCTGCACCGCGGAGATGGCTGTGTCCCGCAAGTCGGGACGGTGGTGCACACGATCTCCATAGACGCCAAATTCGAAATAGCTTGCCAGCCTAAAATGCTCCAACTTCACTTGCGCTGAGATCGGCATATTTCCGGTCAATACACCTAAAACCACTTCATGGCAGGCATTTTCGGCTTGCAAAAAAGCACCATCCATGTCGCTAACCGCATCCAAAAGCTCAACAACTCCGGGCAACACGTGGCCTCCCCGTCGTTCCAATTCGAGAGGAAGCATTTGAAAGTAGGTGTCGCACAGCTGCATGAGCGCTTCGGGGGTTGCTTCAATCCCGTGATTCTCCAGCAACTCCGTCATGATTCCAAGATCGGTTCGTCCATGTAACGGCACTGGCGTGGTTTGGCTCAGGTTAAATTGGCTCTCCAAGGCATTGAGCAATGCGCGTCCACCGGCTCCTGCTGAGTCGATCAGTGTTCCGTCAATGTCGAACAAAAGCGCCAGCGGTTGTCTTCCCATGCTACTCAGCTTCCAACACCATCAATTCGACTTTGCGAAAATCGATTGGATGGCTTTCCGATTGTAAAGAGATGTAACCATCTTCCAATAACAATTTGCCGTTGCGTGCTTCGACTAGTTTGGCGGAATGCGCGTCGGCTGGATCCAGTTGCGGCTGGCTATATTCCAACACAACATTGCCGTCCATGATGTGCTTGATCTGTCCATCGCCGTGCACCTCAACCTCGGCGGTGACCCACTGCTCTCCGTGGTAAGTTTTCGACTTCGAATTGGTGCAATGCGGCGTGAAAAGCTTGCCCCCCAAAAAGACATTGGTACCAGGTGAGCAAAGATTGGCCGTCGTTCGTTGATCTTTGCCATTTCCCCCAAGCAGTTGGTATTCGATCGAAGCCGGAAAGTCCTGATCGACGGTCATCAGCTTCGGATCTTCGCAATGGAGCATCATGCCACTGTTGCGAGTCGCCCATCCCGGACCGCCAGGGCATTGCTCATCCACAAAGCGATATTCGACCCGCAAGCGATAGTGTGAGAAAGGTTGTTTATAAAAGATGTGTCCGAAGCGTTCATCGAACATCGGATATTTGTCTGCGTCGTAGCGGACTTTCATCAACCCATCTTCGACGCGAAACGTATTACCATAGTTCTCGCCAAGTTCATGGTGACGGATCTTTGGGGTCCACCCCTCCAGATCTTTGCCGTTGAACAACTGGATCCATTCTCCAGAGGCGCTCGCTTCCCCGGCATCGGTCTGAGTGGCTTCTTGGCAGATCGCAGGGGAAAGTGTGAACAAGCTCACGGACAGAAGATAGGCTACCCGGTGAAGCTGTAATAGATGCGCCATAGCTGTGACCTTGTAAAAAGTGGTTGCACGAACGTCGAACGCAAGATGACCGCCCGCTCGACCGAACCAATGCTGTCATGAGCACGAGACACGTCTCGCGGGAACTCGCCACAACCTCAACCGCTCGTGAGCGACCAAAACCCGCCGAAACACCACTTAAGGGTGGATCGTAAATCTAAAATCAGGAGTTCGATCATGAGTTGAGCGACAAGTTGCGTTGACCGCACAATTGGATTGGGGCTAAATATACTCTGAACTTGCCGAGTGGGTTACCCGCTTTCGCTGTTTCCAACTGACAAAATGCGCCCAAGTGACCAATCTCGGAGACTGGGCCGGTATGATTGCTAAGGGATTTTTGAATATGAAGTCAAAGTCGATTTCGAGTCACAGGCACGAGATGCGTAGTGGCTTGGCTGGGTTATCTGCTTTTTTGTTGTTCGCCTTATGCGTTCAGTTGGGCGCTGCACACGCTCAGAAATCTGGTTTTGGTGACTTCGGCTTGCCCACACTTCCCGGAGCTAAACTGGTCGAAGTTGAGGCAACCTACGAAATTGAGCAAGACAGTAAAGTCGGTAAAGTGCATGTGGTGGCCACCATCGAAGATGGCTGGCATATGTATTCGGTCACCCAGCCTGACGGTGGTCCACTTAAAACTCAAATCGACACATCCAGCGATTTCATCGAACTGACCGGTCCTTTTGTTCCCGACCATGCGCCTGAGCGCAAGTTTGAAGATGTCTGGCCTGATTTGCCGATCGAAGAACATCATGGCAGACTCACTTGGTCAGCGCCACTCAAATTGACCAAAGATGTCGATCCAAAGAACGCTCCGATTTCTGTGGAGATTGAGGGGCAGGTCTGCAAAGCGGATGGTTCTTGCATCCCCATTTCCGAGAAGATTGAGGCGACATTCTCCGGCTACTACGAAGGAAAAGCGGTTGTTGAAACGCTCCGAGTCAAAGGCACGCATGCGGACTGGAGTGCCACATTAGAACCTGCTACGGTTGCTCCTGGCGGTGCAGCAGTCATCAAACTGCGGGCTCAAACAGACCCGGGTTATCATGTCTACCAATTTGTCCCAGGCGAAGCGGAGCCGAAATTCCGAACGTTGATTGTGGCCACCGCCAAAGCGGGCCTAAGGTTTGGTGTCCCGACCACTGCGGCTGAAACCGAGTCGGCAGATTCAGGCGGGGAAGAGCCAGCAATTTTTCACAAGGGACCTGTGGAATGGATGATCCCGCTCAGCGTCCCAGAAACTGCAGGAGAAGGTGAACATCCGATCGCGATTCAAGTTGCATTTATGACTTGTAATGATTCGAGTTGCGATATTCCGTCGGGCGTGGAATTGAGCGGTACAGTCATGGTCCGTTCCGAAGCGAAGGACGAGACACCTCAGGCGATGTCGGTTGCAAGTGTCGACTTCAAGGAGATTGTTTCGCAACCCAACCTCAGCGACTGGATTGACGGCGACAAAGCCGATGCCAAGTTGACGCTCAGCCAACGGGCCGCCGGAAATGGGCTTGAATGGTGGATGGTGTTCGCTGCCATCGCCGGCGGATTCATCTTGAACTTCATGCCCTGTGTTCTGCCAGTGATTGGTCTGAAGCTGATGAGTTTCGTCAATCAAGCAGGCAGCAGCCATGCCCGGGTCGTTACGCTCAATCTGACTTATGTCGCGGGCATTCTGGCGGTGATGATTGTCTTGGCCGCAGTGAATATCAGTTTTAAGCTTGCTGGGGATGCATTTGGCTGGGGCCAGCAATTCCAAGACATCCGCTTCCAAGTTCCGATGGCGGTATTGGTATTTGCCATGGCACTGAGCTTCCTTGGCGTGTGGGAAATTCCCATTCCCGGATTTGCCACGTCGAGCAAATCGGGTGAACTGCTGGAAAAGGAAGGCCTGAGTGGCGCCTTCTTCAAAGGCGTGTTGACGACGGTACTTGCCACCCCATGTTCAGGTCCGTTCCTGGGCACGCTGTTTGGCCTGACGCTCACCTTGTCCGTCGGATCCATCTTGTTGTTATACATGTTGGTCGGCATAGGATTGGGGGTTCCCTACTTGGCGCTATGTGTTTCTCCTGGTTTTATCAAGATGATGCCCAAACCTGGCGCCTGGATGGAAACACTCAAGCAAGTGTTGGCCTTCCCGTTGTTGATGACGGTGGTGTTCTTTATCACCATGATCCATCCCGACTACCGAATCGCAACGCTCATCCTGTTGATTGTCGTGTGGTTTGCCTGTTGGTTGATTGGCCGCGTGCCCGCTTATGCCGAGGCGCGGCGCATTCGCGCTGCCTGGGCCACTGGGATTGTGACCTCTCTACTTGGGGCCGTGATTGGCTTTGGGTATTTTGGTCCGACTAAACATGAGTTGCCGTGGATTCCATACAACGAAGCGTTGCTCGCCCAGTATCGCAATGAAGGCAAGACTGTGATGATCGAGTTTACGGCGCGGTGGTGTTTGGTCTGCCAGACCAACATGAAGCTCGCCATCGACCGCCCGAATGTGGCCGACTTGGTCAGCGAAAACAAAGTGGTCCCACTTCTAGCCGACTGGTCGGACCGAGGCGAGGAAATCTTTAAGAAAATCCAAGAGCTCGATAGCCTATCAATTCCCCTTTTGGCAATTTATCCGCCGGAGCCCGACGCAGAGCCGATCATCTTGCGCGACTTAATAACTGAGTCGCAGCTCCTGGACGCGCTCAAACAAGCGGGCCCCAGTGCTCCCAAGGTCAAACTTACCAGCGTAAATACCGCGAAGTAACGCTTCGAAGCGTTTTCCATGCGATCGTCAGTCGCATGCAACGGTGGAACAACCGCATGATTTTCGGTAGAATACACGTTTTCAGAGCGGGAGAGCGAGGCTCCTGCCGAGCTTTTTCGGGCAGCGGGCTAACGTCCACAAGCCAAAAAGAGTGCAGGCTCCTTGCTTGTGAACGGCAGGTGGCGATCGGAGAAGGCTCCGCAGGAGCGTCGCCCTCCCGTGACCGCGTTACAGAGATGTTTAGAGCGGGAGGGCGAGGCTCCTGCCGAGCTTTTGCGGGCAGCGGGCTAACGTCCACAAGCCAAAAAGAGTGCAGGCCGCTTGCTTGTGAACGGCAGGTGGCGATCGGAGAAGGCTCCGCAGGAGCGTCGCCCCGTGATCGCGTTACAGAGATGTTTAGAGCGGGAGGGCGAGGCTCCTGCCGAGCTTTTGCGGGCAGCGGCTAACGTCCACAAGCCAAAAAGAGTGCAGGCCGCTTGCTTGTGAACGGCAGGTGGCGACCGGAGAAGGCTCCGCAGGAGCGTCGCCCTCCCGTGACCGTTTACAGAGATGTTTAGAGCGGCGGGCGAAATCACGTTTGCCAATCAATTCAGAAAAACAACTTCAAATTTATAGGTTCGAAGATGATCAATAATCTGTGTGAAGACAAAGTGCGTGAGCAGCTTAAACAAGTTATTGACCCAGAGCTGTTCGTCAATATCGTCGACCTGGGATTGATTTACGTGGTCGATCTCAAGCCAAACGCTGACGACGAGTCGAAGACCGACGTATTGGTTGAAATGACGATGACCAGTCCCATGTGTCCCGCTGGTCCCCAATTGGTGGGCAACAGTCGTCAAGTGGTTGAAGCGATGGAAGGAATTGGAAAAGTCGAAATCAAGGTCGTAATGGATCCGCCCTGGACCCAAGAGATGATGACCGAAGATGCACGCGATCAACTAGGCATTTTCTAAGCGGATCGCACGTTATGTCAGTAGGCGTTTTCTTGCTTGAAGACCACAAACAGCGTACGGACCAATATTCGCAGGTCGAGCCAAATGGACCAGCTTTGAATGTATCGATGGTCGAAGTCGATACGCTTTTGCATTTTATCTAGGGTCTCGGTTTCCCCACGATATCCTTCAACTTGTGCTAGACCGGTGATGCCGGGCTTCACTTTGTGCCGCAACATGTAACCACGAATCAGTTTCCGATAG
Source organism: Pirellulaceae bacterium (assembly GCA_041753315.1). Lineage (GTDB taxonomy): Bacteria > Planctomycetota > Planctomycetia > Pirellulales > Pirellulaceae > Aureliella. The sequence continues at coordinate 45,396 of JBGSUV010000067.1, read as the reverse complement.
TGCTCATTGTGCGCCGATGCGTGGGGACGGGGTCCAACCAGTGACATCGAACCATCCAAAACGTTGAACAGTTGCGGTAGCTCATCCAGCGAAGTGCGTCGGAGAATTCCACCGATGCGAGTGATGCGCGGATCTTGTTTGGTTGCCTGTGCCACGACTGGGCCATTATCGCAAGTGCGCATCGAGCGAAATTTCCAAACCAAAATCTCACGACCATCCAGTCCGTACCGGCGCTGACGGAAGAAAACTGGCCCTGGCGAAGAGAGCTTGACCAGCGCAGCGCATACCAGCATCACTGGCGACAGCAAGACCAGTCCTATCGCCGCAGCCGCAAAGTCAAAAAGTCGCTTCACCCAACCATCCACGCCGTAGAGCGGAGTTTCGAAGACCGATACCGCTGGGATTCCACCGATGGAATTCCAGCGCGAGTGGAGCAGTTCGAATACAAAGAAGTCGGGGACGATGTAGACGTTGGCCGTCGTATCAGCCAGTTTGTCAAGCAGCCACCGAATTCGCGACTCTGCCCGCATGGGTAGAGTGACGAATACGGTATCCACTTCACCTGCTTTGGCTTGTTCGACCAGCGTTTCTAATTTGCCCAACACCTGCGATTCCGCTTGTGCCGCTGCAACCCATCGCTGCTGGGAACGGTCATCGAAAAATCCGACAATTTGCAGCCCAAATTCTGGATTGTTTTTGGCGTTTTGAAGCAGTTCCAGTCCCAGGGCATTCAGACCAGCAATGGCGCAGCGTTTGCGTCCCCAGCCGGCTGAAAACAGAGCTTCGTTCGTCAAGCGAATGAGCATGCGCTGCAAACCTAACAACGCACCTGTCAAGAAAATCCAACCGAGGATACTACTTCTGGCAAATGTCTCCCCTTCGCGACTGAAAAACGCCAATAGGCCAAGCAACCCAATCGTGGTAAACCAACTGGAGAGTACGAGCGCCAAGTCGCGATTGGCCGAGCGAGTTTCTTCGTGTCGATAGAGACTAGAAACTTCTCCAACGAGGAAGAAAATGACGACTGCAACCAAGATGGCAACCAACGAGTTGTCACTCGGATCCTGTTGAGCGAGCCACTGGCTGAGATAAAGCGAGCCGCTAATCGTGGCAACGTCTGCCAATCGTTGTAAAGCGAATCGCGGCGAGCGCGATTGCATGATGCGGAAGTTCGTCATGCGTCTTCTTCAACGTCCGTCAAAATGGATGTAGATAACACTTGACCGCCAATTTCATAACAGGCATTATTCAATCGTCGACAACGCACCGAACGCACATCGATTTGGCGCTGCCGAAACGTAATGCGAAATTGTTCTTCGGGAAAAATCTGCTCATGGTATAAAATTCCGATACCATTTCTTGAGAGATCTTTTATCAACACGCTGCCGATCGACTCTCGATTACGTCCCAAGGCAGCAGGGGAACTTTGAAATTCAATTGTCCCCTCACTGCGAACGCGCAGCCGTGCGTTAACGCGGTTCTCAAACGCAGTTGATGAGAGATAGCCATGTTCTTCGTAGAAAGACACAAGCTCTTCGGGAAGTTGGACAAGCAGCGAGGTTTTCATGTTGGATTATGCTTTCTGCAATATCATTGTGCGCCAGCATGCGAGAATTTCACTATCGAACTCCGTTCCTTCACCTTTATCGAGTACGGCTAGCGCGGTTTTATGGGTCATGGGCATACGATAGGGGCGTTCCGACGTGAGTGCTTCAAATACGTCCACGACCGCACACACTCTTGCCCATGGATGGATTTCATCGCCGAGACACCCCACCGGATAACCGCTACCATTCATTCGCTCGTGGTGTTGATAGGTCATCATCAACTGACCAAGATTAAGGTCATCGCGCGACGCCAGTTCACGAAAACCGGTCGTCGGGTGTTTCTGAACTTCTCGAAACTCGAACTCATCGAGTTTCCCTGGTTTGGTCAAGATGCGTTCATCGATTTGTAATTTGCCCAGGTCATGCAGCAGCCCGCCGGTGGCGATTTCCTCCAACTCGCTGCCGGAGTAGCCAAGTTCTCGCGCGAGCAACACGACATACAGACACACGTTTGTACAATGCGTGAAAGTTGCATAATCGTGATGCAGGACCTTACAAAGCTGACTTGTAATGATCGACTCATTCGAAACCAGGGCACAAGCGTCCGATGCCAACTGCTTGGAAACTAAAACGATTGCATCGCTGCTGTTGGTTCGAAAACTGCCATCGAGGACATCACGCATGACATCGCTCATAACCGCGATCCGCTGATCGATGGGGATCGAATCGTCAGCGGCCAGGGTCTTCCAATTTTCGCGCAAGTATTCTTGATAGCGTTGGCAATCGCTTCGATCAATGAATAGCTTGCTCACTCCGTGTTCGCTTAACGTTGTTAGCTTCGAAGTGTTTAGGTTCTCTGTGTTGGCTAAGAACAATACTGGGGAAGAATCCTGGCTGGGCTTTAAATAGATGTTAAAACCTAACAAGACGCCAGGGAAAAGCGTTGCGACGCTGATTGGGATTAATCCAGAAACACTGGTTGAATGCATGATTGGGCCATATGCAAACAGCAATTGAAAGAGCATACACTGCCCAAGGTTACCTCACGGCAGTCGCCGAAAGTGGGCTAACGACGTAGAATTAACGGAGTCCGTAGCAGTTTTTGCTGCTCACAATCGTTACAAACCATCAACTTGATCCGCCTGCCCCACTAGGACGCAAAAAAATGGTGAAAATACCATCCCGACTGGAAGAGTTAATTCCTGCTGCCGCATTGGAGAAGGTCATGCAGGTCCTCAACCAGCCGGACATTCCCGGGAGTGTACGCGAGGCGCTGAACAAAGTGGGATGGAAAGATGCCAATCCGCTGGGACAGGTGCAAGATGCTTGGCAACAGGCTCGAAGCTGGCTCGACTCGCTGGCCGGAAGCTCGAGCAAATCCGATGTAAATCCGTCGATACTGAATGCGACCGGCGCTTTACTCCACCCCGACTTCGAGGGTGTACCGATGTCATCTTCGGTCGCTTTCGATTTTGCGAAAGCTGCGACCTCGTTTCAGAGCGGTGCATCACTACGTTCGCGAGCAAAACATGCGGCCGAACTTATTCTTGGCCATCCCACTGCTTGGGTCAGCTCCCCACAACTCGCTTTGCAACTTCTCCAACTGGAGAGCATTGCACCGTCCGGAATTGTCATATCTCGAGCCGATGCCGTCCGCGTGCCAGGATTCGGAGATGTTCGTGCGATGTTGACCACTCTCACCGGCCGCTTAACTGAAGTTGGTGCAGCCAACGGTGCAACGGAAAACGACTGGAACACCGCGGTTCACTCCGCTAAACAAGCGATAGTGCTTGTCAGTCCCAGCCAGTTGCCACTGGATATCGCCGACGAACAGCGGGGCGCCGCGATTCGAGTCGCCAAGAAGTCAGGTGCCACCGTCGTTGAAATTCTCATTGACGGAGTATTTAGTCAAGAACTCAGCGACCACTTTGGATTTGCCAACGTCAAGCAAAGGCTCGATAGTGGTGCAGATATCGTTCTGCTTCCACTTCATTTTCTCTTGGCCGGCCCCGAAGGCATCATGATCTTTGGTAAAGAAAAAGTGGTGCGAGCCATGCACAGCGCCGCAGAAGCACTTCATGGTCAGATGTCCGGTGCCCGGTTGTCTGCTGCAATCATCGCTTTGCAACTGGCAAACATCAGCGATGAAATCGAGACCGGGGTGGCAGGTCAATTGCTCGCCAACGCAGAAAATCTCAAGAACCGCGCCATGCGTTTGGCCGTTCAACTCAACGATACCAAACGCATTGCCCAAGCTGTTGAAGTCGAACGTGAATGCCCGCTGGGACCAACTCCCTGGGATCGCTACAAGCTCCACAACTGGGCTGTACGCATCACGCCACGCGAATCGGTGGAACACCTACAGCGCGACCTACTGCGCGGCGATGCAACTCGCGAAGGAGCTCCACTCCCAGTCGCCACGGCGATCAGCGGGACCGAACTTTATATTGACTTGCGATTCATCGCACCCGAAGACGATCATGAGATCGTGGTGGCCGCCACATCAGGTGAGTGATAGCCAATCGGGATGCTCGTCGGCAAAATCGGCCAGTTCACTGAGGATCGAGTCTATCGGAATGCTTGGTTTCCACCCCCAGGTTGCCGTTGCGAGTGAGTGATCAAGGACGATCCAGGGTAAATCGTAGCGGCGTGGCGTCGGATCCTTTGCTACGGCATGCGAGCCCCAGCGGCGTTCGCACCAGTTTGAAAGTTGGCTTAACGACAATGCGGATTCCACGCCACCGGAGACATTCACAATACGTGGAAAGGCATCGTTGTCGGCGGTCTGGATTTGACAGGCGATCAATTTAGCGAGGTCTGCTGGATGCAAACAATCGCGAACTTGATGCCCTGTACCTCCAAAACCAATATAGCGCAGCGCCTGACGTTGCCGCCAACTGTGGAGCCAATAGGCAAATATTCCTTGATCGGGGCGTCCAAACTGCGACGCCCCGGCTAGGACTCCACAGCGATTGACCCAAACTGGAAAGTCAAACGCATAGTGGTATTCGAGAGCCAATACTTCGGCGGCGAGTTTGGTGGAACCATAAAGCGAAAGCGGAGACACCGTCGAGCAACTTTCGGATATGCCTTGCAAAGTTATTCCGGCGGGTAAAGTTTGAGTTGTGTCCAGTTCATATTGCTCGCCATTCGATCGCAGCGGTAACGCACTCAAGCTGGCGATCGAATATACCCTCGATGTACTTAATAAGATCATGCCCGCTTGGTGACGCTTGCAGAATTCGAGCAGGTTAATCGTTCCAAGTACATTGGTCTCAGCTAGCTGTTGGCTGGTTGTTATTTGGTCGGTTCCCGCCAGCACGGAGGGATTGGCCGCAGCATCAATGACCCACTGGACCGCCCCGCATGCATCCAGATCACTTGCATTGCGCACGTCTCCGTGAATAACTTGAATTCCCGCAGACCTTAGCAACTGCACATTGTGCCAACTTCCCGGTCGCGAAAAATTATCGATTCCAATGATTCTTAGATTTTCGCTCCCCGGTTGCTGGGGGATTGCATTGCGTTGATCCAATGCAGCGTTCAGTGCCAGAGCCACACGCGAGCCGACAAAGCCACAAATTCCGCTGATCAAGATTTTCATAAATGGGCAACTCTTAGAAATGAAGACGAATTCGATGTTTCGACCAGCAGGCTGTTACGCGACAGGGTTATTAATGAGCGGTTATAGATAAGCGGTTATAAGTACGAGAGCAAGGCCAGCGGCTACCGCTCGTCACCGCCGACGTCCCAAGGCCTCGTTCGGGCTATCACCAAACCTCCGTGCTACAAAACGCAAGCAACGTTCAGTGCAGTGACCATACGCGATTTTATAGCAGGGATAGCAAAGCCGGAGCACGGATGTTCCAGCCAAAAAACACCTGCGGCAGGTTCTGTTTAGTACGAACAGCTTGACAAACCTACCCGCGCTCCGTATCATCACACTAGTACACCACCACGGCAGTTCAGTTGTGAGGGTGGTCGCTGTTCAGCGTCGATTGCCGAAGAGGTACGGAGGAAATGCAGCTTTCAATTGAACCCAATAATGGAATACCGATCTATGAGCAACTGGTGCGACAGATCAAATTTGCCGTCGCGGAAGGAGTCTTAGTCCCTGGACAGGTCATCCCAAGTGTCCGCGATATGGCGCGACAATTGGCCATCAACCCAAACACCGTGCAGCGCGCCTACTTCCAATTGCAGAGTGAAGAAGTACTGCAATCGCTTCGCGGACGGGGTGTGGCGGTTTGTGATGGTGCCAAGAAGCAATGTGTAGTGGACCGTCAGCAATTGTTGGCCGAGCGATTGTCGGCCGTACTGGACGAAGCGATTCGCAGTGGACTGGACGAAGACCGCTTGCGAACCATGTTTGACAAAGCTCTGAAAAATGCCATTCGCACCGGAGACAAACAGTTATGAACCATGTAATAGACGCTCAACGAGTAACCAAGCGTTTTGGTCGCCGAACGGTACTGAAAGACGTCAGTCTACAAGTTCCTGCCGGAGTTGTTTTTGCCTTGTTAGGCGAAAATGGCGCTGGCAAATCAACGCTCATTCGCAGTATGTTGGGCTATCATCGGCTCAACGCCGGCTCCATTTCAATATGTGGGCTTGATCCAGCTCAGAAGCCACTCGAAATCCGGCGACAAGTCGGCTATGTTTCGGATGCCCCGAGTCTTTATGAGTGGATGACGGTTGCCCAAGCCGGCTGGTACGCATCCGGCTTTTATGCGGATGGCTTTCTGCAGTCGTACAGTCGACTGATCATTGAATTCCAGCTGCCGCACGATGCGAAGATTCGGAACTTATCGAAAGGCATGCGGGCCAAAGTGGCGCTTTCGCTGGCGATGGCCTTTGATCCCGCTTTACTGATTCTTGACGAGCCCACTTCGGGACTCGATCCGCTTGTCCGACGATCGTTTCTAGAGAGCATGATCGATCGCGCCGCGGCCGGTCAAACGGTTTTCCTCAGTTCACACCAGATGCACGAAGTCGAACGGGTGGCCGATTGGGTGGCCATTTTGCACGCTGGTCAATTACAAATCGTTGCACCACTGGAAGATCTAAAGAGCTCGGTCAGCATGCTCGACGTTTCCCTTCGAGACCCGTTACTTGCGCTGCCAGCTGATTTCGATGAACTGGAAGTTCTTCAACAGCAGCAAACGGGCCGCACCCATCATTTGATGGTGCGTGGCTTGACTCCAAAAATCGAAGCTGCGTTGCACCAGCATCCCAATCTGTTTGAAGTCAAGTCGATGCGGCCTAACCTGGAAGAGCTCTACCTGGGCTTTACCAGCCAAGAAGAATTATCCAATGCGGGCACAGACGCCAAGTCGTCGACGGGTGGCCAGCGAAACTCCAATAGTAGCTCGGAGGTCGCATAATGCACAACGAAATTCAACTGCGGCGTCCGTCGGTCTGGTACAGTCTGCTTTGGAAAGATTTTCAGCAGGTTAAATCGAGCCTGCTTGCTGTTCTTGTAGGACTGCTGTCCGTACAGCTCGTATTTCTGGCGATTGCGCTAAGTTCTAGCGACTATCGTTTACGCAACGGATTGCTGGAAGGACTGGCTTTTGTTCCATGTCTTGCTCCCATTCTTTTAGCCGTCGGCTGTAGCGGCATGCTGATTGGGCAAGAACGACAGTCGGGAACTTGGGGCTGGGCATCCAGCTTGCCGGTCAGTTGGCGTCGAGCGTTAGTGAGCAAGCTATGCATCACGTTGTTCGCCACGGCGACTGTGGCGCTTTTGTTGTGTATCGCTCCGTTGGTGTTGGTGTTGATGCGCATGCTGGTGATTGAGAACTTATGGCAGGTGGTTGGCTATACCACTTTGATCACTTTCATCATCATGGTGGAAGTCGTTGTCTATTTTTATCTGGCCAGTTTGTTGATCCGTGAAACGCTGACTGCATTGGTATGTGCTGTCTTGGCGATTACCGTTGGCCAGTTGCTCATCTTGTTTCTTTCTTTACTGCTCGGTCTGTCACCCAGTTTTCTAGAGAGAACCGGTTTGAGACGTGAATCGGCGGTTTGGTTGGCCAATTGGGGGTGGACCACTGGTGTCATCGTGGCTGGAAGCGTGGCGATGGTCTGGGCCTACCGTAGTCGTTGGAAGCGGGACGAAATGGGCCTGCGGTGGTTTTCCAAAGCCGCCGCGTCGGCTGAGCTACCGCGCGCATCAAACTTTAGCTATTCCAGCAACGCCGCACCTAGCCAGTGGCAGATGTTAGTTCGCCAGGCGTTGAACAGCTCATGGCCGATGCGACTTGTCGTTTTCCTGCTGCCCCTACTTTTTGCTTGGACGGGCGGTGGTGCGTTGAATGTGATTGTGCCGGTTGTGATTGGCTTTATGGGGCTTTCCGCCTTCGAAGGCGATCAATCGCAGCAACGCATACGCTTTCTTGCGGATCGAGGCGTTGACCCGATGAAGTTGATTACTTCGCGGTTACTCGTGACAGGGCTTTGGTCGGTGGGAACTATCGTCGTTTTGTTGGCGCTGGTTGCATTGGATCCCCATCCGGAAATGAGGCCGTCTGGCGAAGTTTACATTGGCAACTTGCTCGGCGCTGCAGCTTGTACATTTTTGCTGGGCGCACTAGCGGCGATGTGTTTCAAAAAGCCAGTGATTGCAGCCACGGTCGCGCTCGTCACAGCCATCACGGCCATTTGGATCGGATTAGCGCTGATCACTGTATTACTTGCGGATCAATATGGGCGACTTGAATATGTTCAACCCTACCTCGAACGTTCATTCGGCTACTTTTGGATTGCCGCCATTCCCACAGCCTTGGTTTTAGTGGTGGCTATCTTTTCGCTTGCCAAGCATTGGGTGGTGCGACAGGAAGATCGCTTGCCGTTGCATTACGCCTGGATCTGTTTTCTTGCCTGGGCGATACCTGTGTTGAGCGTTGCTGGAGCGATTGTCCTAAAACTTTTCCCAGAACAATTGTCCTCAATTGTTTTGTAACCAATGTAGAACAATTGTCCTCAATTGTTTTGCAACCAGTCTTAAGAAAGCAACCATCGCAATAATCAAAACAATTGGGGACAATTGTTCTACATTGCCGTAATGGTTGCCTTTTCGCGGAACTCAATGTCTAGCTCACACACTGGACGGGGACAGGGCGGGGATGACATAATCAATCGAAATGCGAATGGCAGCTTCTTATGGCGGCACCCTTCGCATTTTTTATTTGAGTATGTACTCCAAAACCGCAGCGCCCTTTCCGTGGAGTTTGAGAATGAAAAAAGCAACATCGACGTCGAAGATTCCAACCACGATCGACGAGTACATCGATGGATTTCCGGTAGACGTACAGAAGGTTTTAAAGAAAGTGCGTGTGACGATAAAAAAAGCGGCGCCCCAGGCAGAGGAAGCGATCAAGTACCAGCTTCCAACCTATGTGCAAAATGGGAATCTTGTTCATTTTGGGGCTTTCAAGCAGCATCTTGGCTTCTATCCAACTCCCAGTGCCATGGCCGCGTTCGAAGCCGACCTTTCGCCATACAAACGTTCCAAGGGGTCGGTGCAATTTCCATTTGACCAAACGATCCCATATGAGCTGATAACGCGCATGGTCAAGTTCCGTGTGAGTGAAGTCACCGCGTAGTCGCGTCTTTCCAAGACGCGAATTGACTGCGTCTCGGAGAGACGCAGCTACGTGGGAAAGCGTTGGACGCGGTGGTTCATCGTGTCCAGTACATGCAACGATCGCTTGGAATCGATACCAAGTGCCCAGGGACTATTGAACTGTCCAGGTGAGTTACCAACTTGTCCCCAAACTTCGAGTGGCTCTCCGGTGCGTGAAAAGCGTTGGACGCGGTGATTGCCAAATTCGGCCACCAGCACCGTTCCATCCTGATCGAAGTCGATACCGTAGGGATACTGCAACTGCCCAATCGCTGCACCTGGTTCTCCCCACACATCTACCAACTTAGGAGTTCCTTCGGTCGCGACATCGAATATTTGAATGCGATGGTTGCAGGCATCCAAAATCCAGAGCAGCCCCTCGCGATCAAAGATGAGCCCTTGAGGGCGCGAAAATTCATTAGGCGCACTGCCTTGAGTCCCCCAATAGCGAATGAACGCGCCATCAGGGGCAAATTCCTGAATTCGGTCGACTTGACCATATTGCCCCACAAAAAGGTGACCTTCTGCATTTTCAGCGACATCCGTGACAAAATGGAATTGCCCAGGGGCGTCGCCATGTTCACCACCGATCGTTCGGGTTTCGTCGAGCTTGCCGTCGGGGCTGTAGAACAGTACGCGAAAATAGTGTGTATCGGCGACCAGCAGCGAACCATCGCGTGCCAGGCCCAAGCCGGTTGGTTTGCCTTGTGTGATGATGGGTGTCCGCCAGCCGCGCAAGTAAGTTCCGTCGCGATCAAAAACTTGGATGCGTCCCGTCATATCGACGATGTAGAGCTGATCGAGTGGATCGATGACCATCGCTCGCGGTTTCATCAACCGACCTTCCGACAATCCGCGGCGTCCCCACACCAAGTCGGGTAGAGCATCGACACCTGATTGCGGCACACAACCGGTCAAGCAGCTCATTGTTGTCGCAGGTGCGGCAAGCAAGGCAGTAGATCGCAGCGAGGCTGCAACGAAGCTACGGCGAGACAGTTTCAGCATTGCTGGCGGCTGATCTTCAGTTAGGGCAGGCATGCTTGACACGGACAGAATCGATTCGATGAATAGGTATAGCTGCGAAAAAGAAGCAAAGGCATTATATTAGTTGGCGCCTGGATTAGGCTCACTGATCGGACATCGACGAACCCCAAGGGTCACATGGCAAGCTCACTCGACTGGAAAAGCAGCGAAGATCCTCGCGACATTGTGCATCTCATTGTCCAAGCGCTCGTGGAAGGCCAAGTGGTCGCGCTGCCTGCGGAAACCGCATATCATGGTATCGTAAGTGGTCTCAAGCCGGAGGCGGTTGCCAAGTTACTCGGATTGCAGGCGATTCGGAAGGACTGTGCCCCCACCTTATTCCTGCGTTCGGCTAGCGAAGCGTTGGATTATGCACCCAACCTGTCGCGCGTCGGGTCCCGATTGGTCGATCGCGGTTGGCCTGGCCCATTGGTGCTTGAACTATCTGTTGATCGGAACAAGAGTCTGGCAAATTGCCTTCCCCCATCAGTTTTGCAGTCTACGTTGCAGGATAGCCAATATCTGGCCTTGCGTGTGGCGGCCCACGAGGCGATTCGTCAAGCGATGCGACTGATGCCAGGCCCGTTGGTGGCCGTACCGTTGTGTGACGCCGAGGGGCAGCCGGTTTGTCGTGGCGATCGCTTGGCAAAAGTCTGTGCGGGTGAGATTTCTACGTTGGTCGATGACGGCCCGACGCATTATGGCGATTTGGCGACCAGCGTTCGCGTTGATGAGAACCGCTGCCAAATCATCCACCGAGGGGTACTGGCCGGCGAAAATCTTCATCGACTTGGACAGTTGGTGATCCTGCTCATTTGCACCGGGAATACCTGCCGCAGCCCGATGGCAGAAGCATTGTTAAATAGCAAGCTTCGCAAGCGTTTTCCCAAGCTACCAAGCGAGGGCTCGCAGCCGGTGTTCGTTACTTCCGCAGGCCTGAGCGCCTTCCCGGGCGGTCCCGCCTCGCCAGAAGCGATCAGCGTCATGAAAACGCGGGGGTTGAGTTTGTTAGATCATCAAAGTCGTTCGGTGACCGAACGAGGGTTACGGCACGCCGACTTGATATTGGCGATGACCAGTTCCCACCGCATGGCAATCCTAGAGCGATTTCCGGAGATTGCCAACAAAGTTTATTTGGTCAGCGGCTCCCAGCAGGATGTTTCCGATCCGTTTGGGGGGGCGGAGGCAAATTATGCGGCTTGTGCCGATCAAATCGACGGTTATCTCGATCGATGGGTCGCACAAATCGAAGAATCGTGGTTCCCTATATGGAGTTCCGACTAAGCTACAGACTGGTGTTCGATCTAATTCTATTGTGTTTTCATACTCGTCATTTCGGCTTTCAGTTGTCAGCGAAAAACCATGCGTGTCTCCATCGGTAGTGACCATCGCGGTGTTCGAATTAAGTCGAAGTTGCTAACAACACTTCAGGCCTGTGGACATGAAGTATGCGATCACGGGACAGATAACGACCAGAGCGTAGACTACCCGGACTTTGCGTCGGCGGTCTGCCGCGAAGTGGCGTCGGGAGCGTGCGACCGTGGCATTTTGATTTGTGGGACTGGCATAGGGATGGCCATCGCCGCCAACAAATTCCGGGGTGTCCGAGCCGCAAATTGCTATGACGAAGTGATGGCCGAGATGTGCCGTCGCCACAACAACGTAAACGTCCTTTGTTTGCCTGGTGATTTAATTGGCGACCGGCCTATCGATGATCTCGTCAAAATCTGGCTCACAACCGAATTCGAAGCTGGCAGGCACGAACGCCGCCTGGAAAAAATAAATCAAATCGAAAAATTAGAGTAGTGTGAAAACAGACGGGTCGTACCATTTCTGACGCCCCAAGCGTCGCGACTTTTGTCGCTTCGACCTGAATTTCTTAAGTCAACCGTTGAGCGGCAGGGGTGAGCCGTATAAAGTCGAACGTGTTGGCGCACACAAGCAACTTCCAGTCAGAAATGGAATTCGATGGTGTGCCGACACGCCCAAGTGTTCTGACCAATCGACTTTGCTCCCATCCCCCGAACTATCCCAAGAGCCTAATGTCTAACGCCACCGACGAAGTTGAATTGCTTCTCCGCAATGCTCGCTTGCGCGACGAACTCGAACCTTACATCGATGAATCGGTGTCGTTGGTTCATTTTCGACAGATGAATCTGAGCGAAGAGAACTGCTTTTTGGAGTCGATGCTGGCCTGGGAACGAGCACCTGCGCTGGCCATTAGCAAGTGGTTTTTTCCAGAATTGCGTCTCCCTTCGCCATCGAAGCTGGACGACGATGTGCTTTACCAACTGCTGCACGACACGATCGATCGCCTGTTTTCGGTGCGCATCGTGTTAGAAATGACCGAGCATCTGTCCGATCGCGAGCTCTTTACACTGATTTACCGAGATATCCTCCCCGCGTGTGAAAAGAAGGTTGACTTGCCAGGCAACTACCTCTGCTGGCGGTGTTTAGATGAAAGCGATACCGAAAAGTGGCTCCGGTATTATGCAACAGAGTCCGAGCGAATTCAGTGGCTGGAAACCAATGAAGGTCCGCTGCCGAAACAACGCGAACTCCCTTATCCACGCAAACTGCCTCGAGCGTCTGAATATTAGTCGCCCATATGGCACACGACAAAAACAACATCGAGAAAACCCACATCGAACAAGCCACCAACGACAGGGCGGATAATAACAAAATTGTTCACCAAATAGCAGAGATTGTGCAATGGATGGAAAAGCTGGCGCCGCCGGAACTTGGCGCAGAGTGGGACAACATCGGATTGCTCCTGGGCGATCGCCATGCAGGTATCGCACGCGTCATGACCTGCTTGACGCTGACTACCGATGTCGTCGATGAAGCTCTCCAGCGGGGCGCACAACTGGTGATTACCCATCATCCCCTTCCATTCCGACCGTTGAACCGGCTGACCACGGACACGCTAACCGGACGATTGTTGTGGAGGTTGGCGACAGCCAGCATCGCTGTCTACTCCGCGCATACCGCCTGGGACTCCGCTGCAGGCGGGGTCAATGATCAACTTGCATCCCTCTTGGGGATTGCTGCCCCGCGACCGATCGTTCCCTGTGACAACAGCTCGCTTGTCGGCTTAGGAACGGGGCGCATCGGACTTCTGGACGCTCCCCTATTGATGCCGGCCCTCGCTCAGTTACTTGCCGGGCGGTTGCCAGGCTGTCGGTTAAGGGGTGTCGATTCAGGTCGGATGGCACATCAAGTTGCAATCGCCTGTGGAAGTGGCGCCAGCCTGTTACCCGCAGCGCTCGACCAACAATGCGATCTTTTCTTGACCGGCGAAGCGACTTTTCATCAGTGTCTCGAAGCGCGAGCGGCAGGTGTTTCGTTGCTCATGATCGGCCATTTCGCCAGCGAGCGATTCGCCATGGAACAGTTAGCCAAACGCCTTGCGAACGATTTTCCAGAAATTCGCAGTTGGGCTTCGGAGCGAGAAGAGGATCCCGTCCGCGCCATCCAATTAAATGAATAGGTGCAACAGGCAATTTCCCCTCCTAAGTGTGGTTTAGAGAAGTCGAGTGTCAATTTGCCCAAGATGGCACTACACGCGCAGCCTGCCAAAGTGCAATTGTGGGGCTGTGGTCCGTTATTTGCCATTGTTTTCCAACACTGCCATTAAATTCATTGACGGCCTAGCCTCGGTTTCTAGAATTCAGAGTCCGAAAACGATTGACGGCGATTGGCTGGCCGTTTTCACTTAGGAGATCGACTCATGTCCAAATGGCTTGCCGCTTTGCCGGTTTACAATGAAGAACAGTATGTGGATGGCGTGTTGTCGGAAGTCTCCAAGTACGCAGAAAATATTCTGGTGGTCAATGATGGGTCGAGTGACCAGACCCTCGAGAGATTGACCGCTTGGCGGGATGTGCATGTCGTCAACCACGAAGTGAATCGTGGTTATGGTGCAGCGCTGAAGTCCGCGTTTCGCTACGCGATCGAGCACGATTTCGAATATTTAGTGACCCTCGACTGTGACGGCCAGCATCAGCCGATGCGAATTCCAAGATTTGTCGAAGCTTGCAAGCAGGCCGACATGGTCTCGGGGAGTCGTTACCTTAAGAAGTACGAGGGCGACAGTCAGCCTCCGTCGCAACGCATGTTCATCAATCGTCAGATTACGCGACAGCTGAACGACTTGCTTTGCCTCGATCTAACCGATGCCTTCTGCGGTTTCAAGGCGTACCGCGTCGAAGCACTCAAACTGCTAGACATCTCTGACGATGGATACGCAATGCCACTTGAATTGTGGGTGCAAGCCGCCATGCGTGGCTTGCGAATTATTGAAATCCCTGTCCCCTTGATCTATCTCGATTTGAATCGATCATTTGGGGGTGCGTTGGACGAAGCTGAAAAGCGCTTGCAGTATTACAATGAGTGCATTGAGCGTAGCGTGTCTGCAATGCAAGGTCGTGGTTTTGAATTGCCTGTGCGCAGGTCGCTGTTCCGAAAGTGCCCTAAATGAGTTCGATGGTCACACATGGGTATCAACACTTTCGCGCGCCACAGCAGCCTGGTTCGGCAACGATTATTCCGGCCGTGCCCGAGCTGCTTGACGTTCTAACGGGTAAGGAAGCGCACGCGCATGTAGCACCGTCGCTCGAATTTTGTGGCAAGACGTGGGAAACGGCGCGGCGACAGGCGCGGCAGGAAGCCATTGAACTGGCGGTCGGTTTTACCTCTGCTTACCGCGAGCTGCCAGAAGTTGCAAAGCGGGTGCCTGGCGAAGGAGTACTTCCAGCGATCGTGATGTCGGGACATCAACCCGAGCTCTTCCATGCTGGAGTATGGTTCAAGAACTTTTTAATTTCACAGCTCGCCGCACAATCGGGCGCGATTGCGATCAACTTCCTGGTAGACAATGATCTTTGCCGCAATGCGGCCATCCGCGTTCCCAGCGTGGGTGCCAACGGTAGCGTCGTTGCGCAAAGCATTCCATTTGATACCCAACGCGATAGCGTTCCGTGGGAGCTTCGCCAATTGAATTCCCGAGAGTTGTGGGATTCATTTCCCAAACGAGTTCTGGAGAGTCTGCTTCCACATCACTATACAACTTTGTTGAGTGAGATTTGGCCCGATGCTATCGCCGCGGTACGCCGCTCGAATCGAATAGGACTGGCGATCGCCGAAGCGCGACACAAGCTGGAAGAACAGCTTGGACTCAATACACTTGAAGTCCCGTCGAGCAGCCTGGTGAATACCCGTGCGTTCGCGCGGTTCAGCATTCAAGTGCTGAGTGAGTTGCCGAGGTTCCATGCTGTCTACAACGATCAGTTGACCAACTACCGCACAGCCCACCACATTCGCAATCGAGCCCATCCCGTTCCGATGCTAGAGGAAAGTGACGGTTGGCTTGAAGCTCCCTGGTGGATCTACCGCACGGCCGCACCGCATCGTCAGAAAATGTGGGTGCGACTTTTGAACGATCAACTGCTATTGAGTGATCGGGCGGGTTGGCAAGCAGTCATCGAGGGGCGGTTGGACTGCGACAATGCGGCAAGTCAGTGGATGGATTTTCACGTGGACGGCGTCTGCTTACGCCCCCGCGCTCTGTTGACCACTATGTACATGCGCATGTTTTTGAGCGATCTGTTTGTACATGGCATCGGTGGAGGCAAGTACGATCAGCTGACCGATGCGATCATGGCGGACTTCTTTGGTGTTCAGCCGCCGCTAATGGCCGTGGCAACCGCCACGATGCACCTGCCCATCACCAACCCATTGCTCGACAAAGGCTCCAGCGCCACGACAGAATTCGAAATCCGTCGGGAGCGCGACATTCTTTGGCAATTGAAGTTTCACGCAGATCAGGTCTCCGACGGTTCAAACGAACTTGCTCCAACAAATGAGCTCGCCGGCCAGGTCGAAGAATTGTCACAACGCAAGCAACAGTTGTTGGCCAACATTCCACCACGCGGTGAAAAGTGGGAGTGGCACCGTGAGATGACAGCGATCAATAAGCGTTTGAGCGAATTGGCTACGCCACAACTAAACGCGTCACGCGCAAAAATTGATCGCTTGAACGCATTGGAACGGCAACAGCGGATCCTCGAATCGCGAGAATACAGCTTCTGTTTATTTCCCCGTGAATCCCTCGCCGCTACACTCCACCAGCTTTCGAACTGAGACTCTTCAGCATGCAACAGTATCTGGATCTAATGCGCAAGGTGCTCACTGAAGGGCACGTGAAGACCGACCGAACGGGAACCGGGACTCGCAGCCTGTTTGGACAACAAATGCGTTTCGATTTGAATGAAGGGTTTCCGCTCTTGACCACCAAGAAGCTGCACTTACGCAGCATCTTGGTCGAGTTATTATGGTTTCTTCGTGGCGAGACAAACATTAAATACTTGCACGACAATAAAGTCTCGATCTGGGATGAATGGGCCGATGCCGACGGTGAGTTGGGGCCCGTTTATGGGAAACAATGGCGTTCATGGACAACACCCAGCGGCGAATGCATCGACCAAATCGTCGAAGTTCAGCGCCAATTGCGTGAAACTCCCGATTCACGGAGGATGATTGTTAGCGCTTGGAATGTAGGCGAGCTCGAGCAGATGGCTCTGCCGCCCTGCCATTTGTTATTCCAGTTTTATGTGGCCGATGGGCGACTCAGTTGCCAACTTTATCAACGTAGCGCAGATCTTTTCTTGGGAGTGCCGTTCAACATTGCATCTTACGCGCTGATGACCATGATGATGGCCAAAGCAACTCACCTGCAGCTCGGCGAGTTTGTGCATACATTTGGCGACGTGCACTTGTACAACAATCACCTGGAGCAAGCCGAATTGCAACTTTCTCGCACCCCGAAGTCGTTGCCAACACTTAAGATATTGCGCCATCGCGATTCTATTCTCGACTTCGAGTTCGAGGACTTTGAGCTGCTCGACTATGCTCCTCATCCCCACATTGCGGCACCGGTCGCCGTATGACGCTTGTAACCGTTCAAGGCAATGTAGAACAATTGTCCCAAATTGTTTTGTACCCAACTTAGACCAACCATCGCAAGGAAAAAAACAATTGGGGACAATCGTTCTACATTCAGGCCCATCGGGCCGATCCCGTGAACAGATATGAAGCTTTAAGCAGTTCAATGCTTTGAGCCCACCTGGTCTGACCAATCTGCAACAGCTTCAGCAACTTCGGTGACTTTGGACACTACGGATTGTAAAGCATCCAATTGTTCATCCCGCGCAATGTATTCCAACTTCTCGGCCCAATCGCCGATATGGGACAGGCCAACATGTCGAACGTTGCTTTTGAGCGTATGGATTGCGCGACGGGCTTCCTTGAAGTCGCCTGCTTCGACCGCACGGGCAAAACTTCGACCCAGTTTTGGCACTTCACTGACCAGCAGTTTCAAGACATCGCGGAGGAGCTTTTCGTTGCCGTTCATCAACCCCACCAACTCCGGCCATTCGGGTGAATCTCTTAACAAATCTTCGAGATTCACGTGCAGCCCATGTGTCGGCTCGCTAAGTGGCGTTCGATCACTTTGATTTTCAGACGCGTTTTTGGGAGTGGAATCAGGTTCAGCTGTAGAACTCCGCTTGGTTTCATCAGTAGGCTGGGAGTCATTTTCGATCGCCAACGGAACCAGGAAACGCCGCTGCTCGACATACAACTCATTGTTGGTTAAGGTGGCTACGGCGTCACGCAAGGCATCGAGCGTGATGGGTTTGACCAGGAAGCCGTTCATGCCAACTTGCTCACACTGCATTCGATCTTGACTGCTGGCATGGGCTGTCAGGGCGACTATCAAATGTCTTTTTCCATCGATTTCTTGCTCGCGAATGGTTTTGGTCGCAGCCAATCCATCGACTTCTGGCATCTGGATATCCATCAGTACCAAATCAAATTGTTGGGAAGCACATAAGTTGATGGCATCGCGCCCATTGTTCGCAAGAGTTACTCGATGCCCCAAACTGGCAAGCATATCGCTGAGGACGGTTTGACTGACGGGGCTATCTTCAACCAGCAGCACCGAGACGGAACGCGTAGGCATCGCGGACAGGGAAGTTGTTGGCGTCGCATGCTTGCGAGTGAGCGCTTCGAGCAACTCTCCCTTGCGAATTGGCCGCGATAGCCATTGCACATCGGCATGGCTTAGCCAGGATGGAGTTGAGGTTGGATGTGCGTTGGCCAACGGACTGAGCAGAATCCAGCGAACGACCACCGGAAACGAGTGGATGTTGAGCGAACTGAGCTCGCGGTAGTCAGCAATGACGATCGAGTTATTTCCGGCGGCGAACAGACGAGAGGGTTCGCGTTTGGCAAAGTCCTCCGGTAACATCACCACATGTTTGTATCCCAGCTGTTCGATCAACCGGCTCAGCAAGTCGCGCCAGTTGGATGGACCGGCGACGATCACAATGACTTCGCGCGACAACCTATCGGTTGGAGACATTTGCGATGGAGTTTTATGACTCTGTTGCCCCGGTCCGAGCAATGTCGCCTGTGAGGTCCGAAGGGGGAGTTCAAAATAAAAGCAGCTGCCTGGCCGCAATGCGTCGGCGGCGCCCGGTCGTGCGAAAGATGTCTCTTCGACGCCGATTCGCCCACGCATCATTTCAACCAAGTCACGGCAGATGGTCAGCCCCAAGCCGGTCCCACCGAAACGGCGCGTGGTACTGTTATCCGCTTGTCGAAACGCGTCAAATATCAATTCGCGATGGTCTGCGTCGACTCCGATCCCACTGTCATGGACTTCGAATCGCACACAAATACAATTTGTGGGGTCGACTTGCTGAACACATCGTTTTACCCGGACGCGAATCTCACCTTTCTCAGTAAATTTGATGGCATTGCCTAGGAGGTTGAGCAGAACTTGTTTGATGCGGTATGGATCACCGATCGCCACTTCGGGCAGGTCGGGTGCCAGGTCAATAAGTAACTCGAGGCCTCGCAATTGCGCGCGGGCGGCAAGCGATACTGCGGCTTCTTCCACACAGTCGACTAATGAGAACGGAAATTGTTCAATGTCGATTCGCCCCGCTTCAATTTTGGAAAAGTCCAGCAAGTCATCGATGAGGTTGAGTAGATTCCCGGAAGAGACTTGTGCCAATTGCAAATAATTCTGCTGTCTGGGATCCAATTCGCTGCGTTGCAATAGTTCATGCAGTCCGATGATGCCGGTTAGTGGGGTTCGCAGTTCATGGCTGACGTTGGCCACAAATTCACTTTTAGCTGCGTTGGCGCGTTCTGCCAGTTCCTTTGCCGTGCGCAATTCTTGTTCTGCGCGCTTGCGGGTGGTAATGTCGCGAATGAACATGGCCCAACCTTCGGAGTTACCGATGGTCAATGGATGAGTGGAGATTTCCGCTTCGAACCAGGCTCCATCCCTTCTTCGCAGGCGGGCTTCGATCCGTTTGCCCGTTGCGGATTTAAGCATCGTAGCGATTGAGACTTTGCGTTCGAATACCGTTTGCTCGGTAGGGAAGTCCGACGCGCGTTGCCCGCGTTCCTCGAGGGTCGGGTGCATAATGGAGCCAAGGGGCGGATGGCTGGCGATCTGATCTTGCGTGTAACCAAGGATTTTCTCAGATGCTGGGTTGGCTTCCAGGACACGTCCGTCAACGTCGACGATGAGTACTGCGTCGAGTGCAGCGTGAATGAGGGCATGTGCCAACGACTCGATTCGCTGCAATTCTTTGCGACTGGAGTATTCTTCGGTGACGTCCCAAAAAATCCCTTGAACGCCAAGTACTGTGCCATCTGCATCACGCAGAGGTGCTTTGCGGACTTGCATGTAGCTGTGCGTACCATCGGGCAACTGCGTTTGTTCGACATCATCGAAAACTTTGCCTTGGGACATGACTCGACGGTCATCTTCGATAAATTTTGCCGAAGTATCCGAAGGGAAGATGTCGCGGTCGGTTTGACCAATAACCTCCGCATAACTCCTGTTCACCAACTTGCAAAAAGACTGTGTCACAAAGGTGAAACGCCCCTCCAAGTCCTTTTGAACAATGTGAACCGGCAGGTGTTCGAGCAAGGCACGACGGTCTGACTCAAACTGCTTGACCGTCTGTTGGCTTTCCTGTTGGTTGGCAATGGCCGCTTGCAACTCGGCTGTCTGTCGCTGAATCCGACGCTTGAGCCGTTTCTTGGCGTGTAGCGTTCCCCATGTTCCTCGGTTGGCGACAACCTGTGCAAGTCCGGTAAGAAAGTGCCCGGTAAACAGGATTGCGATCAACGACCAACGCGCGGAATGCGCAAGCGTCGGAGCTGTGAAGTGGGTGAGGAGGCCAGCGACGATTGTGATTCCGAGCGTTGCAAAAAACAGTTGCAAGATTCTGCGCTGACAAAAGCTAAGGCAGATCGCGGCGACAACCAAGGGACAGGCCACGGCCAAGTGAAGCGTTTGCGGAAAGACCACAAGTGGCAGGTAACTTAGCGAAATCGCAACGAGAGCGATGTGTAAATCATAGCGCCGCCGGAAGAGATTGATGTAGCGAATGAACATTAGGAGTAATCTCACACCTTCGAACGCGTTATCCAGCACTCCGATTTAATTGACGAATGCAACGATTATGACGCCAGCGTTGCATCCAAACAGTGCTGAATTGACAGCGAACACAGATTTTTGCTCAATCCTCTAACTTTCCCAGTCCGCAAAATTTGACAGTTGTAGAACCTGTCCTAGATTTCAATAGCATTCCAACTCAACGGTTCGTTAGTGAATCGAAAGGGCTGGTTGCAGTGTTGTGAACGTTCTTTGTTCGTTCGGCGGTGGCGAAGCCCCGACACAAGGCCTCACATTTTTGGTTTCCTGTTTGCCCGTTCACGGGTCTCGCTTTTGGAGAGATGCTATGAAGAATTTCGCGCTGAAGGTTCAACGTTTCTTGGAATCGGAAGATGGCCCAACCGCAGTTGAATACGCGGTTATGTTGGCTTTGATCGTCGTCGTTTGCTTGGGAGCGATCACATCGATCGGAACCAACGCCAACAAGACGTTTGGTGACGTTGCCAACCAACTTGGTGGTACAGCTAGCTAGTTATCCGCTGATGCTCTCGCGCAGAGGGCATAGCCAGCAACATAATGCCGGCGCAATCGTGGTTCACAAATCATTGGTTGCCCGGCTTGTTGCCCATGGTCACGACGATCATAAACTTGGACTTCTTTCAACACCTTTTTCCAATAGGGAGCGAACTATGACGCCATGTCTATTACCTGTCGAGTCGATTTCCGGTCTGTGGGAAATGGTCTGTTTGACAGTTACGATCGTGACCTCAATTTTGGTTTGGTTTTGCAGTTTGCGCTAGTCGAATCGATCGGTCGATAATCCTGTCGTAACGAACTTGAAACACACATGGGACTCTAGTTGGGTGATCTAAAAATGGATGCAATTGTTTCGCACTTGAATGAGAACTGGGCCATGTGGGCTGTTTCGGTCACATTGGTTGTCGCCGCAGTCATCGACGGCATGTACTTGAAGGTTCCTAACAAAATCACTTATCCACTGATTATCGCAGGATGGATATACAGCACAGCGGTTGGCGGTCTGCCGGGACTTGGCTGGAGTCTTGCGGCTACATTTTTTGGACTCGCACTGCTTTTCGGCTTGCACCTAATTGGCGGCATGGGAGCTGGGGATGTCAAGTTGTTGGCAGGAATCGCAGCTTTCGTCCACATTGAACACACTTGGTATATTTTTATTGCCACCACCATCGTTGGGGCAATTATGGCATTGCTGCAGATCGCTTTGAGCGGTGATTGGCAGAAGCATTGGTTTCAAGCGAACGAAATTCTTCGCGAGATCTGGACCGTGCGAAATGCAGATAAGTTGTATGAGATATCGCAAGAGAGAAAGCCGCGTATGCGTCTGCTCCCTTATGGCATTCCGATGACGATTGCTGCCATTGGCTACTTTGCGTTTGCTGGCTTGCTCTAACACGTAGCCGCGTCTCTCCGAGTCGCGAACTGAAGAATATAAGAATTGACGACGTCTCGGAGAGACGTCGCTACGTGCCCCCTAGAGTTGCATGTGTTGACCTAGCCAATTGGTGCTTGACTTTAGCGATTAGACCAATTTGATCGATTACGTTGTTGTGAGCGCTGAGTTCTTGACGAATAAAAAAACTGGCAGAGATGTGAGTGCGGATTTCACGACGTAATCACATCATTTGCAGTGGTAAACTTGTCGAGTTGGGCAAGTGAATCTAGCAGCCAGAGTTGCATTCAATTGTCAGCAGTAAAAGTGCCAATGATAGCTAAATCAAAGACGGCTGGAAAACTAGCCGACTGCAAGCGCTCCCGAAATGGATTCGAGGGCTTTACCATTCATGCGTGCTGTCTGTGTCTGCAGGAAGCGACTCGCCGCATCCCAAGTAAGCATTTAAGGCACACTGGCAATGCGAGCTAAATCGTTAGTTTTGTTGGTTATTGCATTAGGTTGTGGAATGATCGCGGCCGTCGCTGTGAGCAAGACGGTAATGGATAAGGACTCGCCGGTGGAAGCATCGGTTGAGATCTTTGTAGCGGTCAAGGAGATCAAAACTGCGCAGTTGATAACCGCAGATAGCGTCAAGCTGGAGAAGTGGCCCAAGAATCGTCTACCGGAAGGTGCGATCACGAGCCTCGATCAGCTGGAAGGCAAATTCACCAATCAAGGTATTTTTGCCAACGAGCCAATTCTTGTGAAGAAGATCTCGGAGTCGCGCGAGAGCTTAGCGATTAAGATTCCGCCAGGATTTCGCGTATTTGATATCAACTGTACGGCGGGCTACATCAAACCTGGGGACCGTGTCGATATCACAGGCACTTTCCGCTTGCACGGTTCGAACTCCACTCCCGAAACTCGTAATGTATTGCGAAACATTCAAGTCATTGGGATTAACGGCATCACTACGCGTGACTCTGAGGCGCTGAATGCATCTGGAAAAGGAACCATTTTCCAGCTTTTGGTCAAAGAAAGTCAGCTTGAGGCATTAACCACAGCTCGCACTGTGGGCGACTTGCAGATCAACCTGCGACCGTTGAGCGAAGGTGACGATCTCGCCAATTCGGACAATGGTGACATGTTCCTGGACTGGCTCAATAGTGCGACCGTTAGCGCCGAGACGCCCGCCGAGACGGAACAAATCCTGAGTTCCGTACAAATGATGTTTCCACCGGCGGATCCCGTAGCACCTGCCAAACAGATGACGATCATTACGCCAAATGGTATTACCAAGTACGAATGGTCATCCGACGAGGAGTTTCCACGGGAAGTTGCTCCGCTGAGCTCTTCCGGTTCTAACGATTCTAACAACATTCCTGCCAATCCATGGAATTCTTCTGCTAATGTTTCTTCAGGATATGGCGGTTATACGCCGACATATCCTACAAGCACCGCACCGCAGGGATCGGCTGGAGCGTCTGTCGAGCCTACCGCACCTGCGGAGTCCGCTGCGCCAAGTAGCATTGTGAACTAGACTTTGTTATGGGTCAGATGCTCAAAGTATGAGCTGGCACCGAAATATCACTTCGGTGCCGTGCAGAATCGAATTCATCGTGTTGCTAACACTAGTCAAGGATGACTGCTGGGCGGCACGATTTTAACGTACAAGGATGTCAGCGCATGGCTGTTCCAATTCAGCGTGTTTGCCCGCGCTCCAGATTGTGGAAGCTCGTCACCCTCGGACTACTCGGGACAATTTCGGCTCTGGCCGATCCATTGACCGAGCATTGTTCGGCCCAACATCCGGTAGCGAGTCAATGGTCGATTAGCACTTCGGCGGTCGACCTCGACCAGCAGTCGGCGCAGCGTCAAACGATCGAGATGGTTATCAATACCAGCCGCGAGATAACGGCCGATCAAAGCTTTAAAACCGTGCGCATTCAGAATCCGAAGGTCCTTTCCGCCCTGCCGCTGCCTGGTGGCAACCGTCTGCAGCTCTCGGCCCTTTCTTCTGGTGTTACTCAGGTCGATCTGGTTGGCTCTGACGATGCTGTCCACACCATCGAAATTATGGTGTTGGGAGACGTTCGCGAACTTGAATCGATTTTGCGCAAGACCTTTCCTTCTGCGAACTTATCCGTAACTCCTATTCAAGGTGGCTGCATTGTCAATGGCTATGTGAATAGCGATGAACATGTGCAAGATGTCATTCAGATTGCGAACCAATATTTTCCGGTTGTTATCAACCGCGTATCGGTAACGGGAATTCATACCATACAGCTAGAGACCCAGATCATGGAAGTGTCGCGCACCAAGTTGCGGGCACTTGGAATTGACTGGGCATTTGCCAATGGAGACGACGCCATCGCCTCGTCGGTTTCCGGACTGCTTTCGGCAAGTGGGAGCACATTTAGTCCCACTGGCAATCAAACGTTTACCGTGGGTGTCGTTGAGAACGGCAGCAGTTTTTTCACGGCAATTCGCGCTTTGCGGCAGAACAGTCTCGTCAAAGTACTTGCGAGTCCAACGTTAACCGCCGTAGACGGTCGTCCTGCTAGCTTTAATGCCGGTGGCGAAATCCCGATTGTTGTGCCTGCCGGTTTGGGACAAGTGGGTGTTCAATATCGCGAATTCGGAACACGGCTCGACTATGTCGCCAAAGTTCGAGGCAACGGACGCATTTGGCTGGAAGTGCGCCCCTACGTCAGTGAAATCGATCCTAGCCGGGGCGTGACCATCCAAGGCATTAGTGTCCCTGGCTTGCGAAGTCGCTTTCTCGAAACGGGAGTTGAAATGGGAGCTGGGCAAACACTGGCACTTGCCGGGTTGCTACAGGTCAAAAGCGAGACGATCAATATTGGCATACCAGGGCTTTCCGACATGCCCTATCTCGGAGCACTCTTTCGAACGACACGCGAAGAGCAAAACGAGATCGAATTGTTGATTACCGTGACTCCAAACTTTGCGGGGCCCATGGACCCTTGTGAAGTCCCTGCGATGGCGCCCGGAACCTTCACCGACTCACCATCGGACAGCGAGTTGTATTGGCGTGGCTATATGGAAACGCCGGTGGGCGAAGTGAGTGGCGGCGGTAGCATGGGTGGACTGATCCAAGATTACTCGGCTCCACAATACTCGGAAGGTAATCCTGTTCAAAACTCTGGGAACATGGCCCCAATTCAACAGGCCTATCCCACGCCCACACCATCCGCCATGAGCGTCGGTCCCAATGCACCTTTGCTGGTGCAACAACCACAAATGATCCCGACAAGTGTGCCTACGTCAACACCAAATACTGCAACTGGTTCGAACTCGTCGAACGGCCTCAAGCTGTTCCGCTAACCAGTACGTCCATGCGAATCCAATCCACATTGTTGTTAGAATCGCTTGAGATTCTTCAGCCGACCAAAGGTAATGATCTATGAGTAACATTCTTCGACTTGCGTTGGTCGATCCCCAAGACGCGTCGAGGGAAACCCTCAAGAAGATGCTCCTGGGGATGGACATCGTTTGGCTAGAAGCAGAATGCTCGAGGTACGAGTTCTTTCCGGACGTTGTTACACAGAGTACACCTGACGTGGGCGTCGTGAGTCTCGATGCAAGTCCGGAAAAAGCAATCGCGCTGCTCGAACGTTTGCATGTCGAAGTTCCAAACTGCGTGCTACTCGCGGTTAGTTCCAGCAGCGATGGGCAATTGATATTGCGTTCCATGCGGGCGGGTGCTCGCGAATTTTTGACGATGCCGGTCAGCTTGGAAGATTTGATGTCGGCGTTGGGACGGATCTCCGACGCAAAGTTTAGCGGGACGTCAGGCAAAAATCGAAACACGAAGATCATCGCCGTCTGCGGTGCGTCCGGTGGAGTGGGTTGCACGTCGGTGGCAGTGAATCTAGGTTGCGTTTGGGCAGCAAACCCTGTCAACACGGTCGCCTTGCTCGATCTTGACTTGGCGATCGGGGATGCGGACGTATTCCTCGATACCATTCCTGACTATAGCCTGATTGACGTTACTCAAAACGTCGCTCGACTCGATTTTCAACTGCTCAAGCGTTCGCTTACGAAACACAGTTCAGGGCTTTACCTGCTGCCACGGCCGGTCCAACTGCAAGACGTAAGCCTGATCACGCCCGAGTCATTGCGGCGTGTCTTCGGATTGCTTAAAGCTACATTCTCGCACATCGTCATCGACGTCTCCAAAGGCTTTACCGAGACCGATTTGGCAGCATTTGAATTTGCGGATGAAGTGTTGATGGTCGTGCAGCTTGACCTGCCATGCCTCCGCAACTTGGTTCGCCTGCAAATGTCGTTCGATGAAATTGAAGGGCTGAGAGACAAGGTCAAGATTGTGGTCAATCGCGTTGGACTCGAGAGCGGCCAGATCAAGATGAAGAAGGCTAAAGAGACCATTGGTCGGGAAATTTTTGCCCAGATCCCCAACGACTACCGCACCATGGTTGAAGTGCGCAACAACGGCGTCCCGCTATTGGAGCAGGCGCCCAAAGCACCCATTACCTTGGCCATGCAAAACCTGGCGAAACTCTTAAGCGGCGAACAGGCGGAGACGGGTGAAGAGGCGGTCGCCAACCCCGCAAGTGGTTCGAGCTCATGGATGAACTTCTGGCCCAACAAGACGGCAAAACTCAAGCCAAAAAGCTAGCTATCGCTTTGTGCGATTCGGCCTAGCTGCGCAGCTCCCATTTCTCCTATAGTCCGGACACACGTGGTCCATATCCACGCTCCGAGAACTCGAGAAAAGGAGCTGTCGTCATGCGCTCAATGGCTGTTATCAATCAAAAAGGTGGTGTTGGCAAAACCACCACCGCTGTAAATCTGGCCGCTTCCTTGGCCGAACAAGGTTGTCGCGTTTGTGTACTCGATCTGGATCCACAAGCGCACGCTTCGCTCCACCTCGGTATTTCCGTGATGAGCGAACAAACGAACATCTATGACGTGCTTTGCGGTGATGCCTCCATCGCTGACGCACGCTATTGGATCAATGACAATCTAGCGGTCGTCCCCTCCAATTTGGATCTTGCTGCGGCCGAACTCGAACTGGCCGGTGAAGTGGGTCGCGAAGTCATCTTGCGCGACAAGCTTGAATTGGACGACGAACCATTCGATTTCCTGGTTCTTGACTGTCCGCCATCGCTTGGCGTACTGACCCTCAACGCGTTGACTGCCGTCCAGGAAGTTTTCCTGCCGCTTCAACCCCACTTTCTTGCCCTGCACGGTCTGAGCAAGCTCTTGCGAACCATCGAAATCGTGGCAAAACGTCTGAATCCCACTCTGCACCTCTCCGGTGTAGTGCTTTGCATGTACGAATCAGGCACGCGGTTGGCCGCAGAAGTTACCCGCGACGTTGACGAGTTCCTGGATCTACAATCCAAAGGGAATGGTGTGTGGGCGGGTGCCAAATTCTTCGAGACCCGCATCCGGCGCAATATCCGACTCGCCGAAGCCCCAAGTTTTGGACAGTCAATTTTCCAATATGCTCCGCAAAGCAACGGAGCAGAGGATTATCGCCATTTGGCCAATGAGGTCCTTGGGCTCAACATCGCCAGCCGTGACATGAGCGAAAGTGCCACGACCAACAGCCATGCCAAAGCTGCCTAGTGTCGAGCGATTGTCCCCAATCGCTTTGGAAACAACTCGAGCGATTGTCCCCAATCGCTTTGGAGACGATTGAGACAAGCGTTCGACACCGAGCGCTGCCAACCCCAATTTTCAATGTTGACGCAGCACGAGGTCGCGCATCGCGGAGCGTAAGCCCAAAAATATTGTTGCGTTATTAGGTCGTGTGTTGCCTATGATTCGAGTCAGCTCCCATCTTGAGCATCGTGGTTGCCAACGAACAGGTTGGGTAGCGTGTCTACTGGCGCTCATTGCCGCCGGTTGCCATCGTTTGCCCTTCGAACGACTTCCCTGGGCAAATTTGCCCAGGGCTCCCTCCGTGACACCGGCAGTTCCAGTCCCGGTCTCCAATCCCTCACACATTCCGGCGACCGACCCCGATTTTCTCTGGAATCAAATTGTCGACTCCGTTGATGATTATTTTCGAATCGACGACGAACAGCCCGTCCGTCGCTCGGCAAACAACTGGCTCGAGGGCCGACTGGTAACCTATCCCGAAGTGAGTGGCACCAGTCTGGAACCGTGGCGAGGTGATGCAGCGCGGGGTTTTGAGCGTTTGCAGAGCACTTTCCAGACCATTCGACGTACGGCAACCGTTCGCGTCATCAATGAGGAAACGGGTTACGCGATCGAGGTGCAGGTCTTGAAAGAACAAGAAGATGTCGACCAATCTCTGTTTGCAACGGCGGGGGCCGCGTCGCAACGTCACGACGGTGGCGTGGTGCGCAATGAAAACCAACTTCGACAAGTGCCATTGACCTTGGGCTGGTTTGAGATCGGTCGCGACCGCGAGTTGGAGCAGCGCATCATGGCTGATATTCTAGGCCGCCTTACCAACGTTGCACCTCCTCATAAAAAGCTGCTCCGTTTCGGCTCATAAATGCCCTCACGGCAATGTAGAACAATTGTCCCCAATTGTTTTGTCCTTTGCTATGTAGAACAATTGTCCCCAATTGTTTTGTCCTTTGCGATGGTTGCCTTAAGCCTTAAGCTGCTTGCTGAACAATTGGGGACAATTGTTCTGCATTTTGTTCGAGGGCAAAGCTTTGAAACGG
Source organism: Pirellulaceae bacterium (assembly GCA_041753315.1). Taxonomy (GTDB): domain Bacteria; phylum Planctomycetota; class Planctomycetia; order Pirellulales; family Pirellulaceae; genus Aureliella. The sequence continues at coordinate 16,613 of JBGSUV010000067.1, read as the reverse complement.
GGAGAACGGAACCCAAATGGTGCTATTAGCCAGATTCTTGTCGTCTTGGTATCATGTTGAGCTATATTGATTGCCATCACTGCTTCGTCCCGACACGCGTCAATTGTTCGAGTGTAGCGGAAGAAGTAGCTGCCCTTTTGGGGTGGATTAAAGTGCCGTTTGGTAAAATGAGAAAATGCGGATGTCGTTAGCTACGAACAGGCCGGAGTTTACTGCTCAAACTCCTCTCCAGCGAACCCCTTCAGTGTCTGGGCGCAGTCTTCTAGGTACTCTCACCGGTATCGAAATCGCAGCCACAGGGAGCTACGTTCCCGCCAATGTCGTGGCCAACGAGGATTTAGCTCCCCTAGGTTGCGACAGCGAATGGATCGTACAACGCACGGGGATTCGCGAACGACGACGAGCCGACGACGGTGAGGCGACTAGCGATCTGGCCCTCAAAGCGGCACAACAGTGTTTGGATCGTGCTGGCGTCAGCGCTTCCGAGGTTGATCTGATCCTGGTGGCTACAATCACCCCCGATCATTCGACTCCATCGACAGCCTGTCACCTCCAAAAGCAACTGGGGTGCATTGCTCCTGCGATGGATATCAACGCCGCTTGTGCCGGGTTTATGTATGCCTTGGTAACGGCTGGACAATTTGTTGCAAATCGAGCCGCCAAGTGCGCGCTGGTGGTTGGGGCAGAAGTCATGAGTCGAACCGTCAACCCTAAAGACGTTAAAACATTCCCACTCTTCGGCGACGGAGCAGGTGCGGTTCTTTTGCGTCCCACCGACGATAAGTCCAAAGGGCTCCTCAGCTACACATTGGGAGCTGAAGGTTGTGGCGGTCAAATGTTATGCATTCCCAGTGGTGGCAGCCGCCAACCATTAACCACCGACGCGATCGACGCGGGTGAACATTACTTAAGAATGGAAGGGCGAAGCGTTTTTAAGTGGGCGGTGCGAGTCGTTGCCGAGAGTACGCGCGACTGTTTGGCGCATTCAAATACAGCAGTCGACGAACTCGATCTGCTCATACTGCATCAAGCCAATATTCGTATCATCGATGCCGCAGTTAGCGACTTTGCGATCGATCGCCGCAAGGTGTTCGTGAACCTGGACCGCTTCGGCAATACCAGTGCTGCCAGCATTCCACTCGCGCTGGACGAAGCCATCACCACAGGACAACTGCGGACCGGCCAGCGCCTGCTGTTGTGCGGCTTCGGTTCTGGATTGGCCTGGGGTACTGCCATTCTTCAAATGTAGAACAATTGTCCCCAATTGTTCGATTTGTTCACAACTGCGACCAGCCGTTACCAATGATTATCGATACCCATGCTCACCTCACCGATGCTTCGCTTTTCCCTGACATTGATCGATTCTTAGGCGAAGCGGAACAAGCTGGAGTGCGGGCTATCTTGACTGTTGGCACGACTTTGGCCAGTTCCAATGAAGCAGTGAAGTTGGCCGAGCGCTTTCCAGCCATCCGCGCCGCGGTGGGACTACATCCCAACAACTGCTGCACCGCCGAAGTGGACGACTGGAGGATGATCGAGTCGCTATGTAGGCATCCGCGTGTGGCAGCTCTTGGTGAAACAGGACTCGACCGCCATTGGGACGATTGCCCCTGGGAAGTGCAGGTCGATTACTTTCGTCGACATCTGGCGCTGAGCCGAACCACCAATTTGCCAGTGGTCATCCATACGCGCGAGTGCGCCGGAGAGACGCTCGAGATTTTGCAGCAGGCGTCCAAGTCAGGCCCCGTCTGCGGCGTCATGCACTCGTTTACCGGACCAGCCGACGTGGCCGAAGGCTGCCTGGAACTTGGCCTGTATATCAGCTTTGCGGGAATGGTGACCTTCAAAAACGCGACTGAGATTCAGCAAATTGCCAAGGAGATTCCCAGCGACCGGATCTTGGTCGAGACCGATAGTCCCTATCTGACGCCTCACCCATTCCGCGGTAAACGTCCGAATCATCCCGCCTTGGTTGCGCACACGCTCAAGTCGCTCGCCGAGCTGCGTGGTGTCGCGACGTCGACTCTGGCTGAACAAACAACCGCCAACGCAATTCGCCTTTTTGGCAGTTGGTAGAACAACTGCAATGTAGAACAATTGCAATGTAGAACAATTGTCCCCAATTGTTTTGTCATCCGTCCAATGTAGAACAATTGTCCCCAATTGTTTTCTTTTAAATTATGTACGAAACACAAAATAGACAGCTCCAAGCAGACACAAACCAGCCCACAGGTAATCCAGTTTTAATGGCTGGTTCATGTAATAGACCGCAAACGGTACAAAAACCGTAAGCGTGATGACTTCCTGCAGGATCTTTAGTTGCCCCAAGTTCAACTCGGTGTAACCAATACGATTGGCTGGCACTTGAATCAAATACTCGAAGAAGGCGATACCCCAGCTGATGAATACGGCTGCAAGCCACGGCTTGTGGTTTAATTCCTTCAGATGGGCGTACCACGCAAAGGTCATAAAAACATTGGATAAGATCAACAGACCGACCGTTTTCCAGAGCACTGGGAGCATCATTGCCTTCCATGTGGTAATTCTTGCCACTTAACGGCTGCGATAAGTGTTTTGTCCAACTCGAATTATAGTGGCCAGGTAGGCATGGTCGTGCCCATCATTGTTTGTGGACATTAGGCATTGCAATTAGTGTTGCTGTCTTGACGTTTGGTTCGGCGAAGTACCTGTGCTCCAAGTAAGAAAAAGCAAATGGCAAGCGACGACGGCTCTGGAACGATGGAGATCGAGTCGATTTGTCCTATCAATCGCGGGCCCGCGAGAAAGTCGAGCGTAAACAGTCGAGCACTGAATTGGCCCAAGTCCGGTGGTTGAAGCGGCAAGACACCGGGTGTCAATGAACCCCCAAGCAGTTGGATGGCATGGAGGATTGCTACCTGCGAGCCAACATTATTCGCCTGCGTAAAACCTGCCACGGTGTAACCGCCATCAACTCCAATATCTCCCAAGCCAGAGGTAACGAACTTGTAGTCACCGATCATTCCTTCAAAGGATAGTACGGCCCCAATGAAATTGCCGCCGACGTCTGGCGACGAGGTTGATTCAAAGGCATAAGACCCTTCGATTGTCTCTCCTACATTAAATTCAGAATTTAGCGCAACAGGGACATCGGTTACGACCCCTTCGAAACGGAACACGACGATAGCTGCCTCAACTGGCTGTGCGATCATCGAAAACGCGAGCACGACGAGAAAAGATTGAAGCGAAAAAACACTTCGTAAAAGCACGATGCAGACTCCTGAAAAAGACGGATTTGCCAGAGTGACCAATTCGCTCAAACAGTGTAATCCGACCCCTCCAAAATGTCCAAAATTATTCGAGTCGACTTCACAGCCCCACGTCCACAAATACTTGTTCCAACAATCAATCGTTCAATCGCAGGCGTTGCTCGATGAGCCAAGAGTGGAAAGTACCGGCGGCGATTTGGCGGCGAGTCTCGGACATGAGGGCTTGATAGAAGGTGAGATTGTGGTGGGTCAAAAGTATGGGCCCTAACATCTCGCCAGCTATGAACAAATGCCGAATGTAGGCGCGACTGTGCTTGCAGGCAAGACATGGACAAGAGGCGTCAATCGGCGCGCTGTCGTCGGCATGGATGGCGTTTCTCAGGCGCAACTTGCCGTTCCAAGTGAACGCCAAGGCATTCCGCCCGTTGCGGGTGGGCATGACACAGTCAAACATGTCGATTCCACAAGCAATCCCTTCTAACAAATCGATGGGCCGACCAACCCCCATCAAATAACGGGGCTTGTCGACGGGCAGATGGGGCGTCGTCCCCGCGATCACCCGAACCATCTCCTCAGGCGGCTCACCGACGCTCAGGCCACCCACCGCAAATCCATCAAACGGCATGGCGGTTAGACCAGAGGCACTGGCCTGACGTAGATCTAGATCAAGCCCGCCTTGCACGATCGCAAACTTGGCCTGTTCAGAGCGACCGGTTGCCTCCAAACAGCGTTTGGCCCAACGCGTGGAACGTTCCATCGCTTCTTCCACCAACGCTCGCTCCGCGGGTAGAGCAACGACATGGTCCAGCACCATCGCAATGTCGCTTCCTAGCCGCTCCTGGATGGCCATCGACTCTTCGGGTGTCAGTTCCAGGCGGCGACCGTCAATGTGCGACTGAAAAACCGCTCCCTGCTCGGTGATCTTGCGGACCTTGGACAGGCTAAAAATCTGAAACCCACCGCTATCGGTAAGAATCGGTCCGTCCCAGCCCATGAACCGATGCAGCCCTCCCAGCCGTGCAACGCGATCACTGCCAGGACGTAGCTCGAGGTGGTAGGTGTTACCAAGAATCAGTTGCGCCCCGGTCGTCTTGACCTGGTCAACGGTAAGCCCCTTGACAGTCCCAACGGTTCCAACGGGCATAAAGACCGGAGTAGAAACAGAACCGCGCGACGTGGTTAAGGTTCCCAGTCGCGCGGCGGTGTTGGTGTCGGTCTGATGTAGATTAAACGAAAAGCCAGTTGTCATGTCGGATCACAGGAGTTCGCGATCAATCGCCGCGAAGCTTGAGCCCTATGATTTCGAGCTTGGCGCGGACTTCATTCAAACTGGTCACGCCAAAGTTCTTCGACTCGAGCAGGTCATCACCCGTCTTGCGAATCAATTCCGAGATCGTATTGATGCCCAAGCGGACCATGCACTTGCGCGCACGCACGGAGAGATTCAGTTCGGAAATCGGACGGTCTAAAACGGCCTGCTGGTCAGGCGTCATGCCGGAAGTATCGATCGGTGGATCAGGTTCACGTTGATGTTCTGCCAATTGGCCAAGCGAGAGGCCTTTGGAGGAGAGCATTTCCCGGATTTCGACCAGGCTTGTCTCACCAAAATTTTTGCTGGCCAGCAACTGCTGTTCACTGGTGCGGACGAGGTCACCAAGCGTTTCCACACCCATTTTCTGGAGACAGTTGCGACTGCGGACGGAGAGTTCAAAGTCGTTGACGGAAATGCTGAGCAGTTGCCCCATCCGCTCCGACTGACGGGCCGAGTCTTCGTCGTAAAAGACGTTGCCCGATGCCGAGGCATCTTTCATGTACAATCTAGCCCGTGGATGATCGGGGTAAACGTCAAGGATTCGCTTATAACAGGCTTGTGCCTTACCAAAATCATTTCGATCTTCGTAAACGACGCCCAGATTGATCAGCGTACCGACGTGCGCGGGGAAGCAAGAGGCCGCTCGCTCATAGAGCCGCAGCGCTTCGTCATCGTTTCCTTTGCGATCGTTCTCAAGTGCCAGACCAAACAATGCACCGGGATGATGATCGTCGTATTGCAACGCGCGATTGTAGAGACGAAGGACTTCATCGAAATTCGCATCGCGAACGGCGACGGTCGCACCTCGTTGATAGTTATACTCTGCGGTTTGCTCAGCTGGACCAAAAATGTTGTCCAGAATATCCATCGCCTCTTGCAAATTGCCTTGGTATCGCAGAACTTCAGCTGTGGCGATTTGGCACTGGTCCGCATCGTATCCAGCTAGTTTGGCCGACTGAAAATTTTCAATCGCTTGCGAATAGTTGCCAAGTTGGAAAGCAGATTTGGCCAAATAGAACAACGCCAATGCGCTGCCATCGGCATGGGATAATGTCTCATGCGCCGAAACAAACTTGCCAGTCAAATACTGGCTGACTCCCAGCCGTACCGCCTGCGCAGGACTGCGGTCTGGAACTTGTCCAAGTTCATTGACGGCATCACGAAGCACGCCAAGCTGGCTATAGTCCTCGGAAATCGTCTTGCAAATCTGCTTGATTTCACCAGGCCCGAAAGAATGATTGGCAACAACCAGCTCTCGAACGTCTAACACCGAAGCGTCGGTCATCCTGAAATGACTCCCATAGAGCGTCAAATAATTTTCGAAACGCGAAAAATATCAATAAATCGCGCGTACATCGGGCTCGGACCACAAAAATTACCATCCAAGCTTACCTACCGAAGAGCCAGCGGCGGGAGTCGAACCCGCAACACCCGCATTACGAATGCGGTGCTCTGCCGATTGAAGCTACGCTGGCGACCTAAGCTGAAGCCGTGCGGCCAGTTAAGGCGACCCAGAATGGTAACCTGTTTGCCCTAAATCGGTCAATAGCCCATGGCGTGCCAAAAACCACAACAACCCCTCATACAAGCAGTTTTTGGGTGAAAATTTCGCAGCCGCGGAGTTTGGAGGGGCGATGAGTGCGACACACCCTATGGTGGGGTGCAAACTACCGCAGTTTTGCGCTGCAACCGGTTACAACAATTGGGGACAATTGTTCTACACTCGTTTGCCTGACGTTGGGGACGAAACAATTGGGGACAATTGTTCTTCACTCAGTTCGTGCAGCGCTTGGTCGTGCTTGCGCAGTCTTGATGAAAATTGTTCCTGCGGTGGCATGCTGGCGGCCATGGATGACAAGCCACCCTGGGTTGTAGTGTCGACCATACGCCGGTTCTCAACCGAGCGATCTGCGACCGACCCTTCACCTTCCCCCCCGGCAAGGCGACTATTGAGCAGGTTGATAACGATCAATATGTCCAGCGCCGAGGCGAGGCCATCGCCATTGGTGTCTAAGAAACCTGCATAACCTTGCACGCTCCCCGTGGTGGGCAGACGTCGAATTGAGTTTGCGTTCAAGTCGTTGATAATCAGGATGATATCCAGAGGCGTGACGAGATTGTCTCCGTTCACATCCTGGCTCAATAATTTGTTCTGCCACGGTTTCGGATCCGCAAAGTTGATCACCAAGAACTCGATGGAAGCAGGTGCGGAGCGAAGTCCTTGGTCGTCCGTGACTGTGTAAGTCGTGCGCTGAACTCCTGAAAAATTGACAGGCGCCGTGTAGCGGATGCGATTATCCGTTCCCAAAACAAAAGAACTGGGCGCGTTTGCCGCCAACTGCGGGATCAACTGCGTTCGATCGCCATCCGGGTCGGTATCGTTCGCCAAGATGTTCAGCGTTAAATTCCGCGACTCATTGCTAACCGTCCCACGGTCAGCGTTGGCGACGGGCGGTCTTGGTTCGGGCGCATTGATGGTCAAACTGTAGTTTCCGTTGGTCGCTCCACCCACGGATGCAACACGGATGTAATAAGTGGTCCCGCGCGTTACCGACGAGACAATGGTTTCGGTGTTCCCAGTTGTATTCGCCGTGGCAATCGTGCTGCCGGCGGCATTGAGGAGAGTCAAGCTCAGGTCACCGGCGGCATGTGAAAAGGAGATCCGAAAGGTACTATCCCCTGTTCCCGCTGGCACAAACTTGAACAAGTCGCCGTCATTTGCGAGGTGAATCGACTTGCCGCCAATGGTCTGGTCTCTCCCGGTCGTGGTCGTTGCCGTAGCCAGCGTGTTATTGGGTTCGGAGGAATCCGCAGGAATCGCCGCTGGATCATAGATCAAATTTTTCCAAACGTTTGCCCCTCCAACAACGATATTGGATACAACCACGGGGTGCGCCATGCCACCGCCCGTCGCGGTGGCTGTGTATGTCCCCGCAGGGAGTTCGATTTGATATCCGCCAGCAGTGTAAGCGGTAGTAGAGAAAGTGCCGGCCGCACCAACAAACTGAATCGTTGGCCGTTGAATTCCTTCACCCGCTTCGTACCAACCACTGTCGTTCTTGTCTTCAAAAACTGCACCAACCACCATGACCGGCGGGTCTTGTATATTGACAAAAACTTGCGTGTTCACCAGCGGGCCAAAGTTCGCCCCACTGAAACTGGTAATGACATGCCCCATTTGATCAACGTCGTCGTTCATATACGCCGCGCGGTGTGAACGCGTGGTTTGCATACCACCTGGACCCACTCCCCAGTCGACGATGTAACTGGCATACAAATGCACCGTGCTTTTCGATAGTCCAAAGACGTTTTCGGCGGTCACTGTTTCGCCTGTAACCGATCGCAAGTTCACACCCGCGTTCAGTAACGCCTGCCGTCGTTCTGCCGTCAACGAATGGAACTGTTGCGGTGGATTTGAACTGATCATTTTCGCATTGTGCGACCGGGTGAACTCAGTCACTTCCGCGTTCCAAGCCACCGGGGGAACCGGAGTGAGGGCTGCCATTTCGTTGCGCAGCATGTTTCCGTCCACGTCAAAAAAATCGAGCTCCAATTGAAAAATGGGATCGCGCGACTTCAATGGCGAAGCTGCTGAAAAAAGGCGTGCAAATTCGCCTCTCGGGTCGGTTCGAAATCGATTGGTCAACTGCATCAATTCTTGTTCGGCGCCCGTTGGATCAAAAGCCAACAGTCGTCGAGTCTCAAGCGATTCAATAGACATGCGTCGAGCATTCGACATGTTGAACGTCCTCGTAGGTAGATTTAAAAGTCGCAATTGTTGCATCACCGCCGACGTTTGCCATAGCAAAACGCCCCAAAACCCCTATTTTGGATATTAAATATCTTACTCTGAGCACCTCATCGCTTCGTCTACAATGGTGTCATTTCCAAAAGTGACTCGTTTTTTCACTATTCACCTCTTCGCAAGGCTGTTTATGTTGCGCATCTTCTCATGGGCGTTAGCTGGCACCACGCTTCTGGCAATCTCGATTTCCAACCCCGGCCACGCCGCTGAACCGACACACATTGCCACCTACATCGAACAGTATACGGCCGACATCAAAACACTTGACCATCGATTCCGTCTCCCACTCGACACGTCAGCTGCTTCCAACCGCACGATGGTCATGCAGGAGTGGTTGACCAAACTCCGCGATGTCGACTTTGCGCAACTTGATCGAGTCAATCAAACGGACTACTTGTTACTCAAGTCGGAAATCGAATACCAACTGGAGAAACAAAAGCTCGACCTCGCGCGCGACGCGGCCGCTGCCGAGCTGTTGCCGTACGCGGATCAGTTGATCGATTTTTGCAAAGCGCGGGAAGATGTCGAACGCATTACGCCTGCGTCGATCGCACAGCAGCTCGATGCCACGGCGTCGACTATCGAGTCGCTGACAGAAGGCATGCTGCCGTTCAGCAAAACAGATCAGAGCGACGAAGCGGTGCAGAAGCGATTGGCGGCACTTCGCGCGAGTGAATTGGTGAATTCCATGTCGCGGGCGATGCGGGAGGCCCATGGCTTTTACGACGGCTATGACCCTCAATACAGTTGGTGGTGCAAACAGCCAATGCAGCGACTTACCACCGCGCTCGACAAGCATCGCATCGCGTTGCGCGAGCGCTTGGTAGGCGTGCCTGAGTCGGACAACGATACGATCATTGGACTTCCGATCGGTCGAGAAGGATTGGCGCTGGAGTTGCGTCATGAGTGGATCACCCACGATCCGGCGGAGTTGGTCAAGTTGGCTGAGCGCGAGATGGCTTGGTGTGACGAGCAGATGCGGCTCGCTTCGCAGGAGCTCGGTTGCGGCGACGACTGGCGCAAGGCAATGGAGCTTGTCAAGTCAAAGCATGTTGAACCGGGCGAGCAGCCGCAGATGATCCGTGACCTGGCCTGGGAGGCGATCCGCTTTCTTGAATCGCACGACCTGGTAACGGTCCCGGCTTTGGCCGCCAATGGCTGGCGCATGACGATGATGAGTCCCGAGCGACAGCGCGTGAACCCCTATTTCTTAGGCGGTGACACGATCATCGTTTCGTTCCCAACCGATACGATGACGCATGATGAGAAGTTGATGAGCATGCGGAGCAACAACGAACACTTTTCGCGGGCGACCGTTCATCATGAGTTGATTCCGGGGCATCACTTGCAATTCCACATGTTGCCGCGTTATCGGCCGTATCGCGATATTTTTAGCACTCCGTTTTGGATAGAGGGATGGGCGTTGTATTGGGAGATGTTGTTGTGGGACCTCGATTTCGCGCATGGTCCGGAAGACCGCGTGGGGATGTTATTTTGGCGCAAGCATCGTTGTGCACGCATCATTTTTTCGCTCAGCTATCACCTCAAGACGATGTCACCGGAGGAGTGCATTAGCTATTTGGTCGAACGGGTAGGGCATGAACCATCGGCGGCGGCGGCCGAGGTTCGGCGATCGATCATGGGGGGCTACAGTCCGTTGTATCAGGCGGCGTACATGCTAGGCGGCTTGCAGTTGCGGAGCATGCACAAGGACCTGGTGCAATCCGGCAAGATGACCAACAAGGCGTTCCATGACGCGGTGCTTCAAGAACATTCTATTCCTATCGAAGTACTGCGCAACTACTTGACCGACGCACCGCTGACCGCCGACACGCAGCCCAGCTGGCGGTTTGCAGATTGATTGGGGCCGACTGCGCTCCTCTTATTGCAACATTGTCACCACCAACTCAGTCAGCACTCGGGTAGAGTGTTGACTCGTCGGATAACGCATGTGCATAGCCCCGGATGCCAAATCTCGCTAAGAGGCTAAGTGGACCTTTATGAATCGCGCAGTGTATCTAAGTGCATCAACTTCTTGATCAGTGGCGCAATGAGAATAATGACCACACCTACTGCCACTGCTAGCCAGCCAATCTTTGTGTAAACATCGCTCACGGAGTTTACATAAGCAATTGCTTCTGCGCTTCCTGGCAGCATTTCTCCATCGCTACCTTCTAGGCTTCCTGCTCCCGTTGCACTTGCAATGAGACCTGCCGCAAAGTTGCCAGCCGAAGTCGCGAAGAACCACGTTCCCATGATGATGGATGCAAGATTCGCGGGCGCTAGTCGATTCATGGCACTCAAACCAACCGGAGACAGACAGAGCTCACCGGTGGTGTGTAGCAAATAGATGAGGAAAATGTAGATCACTGGTGTAAGTTCCCCGACACCTGCTGCATTCAATCCGAAAACCAAAACTAGAAAACCAGCGCCGAGCTGCAACATGGCCAAGCCAAATTTTGCGGGTGCAGACGGCTCTAGAGAACGCCGTCCCAACCATGTCCATAATGCAGCAAAGAACGGAGCGAAAAGGACGATATACATGGCGTTAATCGACTGAAACATCGAAGCTTTAACATCGATTCCCAACATATTTCGATCAACCATTCGATCGGTTAAAAGACTGAGCGACGAGCCCGCCTGCTCGAAGAGCGCCCAGAATAAAATCGATCCAAAGATCAAGAACATTGCAGCAAAAATGCGATCTCGGTCTTGTGGAGCCAGTTTAATGACCGCAGTTGCACAGACATATGCGGCGAGCAAAAATCCGGAGATGCCAAGCAAGTAACCGACAAGCTCTTGTTTCTGAATGAGGTACCAACAAATCGCAACGGCTGCAATGCCGATTGCATATAGCAACCACTCGAACTTGATGCCTGCGACTTTATCGTTTAAGCGTTGCGGCGATGGCGGTTCACCACGTCCGTTCAGTAGCGGCTTGCCTAAAACAAAAACGACTAATCCCAGCAACATGCCGACGCCTGCAGCCCCAAAGCCGTAGGACCAGCCATAGACTTCACCAAGGTAACCACAGGCCAGCGAACCCAGCGCGGACCCTGTGTTGATTCCCATATAGAAGATCGTATAAGCACCGTCGCGTCGGACATCGGTTCGCGGGTAGAGCTGACCAACGATGACGGAGATGTTGGCTTTCAGGAAACCGGCTCCAACGATGATAAAAGCAAGGGCCAGCCAAAAGACGTTGATCACCGCGCTGTCTCTACCGCCAGTCCCCTCGACCCCCATGATCAGGTGGCCAATGGTTAACAAAATTGCCCCGTAGACGACTGCTTTGCGTTGCCCCAAATACTTGTCCGCCAGATAGCCACCCAACACGGGAGTGATATACACCAGCGCCGTGTACGCTCCGTAAATCACTCCAGATTCTTCATCGGAGAACATCCAATGTTTGGTGAGATAAAAGATTAAGAGGGCCCGCATGCCGTAGTAGGAGAAACGTTCCCACATTTCAGCGAAGAAAAGTACGGCCAAACCCATGGGGTGGCCAAAAAAACGCTTATCCGTAATTTCAGGGAGCGCAGGAGCCGAATCACTCATAGATTACCTTCTCAAAAAGAACTTGGATGCGAGCCAGTGTACTTGATTCGTGATGCGTTCGCAGGCGACCAAACGGCCGGAAAACGCTCTTGGGTTTGTTTTTTTGGTTCCCACTGGAAGCGAAAATGAACAATGTGCGCAACCAGCCAGCCCAACCTTGAAGTCGTTAAACTCCAAAACCCTAACGTCTACTCAATCCTAGTGACCGACACGCTACACAGTCTATTGTTCAACCACCAACCGTTGGCAGTTGCCTGAACGCGGACCAGTGGTTACACTCAGTCTTGTCACGAGGGATTTGCGGCCGATTGCAGCCTAAACTGCTAAAGAGCCAACAAGAGTTGTTGCATGTGGATTTAGGTTTGATCCACGCCCATAAACTGGTGCTTGCAGACTCTTGAGCTTTGAAAGCGCATAATAGCCGCATTCCATGACATTTGGGATGCGGCTTTTTTCGTGCCGCGGCAATTAGTCGTCAACCACAAACAGCGGTTTAGCTGATGAGCCTTCAAACAAAAATGAATCTCCCCGAGCAAGACTCCGATCCACTCAATCCCCGCGCGGCTACCTCCAGCACCGAGCAGCGAAAAACGAAATCGAACTTGGCACTGCCGGCGCACCCGCATCGGCCCTGGGGCGCGTCGACCATTAGCGTCCATAGCGGCGAATCTCGCAGCAAACCATCGGATGCCATCACCGATTCGATCGTCTGCAGTTCAACGTACACCTTCGAAAACACCCAGTCGATCATTGACTTCATTGAGAACAAAGAGCCACGCGAAGAGTACGGTCGCTACGGCAATCCAAATGAAAAAGTGGTCGAAGGCAAATTGGCCGCACTCGAAGGCGGTGAAGCAGCGGTGGTCTATTCGAGCGGCATGGCAGCCATCGTGGGACTGCTGATGGCCAAGCTGAATGCGGGTGACGAAATTGTCTTTTTCGATCAATGTTATCACCGCAGTCGCGAATTCTGTTTCAAACACCTCGCCCGTTTTGGCGTCGTCACGCATCAAGTCCCCACCGGCGACTTTGCGGCCATGGAAGCGGCTATCAACGACCGCACGCGGATGCTGGTCAGCGAATCTCCCACCAACCCACACCTTACCTGCATCGACCTAGAACAGTTCGTTGCACTCGGAAAGTCGCGTGAGGTCGAGACGCTCATCGACGCAACGTTAGCCACCCCCTTTAACGTCCGTCCACTCGAATTCGGAGTCGACTACGTTCTGCATTCCGCCACCAAATACCTTGGCGGCCATAACGACTTGCTGGCAGGCGTGATCGTCGGCTCCGAGGAAAAGCTTGAAGAGGTCCGTAATCTCCGCGGCATCATGGGCGGTATCAATTCACCACACAATTTGTATTTGCTGCAACGCGGGCTCAAAACGTTTGAATTGAGAATGCAGCGCCATAACGAAAATGGATTGGCCATTGCCGAGTTCCTGGCGCAACATCCGCGCATTGAACACGTCTATTATCCGGGCTTGCCGTCCCACCCATCCCACGAAATCGCCAAACGAACGATGCGTGGCTTTGGCGGCCTGATCACTTTCCTGGTAAAGGATGCTGATTGGCGAGCAACTGCCGATATCGTCGATCGCGTGACGATTCCTAAGATTGGACCCAGCTTGGGCGGAGTTGAGTCGTTGATCGAACAACCGCTGGTGATGAGCTATTTTAGCCAAACGCCGGAAAATCGCCGCAAATTTGGCATACCCGACAATATGATTCGCATGGCCTGCGGCATCGAGAATACACAAGACTTGATTGACGATTTGCGACAGGCACTCGACTCATGACAGAGCGTCCGATGAAGTTTCGAACCCGCGCGATACACGTGGGCAACGCTCCCGACCCACAAACCGGTGCCGTCGTTCAACCGATCCATCCCTCGAGTACCTTTGTGCAACCTGGTGCGGGCGAATGGGGGAAATTTGATTACTCGCGAAGTGGCAATCCGACCCGCAGTGCGCTGCAAGAGACTTTGGCTTCGCTCGAAGGCGGCTGCGGTGCGCTCGCCTTCGCATCCGGTATGGCTGCTACTCATTGCGCCACCATGTTGCTCAAGTCGGGCGAGCATCTGATCGCAGGCATGGACATCTACGGAGGCAGCTATCGCCTGCTCCATAAAATCTGCTCGTCCGCCGGAGTGCAAGTCACGCTCGTCGACTTGACTGATCCCACTGCCATTGAGGCGGCAGTGCGTCCGGAAACTCGCATGTTGTGGCTGGAGGGCATTGGCAATCCGCGGCTTTCCATCCCCGACTTGCCAACCATTGTGCGCGTCGCCCATGAACATCATTTGTTGATCGGCGTGGACAATACGTTTGCCACTCCCGCATTGATGCGACCGTTGGAATATGGAGTCGATATCGTTATGCACTCGGCCACCAAGTACTTGGCCGGACATAGCGACTGCTTGGCAGGTGTGTTGGCGGTGAGCGACCGCGACTTGCTCGATCGACTGTACTTCATCCAGAATGCCACGGGAGCAGTATTGTCGCCGTTTGAATGCTTTTTGCTTGCGCGCGGTTTAAAGACTTTGGATCTCCGAGTGCGTGAGCAGAGCCGTTCGGCGCTGCAGATTGCACACTATCTGGAAGCTCACCCCTGCGTTCGCTCAGTGCTCTACCCTGGACTCCAGTCGCATCCGGATCATGCACGTGCCGCACAATTGCTCGACGGTGGTTTTGGTGCCATGATAACCTTTGAAGCCATCGGCGATTTTGAGACAACCAAACAGATCGTCAAGTCGACGCACTTGTTTCGTTTGGCGGTCAGCTTAGGGGCGGTGGAATCGTTGATTGAACAGCCGGCATCGATGTCGCACGCCAGTTATGACGCGGCGGCCAGAGCGAAGGCTGGCATCAGCGATAGCTTGATTCGCTTGTCGGTCGGTCTAGAAGATCCCGATGATCTAATCGCTGATCTCGATTCCGCTCTGCGGCGTTGCTGTGAAGCTGGCGGGACATCGCAGTAATTCGCATGGTGCGCAGGAGAATTTAAAATGTCGACGAACGACGAAGAAACGGAAAATGCGGGTGAACAGCCAACGGCGGAGGCAAAGCCAGTCGCGATACGGTCCGTCGCTTTGTTTACCGATGGAGCGTGCAGTGGTAACCCAGGCCCAGGCGGTTGGGCGTTTATCCTTCGCGACTTAAAAACCAAAAAGGAGTTGACCGGCTCAGGCGGTGATCGCGAGACGACCAACAATCGCATGGAAATGCAGGCCGTTATCGAAGGCCTTTCCGCGCTTAAAAAACGCTGCCGCGTAAGTCTCTACTCCGATAGCAACTATGTCTTGCAAGGGCTGCAAACCTGGATGGCTGGATGGAAAAAGAAGGGGTGGGTACGCATCGAGGGTGGTCGGAAGAAACCGATCAAAAACGTCGAACTTTGGCAGCAACTGGATGAATTGATTTCGAAACACGCCATCACCTATCACCACGTCAAGGGCCACAGCGGTCACGTCGAAAACGAACGTTGCGACGTCATGGCGGTAGAAGCCAGCCAAGCGTTCCGATAGGGCGCGCGACGTAGGTAACTCGTGCCAGGAGTTACTACCCGGCAACTCAGCACCTGCCACTTATGCCTGAACCACCACTCATGCCTGAACCACCCAGCGAGTAGTGAAGCAGACGGACGGTTGCTGATGTTCTAACAGGCGCTAGCTGACGAAACTCACGGGAAAGTTGAGTGACCGATCTAACGGCTGGTCACTCCTGGCAGGAGTGACCTACGTAGGTGCCTCACCCCACCGCAGACTGGACAGGCTACAATTGTAGGTTCCGAGCCAGCCAGCGTGGCTACCTTGCGCGCTACCCTTCGATGTCGACACTTGTGAAGAGGCCCAATACCATGAAGATGAACCCGTTCGCGCAAAACTGTTCCATCACGCGTCGAAGTGCGTTGCTGAGTGGCCTAAGTGCCGCCGCCACAACAGCGCTTACTGCACCGACGCTTATCGCCGCACAAGGTCAACAGGCATCGACTAACGCAAGCGACGACCGACGTAGTTCGCCAAAACGCTACGCGATGCGCAAGTCGATCAATTTGTGGGCATTTCCGTATCCCGAACGAATGAATTTGCGTGAGTGTTTGGAATTGGCCAAACGCGCTGGGTTTGACGGCATCGAGTTGAACTATGACTTGGACAATGATCTATCGCCGAAAGCCAGCGACAGCGAGTTGGCTGGCATTCGGAAGATGGCCGATGAGGTCGGGATAGAAATCAGCGGCCTGTGTAGTATTTTATTCTGGCCCTATCCCTTGACCAGCCATGACGCTGCCAAGCGCAGTCGCGGCCTTGAACTGGCAGGTTTGATGGCCAAAGCCGCGCACCACATGGGCGTGACCAATCTGCTGGTGGTCCCGGGTGCTGTTCACATCCCCTGGCGCGACGACCATGAACCGGTTCCCAACGACGTGTGTGAAAGTCGGGCGAGAGAAGCAATTGGCCAACTCGTGACTGAGGCGGAACGCATGAAAGTATCTCTCAATATGGAAAACATCTTCTTCAATGGGTTCTTGATGACGCCAATGGAGATGAATCTCCATCGGGATACGTATGCCTGATGGTGAAATCAGAAGACCAAAAGTGAAGTTATGGACCTTCTTGTAGACCACCTTCTTCTTGTTGTAACGCCGGTTCTTGGCTGGATTGCGTCCGCGATTGCCCGTGCTATAAGTG
>JBGSUV010000066.1:0-3258 GCA_041753315.1 Pirellulaceae bacterium | reverse complement strand
GAAGCGCACGATGCCGACACCGTTTTCAGGTTGGATCACGTCGACAAAGTTGCGGGCTGCTTCGCGCAACACCTCCACGCGTTTACGACCATCTCCTGCATCAAAATCCATGCTGCCGGACTGGTCGAGCACCATGACGACCGCCGTCTTGGGGCGCGCGATGGCGTTCGCCGTCAACGCGACATCCCATTCCTCCCCAGTCTCCACGCAACGCACTCGCACTGTGCCTAAAGCAGTCGTACCTGCACTCCCGCCGGTGTACGTCAACCAAATCCGAGCTGGACGGCTTGAGGGACTGGCCGCTGCAGGTAACGAACTACTGCTTCCAGTTAGCAAGGAAAAAGCTCCGGGTGCACCACTTGTAACAGTTGGGCCTGCTATCACGCTAAACGTGGTCGCGTCACAGCCCTCAACATCGAAACGGATCGCGCGTGCAGTCGTTTCGCCTTCGGGCACGTCGTTGAATACAACCGTTGGGGTCATGAGGTCGACCGAACGCGGTGTCGCCAAACAGGGTGCGTCCAACGCAAAAGCGATAAGTCCCGCGCACACTTCACGAATGACGTTTTCTGCTTCGGAGAAAGGCGGCTGGAAACTCGAACCACATTCAATGGTAAACCCATACACCTTAGTTTTTGATGCATTGGCAAAGTTGCGGCTATAGGCGTAGTCATCGCTTGCGCCGGATGTAGGGTAGAGGCTGTACGATTGCTGGACACTATAGTCGACGTTGCGAACATCACGAATTGCTGAATACATGCGACTTGCAAGGGCAGTGATGAGCGAATAGTCGTTGTTCGGAAGGTACTCTCGATACGCGGAATCGCCAGGCCGTCCGCGCACACCATCAAACGTAGCGTTGAGAAAGTTTTGTGCGTGGTCTGCGGTTTGGTTTTCGTCAGACCCCCAGGTGTAGAAGATCGCTGGGATCGCGCTATGAACATCGACATGAAAGCGTATTTTTGGAAAGCTCTCCAACAGCCACACGACGTTGCGCGTTTCCGGTTCCGACTCAGCGGCGGGTCCTCGATAGAGATTGGCGTGGCACGGATCACTGGAAGCACTGACGCCAGAATCTGATGCAAATTTGACCGTGTGATCCCACAAGAAATTGAAATTGCGATTGAGATCGACGCCAATGCAACTTGGCCCTCCAACGCCTGGTCTGCGGTTCTTCCGCCAATTGGGACTCGCTGTTTGGCTGTGATGACGTCCGTCGGGATTGACACAAGGGAAAAAGAACAGATTCGTTGACTCCATCAATGACTTAATCTGTTCGCTGCTAAATGAAGTTCCCCCGTAGGCCAGGCCCGTGCCCAATGTGTAGGCCTCAAGTAGATCCGCCGCAAGCAAAACAAGTGCATCTGGCGGAACCCACTCACGCGCGTGCACTCCGCCCAGCATGAGAATCCCGTCAACAGCGGACGTTGTGGACTTTCCGACGATGAGTGCATGGGATACCCGTCCTTCATGTGTTGGGTTCGGCAGTGCGATGCGTTGGGTAAGCCCTGGGTAGGCTGCAGCCAGCGACTCCATTGCGCTTTCGATCTCAGTGACATTTAGATAGACCATGGTGTCTTACTCCTTTCGCCCGAGTCCGCGGGGTAATAACCCGCGGACCGCAAAACGATTTCCCTGTCCAACTTCTGCTTGACGAGCAAGCCCCATTTTCGTGGTGTTCTCCATGACGGTAAGGTTGACATCGGCTGCCGACCGTGCCGACCTGGCGGCCTCCACCTGCAACTCGGGAAGGTAAACATCGGTAACGAAGTTATCGTCCACTTGCCGCGCCGCTGGACGGCACCCGAGATCGGGTTCCGTTTCGTCGATGAAGGCCCGAAGCGCGTCGAGCGACTTGGCTTCGACGCGAACGCGAATAATATCTTGGTCCGCCATGTCGATATCCCTTGGTTCTCAAGTGCGTTAGTAGAAGTTATGAAGGAATCGCAACATGAGTTGGACTCGCGTTGCGATGGGGCCTGTCCGGGTTCAGGAGGAGATGGTGAACTTGAGTTCAAATATTCAATGCACTCAGCGCACCTGCATCAAACTCACTTTTCATCGAGCACGTCGGCGATGGTTCGCAGGGCAAAGGCGATTGCCATGTTCCGTGAATCGGATGAGGAAGTTTGCGCGCGTTGATCGAGCTGCGAAGTTGGTTGTACGTTCGAATGAACTTGCGTTGTTGTTGGAGCCTCAGTTCGTGCAGACTGTTTGGCCTCCTCCAAGCACTTGATCAATTCGGGGAGCGTGAATCCGTAACGTTTTAGTTCTCGCTCGAGGAGCGCAGCGAGGTTGCGGTTATTGGCCAGTATCTCCAGCAGCGCGCTGATCCGCTTGGCACAGGGGCGTTGACCGTCGTCGTCCTGGGGCGGTTTCGGATCGACCGGCGGGCGGACAATGTAGATCGCTCCGGTCAGTGTGCGTTCGCGGGTAAAGCGGCTACCACGCAACGTCTTACCGCTGACCATTACCCGATAACGGTAGATGCCATATTCGCTCCCTGACACTTCCGCTTCAAATTGCCCGGCTCCTACTTCATCCAAGCTAATCGATTGCGTCATACCGCTGGGCGTGGTGAGTTCGGCGACGACTTCAGCCCGGCCCTCGACGGGCAGACCATATTCAGACAAACGCGTAACCAGTTGCATCGAACTGCCCAAAGCGTTGTCTTTCTGATGCAGTAGCGCATCGAACTTCAGGCTCGATCGCGCCTGCACTACTACCGACCAACGCAGTCCATGCCGCTGCGTGTACTGGTAGAGCTTTGAGTCGTTTTCCAAACTGTTTAAGTACCTACGAAACTCTTCCTTGTTGCATTCCAAATGCAGAATCCATCGTCCGGCCCAGGCCGGGCGGCCGGCTGCCGTCACGACCGGTAGGCTGAAGCGAAAATAGGCCACCCCAGCGCCAGCGACGAACTTCATGCCCGTAGGCAACATGCCAGGCGCCAACAGTTCGCCGGTGGGTGTTTCCAGCATTGGGCGCAACACCCATGGGGCTGGGGACAAGACGATCACATCTGCGCCGGCGTCCGCTTCGTTGAGCGAGAAGGGCACTTTCTGACGATCTCCCGGCTGCAGATGTCCGCTTGGATCAAGAACGATCTCTTGGTTTGTTACCCCGGCCAGAACCTGGAGATAGTACTTCGACAACACAAAATATTCGTCCGACGACAGGTTGCCGGTCATTACCACATAGCCACCAGTACCGTTGGTGACGGCGTTCAGTGCTTGGGGGTTAATGTCCTCTGGTCGC
>JBGSUV010000065.1:0-8768 GCA_041753315.1 Pirellulaceae bacterium | reverse complement strand
TCGGTTGTCGTTGGTCAAATTAGGACAATGGATCATGCTGCCACCTCCACGACTTCACCATCAAATCCACCAGAGCCACCGGGCGGATCGCCGACTTCGGGACAATCGCTTTCAAGAAGCTGCCAACCGCAGGACCAGATCCAGGTCGTATTGCACGGCTCGCTCGTGCTGCTTTCGGAATTGGGAGGTTCGCTTGGTGGTTCGCTGTCGGAGTGACTTACACTCGGGCGATCCGACTCGCTGGTGGATGGGTCATGTGACTCGCTGGTGGATGGATCTGGGGGATCGCTTGTCGATGGCGAGGAGTCACTGCCTGAGCCGCTCGTTGATCCGCTGCCAGAGCCGCTCTGCGAATAGCTGCCAGATCCGCTGGTGGAATGGCTGGTTGACCAGGGAACGCTATAGCTTTCACTTTCGCTGTAACTGGGGCGATCGATACTGGACCTGCTCTCCGAGCCATCGCTGCTCGATGGTTCGCTTGCTGGGGGAGCAGGAAGTTCGGTGACAAACCGCGCTTTTGGTCTTTTTGACTCCACCGGCACGCCGTGATACACTATCCGCTGGAGGATTTTCAGATGCAGACTCAATCGATTCAAACGGAACTTCGCGACTTCGTTCAATTCGCTTCGACTCGAGTGCAAACCGGTGATGACGGTTTATCGCTTGAGGATTTAGTCAGGCAATGGCGTCAATCGACGGAGTATGCTCAGGCTGTTGCTGACGTACGACAGGGCATAACGGATGCTGCGCAGGGCAAGGCGAAGCCAATCTCTGAAGCGTTCGCGGACGTACGTCAGAAGCTGGGGATTGTGGATTGACACGAGTTGTCCAGATACTTCCTCGAGCTTCGATACAGATCTTCGAATCGGCGTCCTGGTGGGCAGAGAACAGGTCATTGGCCCAAGCAGCTCGGTGGCTGGTCGAGATTGAGTCGGCTATTGCGGGACTGGCTCACGAAGCCCAACGCCACCCATTAGCGTCGGAAGCGGAAGCGTTCGATTTTCCTTTGCATCAAATGAACTTCGGGATTTCTGGTCGAGCGACTCATCGAGTTCTATACTCGTTCGATGACTCGAACGTCCTTGTCTATGCCGTCCGCCATCTGTCGCAAGCTGGCTTGCATCCGGAAGACCTGAGCTGAATCAGCATGCCGATAAAGCGCAGCAGCGATCGTCCGCGGTCTGCCGCGTAGCTGGTTGCCACTGCCAATAGATGCTCTCGGAGTTTGGACATGCTCAAAAACGCTTTATCAAACGGCTATTCGTCTCAAGTTCGTGGGTGGCTGGTCGTTAGCGGCGTACAACATGAGCTTGCCCAGGTCGGACCGGATTTCTGTATTCTTCGCCAGCCGATTCCCGGCGACTTCTTGGTCACAGACGCCATACAAGCGGAGTTGCTTATCGACGTAGACGGAGATCAGCGGGGAGTAGCGGTTCTGCTGGGTTCAATTCATCCATCTTCTCCAAAAAAACTGCACTTTCGCAAGGTTTAGGTCGCTCCGCCGAATTTGATCAATGAGGCCGCGTTCTGTTGAACGCGGAAAATTTTCGGCAGACAAAACCTTGCCTCTCTGAAACAGGCTTCAATTAGGCCGCAATGTTAGCATTGCGGAGAAGTTCTAAGCTTACGGGACCTGGCGACGATTGAGAAGAAGGTTACTGTTACAGAGGGGGAAAGTTTAAAGAAAACCACCTACAGTACTTGATCGGTGCGTGGACTTTACCTATAAATGGAAAAAGCCAACGGGAACTCTCGGAATTGGCGTTCTCGAGTTCCAGTTGGCCAGTAAGGCAGGAAGATGCTTTTGGCACCGATCCCGACGACTTCTATAGTCGAGCATCCGATCGCTTTTGTCAATGTCCGTCGGGATCGGTGGAAATGGATTGAAGTATGGCTCGACGTCATGGTACGTCCCGAAGTGGAGTTGTTTTTTCTGAAACAACAAAGATTGCGGTTTGGCAGAAAGCGGCAGTTGTGGCCGGAGTTGATCCAAGGGTTCGGCGTAAGGATGTGTGCGGCGCTTGGATAGATTGGTCGAAATACGGAGACGTAACCCCCGCTGGAACCGGTTGGGAAATCGATCATATCAAGCCGGTCTCAGCCAACGGTGGCGATGGACTGGATAATCTGCAACCTCTCCAGTGGGAGAACAATCGCTTCAAAGGCGATGGTTGGCCAAATTGGTCGTGCAAGGTGAAAGCAGCGTAGGCCGTTCATCAAGGGTTGGGCAGCGGCAAATCCGCTGCCCGACTTTTTCTTCATAAAATATTGGCACGGTGACCAAAGGTGTCAACGCGGTTACTTATGCTCGCAGCGAATGAAACCAAGTTAATATGCAGCAACAGAATGGTCAAAACTCGTGAATAATACTCATGCTTTCGATGCAAGATTCTTGGCACTCACGGGGAATGAGCCATTTCCGTGGCAACGCCGTTTATATCGTCGTCTTTCCGGTATGGATTCGGGAAGTGTGCCGGATATTCCCAAATCTTGCTGTCTGCCAACGGGGTTGGGGAAGACGAGCGTTATCGCGGTTTGGATGCTCGCCCTAGCAGATGGCGCACCACTTCCGAAGCGAATGGTTTACGTGGTTAATCGCCGGACGGTGGTCGACCAAACGACCAACGAACTCCGCAAGTATGCTGATGCGATTAGCGAAAAGGAATCGTTATCGTCACTAAAACCATTGTTCGATCCTTTGTCAATCAGCACGCTACGAGGACAGTTTGCGGACAATGGCCAGTGGTGCGAGAATCCAGCTAGACCGGCGATTATTTGTGGCACGGTGGACATGATCGGAAGTCGCCTACTATTCAGCGGCTATCGAATCGGATTCAAATCGCGACCACTTCACGCCGCTTTTCTTTCCCAGGATGCGATTCTCGTCCACGACGAAGCACACCTCGAACCCGCATTTCAAAGACTTGTTGAGCAAATTCAAGACCACCAAAGTCGGGAGCCTGTTGTTCCGTGGCCCAAGCTTCAGGCTATGGAGCTTACTGCAACAAGCAAATCAAAGAGCCCATTTGAACTCGATTCCGTCAGCCCCGACAGTAACACGAACGATTACAAGAACCCAATCGTCGCAAAGAGGATGAGCGCAGCGAAAGCACTTCAACTTCATCCGCTCTTTGACGAGAAAAAGCCACAGAAAGAACTCACGGCTAAGTCACTCGAGTTCGTGACAAGCGATACAGCAGTGCTTGTCTTTGCCACGAGCGTTGAAAGCGTGCTCGATATTGCAACTGGCTTGGTGAAAGCCGGTGTGCCGCCTGAAAACGTTAAGACATTGACAGGCACAATGCGAGGGCACGAACGCGACTTATTGGCAGGTGACGAATCAAATCCAGCGAACAAGACGTTCGCAAGGTTCACACCGAAACCGCCTGCCGATGCAACAAGTGGAACCGTCTATTTGATTTGTACCAGTGCAGGCGAAGTTGGTATCAACATCTCTGCCGACCATCTAATCTGTGATTTAAGCACGTACGAAAGCATGGCTCAGCGTTTGGGGCGGGTCAATCGCTTCGGCGACAAGCTGGATTCGCAAGTTCATGTGTTTTATCCCACACAATGGGATGAAACACATCCTTTGACCCCTGCTCGAAAGAAGACGCTGAAGCTTCTTCAGTCACTTGACGGAACGGCTAGCCCGAAAGCGCTCGGGGATTTACCCGTCAATGAGAAAGCTGATGCGTTTGCTCCTCATCCGGAGATTCTGCCAGCAACCGAGATTCTTTTTGACGCTTGGGCGCTGACCACGGTTCGACAGAAATTGCCTGGGCGACCGGAAGTTGAGCCATGGCTGCATGGAGTTGTACCCTACGAATTGCCTCAAACAAAATTCGCATGGCGTGAGGAAGTTCAGTTCCTCAGCGCACAAGGCATCCCTAATGAAATTCTTATCGAACTACTCGACGCTTACCCGCTTACACAGCGCGAGTTGTTATCCGAGCCAAGTTACCGAGCCCACAAGCATCTTCAGTTACTTGCGAATCGTCATGGCGACGCAGCGGCTTGGCTTGTCGACGATTTTGGCAGAGTCGAGGTTCTTTCCTTAAAGGAGCTTGCGGACAAAGACAACAAGGAACAGATTGAGCGTATGACTGTACTACTAGATCCGTTAGTCGGAGGGCTCAGCGAAGCAGGATTGCTCGATGGGAACTCAGAATCACCCGTCAGCGATCAATCGGAAACTCGCGATCGGTGTCGTCGGAGAGATGATGATGATCCGCCTGATGGAATGCACGAAGTCTTCGCGGTCGTCATGCCGGATTCAGGCGATGAAGATATGCCAGAAGTTATGCGTTGGTTTGCTCGTCGAAACACGGGTGAGGCAAGATCACGCAAGCCAGTTCTTCTTGAAAAGCATGTTCGCGACGTGGAGAATCGTCTTTCCGAGATCATTGAAAATCTAACGCTTGGCGAGCGACTTAACACTTGCCTCAGGCTTGCCGCGAAATACCACGATCACGGAAAAGCACGCTCCGTTTTTCAAACCATGCTCGGTAACCGTTCAAATTCTGGGGAGTTGTGGGCGAAATCTGGGCGAACTGGAAGCTCCCTAATTTCCGAGACTTATCGACATGAATTCGGTTCATTGCACGAATTACCTTCTGCGGAAGAATTACAGATAAGTGAAGACGAACGCGATCTCGTGATGCACTTGATCGCTGCCCATCATGGCCGCGCGAGACCTTGCTTTCCTCGACAAGAGATCTTTGATCCACATGCAACCGATAACGCAAGTGAGGAGTTGGCATTAAGGGTAGTGCAACGATTCGGGCGGCTCCAACAACGATATGGGCGTTGGGGACTGGCATATCTTGAGTCGCTTTTGCGAGCTGCCGATTGGTGGGCCAGTGCCAATCCTAGCTCCGAATTGGAGGCGCGGACATGAGCCATTCAAAAGCAAGCTTCACGATTAACGTGGACCCAACGAACCCAGGCCAATTCTTCGCGTGTTGTGGATTATTTGAAGTTGCGAACCGATTGTGTCCTGGATCGGAATCGTGGTTTAACGATGATGGCACGCAATTCTCCATCGCATGTGGAAGTCACTCATTGTTTGAACTGATCAAGGCGATAGGTCAATCGAGAATTGAAAGTTCGCTCGGAGATGATGGGCTAAAGCGTCTTGGCACTTTGCTCAGTGTGGCCAAAGATAGTTTGAGTGAACAGGACATCGCAGACAAAACCAGGTTGCAGCAGAGTTGGTACACCGAGACTATAACGCTCAAGGAACCTTTCGAAATCGCGCTTGATTGGTGGTGGGACGGACGATCTCCGGTCACGCTGCTGAAGACTTGGGCCGCAAAACAGTTTATTACGGAATCAATCGCACGCCCTCTGCTGAACTCAATAAAGGCTCATGATTGGAACAAAATTGACGTTACAAATTGCCTTGCTATTGAACTACCGGTCAAAGGATTACCGTTTTGTTTCGACTCGATGAACAATACTCAGAATACAGCTCGCGACTATGGTGTAGCACCTTCTGAAGTGAAGTCCGCACCTTGCATTCGTCCTCTGGTCGAGTTGCTGACGTTCGTGGCTTTACAGCGTTTCAGGCCTTTTCGACCTTTGAAATCGGATCTGCTTTACTACGCAACGTGGCCTGTTCCACTGCCAATTAACGTAGCCGCTGCCGTCTCCTCAAGCTGCGTAGGCGCGGGCGGCAAGTGCTTTGCATTCCGCATGCTTTATCGCACGAAATATATGAAAGCGTTTTTTTCCGCAACCCCTGTTCCCTTTTTGGAGTTCCAAAATGACAAAACTTGAAAGCTTTGACAACTATCTGAGTGATGATGGTCCAGCGGCCCTTGTCCTGAAGCAACCTCTGATGCCTGTGGATGGCGAAGATGGGATACTCTTTCCCGCCACTTACGCTGAAGGAAAAGGGTTTGCTGGAGGCTATAACATCGACGAAGTTCGCGGGCAGAAAGTCGCGCTAATCGACAGCGTTGGATCGCAGGCAAACCGGATCGAGCCAATGTTCATTCAAGAAAAATATCGCCATCTTGTCCCGCAGATTGTCATTACGGCTGGTGATAAAAAAGTGAACATCCTTGAAGCCGGCCATCGAGCGGGCGATGCCATTATTCGATCTTCATCGCTTCATGAAGAAATTCAGGCCGCATTCAAAAGCGTCTTGAAAGGCGATGCGATGCCGCTTGCAAAGATTGCTCCGACGTCCCTGGTGTTCGGCGTTTGGGACTCACGAGATACGCAAGCCAAACTGCCACGCGTCATTGCGTCCAGCATTCGGGCATACAACGTACACAAACTGACAAGATCTGCAGTTTACACTCCACCAATCAATTACGCGTCGATTGACGTCTTCACTGAAGAGGATAAGCAAAAGGCTGAAGGTGATGAGAAGAACCCTCTTTCGAAATGGGGCTATGTCAATGCCCTCGCATCCGGTTCTCACGGCGGGGTGATCGCAGAAGGAGGTGTCCTAAGAACTGCTACACTTGGGCTAGCCGCAGTTCGCCTCATCCACGGTGGAATGAACGAGACGGAGACCTTAAAGCTAAGAAGGTACATTCTTGGTCTCAGTCTAGTCGCGTTTACCTATCATGCATCGAATTATCTACGGCAAGGTTGCATGTTAGTCGTGAACCCGAACAAGCTGTCGGAATTCACCGAGATGCCTTTCACGGGCGTGCCTCAGCCTTGCAGTATTACACACGAGATCGCCTTGCAGTATGCGACCGTTGCCGCCGAAGCTTTTGTCGTTGGCAAGAGTATGACGGTTCCTTTTGATAAGGAAAAGGCAAAGAAAGAAGTTAAAGGCGAAGTGGGAGGAAAAGCGAAGGCTAAAAAGGGCAAGAAAACTGCAGAAGCTTCCGCCGAGGAAGGAACCGACGATGTCTGAGATATTGAAGCTCACATTCCGCTTCTTGCAGCCGCTTGCTCATGGTCGTCGTGACGGCGACGAACCCGAATGGCCGCCATCACCACTCCGTGTTTTTCAAGCAATGACCAGTGCAGCCGCAGCGCGATGGAATGAGCGTGAAAGAGTCGTTTACGCGCTTCCAGCCTTGCGAGTTTTGCAATCGCATACAACTCCCGAAATCGTTGCCTGCGTTGGTTCGCCATCCAAAGTACGAACACAATTCTATGTGCCTGACAACACGACAGACCTTTTGGTACCCAGTTGGAAGAAAGGCGATACGAACAAAGGCGTGGCGCGAACAGAGAAAGTCGTAAGGCCCATACATCTTGATGGAGAGGTTGTTTCTTACCTTTTTCGATTTGAGAACCCGCTGGGAGAGCATTTTAACACACTCAAAGCGGCTGCGCGTAGTGTGACGCATCTGGGATGGGGAATCGATATCGTTGTTGGCGATGCAGAAATCGTGACACCTGAGGAGGCATCTCAATTACAAGGAGTGCGATGGAAGGCAACGAACTCTGACGGAACAAAGCTGCGAGTTCCTACTCTGAGGACGTTAGACGATTTAGTTCGCAAGCACAATGATTTTCTTGGCCGAGTCACGAGCGAAGGCTACCGCCCTGTGCCACCCCTTCGCGAGTATAAGTTGCAAA
Source organism: Pirellulaceae bacterium (assembly GCA_041753315.1). Lineage (GTDB taxonomy): Bacteria > Planctomycetota > Planctomycetia > Pirellulales > Pirellulaceae > Aureliella. The sequence goes on along the minus strand of JBGSUV010000065.1, from coordinate 1,214 downwards.
GCTATCGAAACACTTCCGAGCCAGAAACTCGACCCCACTGCGTTTTTCAGATTCTGCGCCCCGACGCGAAAGGTTTTCGACCGTTTGGTGCCGCGCGGCGAACGCGTGATGTGGCAGCCTGGGTGCGGCATGCCGTAGCCGATGTTTGCAAGGACTGGGATGATAAAGCATCTTTCGTTCACGGGCACTCGAAGGACGGAGGAGCCAATCGCGGTCCGGATTCCAATCTGCGTTTTCAATATCTCCCACTGCCTACAGTTGCGTCGTACGATGACCGTACGCGATTTGGTGCAATTCGTCGCGTTATGATTGCAGCGCCGATCGGCTGCGAAGATCGAATCAGCTTTATCCGCAAAAGACTGATTGGCAAAGAACTCGTCTGGGACAGTGAGAACTATGGAATACTCAACCTTGCTAATCAGCAGGATTGGGTTAGCAAGCAGTACACTGGAACGGCGACAGGCTGGAGCTCTGTAACGCCTGTCATCTTGGATGGCTTCGACGATCGTAACCCGGCGAAGACGAAGCAGTTGATACACAAGGCATTGCGGAACGCTGGAATCGCGGCCGAAGCTGAGTTTGAATGGCAACCGTTTGGCTATCGCGCAGGTGTCGAACCTGCTAACGCGTTCCTTCGCCCGGTTAAACTAAACGGTACGATGGTTCACCTTCGACTTAAGTTTGCTCAACGAATTGCCGGGCCAATAGCTTTGGGGGCGGGTCGCTTTCGCGGTTTTGGCTTGATGGCCGCTGATGAATAAGTTCACCAATTTGTTGCGTACATTTGTTCTCTGCCACCAGCGTCGCTGATGCCGACATCACACGGATCGCCGCTGCTCCACAAGCCCTGAAGCATTCCGAACGCACTATCACCCTCCTTGTTGAGTACGGTGAACTCGATAGATGCGTCTTTAAGCGTTCCCACAGTGGCTCGCCAGCCATTGTTCGCGCGAGTACTTGCATCGGCTTCGGCTTTTTCGAGGCTGACAGTGAGATCCTTAACATTGGTGATCTCGGCACCATCGATGGTGAGGACGGCTTCGAGACCAAGTCTTACTTCTGGCATTGTGGACGGTTCCTTATGGCGATCGTTTACTTGATGGAATTGGCCCAGAACGTTGGCAACCGACTGCGATTTGCATCCAGCGCCGGCTTCATGAACGGACGTTTGGGATAATGACGAGGCTTGTTGTCGCTGCGTCGCTCGTTCTCTT
>JBGSUV010000064.1:0-5753 GCA_041753315.1 Pirellulaceae bacterium | reverse complement strand
TGTTTGGTTGCGGCGTGCCCAAACGCGATGTTCGACTCGTAATCGTGCTCGTAATCGTGCTTGTGCGGCGTGCCCAAACGCGATGTTCGTGCTCGTACTCGAGCTCGTACTCAGCTCCACGGTACTCGTACTCGACAAATGAGCATCGTGTGAGGAGTGCGAGAAGCATCTCATTGCGCATTAGTACGCTTGACCTGCAACCAGTTCCCGCGTCAGGCTATGAGTTTAAGTTCGAGTTTAAGTTGAACATGAACAGGGAGTGGGGCGATAGCGGAGGACTTGCCAACTATTCGATAACCAGGCCGTCAATCCAGATTTGAAGCGGTTGACTATCCCACGAGTCAACCCCGATTGTTATGAAATCAACCATGGAAAGCTCGTCGCCCTCACGCTCCCATTGCTCGTTGGCTGCAAGTGGAATTTTGATGTACCGCCAGCCCTCACGCGCTTCGCTGTAACCTGGCTCTGAAAATAGATCACGTTTGGGTGTGAGTCGCAATTTCTTGCCACTACTTTCGTACAAAACGATCTCGGGGTTATTGGATTGCCAACCAGGCATATTGGGATTGATGGCTTTGAGCCAGAATCCAATAGACGTTTTAGACTGTAGCGACCAACCCGCCTTGCGGGACTTTGGAACAAGCAGCCTTGCGATGGAACCGTGGTAGGGGGCGATGGTGACTTTGACGGAATCAGCGCCCGCCACAAAGTTGTTGGAATCCAAAACGAAGTTGCACATCAAGTTGTCTGCTGGCTCAAAACTCCATTGCAGCGGGTCGGCGGCGATCTCAGGTTGTTCCGCAACCACAACCAAATCCCGATAGGCCAGTTCCGTACCGGCAGGAAAATTTGCGTTGACACCAACGCGATAGAAGCCCGCTTTTTCGTAGCGGTGTTCGATGGATTGCGTCTTTGCCGTCGTCCCATCTCCCAAATCCCACTCGTATTCCGTTGGCTCTCCGGCTGAGAGTTGGCAATCAAAACGCACTACTTCACCCGTTCGGACAGCGTCTGGGCCGACCAACGAAACTCTGGGTACCTGACGTACTGAAAGTGCCGTTCCGCTATTGAGTGGTTTGATGTGGCTGCGTGTGACTCCATCGGCAAGGTGCAGGTCCTCCACGGTGTTTTGGTCGAAATCATTGAGATGGATTGTTAGCCAATCGGCGTATTGTGCGTAAATCCCCCAACGATTTTCTTTAAGTTCATTGCGTTCGAGGATCCAATGGTAGGCCTTCCATTTCTGTCCCTGCGAGTCGATGTCACCGATCAACGCGATACCCGCGCCATTGTTACCGTGGCAACGGTTGCCGCGAGCGACGATGTGGCTGGAAGAACCAAACATGAATACGATCCCCGCGTGCCCTTTATCGGGTAGATGAGGCGAATTGTGTTGACCAGTTGGCAGTCCATTGTAGCTCGCTTCGTTTCCAATCAGCCGAGTTTGATCTGAACCTCCCATCCAGAATCCGTAGCTACAGTGGTTAGCTTTGTTCGCAACAAATTCCTTGCGTGGTGCCCAGCATTCGAAGCCGTTATTGTTAGCGTAGGAGCAGTCGTTTCCTTCAAAGTAGTTGTCGGTGCTACACCAGCCGTTGAGCACTCGGACGAAAATGCCATCACCACCGTGGGTGCAGTTGTTGCCGATAAAACGGTTAAAATTCGAGCCGCTTTCAATCAAAACGCAGGTGGAGTCCCGCGCGTGAACCTCGCCCGGTTGAATGCGAATTCCGTGCGTCAGCAGGTTACCCGTAACGGCGTTACGGCTCGCATTCCACAATTTCAGACATGTGTTGGACGTGTGTGAAAAGTCATTTGCTTCCAACTTGTTGTCGTTACTGTCGACTAGAACACAGGCATCCCATACGCGGTTCGCTCGATTGTTGCGCAAGGTCGAATGGTTGACACGTTCTAAAACAATCCCACCACGCCGCCCATTTTCCCCCCAGCCAAATCCATCGTCGTGGAAATTGTCGCTAAAATCGCAATTTTCAATCGTCCAACGCTCACCATCGATAACGTGCAGGCCCGTTTCAAAATGTTGTGCACGAATGTTCTTGATGGTAATGTCAGACTGCCCGTTTGCGGAAATAGCAACTCCTTTGCGGAGGTTCGGGGCGACGTCGTCACCCAGCAGAGTTGTTCCATTGCCATCAATGGTAATGTTCGATGCCCCAATTACCAGTCTTCCGTAGTTGGTGTTCGGATCAAGCACTGTATCGCGTGTGATTACCGTCGATTGCTGCGTTTCGCCGTTCACTTGCGCCTCTGCCATTGCCGCAAAGTAGGTGCAAATGAGCAAAAGCGCCAATATTCTTGCATGGATCAATGTTTGAATTCCTGGTCATAGTAGTAAACTAACGCCTTCAGGCCGCGCAAACGCTTTTGCCACCCCTCCTGATGGAGCAACAGGTTGCGGACGGATTCCCTCCGAACGAACAGGCTTTGATAATACTTAACGTCCGATGAGTTGTCTCATGCAAGCGGTGATTTCCGAAGTCGACATGCATTGCTTTCCCGCAATGGCGCGATGGATACACCCGCAAATGCAGACACCCGTTTTTCTGCAGTTGCTGGAAACCAACATTCAGCGGCTGACGCGATACCGATCGCCACATCCACTACAAGCACTGGTCGATGAAGAGAGAGTGGCGGCTGCATATTTCACACTTCTTCCAGGCCAAGTGGCTACCCTAGGTGGGGTCCGTAGTCTAGATGGCTTTGAACCAACCGCAGTTTCGATCGTCGAGCGGCTGGCATACGAGTTGAAATTTGAGATGAAGCTCGGCCACATTCAGGCGACTCTGGCGGTTGACGACTTGATTGCCCAAAGGATCATCGCAGCAAGTGGTTTTAAGCCGTTGGCAACCGTCCAGCACTTATGGTGCTTTGGAAATACCGTTCAAAAAGCTCGCAAGGACAAAACAACTATTTCGCCTGGGGTGCAATGGCTCCCGGCTCGTGACTTGTCCTCGCAGGAAATGGGCGATTTCATTGCCGCTACTTTTGTGGATACACTTGATTGCCCTGCTTTGAACGGTAGACGGAGCAGTTGCGATGTATTGGAAAGCTTTTTGGACGGCCAGCCATTGAGTTCGATGGCCAATTGGGAACTGCTAGAGCTGGATGGCCAAATTGCAGGCTGCCTCCTGCTAAAACATTATGACGAAAACCACGTGACGGAGTTGGAGTACATGGCGATCCTACCCGAGCTTCGTGGACGACAGTTGGGGGAGCTGCTGATCAATCGAACGTTTGAACAAGCCCATAAAGCGAAGGCCGACGTCGTTGTCGTTGCCGTCGACGAGCAAAATTCACCTGCCCTCAACTTGTACCATCGGACAGGATTCAGTCATCACACGTCGTGGTCGGTCTGGATTTACGAATAATTCAACCTGTTCAAAAGATGTCTCCAGTACTTTGGAAATTCTTTTTAATTCTGTCGATTTCGTCCATTGTCGCTCGACTATGGGTATGTGACATCAATTCATTTTCTATCGCAAACTGGAGTTCACAATACGATGAAATACATGCTACTGATGTACGGCGCCGAATCGAGTTGGACAGAAGAGGAACGCGAAGCCTGCATGTCCGATTCGACAGACATTTGTCGCGAACTTGAAGCTGATGGCAAGTTCATTGCCGCTTCTCCGCTGTATTCGGTGACCACGGCAACCAGCATTCGCGTGCGGCAAGGCAAACGCGAAGTCATCGATGGACCATTTGCGGAAACGACAGAACAACTTGGCGGCTATTACATTATCGACGTGAACGATTTGGACGAGGCGATTGCAATTGCCAGCCGACTTCCACCGGCAAGCAAGGGGACAGTCGAAATTCGCCCCATCTTCGAACTCCCAGGACTCCCCGTTAAATCATGAAATACTTGCTCCTTATCTACTCCGAGCCCAATGCTTGGTCTCCAAACGAACATGCAGTTGCACTTGCCGAGTCCGTTGCACTTTGCCATGTTTTAAATGAACAGCGGCAATACATCGCTGCCTCACCGCTTCAGCCGATTGAAACAGCCACGACAGTACGCGTGCGATCGGGCAAACTCGAGGTAGTCGACGGACCGTATGCTGAGACCAAAGAACATTTGGCAGGCTACTTTCTAGTCGACGTCGAAACGCTCGAACAAGCGATCGAGATCGCGTCGAGAATTCCCGGTTCGCGGCGCGGAGCCACTGAGATACGCCCGATCGTTGAACTGGACAACCTCCCGCTCAGAACCCCAAACACTGCAACTCAAACCCCAGAATACAATCATGATGTCACGCCATAAAGTACGAACCGCAGGTTGGATTCTAAGTTTCTTACTTTGTGCATTTCTCGTGGGCCCAAGTGCAATTGGTAAGTTCGTGGAATGGGAAGGTAAAACCGAGATGTTTGACCATTTTGGTTACACGCAATCACTCATCACAAAGATTGGAATCGTCGAGGTTATCATCGCGGTGCTTTTCGTGATTCCTCGAACTGGCTTCATAGCGGCAATTTTATTAACGGGATATTTGGGGGGAGCGCTTGGTACGCACTTACGCGTCGGAGATTCTATCGTTTTTCCAATCGTTATTGGAGTTCTAGTTTGGATTGCCCTGGGTTTGAGGCAGCCCATTGTCTTTTCACTGGCGATTGGTTCTAACTGCCAAGCAAAAGAATCATTGACGCAGCAGCTTCACTGATCTCTTCAATATCGACATAATTTTGCGTCGTCTTTGCGTTGTGCATCTACAGGCGGTACGCGCGGAAGTTGGTGATGGGCCCCTAGTCAAGGTACTCCGTCGCCGACCGATGCGGTATAATTGTTGTATTACCTCGTCTGCCAAAAAAGTCTTCAAGTTGCCGCAAATGAATGAGTTCGATGACGATCTAGAAAGTGACGAATACGACGGCACTGATACCAGCACCATTGACTGCCCGTATTGCGGTGAAGAAGTGTTTGATGATGCCGAACGTTGTCCAGCGTGCGGTAACTACCTTTCAACAGAAGATAACGACAGTTTTCAACCCAGTCAGCGTTACTTTTCGAACCAACCGTTATGGATCATCATCACCGCTCTCGTATTGGTTTATGCAATGCTCCATGCGTACCTTTGGCCGTTGTTCATCGGACTACAATAGATAGTCAGACCCCGCGGCTTTAAACATCATTTGCGGTAAATTTATCAATAAAATATGCAGTTGGGAGAGCGAGGCTCCTGCCGAGCTTTTTCGAGCAGTGTCGTACCGTCCACAAGCAAGTCTGGTGACTGTTTCGGCGATACAGTTCCCTCAAAAGCTCGACTCAAAGGGCTCACATGGTTTTGTCCGTGCTCCGGCCCCCGTGCTTCAAAATGACGCAGCAGTGTTCAGTGCATCGAGCACATGGCAGAATTCGGAGAATGGCAGAAAATCTATACGAGAGGCGGGAGCGCTATGCAGAGCATTCCAGGCAGAGCCTTGGAACGAGCAGAGCAGTGTTCAGTGCATCGAGCACATGACAGAATGCGGAGAATGGCAGGAAATTTATACGAGAGGCGGGAGTTTCTATGCAGAGCATTCCAGGCAGAGCCTTGGAACGAGCAGAGAAGTGTTCAGTGCATCGAGCACATGGCAAAATGCGAAGAAAGGCAGGAAATCTTTACGAGAGGCGGGAGCTCTATGCAGAGCATTCCAGGCAGAGCCTTGGAACGAGCAGAGCAGTGTTCAGTGCATCGAGCACATGGCAAAATTCGGAGAATGGCAGAAAATCTATACGAGAGGCGGGAGCCTCT
>JBGSUV010000063.1:0-103666 GCA_041753315.1 Pirellulaceae bacterium | reverse complement strand
CCGCAGCTAGCGCTGTCGGCTGACTAGTGTTCGGCCCGCAGCTAGCGCTGTCGGCTGACTAGTGTTCGGCCCGCAGCTAGCGCTGTCGGCTGACTAGTGTTCGGCCCGCAGCTAGCGCTGTCGGCTGACTAGTGTTTACGGCCCGCAGCTAGCGCTGTCGGCTGACTAGTGTTCACGGCCCGCAGCTAGCGCTGTCGGCTGACTAGTGTTCGGCCCGCAGCTAGCGCTGTCGGCTGACTAGTGTTCACGGCCCGCAGCTAGCGCTGTCGGCTGACAAAATCAACTAAGAGTACATCAGGGCGGACAGCATGTTACCTCAGGTCATTGTCACCGATTTTATCTCCGAACCGCTAGACGTCGAACGAAACATATTGGAAGGCCTGGCCGAAGTGGTCGCGCTGGGTGCTTTGTCCCCCGCCGAACTCGATCATCGAATCGAACAAGCGACGGCACTCCTGGTCTATCATTTTGTCCATGTCGGTCGCGACGCGATTGAACGCATGCCGAACCTGAAATTGATCGTGCGCTGTGGAGCTGGCTATGACAATGTTGACGTCCGCTTTGCGCGAAGCCTGGGCATCGATGTGGCCAATGTCCCCGACTATGGAACGGAAGATGTAGCGGATGCCGCCATGGCGCTGGTTCTCTCCTTAGCTCGCGGTACCCACCTGTTGAACAGCCTGTGTCAGAAGAGCACTACCAGCTGGACCTATGAACTGGCAATTCCACTGCACCGTATTCGTGACCGAAAGTTTGGCATCATTGGGGCTGGTCGAATTGGGACGGCCGCAGCGCTCCGCGCCAAGGCACTTGGTTACGACGTGGTATTCTACGATCCTTACGTCCGCGATGGGCATGACAAGAGCATTGGTATTCGCCGCGCTCAGACCTTGGAAGAACTACTTGCCCAATCGCACGTACTCAGTTGCCACTGCTTGCTATCGCCTGAGACGCGACATATCGTCAATCGCGATACAGTGGAATTGCTCCCCATGGGAAGCATCTTGGTCAACACGGCTCGCGGCGCTGTCGTCGATCCGATGGCGGTCTTGCAGGGACTGGAAAACGGACGTCTGGCCGGGGCCGGAATCGATGTCTTGGAACAGGAGCCACCGCGCGACGATCATCCTCTGATCGTGGCGTGGCGCAATCCGGATCATCCTGCCCACCAGCGGTTGATATTGACGCCGCATTCGGCCTTCTATTCGCAAGAAGGCTTGATGGATATGCGTCAAAAAGGAGCCTCCAACGTGCGCCGCATGTTGCTTGGCGAAGCCCCGCGCAACGTGGTCAACTAGTCGCGCATGCTGCTACCGGAGCGCCGATGGTCCATTCGCTAAAATTGTCGGGATCGCGATGAACTCGACGATAGAGCGTATCGCGTTCGATCGGTTCGCGTCCCGTTTCACGGATCAGTTCTTTGATGCGTTCGACGGATAAAATTTCCGGAGTCGTTGCGCCCGCATCGTGGTAAATCAACTCATGCCGCACGGTCCCATCAATATCGTCGGCACCGTAGTGCAATGCGACTTGAGCGGTCTCGATGCCAAGCATGATCCAGTAAGCTTTAATGTGGCTGATATTGTCCAGCATTAGCCGAGCGGCGGCCATGTTGCGTAGATCGGCCAACGCCGATGGCTTCTTGATTGCGTGCAATTCGGTGTTATTCGGGTGGAAAGCTAAGGGGATAAAGGTCTGAAAACCACCCGTTTCGTCTTGCAGATCGCGGAGACGCAACAAGTGATCGACGCGGTGAAAGGCCTCTTCCAGGTGACCGTAGAGCATCGTGCAGTTGCTGCGGAGGCCGATCTCATGTGCCGTGCGATGCACCTCGAACCACTTGCGCGCATCGGCTTTGTGCTCGCAGATCTGATCGCGTACTTCGGAATGAAAAATTTCCGCGCCGCCCCCCGGCAAACTCCCTAGACCGGCAGCACGTAGATCTTCCATGATCTCCCGCAACGGCCGTTTGGTAAGAAATTCGAACCATCCCACTTCCACCGGCGTCCAGGCTTTCAAGTGGATCTTTGGAAAGTTAGCGTGCAGCGTTTCCAGGATGCCGCGATACCATTCGTAACCCATCTTGTGGTGCAAGCCGCCGACTATATGCATTTCGGTGCAGCCATTTTCAGTGGCCTCGGCGCCCCGCGCCACAATCTGCTCATCGGTCATCAAATACCCTTTTGGATCGCGCAGGTCGCTCCGAAAAGCACAGAATCGGCAACGGTATATGCATACGTTCGTTGGATTGAGGTGCGTATTGATGTTGTAGTAAGCCACATTGCCGTGCATCCGCTGCCGCACCAGGTTGGCCAATTGCCCGAGTTTCTGCAACGGAACTTGGGGATCATACAACGTCAGCCCGTCCTCGAACGATAGACGCTGTCCCGCTTCGACTTTTTCGCGAATCGCTTTGAACTGCTCCCGAACACTGGAGGCTACCATTTTGAATATGCCTTATCGACTGCGGCGAGTCGTTGAATTGTCTATTGTCTATTTGGTTTACAGGCTGCGGATTAACCGCCCCCCCTACTCCTACTCCTACTCCTACTCCTACTCGTGCTCCTACTCGTGCTCCTACTCGTGCTCCTACTCGTGCTCGTGCTCGTGCTCCTACTCGTGCTCGTGCTCGTGCTCCTACTCGTGCTCGTGCTCGTGCTCGTGCTCGTGCTCGTGCTCGCCGAACGCGATTCGAGTACAACTACCATTTCATTGCATACAATTAGGAGTGGTTAAGAACGAACTCGACGGCCGTCTGAAAATCGCAACACCCAAGCTAGCGGCGGCACCGCATGGTTGTTGAACCGCAGCGAATTAGCCAGTTTAACGCAATTCTTCTGTCCGAGTAGGGTAAATCATGGCTCGACCGGTGTGGCCCTGCGACTCAAAGAACAATAAAGTATCGTCGCGCGTCGCAGGTGTACGTCGCGACTCAATAACGTGGCTTATGTGCTCCCTCTAACCGCCCACCCCCACCTGGGAATGAAGTGGCCAACCAATGGCATCTCAATCTCCTTCCAATCCAATTCACGACTTGGCGAGCCTTTCTCCGGCGCAACAACGCGAATTGCTGACTAAATTGCTCCAGGAAAAGTTGCAGCGCGACAAGCAGTTCCCCATGTCGGCGGGCCAACAGGGGCTATGGCACGCTTTTCGACGCGACCCGTCAGCTACTCCGTTCAACGTATTTCTCCCAACTCGTTTCCGTACAACGCTCGATGTGAACGCGTTGCGCAAGTCGATCGAATGGGTGGCTCGGCGGCACGCGAGCTTACGGACCATTTTTTCCGACTCCGATGGTAAACTCACGCAAACGGTTCGGGATGACTTGTTACCCGAATTCACCGTCGAGCCGATGCGGGGCGCTGGCGAGGACCAAGTGCGCGCGGCAGTAGTGGCTGAGACGTTGCGTCCGTTTGACTTGGAACGCGGGCCGCTGCTGCGGATGAAACTCTATCAGCTTGCGGATGATGATTGGATCGTGTTAGCCATCACGCATCACATCATCGTCGACTTTTGGTCGCTGGTACTCATTCTGCAAGAGTTGCGCGTCGCCTTGGCCCACTTTAGCAATCCAGCACACAGGGCGGCCGAGATTCCCAAACCGCCTCCCATCGGGGCTGGCTATGCCGAATTTGTCCGCGATCAAACAGCGCTATTGCAAAGTGCCCGTGGCCAGGCGATGCAACAATACTGGATCGACAAAGTCCAACAGTCATCACCCGTCTTGGAACTTCCCCTTGATCGAATCCGGCCACCGGTTTTTAGTGGTCGTGCGGCCAGCGTAGCGTTGCAGTTTCGCTCAGCCGTCGGCGCTCAAATCAGTCGCTTGGCAACGCACGCCAAGGTCACGAACGTGGCCATCGTTCATGCCGGTCTGCAGGTATTCCTCAGTCGCCTTGGCCAGCAATCCTCGTTTTACATTGGGAGTCCATTTTCAGGACGTCTGCATTCCAAGTTCGAGCGAACGGTTGGCTTTTTTGTCAACATGTTACCGATTCAAGTGGAAGTGGATCCGCGTCGCTCATTTGTCGATTTGACGCAACTGACGCACAACAACTTCCTGGAATCGCTGGAGAACGAAAACTTTCCGATCGCGGAGATCGTTCATGCGGCGCGAATTGCGCGAGATCCCAGTCGCAGTCCGTTGTTCCAGGTCGCGTGTACGTTTGAAAAATCCCATGTCCGCGAGGAAGCTGGGCGAGCTGGATTTTTGTTTCCATCCGAAACAATCCAGTGGGAGTTTGGTGGTTTAAAACAAGAGAGCTTTTATATTCCACATTCGACGTGCCACTATGATCTCGAATTTGTGTTCGAGCAAACTGGCGATCAACTGCAAGGGTTAATGCTCTATTGCCGCGACTTGTGGGAGCCCGAGAGTGCTCGCTGCATGGCCGCCAACTTCTGCGCACTTTTCGAAAATTTGCTCAGCGCCGCTCGTGAACCGCTCGAGCGAATCGCTTGGCCACGCGCAGCGAAACTGCCTACGCAAACAATGCCGCCATGGGCAAAGTCCAGTCGAGCCAGCGACGTGGAGACGAAGTTGCAGGTTGCGCAGTCGCAAACAAATCGGTCGAACCATCTGTTGTCCAGTACAACCAACGGAACATTGTGTGAATTGTTCGCGGTCGCCGCACGAAGCGTGCCAGAGGCTTGTGCCCTACAGGTCAACGGACAAGTAGCCACCTATGCCGACTTCGTGCAAAACGCTGTGCGCATCGCCGACGCATTGCGACAATTGGGTGTTGGCCAAGGCGAGATCGTACCTGTCATCGCGCGGCGTGGTCCGCTTCCGTTCATTGCGATGTTAGGCGTGCAGTGGAGCGGCGGAGCGGCGGTACCGATCGATGCTCGACAGCCCGCCATCGACTGGCCGACACTCGCCGCCGACACCCGATGTCAAGTGATACTCGCCGACGAAGAGCATGTGCGCGTTTTGAGCGAATCGCTACCGTCGGTAGCTCCGAAAGTTCTATCGATCGAAGCGATTTTGAAGACCACGCCTTTACCGGCGGGCAACAATTCAAGGTCAAATGAATCGTGGACCATCAAACCTCCAGATTGCAAATCAACGGAGCCGGCGTACATCGTCTACACGTCCGGTTCGACAGGTAAACCCAAGGGGGTGATCGTCGAACACGCGGCTATTGTCAATACGATGCGGTGGAGGATTCAAGCGGTACCGCTGACAAAGGGCGATCGCGTCCTGATGCTATTGTCCCATCAGTTTGATGCGGGGTTGGGAATGGCATGGACGACGTGGACGCAAGGGGCAACCTTGGTTTGGCCAGACGCGATCAGTCAACAGAGCGACTCCATGATCGATCCCCAAATGTTGATTGAGCAAATCCAACGCGATGGAATTACCGTACTCCCGGCCATTCCATCGTTGCTCAAGGCCATGATCCTGCACCCCAATTTTGCCCGCTGCAGTTCCCTCAGGTACTTGTGGACTGGCGGCGAGTCGATGCCGGCTGACTTGCCAGCGCTCGTGCGGCGAGTAACGCAGGCGCGATTGTGGAATTTTTATGGGCCCACAGAGGCGGCCATCGAAGCGACAGCGGCCGATGTTACCGATCTGCCGTTGAACCACACGGTTCCCATTGGTTGGCCCATTGCGGGGGCTGAAGTCATCATCGTCGATTCACTGCATCGGCCTGTTCCACCGACAGTGCCAGGTGAGATTGCCATTGCCGGCGCAGGGCTCGCACGCGGTTACCTAAATGACGCTGAACTTACGAAAAAGAAGTTCGTTCCGCATCCCCTGACGCCAACCGATTCACCCCGCATTTACTTAACAGGCGACCGTGGACGTCAACGCGCCGATGGACAGATCGAATTTCTGGGCAGGACTGATTTCCAAGTCAAAGTGCGAGGCTATCGCCTTGAGCTTGGTGAAATCGAAACGCAACTCGAGTCACACCCCTTGGTCCAACGCGCGGCAGTCAAAGTCAGTGAAGCGAATACCGCAGCGGCAAGCCTTATCGCGTTCCTGCAGTTAGCAGCAACGGATCATGGCATCGAGGGACGGGGCGACCAGTACAGAAGTTCGGCTGTGCAAAGGATCATGGCTGATGTGCGCGAACAACTACCACCTTACAAAGTTCCCAGTTCCTGGATAGCCGTCGAAAACATGCCGTTGACATCTAGCGGCAAAGTGGATCGCAACCGACTACCCAACGACCTGCGAGAGGCACAATCGCAGGCACAAGTCGCTGAACAAATTATTGAACCAAGAACTCCGCTGGAAGCCTTCCTGGAACAGATCTGGAAGGACGTTCTGTTGACTGAGTCCATTGGCGTCGATCGAAATTTTTTTGATGCAGGTGGTAGTTCACTTCAAGCTGCGATCGTTACCAGTCGCATAAGCTCCGATCTGGGAGTTAATGTCCCCACTGCCCTGCTCTTCGACTTGGCGAATATTGCACAAATAGCCAATCGTTTGGTATCGAACCACCCCGATACTATCGCGGAACGTTTTGGATCGGAATGTGCCTTGCGGCAATCGGAGCTTTGCGGCCCCCCAACCAGTGCTCTTGAGCCAAGGCCCGCTCATCCGCTCATTGCCAACTTAAAAACGAGCGGAACCGCTGTACCGATTTTTATGGTCCATCCACCTGGTGGCATTGTCGTCTGTTACCGGGAATTGGCCGGCACGCTGCCACCCGCACAACCGTTGTATGCCATCCGCTCGCGAGGATTACATGGCGATGAACCTCTGCCTGCAACGTTAAGTCAGATGGCGGCGGAATATATCGAGGCCCTTCGCACCATAAAGCCGAAGGGGCCTTACATCGTCGGTGGTTGGTCCCTCGGTGGACTGATCGCCTACGAGATGGCCCAGCAGTTAACTGGCCAAGGCGAGCACGTGGCGAAGCTCATTTTGCTCGATACGACCATTCCCGTTGCCGCATCCGCTTTGGTACCGGCTGAGGAACAGGTGAACGTGGGACTGGAGTACGGAATCGAGTTGAGTTTGGATGAGTTGGCTGAACTGACCGCCGAAGAACAGTTGCCTTTCTTGTGGGAACATGCCAATCGGCTTGGCGTCTTAAGCGACGATGTGCCGCCGGAAGTGGTTGAAAAAGCGCTGCTCGAGTTGCGAGGATTGTTTCATCATCATGTTGCATTATCGCGCAGTTACCGACTCCTGCCGCTGGCGGTTGACGTGTTGCTTGTGCGGCCCCGCGAGGTACCGTTCGCGTTGCAGGTGCGGGAGGACCGTGGATGGGGTTATCTAGTGCGGCAGGTGCAGGTCGCATATGTTTCTGGGCATCATCACAGCATGGTTCAAGGACCTCATGTTCAGGAGTTGGCGACGGCCATCCAAACTGGAGTGGACATGTGAGTAACAGCTTGTTCCGAGGCTCTGCCTTGGAGCGATTTAAACATGTTTTGACACGGGTGGGCGACGCAGGGGCTGTCCTCTCATGGCTTGTGGACGTTAGGACGCTGCCCAAAAAAGCTCGGCAGGAGCCTCTCTCTCCCGACACACGGATTTATAGCACGGATAGCAAAGCCGGAGCACGGATGAAGAGAGGCGTTCTCTCAGCGACAAGTTTCTTAGCGGCAGGAGTCTTTTGCGGCAAAAAAACGCGACGCTTGCTTGTGGACGTTAGGACGCTGCCCAAAAAAGCTCGGCAGAAGCCTCTCTCTCCCGACACACGGATTTATAGCACGGATGAAGAGAGTTGTGTTCAATTATCGCGCAGGCAATGCATGTTGGCCATGGAGATGCCACTGACGATCGCACCGATGATCCCGACAAAACCCTGATCCGTTCCGCACAGGAAAAGGTTTTTGAGGTGAGTGGTGCCGTCGAGCTGTTTGTCGGGCGCACCGTAGACTGCGCCGTTGTCTTTCGAAGTAAAGCGGCGTATCGTTTTGGGCGTGAATACATCCGTGTCGATCACGTGCCCACGAAAGTCGGGAATGAAGCGTACGGCGGAGGCAACGCTGCGGTCGTACCACCACATTTTTTGCCGCTGGTACTCTGCGTCGCTCAAGTTTGACCAAGAGTCGAAGTCGGCAATGGTCGTCAAGCGGATGATGCCGTCTTCCAAGTTGCCAAGTTCTTTTGGGTACAAGTAGTTGTTAGGGCTGCAGATAACTCCCGTGCGTGTGTCACACAAGCCGCTTTCTGGCCGGGACCAGTGGAAAGTGGGACTATCGTTGTAAAACACGATGGTTTCGCCAAATCCAATATCCTTGGGTTGCTTATCGAGCACCGAGATCGATTCGATGAAGGTCAGTTGTCCTGCGCGTTTGGGTTCTTCGGTCGTCAGGTCTTCGCACAGTCGTTGCGTCTCGATCACACCGGCGCTGGAGAGCACTCGTCGGCCTTCGATCGTTTCACCGTTTTCGAGAACAACACCAACAACGCGGTCACCTTCCACTTTCAACTGTTCAACGCCACTGCGCAATTTGAGTTCACCACCCAGGGCGCGGTAGCGGCGCACAAGGTGTTTTAATATCAACCGCACGCCTTTATAGGGACGCGCAAAGCCTTCCAGGAAGATACTGCGGAACATGATGCAGAATTGTCCGAAGTCCATATCGTTTTCGCGGGCGTTGCCGTACCACATGAGCGGGCAAAGCAGCATCTCGACGAGTAGTGGCTCGCTGAATGTCTGACTGAGAAACTCCCGTGCCGATCCCCCAAAGTTGTCCTGATTGAGGTCATCGTAGTCGGTCAGCGCTCCGAGCAACTTTTCAAAGTTATCGCGTTGCGACGGGAAAAGTCTGGCAATCTCGCTCCGCAAGTAATCGATGTCATTGCTAAAGCCAAGTCGTGCGCCTGGAAATGCAACGGCTGAACCGATTTGCGGCGATAGTTCAAAATCCTCCCACTTGAAGCGAAGTTGTCGCAGGAGTCGAGCCAAGGGGCCTTTCTTGGTGCCGGCTGGCGTGAAGTTGGTAACCGCGTGCAAACCCACGTCGTAATTCCGTCCACCGACCCGGTAAAAAGAATTCAGCCCCCCGATCGTCCAGTGTTTTTCGAGAATACACACCTTTTGATCATAGTGGGCCAGTCGAATGCCGGCAGCCAGCCCAGACATTCCCGCTCCGATGATAATGGTGTCGTACATGTTCAAACCGTGTTGTGTCGGTCGAGGACGCACATGCTGGGGCTGGGCGGATCGGGCGCGTGGCAAGGGCTATGGTGGTGGGGTGTTTAGAGGGCAGCCATTTTGGGTTCGAGATATTTGACAGTACTCGCCATACTGGCCAATTCGCCGTATTGATCTTCTGGAATTTGCACGCGGTGCCGTTTGCGCAGTTCCATCACAATGTCCAGGAAATCCATGCTATCCAGCTCCATTTGTTCGCGGAACGACACATCGTCCTTGAGATCGCTCAGATCCTCGTCCGGAGCAATTTCACTTAGAATGTCGATGATTTCTTCTCGAATTTCCGCTGGGCTCATACCAAAACAGCTCCTACTTGACTTATCAACTTCCGACACACACTGGCAGAATCTTACCTGCCGACAGCAATTTAGTATAGTGACGGCGTGTTCCACGGTACGACATTCAGGCTTCCGAAATCGTCGGGGTCGCAGTTGCGTGAACGTAAACCGCTACATACCCATCCCCGCATAGGCTTCAAGCCGAACGCCTGGATTCCGCGCGGTGGGTGCCTGGGGCGGACTGGAGTACGAAGCAAATGTGGGGCCGATGTTCCGCGGAGACTGCGGCTGGCGGCAACTGCAGCACGCGTTCACCTCACTGGAGCACTGTTAGCGAACCTCTCGTTACCTGTAGCGGTTCCATAATTGCGAAAACTTGCCTTTGCGGGTATCCTCGCACCACAAAGAACTGATGTTAGCTTCGTCGTTGCCGACTTGAAATCGCTTGGCAACCAACCTCTGGATGTAACTTTTCACCACAGAAAGTGGCTTATGAGCGTTTCAGCTTCACCCACCAGCTCCGCGACCATTCAAAAATTGGCAATCGACACGATTCGTACCCTTAGCATGGATGGGGTTCAAGCCGCCAATAGTGGACACCCAGGGACGCCAATGGCGCTGGCTCCCGTCGCTTTTCAACTGTGGACAGCGGCCATGCGCTACGATCCTGCGCAACCGCTGTGGCCGAATCGCGACCGTTTTGTGTTGAGTGCTGGTCATGCTTCGATGCTTCTCTATTCTGTGTTGCACTTGGCGGGCGTGAAGGCGGTGGATCCGAAGGGGCAAGTGCTCGATCGTCCCTCAATCACGCTCGACAATTTGAAGAAGTTTCGCCAGCTCCACAGTCCTTGCGCGGGGCACCCCGAGTTTGGCGAGGCGGCTGGAATCGAGACAACGACTGGGCCGCTGGGTCAAGGAGTGGGCAATAGCGTTGGGATGGCGATTGCTTCGAAGTGGCTGGGTGCAAAGTACAATCGCCCGAACTTGGAACTCTTCAATTTTAATGTCTTTGCGATCTGCGGCGACGGCGATTTAATGGAGGGTGTCGCTTACGAAGCGGCTTCGTTGGCGGGCCATCTCAAGCTCTCCAATTTGTGTTGGTTGTATGACGACAATCACATCACGATTGAAGGCGAAACCGACTTAGCTTTCAGCGAAAACGTGGAACGCCGTTTTGAGGGACTCGGCTGGAATGTGGCACGTGTGGCCGATGCAAACGACATTGAAGCGTTGGCCGTGGCACTGGATAAGTTTAAAGCTTGCGACGACAAGCCGACGTTGATCATCGTCCGCAGTGTGATTGGCTATGGTTCACCCAATAAAGCGAATTCACACGGAGCCCACGGAGCACCACTTGGCGACGATGAGATCATTCTGACGAAGAAAGCGTATGGTTGGCCGGAAGACAAGAAATTCTATGTTCCTGACGAAGTGCCTGCCTATTTCGCGGAAACGACGGGCAGACGTGGTGCGGTTGCCAGCAGTGAATGGCAGCAAATGTTCTCCAAGTACAAGAGTCAGTTTGCCGCCGAGGCTATTGAACTGGAGGCCATGTTTGCTCGCGAACTCCCCGCTGGATGGGACAAGGGACTGAAGGAATTTCCCGCTGATGCCAAGGGGCTTGCCACGCGGGTGAGCAGTGGCAAAGTGTTGAACATGTTGGCTCCGCACCTGCCCTGGATGATTGGTGGTTCTGCCGACTTGGCGCCCAGCACGATGACGCTGCTCGACGGAGAACTAGATTTTGGGCATGAGAATTACGCCGGACGCAACATGCACTTCGGCATCCGGGAGCACGGCATGGCTGCAGCGCTCAACGGTATGTCGTTGTGTGGCCTGCGACCTTACGGGGCTACCTTCTTTGTCTTTACCGACTACTTGCGCCCATCAATGCGATTGAGTAGTTTGATGCATCAACCGGTGTTGTACGTGCTGACTCACGATTCGATTGGCTTGGGGGAAGATGGTCCGACACATCAACCGGTCGAACATTTGGCGGCTTGCCGTGCCATTCCCGGACTCTACGTATTTCGGCCTGGTGATGCCAATGAAGTCTTGGAGTGTTACAAGGTGATCATGCAGATGGATCGTCATCCCGCCGCACTTGTTTTGTCGCGACAAAATGTACCAACCTTCGATCGAAGTCAGATGGGACCGGCTAGCGATACGGCGCGTGGCGGTTACATCCTGAGCGATTGTGAAGGGACACCCAAAGTGATTTTGATTGGGACCGGTACTGAATTGCAACTGTGTTTGGATGCGCAAGCCGAATTGACTGCATCGGGGATTGCCACTCGCGTCGTGAGTATGCCATGTCAAGAATTGTTTGACGATCAGATGCCCGACTATCGCGAGCAAGTACTGCCGAAGAATTGTACGATTCGCATCGCTTGCGAAGCGGGGATTCGACAGTGTTGGGACCGGTACCTTGGAACGGATGGACATTTTGTTGGTATGACTGGTTTTGGTGCTTCCGGACCGTTCAATGAATTGTTCAAGCACTTCAAGATTACAAAAGACCAGATCGTTAGTTATGCACAAATTGCTGTGCGTGGAATCGACTGATGCACGAACTCATCTTCCCGTCGCGGTCACTGTTGCAAACGCATGAACTGCGACGATTCTCCATTCTGAGACAGGGTACGACGGATGAAAGCGGCCAATGCTAAACCGATCATTACGCTCCGTTTGCTCGATCAATTAAAAGCGTGTGGTAAGCGTTTTAAGGCGGCGGACTCGACCGGCGCCAAGATCGCGGGTATTGACCTGTTGATCCGCACGTTGGCTTTGCGTCGCTATTTGTTGCGAGAGGTCATTGCGGCGGATGAAAAGCATGTAGGCATCTTTTTGCCGCCCACAGTGCCTGCGGTTGCCGCCAACTTTGCCCTGGCCTTGGCCGATCGAGTTTCGGTGAATTTGAACTATACCGCTTCGTCGGAAGCACTGAAGAAGTGTAGCGAAACAGCGGAGTTAAAGCATGTCATTACGAGTCGCAAGTTCATCGAAAAGGTAGGCTTGGACGTGGGCTGTCCGATGGTCTTTTTGGAGGACATCCGCGAAAAAATCACGATGGGTGATAAGCTGTTCGCCTTCTTAAATGCGAAAATGCGTTCCGCCAAGTCGTTGCACCAACACCTCGGTTTGGCCCATCAAAGGCCGGAAGATCCCATGACGGTCATTTTCACCTCAGGGTCAACCGGTGTGCCCAAGGGGGTCGTGCTGACCGCTGGAAACATAGCGCACAATGTGGATGGAATTGGCAACGTGATCCACTTGAGTGCGGAAGATGTGATTTTGGGTGTGTTGCCCTTTTTTCATTCCTTTGGTTTTACAGTGACGTTGTGGACCGCGATGGTGTTACCTTGCGCCGCCGCCTACCACTTCAGCCCATTGGAAGCCCGTCCGATTGGCAAGCTGGCAGAGCAATATGACGCCACCGTGCTGTTGGCGACTCCAACTTTCTTGCGGGCTTACATTCGGCGAGTTGAACCTGCTCAGTTCTCAAAATTGCAAGTCGTTGTCGTGGGCGCCGAGAAAATGCCCATCGCGGTAGCGGAGGAGTTCGAACAGAAGTTTGGAGTACGCCCCGTCGAAGGCTATGGGACAACGGAGCTCAGTCCTGTCGTGAGCGTGAACATCCCGCCATCGCGGACGACGGCACCGCCAGCAGCTGGTTTGCGCGAGGGAAGCGTTGGGAAACCGATCGAAGATGTGGAAGCTCGTACGGTTTCCTTCGACGACGATACACCGCTGTCGATTGGCGAAACCGGACTGCTCGAGATTCGCGGCCCAAATGTTATGCAAGGCTACATGCATCGTGACGATTTGACGGCTGAAGTGATGCACGACGGCTGGTATCGCACGGGAGATGTAGCTTGGATCGACACCGAAGGATTTATCCACATCACCGGACGCCTCAGTCGCTTTTCGAAAATTGGTGGGGAAATGGTACCACATATCCAGATTGAAGAGGTCCTTTCGGAAATAGTCGGAACCGATGAAGAGGGGACTTTGCGAGTCGCCATCACTTCGGCTCCTGACCAAAAACGAGGGGAACAGTTAGTCGTTTTGCACACCAAACTAAACCAGACAAAATCGGATATCCTTAAGAAGATGTCGGCTGCAGGCTTGCCCAATCTATATCTCCCTGCCGAAGATGCGTTTATCGAAGTGGATGCCATTCCAGTGCTCGGAAGTGGTAAGCTCGATCTGAAAGCGATGCAACAAGTCGCCGCTGAACGCATCACGTAATCCTCCTCGAACTTCCCGTCTCGTCTCCGAGCACGAGGACTCTGCGGACAACCAACGCCAGGCAAATTCAAAACGATGAACGCTTCGGATGCCCTCCAGCAAGCTGACTGGCTCGAATTGAAACGTGAGATTGAGCAAGTGGTATTGCTCGAGCCCTCCACCATTTGCCTGGGCGACCGCGAGTTCACTTGGTATCGAGTGGCCAATCCCGACCTGTTGCTTGAAGTGGCCGTGGCTGGTCTCGACGTTCCAGCGGAAGAAATGGATCCGTTTTGGTCGGTGACGTGGCGCGCCGCCCAAGGACTGGACCGGTTTCTTGCGAATATCCCATTGCACGACGTCCGGATTTTGGAATTGGGATGTGGCTCTGGTCAGGCCGGGACAGGGGCAGCCGCACGTGGCGGAATTGTCACTGTAACGGATGCCGTCGACCTGGCGCTTAGAGTCGCACGTCTGAATGCGTGGCCTGTGTCGAAGCAGATGAACTTTCAGCGTCTGAAGTGGGGCAGCGAACAACTCGATGCTCCTAGGTTTCCTTTGGTCATTGGCTCGGACCTTGTTTACGATCCACAGCTGTTTCCTCTCCTCGAGCGCTGTGCTCGGCAGCATTTGGCCAGTGATGGTATGCTACTGCTGAGCGAGCCTCATCGCCATACGGGAGATCGGTTCGCAAAGTGGATTGTTGCTGCAGGTTGGGATGTGGTGGAACATGATGTCGATTTGCGCGATGAGCGAGTGCCAATTCGCGTTTTCGCATGCACGTTGAAGCCTTAAGTTAACAACACTAACGGCATTTGTCGTACTGCCCAGGCCTGCGCAAGCTTGCCTATTCGATAAGCGTTTACACTGGATGAATACAATGCACACGACCATCGTCTCCACATCCGACCTTAAATCCCATCTCCACGATCCAAACTGGTTGCTGCTCGATTGTCAACACGATTTGATGGATCATGACTTTGGCAAAAATGCATATGCCAGCGAACACATTCCCGGAGCCCATTTTATTTCCATGGAAGAGGATATGGCGGGAGCGAAGAGTGGAAGCAATGGTCGCCATCCCTTGCCTACCGTCGCAGCCCTGGAAGCGATTTTCGGACGAGTTGGTGTTTCGCCCGACAAACAAGTGGTCGTCTATGACAACTCGCAAAACAACTATGCGGGTCGAGTCTGGTGGACGTTGCGCTATCTCGGCCACCGTGCGGTCGCTGTTTTAGATGGCGGATTGGGTAAATGGAAAGACGAGTCGAAACCGGTCACCGCGGAAGTTCCTAAGTCCTCGCCGGTCGAGTTTAAGGCCGCACCAGATGAAGCCATGCGAGTCCAGGTCGAAGCACTCGTCGACAACTTAAGTCACCACCAACTGCAGGTCGTCGATGCGCGGACTATGGAACGTTATAGCGGAGCAGCAGAACCCATTGACCCTGTTGCTGGGCACATTCCTGGCGCACGACTCCGCTTCTGGAAGGAAAATATGAATGCGGATGGCACTTTCAAGAGTCCCGCCGTATTGCGTGCCGAGTTCGCTGAACTGTTGGGTGAACTCGAGCCAAGTCAGATTGTTCACCAATGCGGATCGGGTGTAACCGCATGTCACAATTTGATTGCCATGGAGTTGGCTGAGTTGCCCGGCGCCAAGCTCTATGTCGGTTCATGGAGCGAGTGGTGTGCTGATCTCAGTCGCCCAGTGGCTACAGGAACTTCACCATGACAACGGCTTCTAAAAAGATCGACCTGTGACGCAAAAATATTTTGAGATGCCAGCGGGCACTTCAGTATTTTCCACATGCGAATCAGTGGCGATGATCCTTCCTTTGCTCTTAGTATGTGGAGTGGTGTCCGCTGTTAATGGGCAGGGATCGAGAATTTCGATCAGTTACCTTGACAAAATTAGCTGCCCAAATGTTAAGAAATGGTGAATATCGGTCCTCAACTCATCCTAAGCTCGATAAGCTAAGGGCTCGGTACTACATATGTTTTTCTTAGGATCATTGTTATGTTACGGTTTTCGCGTTCTGGCTTTACGTTAGTAGAGCTCTTGGTGGTTATCGCCATTATTGGAATTTTAGTTGGGCTACTGCTGCCAGCGGTTCAGGCGGCCCGCGAGGCAGCTCGTCGCATGAGTTGTTCGAACAATCTTAAGCAAATGGGATTGGCGACGCTTAACTATGAATCCACCCACCGCAAGTTCCCGCCTGGGCGGCTTGATCCAGATTATTCAGTGGGAGGTGTTGCCCAGGCAAGTTATACGTCCTATCCCACCACGCTTCCCTCCAACGCTTGGACCGGCTTTCGTTCCGTGCACACGTTTATTCTGCCGTATATGGAACAAGGCAATGTGTACAACTTGATCGATTTCAGTGTTCCGACCTCGGTGCGAATGACAACGGGCGGTGGAGCGACTCCGGTCAATGCAAACTATCGCGCTTACGCAAATGCTGCCGGGATTTTCATTTGTCCTTCGTGCCCGTTTACCGGTCGCATCATTTCAGAGAATAACTATCGATACAATTTTGGAGGTTCGACTCCGTTTGGCGGCGCTCAAGGTTCAACATCCAATAACGTGACAACAGCTACGTCACCGGCGGGCTTCTCCTGTCGCGGCAACGGTGCATTCACCTACGGGCGATCACTGAATACGGGTTCTTATACGGATGGGCTATCCAATACAACGTTCTTCTCGGAACGTATCAAAGGCTCTGGCCGCAATTTGGCCGCCGAGTTGCCGGGCAAGTCGGACATCACGAACATGCTGGGCCGCCCGCAGGGACTTGTGGACGCGGATGTCATGATGACTGACTGTGGCAATATGGTTCCCCAGTTGAACGGTGGGTTTAACTTTAATTCTGCCGGACGCTGGCTCGATGGTTCCGATTTCTCCAACGGCTGGCCATTCGGATTTTATTCATCAACGATGTATAACCACGTAGCGCCACCCAATTGGCGCAGTATTGACTGCGGTACGCGAAGTGCCATACCAGATGCACCAGGAGAACATGCGATTATCTCGGCGCGTAGTTTTCATACCGGTGGGGTGAATAGTTCGATGGGCGATGGGTCCGTGCGATTCGTGTCGGACACCGTCGATCTTCAAGTTTGGCGCGCCTTAGGAACACGAGACGGCGGCGAGACCGTTCAAGTACCTGAGTAGAGTTTTGGCAATATCCCCATTGCATGTCATTCGAAAGGTCGCGTTACGTGAAAAAGTTGCAAAATTGCCTGCTTGCAATCGGATGCATGGCCATTTTAATTTTCAGCGGTTGTTCGAGCTCAATGTCTGCCACCGATTTGCAGACGGCCCAAGTCAGCTTTGACCAGGCACTTGAACTCGAACTCGCAGGGAAATTCGACGAGGCACTGGCGGCAGTTGACAAGGCGATGGCCAATGGCGGGCTAAATCCTGACCAATTAGCCGATGGCTATTTGTTGCGTTCGCGCTGTCGCTCGCGTGCCGGCGATTTGGAGGGGGCGGCGGCCGATTTAGAATCAGCCGACCGCGGTTCCCCAGACATTGGTCGATGGCACTGGACGCGATCGATCCTGTTTGAGAAGCAAGGCAAGGCGACGGAAGCAAAAGCCGAAATCACGAAAGCCCGAAAGAATGACCCGCTGAACAGGATCCCCAAGTCTGAATAGTAGCACCAAGCACTAAGCTCGGCTTGACAGGTTGTGATGCCTCTTTCTAGAACTGCACATTAAGTTCTCTGAGAGAAATAGGCTGGGGATGCGTGCATGCGAATTGGAATTTGGTGCGACTACGGCTTTACGCTAGAACCAAGCGAGGGGATTGGCGTCTTTGTCGACAATTTGGCTCGTGGATTGGTCAAGGCTGATCGAAACGTAACCGTGACCATGGTGGCGCATTGCGGTCAGGAACACAAACTCGACTCCATCGTCTCGGCGGGGGGCGGGCGGATCGACGTCGTGTCGGGACCGATCAAGCTGGCTAAGCCGCGCAGATTTCTCATCCGCACGCTCAAGCGACTGCGCAATGCCTTTGCGCCGTACGATAGCGAGCAAGCCAATAACTCAAAATTCGTCACTACGCTTGATCGTTGGGTTCATCGTCTGAGTGAGCCAGCTGAACGGTCCATCGTCCAGCATGTCGCCGGCTGCGACGTTTGGTTACTTCCTTATGTGGGCTTGGACCGCGTGTTCTCGAAGCCGACGGTAGTTGTCATCCATGACTTGGTTAGCTATCACTTCCCCGAGATGCTCGGTTCGGCGGAGTTGCGATCGCTCAAAAAAGTGGTCGATAAGATATCGAATCGCGCGACAATTGCAGCTTGTATGTCGGAGTTCATTCGCGACAACGACTTATTTGGAACGCTTGGTCTTCCGGCCACGCGCGTCCGCGTCGTAAAGGCGGCTGTACCCGATGACCTGGGGATGGACGCCAAGGATTCGAACGCAAGCGACCTTTCGACAGCGATAGCTGAGAAAGTTGTAGCGACCAACGATCCTTACTTGTTTTACCCTTCCGCCTTCCGTACCTATAAGAATCACGCTTGTTTGATCGAAGCGATTTCCATCTTGAAAGCCCGCAGCGCCGCAACGGGAAGCGTACGAAACTGGAGAGTTGTTTTTACAGGTAGTCGCCAATGCCCGCCACTGTTGCAGGAGAAGATTGACCGCCTGGGAGTCAGCGACTCGGTCATTACACTTGGGAAGGTCTCGCGCCCAGAGCTGGTCTATCTCTATCGCAACGCATTTGCAACAATCGTTCCATCACTATACGAACAAGGTTCGTTCCCAGTGATGGAGGCGTTGCACTGTGACTGCCCAGTCGCGGCCTCAAATATTCCATCGCTGATGGAGCAGTTTCACTGCATGGGAGAGAGTATGCTCTTCTTTGATCCGCATGATGCGACATCTTTGGCAGATGTGATCGAGCAAATCGCAGTCGATCGTCAACGTGTTATCGACGAACAACGCGAGGGCTTTGCCGAGTTGCGACGCACGCGGTGGGAGGACGTGGCGAAACAATGGCTTGAACTATTTCGACAGGTGACGTTACTCGGGTCAACCATTCACGATGTTCGCAGCGAATCGCAACAACGTGCGGCGTGACTCGCGTGCAACGCATACGATTCGGGTCACTTGGCAGTTAGCGGACTACCGTCTAGGAAGTCGCGCGGCATGAGTTCAAAGCCTCGCCAGACAATTGGCTGGACCGACCAATCTTCCGATCGCGGGTGGTGCAGAAAGCCGACGCGGACCCACGCGACAATGTCCTCTGCCTGCAGCGGTTCGTCGGTCATGTATTCATCTTGGATGGCAGTTAAAGTTGGAGTTGGGTTCACAGATGAATAAGGGAATTCGTCGGCATAATACCTGGTGAAGAGAATGTCGGGTCGAACGATCCAATGAAAGTTGACGTCGCTTCCATCGCGCCAAGCCCCATCAGCAGATTTTAAGATGTGATAGGATCGCGGGTGTCCTTGCGCATTCAGTGATTTGGGGTTCATGATGCGCCACGAGCGAAACGTCTGTTCGTTCGACATTCTGCCGCGCTCAATGTCGACAGCTTGCCACACGACCCTGGACTTGAGTGGATCGGCCGGGTCGTTCACGTAGTTCAGTTCCTGAGCGACGTTTCCATCGGCGCCATCAATGTCCAGATCCACACGAAAGTAAAAATTGTGCACATGAGTCGGAGCAAAGACATCGCGTCCTTGTTGATCACTTCCCACCACGACGCCGCGCTCTGCTTCTTCGCCAGTGTTCAAATGTTGTAGCCCGCCGGTTGCCCCAACTTCTGCATGCAAGCTACCGTCGTTCGAGAGTTTCCAGCGAATTACGTAGGTGTAGCCATCGTTGTTAATGCCATCTTGGGTTCCGGGAAAGTGACACATCGACCAGAGTACCAACATTTTGCCCGGTGCACGTCCCTTGACACCTGCGTAGGCGAAGCCGGTGTTTTCTTTGTGAATCATCAAGTCGGCTTCAGGTCCAGTTGCAGGCTTTCCGTCGCGATTGAGCGCCTGGCATTCACTGGTCGCATAACAATCGCGTGCGCGGTCAATCGGAAACGGATTGCCGTGGAATCCACCCAGGGTGAAGTCGAGAGGGCGTGGCCAACCAGTTGCATACGGGACATAGATCTCCGCCAAGCCAATGTACTTCAGGACTTTACGCCCCTGAAAGTGAACGTTGGTTAGCACTAGCCCTTCGATTTTGCGATATTGTCAGTTAAATTTCCAGCCTTCCCACTCAATCGTCTCGCCTGCTAGTTCATCGGGGGGCGGTTCCAGTGCTGGCACGGTGTCGATTGCTGTGTCAACCGGCAGTTCGTTGTGATCTGGACGTGCCGACTCATCGACGGAGGAAGCAAACTCTGTTGAGTCCGCAGTCAAGCTGGACTCTGAAGAGGACTGATATTCCGCGTCGGCCTGCGTTGAACTGGTGGTAGCTGCAGGTTCTGCGACAGTTGTCTGCTTGCAGCCGATCAACACGCTGCACGCGAGCGTGCAAGTTGCTACAGAGATGCCGAGAGAAAAACGAAACCGGTCTGACGCGTGGGCGTGGCGACCGGTTTGCCTGAAATGGCTCAGCATGCTCATCCTTCCACAGACGATGGGGATTGCCGTTGCTTGCTGAAGCCGCATCTACTGCACGAACTACTCAGCAATCACCATGTGCTTTACGAACTGCTCGGCGATGACGCATGGCTGATGACTATTTGTAATACGGATTTGCAGCTGTGTCGACCACTTCCCTTCGTTGTCTCCTTGGACGAGCCAGTGAGGCATCACGCAAACCGACTGATGCACCAACTCGAACCCTGCTTCGCTTTGGCTTACGGTTTCGATGGGAAACGCCCAGATGCCCGAAGGTCGGCTCAATCCAATGAGGACATCGAGACCAGCCCAGGTGTCAACTAAACCCAAGTGTTGGGTGTCGCTCAAGTCGAGCTGTGTGCCCAGGTGCCCAAGTTGCTCACCGTCGGCATTGTAAAAATAGCGGTCGTCGCTCCCGGCTGGCATGCCTGCAAAATTCCATTCGAGTGCGAGGTGCATTTGGCGGTCGCGCGGGAGGCCTTCTAGCAAATAGGCGACAGTCAGTAGTGGGCTACCAGCCTCCATGGTAATTGCTTTGGTAATGCGCATTGGCAAGCCCCAGGCGTTTCCATCGCGGCTGAGCTGCAGTTGAACTTTGCTGGCAGCGCGACGGACTTTGGCATCAAACGGCTGGGCAACAAAATCGCCCCGTTCCATGCAAATTCCGGCGGCCACTGCAGATGCAGCTACGTCATTGTCGTAGAAATGTTCGAGGAAGCTCTTCCGCGGGAAGGTGTCGTATTGCAAGCGCTGATCGAGCCCTTCTTGTTTGAAGACGACCCGATCGTGGATGCTGGCCACGCTCCCCTCGGGTTGAACATTGCCGCGAATGACTTTCCGATGGTAACTTTCCGGTCGTCGTTGCATGCCGGCCAATAAATTTTGTCCGGTCGAACGGACATCCAGTTCGTACATCATGCCACCTCGGGCTGGTGCGATGTAGGCCGCGAAATGATCGCTCGCCAGCCGGACTTCCGTGCGAAGGTCAAAATTGAAATCGTCGCTGGTGGCGTCGATCCATTGTCCTTGGCCATGTTCGAGTGTCTCGATCAGGTTTTCGGCGGTGATGAGTTCCTGGTAATTTGCGTTTCGCAGGTGGGGAAGATAGATGCCACCAAAGGCGCCGTGCCAATAGGGACAGTTGCACTGTCCGCGGTACAAGTGGTCTTGCGCTGCTGCCAGAAGTTCTGCATCTCCAGAGGAATGGCGGGCCGCCTCAAGCTTGCGGCTGACCTGCATCATGCGCACATACATCTCGTTAGCTTCGTCATAACGCACTCGAAAGTTGCGCCAGTTTCCGCCGCGCATAAAACGCCGAATTTCTGACCAGCGCGGATGATTATCCAATTCGTGGGTCAGTTCGTCGTAGACGTCTTGCTGTTGAGCCGGTAACGCCCATTCGGTCATTTCGCGGTAGCTGCAGTCGGGTAGGTATATTTTGCCAATCGGAGCTCGATCGCGGACGACTTCGCCCAGCGTGCTTGTCTCCAACCAATCCTGGTTTTCGACTAACGCATTAAAGAAGTTGCGCAACCAGCCACGTTCGTAGACGTGAGTGTACGTGTCCGGCCAAGTACCAAATTTTTCACCATCATCACCAAAGACAAGTACCGCGTCGGGATAGGCGGCCGCTACGTTTCGGGCGTAGTTGATTGTCTCTTCAGGATTGGCGAAGGGCAACAAATATCTGAGGCGCTCACTTCCGGGGAAAACCCGCAAGACCTGACCGTCATCTTCGGTAATGTAGGATCCGAGCAGTTCTTCTTCGGACCAGCCTGCCGCTTTGAAGTGAAAGTCATCTAGCAGGGTATAGCCGATGCCAGCGCGAGCAATGTCGCTTGTCAGCGAGCTTTCCCAGACCCGTTCTGGCATCCACATTCCGCGTACTTCGGTTTCAAACTTCTCATTCAAATAGTCGGTGTAGCTGCGAATTTGCCCGATACGATCGCGACTGGGCAGCATCGTCAGAATCGGCTCGTACATCGGCCCGCCAAGGATCTCAATTCGCCCGGCGGCCACCAAGGCTCGCAAGCGGTCGACATAATCGGGATGCTTTTCATCCAGCCACAGCATAAGTGGACCGGATGTGTGGAGCGAAATCTTTAACTGCGCATAGCCCTCAAAAACGTCCAAAAAGGGCAAGTAACTGTCGCGATATGCCTGTTCAATCACCCCATCGAAGTTACCGATAGGTTGGTGGTTGTGAAGTACAAGACACAAACGTGCGTGATGGCTCATGACGATTTCTTGCCCAACGGAGTCAACGAATATACTATTTTACCCACACAACCCAGATTTAGGTTCTGAGCCGTCAAAGAGGCACTCTTATCGGACTTATCGGCAAATTGAGTACCGGAGGCCCATTCTTTCTGTTCGACCAAGTGATCGGAAGCTGTGGTGAAGTTCGCTGCGGAGCGCTTGGCAGTAACCCGACAGGCGTTGGACTATATTCTAGCGATGAGAATGGATTTTGGTTTTTTGAGGAATTTTTGCGCCCGGTCATGGAAACTTGCTGCACTACAGAAACAACATGAGCCATCCACCCACATCGAACGATCCCATTCAGCACCTGCGGCGGCTGCGTCTGCCGTGTGAGCAGGAGCTCTTGCAGTCCGATGCAGAGCTATTGTCGTTATATGTCCACGGTGGCGACCAACGCGCCATGGAAATCCTGATCAAACGCTATGCGGCGTTGGTGGCGAGTGTTTGTCGAGTAACGGTTAACGACCCAACCAGTGCAGAAGATGCGTTTCAAGCAACGTTTCTGATTTTGCTCAAGTCGGCCAAGAAAATTCAGCGTCGAGCGTCGTTGGCGGCGTGGTTGCACGGTGTTGCCTATCGGACAGCTTGCCGCATGCGGATCAACAACCGTCGGCAGTTATCGAACCAGAGTAGCTTAGATGTGAATGCACCAATTGACTTGAAAGGCGATCCCGTTGTCGATCTCGCGCGGCAGATGGAGCTTGAAACGCTTGATCGCGAGCTTCAGAACTTGCCAGATCGCTTGCGTGAACCGTTGATCGAACATTATCTGCTCGGCTATACGGCGCCGGAAATTGCTGAGCGAATGGAGTTGAGCGTATCAGCTATTGAAGGTCGATTGCGTCGCGGGCGGCGCACTCTGAGGACCATCTTGGCTAGGCGAGGCATTAGTTTGTCGGTCGTCTTGGCTGGTGCTGCCTGGTTCGAACGGCATTTACAAGCTGCGGAGGCGGCAGACTGGACAACTCGCCTACTGGATAGTCACTTTCCCTCGGGCGACTACTCTTCCGATGTTCCAACAAGTCCCGAAGTCTCATCTTTAGTTCGCGGAGAAATGACCATGTTTAGTTCGCTGGCAATTAAATCAGCTTTCGCAACCTGCCTCATGCTGGCCGTCGGCACCCTGGCAATATTCAGTGTGAACGCGGCCGATGGCACAAAAAGAGCTTCTGGCAATAAACCTGCATTTACCACGCTGGTGGCTGATGCTCAATCAGGCTTGCCAGCCCAGGCCCCAGTGGTGATGGCGCAGTTGGCGGGCATGGGCGGCATAGGTGGGGGTGGCATGGGCGGGGAAGGCATGGCTGCAGCAGGGGCTGAAACGAACGCTGCTGGAATGGCCGCTTTCGGACAGCAGGGAACTGCAGAACCCGTTGTATGGGAACCTCCAACGGAAGATGCTCCCACGCCGGGTTGGCTCGCTGGCGGGAATGTCAGCATGCAAGCGCTCGAAGCAAACCGCAGCATCTTGGCGGAGAAAATCAGTGAGATCAGCTATGACCAAGAGCCACTGTCCAGCGTGGTCGCCGATTTGTCCGATAAGTTGAAAACGCAAATCGTCGTCAATGAAAGTCGAATCAAAAACGATCTCGACCTCAGCGGCGATATGCTGGTGACTCTCCATGCATCTTCAATTACGCTGCGAGAGCTGTTGCGCCGCATTTCCCAGGACCACGAGCTATCTTATGTCGTTACCGAAAGCGCTATCGAAATTACGTCGAGTGACGACGCACAAGTTCGACCATCAATGCGATTTTATGACCTGTCCTATATCCTGCCGAACTCAGCGAACATCGGTGCGGTCGTTTCGGCCATCCAGAACACGATTGATACCGATTCTTGGGTAGAAACCGGTAATGGAAATAGCAGTATTTCGATCGTAGGTTCGATGATGATCGTCAGTTCACCCGACACAACGCATCAGCAAATTGAGGTGCTTCTTTTAAACCTCGCGCGGATGAATCCCCGCAATGCAGCCAAGCCCGTTTCGCCGTTTAATATTTGGGGCGGCGGCATGGGCGGTGGCGGTATGGGAGGTATGGGTGGCGGTATGGGAGGTATGGGTGGCGGTATGGGAGGTATGGGTGGCGGTATGGGTGGCATGGGTGGCGGGATGTTTTGAGTCCACCACCTCAAGCAAGCATTTCGTCGGCGAGTTGCCAAGGATTCTGCTGGTTACAGCCATACATCCTACCAATCGGAGGCTTGTTTGCCTGCGGCAATTCCTGAAGCCAACGTTCGCGAACCGTCTCCAGCGATCGCTGTACGGTTCGGCGGGTGCGATTTAGTTTTCCGGCGATTTCGTGATTGGTATAGCCCTCGAGTTTCCACATCACCAGCCGTTCCAGGTGTGGATCGTTAAGCCGGGTTAGTAGATCGCCATATTCCACGCACTCTTCGCCCCTGTAGTGGTCAGCCACGCTGGATTCTTCGACGCGCGATGGATGCCACACAGGTAGTTTGCGTTTGCGTGCCAACTCGTACTGAGCGCGTTGCCGAACTCGGTGGTGAAGTACTTTCTTCATCAACCGCCAGACACCAGCGTGATCGACGAGGTTGGGGTATCGACCTTCGCGTAGCTTTTCGCACACGATGCTGAAGGTGCCAATTGCGGCATCCTCTTCGTCGTAAGCTGTGCGGGGAAGAGTCTTCATCATCGCGCGAGCGACTCGCGTTAGTCGCGGGTAGTAGTGGTCCCAAAACTCGAAAGTCGCTCGTTCATCTCCATGGCGAAGCGCTTGGAACCAGTTTTGATCGATCAATTCTCCTGTCATTGGTCGTTTTGTCCGCTTTTAACCTGGATCCGACGGTGGTAATGGGCGTGAAAGTTTGGGCTTCAAGAATTAAAGCGACAAATTTCAAGAAATCCGCAATCGGAATGTCACACTTCCTGCTCGCATTCGCTTTTTATGGGTGAAGCTCAGAAGAAATGAGTACTACCGTAGAAATCCTTTAAGCAGTCTTGTGCTGCGAATGTTAAAAGCAAGATCTTTTGAATGCCCAATATCGCCGTCGTATTAAGCGAGTGGTCTCCTACTTGTCCCGGTGTACTAGGGGGGATCATCGACTTTGCGCAGTCGACGGCAGATTGGAATGTCCAGCATTTTCAATGCAATGATCATGATGTGGAAAATGCGATCGCAGCCTGGCAAGCGGATGGCATCCTGTACTGTGCTGACAAGTCGCCCCGGAGCACTTTCGCATCGCCCGTCGCGAAGAGTGTTCCGCTTGTCACCATCGGAACAGCCCATGCACCGTTTCCGGCTGTGATCGCAGATCCAACCAGTCTTGCCAATCTTGCGTTGGAGCACTTGGATCATCATCTATTGGAAAGGGTCGCCTTCGTCACCCGCGCGGGACCTTCCTCTCGGAACGACGGTTCCCTGGAGTCTGATTTCGATCCAGTTGCCAAAGCTGCGGATGCAATTTTGCTACAGACGCTTTCTTCACAACTGGGGGACCGGTTGGAACATCTAGCAGTCGACGTTGCTCAGCATGAACTGATTTCGGTAGGTCCACCCATGAACCCGACATTACAAGGTTGGTTAGCCGGAGCCAAGTCGTGCGGAGTGATTGCAAGTTGTGATCGATTAGCCGCTTATGTCGTTCGCTTGACGAAGCAATTGCAGAAGAGCATTCCAGCGGACATCTCAGTAATAGCGCTGCGGGATTCTTATATATGTGGTTTGCCGATGATTTCGGTTTCTGCGGTTGTAGAACCTTGTTGCGAATTGGGTTTTCAATCTGCGAGACTTTTACATCGTCTGCTAGCGGGTTATCCAGCGCCTTTCCAGCCGCTACAAATTGCCGCAGATAAAGTAATAAATCGTCTAACCACGGTGGCACCAACACTTTCGCAAGCGATTTCGCGTGCTTTGCGATTCATTGAAGAAAACGCAACACGTGGGATTAGTGTCTCTGATGTAATGGCGTTTCAACAAACGTCACGTGTAACGTTTGAACGCAATTTCAGGGAAGCAATCGGCTGCCCTCCCGGCGAGCAAATTCGGAAAGTACGAATGGCCCATGCCGAGCGACTATTGACCACAACAGATTTTTCGGTCGCCGAGGTTGGCAAGCTTTGTGGATTTGACACAATTGCAAAGTTCTCGACCTTTTTCAAAAATGCGTCCGGAGTTAGTCCCTTAAAGTACCGGCAACAAAGACGCTCCAATACAAATGGCGAACAGGTAATTCCCAAATTGGAAGAGTCCAACGGTTGAGAAACTTCCAACATTAACTTGAGTTTTGCATCGGTGTGTTATATGTTTTGCGAAATCTAGTTTGGTAATATTGCTGAACAAATCGCAGCATCTATTGTTAAGCAAACGATCAGCATTGTTTACAATCGAGTTCGTCCCTTCCTGTTTCACGTCTATGGAGTGTTCAATGAAAAGATTGTTTCTGTTTCTGGCAGGCAGCCTGACCGTAGTTGGCTTGAGTAGCCAATTGCAGGCACAGTGCGCAAGCTGTCAGTCATCGCCAATTGTCAGCTCAGGATGCAGTTCGTGCGCTGGCACTGTTGACGCTGGTTGTGGTGGTTGCGGAGTTTCATATGAGACGAAGACCGTGATGGTACCGCAGCAGGTCAACGAGACACAGATGGTCACTGTGACTCAAATGCAACAAGAGACACGTCAGCGCAGCTACACCGTCATGCGCAGTGTGCCTCGCCAAGAAACTCGTACACGCACTGTGACCAAGTCGGTACCACGTCAAGTCACCAAAACGCAAACCTATACCGAAATGGTTGCTCAGCAGCAATCGCAAGACTATACCGTTCAAGTCCCTGTGACGACACAGATCGAGCAGAGTTACACCGTCAATGTACCTCGCATGTCGACGATCGAAGTTCCGTATACGGTTCAAGTACCGGTCTATAACGACGTCACTGTTCCTTACACGGTCACTGTTCCTTATCAAGAAACAGCAACACGTTCTTACATGGTCAACGTTCCTTACACGGAAATGGTCGACCAGAGTTATACGGTCTGCGTTCCGTACACGGATACGATCCAGCAAAGTTATACGGTCAACGTTCCTTACACTGAGGAAGTTGCTCAAAACTATACAGTGAGCGTGCCGTACCAAGAGACAACCGAGCAGACGTACACGGTGCAAGTTCCTTACCAAGAAACAATGACTGGTACTCGCAACGTATGCCAAACCGTTCCAGTTACCCAGTACCGAACGGTCAGCAGAGACATGGGTAGCTATCAGTGCCAAACGATGGAAGTACCATCAACGCCCGTTAGTGCTTGCGGCAGTCCATGCGGCGGTTGTGGATCGGCTAGCAGTGGCTGCGGAAGTTGTGGTGGATGCAGCGGATGTGGTACGGTCGATAGTGGCTGTGGCTCATGTGGCGGCGGGTGCACCACGACTGTTTCCCGACAAGTTTGGGTTCCAAACGTTGTTACCGAACAAGTTCCTTACACGACATACACAACTCAGCAAGTTGCACAGCCCTACACCTATACTGTGACTCGTTGCCGAACCGAAACGCGTAGCCAACCGGTTACCGTCACCAAGTACCGAACCGAGCAACAAACTCGGATGGTCACTGTTCAAAAATGCCGTCAAGAAGTTCAGACACGTGACATTCCGGTCACTCGCACGCGTCAAGAGACTCGTACACGGCAAGTGGCTGTACAGCGCAGCCGTCAAGAGACTCGTACTCAAGACTACCAAGTCACCAAGTACCGCACCGAAGAGCGCACGCGAACCGAGAAGCGAGTTAGCTATACAACGGAAACTCGTACTCGAACACAGCAAGTATGCAACATGGTTGCTGAAACTCGCACACGCATGATCCCACAAACGACCATCAACACCGAAACGCGTCAGCGCATGGTAACAATCATGGTTCCTCAACAGCGCACTCGGGATTACACCGTAACCGAGTACGATCAAGTACAAGAAGAGGTTCCTTACACAGTAACCGTCGTTGATAGCGTACCTGAGACCAAAGTCGAAGATTACACCGTTTGCGTACCAGTTCAGGTCCAAAAGGAAATTTCGGTTTGCAAAACAATCATGGTTCCACAAACGATTACCGTACCGGTCAGCAGCGGCTGCGGCGGAGCCGTTAGTGCGTGCAGCACTGGTTGCGCGCGACGGTTGACACCGGTTGTGGCGGCTGCGGCTCGGTTTCCAGCGCCGGTTGTGGCGGCTGTGGATCGGTCGCTGCAAGCAGCGGTTGTGGTTGCGGTTCATAGTCCAAAAGGCTAACAGTCACCGAGGTGGCTGGTGGCAATTCTCAATCAAGGCCGGTGCTCACAAGAGTACTGGCCTTTTTGCATGTACAGTGTAGGACGATTGTCTCAATCGTTTCCAAAGCGATTGGGGACAATCGCTCGACACTATCGTTTCCAAAGCGATTGGGGACATCGCTTTACACTTTACTCACGACCAATGTGTCCAATGTTCGTGGGTGGTGCGATGTTCTCGCAGTTTGCTTCCTACGACTTGGGCTCCAGACGTTTCGCTCGGAAAGAGAAAGATGGCTCCGAGCAAAATTTGGTTAAAGGGAATCCCCAAAAGTTCAAAGACTTGTTCGGAACGCAGAACGCCTCCGCTCGACCAATAATTAGGCATTTCACGAGTGGTGGCAGCCAGCAACAGATTTTGAATGGCCGCCGAGGCGGCTGCGATGTGCTCCATGTTGGCGAGTGTTGGTTCAAAACGTGATTCGGCAACGGTTGCTGGAGACTCTGATGTCGATAAATGAGCCGATGGATTGGGGAGCCAGGTAGCCATGATGAGCGCATCGGCAGCGGCCAACATTGCAGGGATCTTGCCAGCATTTTCCTGAGGGATTTCGTGCTTAAGTTGTCTGCAGCGTGCAGCATCGACCACGTAGAATCGCCAGGGCTCGATGCCATCCAGTCCACCGCGCGGTCGATGGCAATCATCGCACGGCCGGTGAAACGGGGCCAAGCCAGCCAGCTGCACGAGCTCGTGTAACGTCTCCACCTGCTCGCGTATTGGTAGATCGACGTCGCTAAGTACTTTGCAGGTCTTGCGGTCGCGTAACGTCTTATCGGTGGCGTGCATTGATCGTTTACTTTCTAAACCGCAGTCGGAAATCGGTCTTGCAGCGCCTCGACGGTTAGTTCTTCAGTCAAAAGTGCTTCCATGGCTTTGACAGCGGCCAAAGCCGCAGCCATCGTGGTGATACATGGAACACCGTTTTGAACCGCTGCGGCTCGGATTCGCCCCTCGTCAGTTCTAGCACCTTTACCATTGGGTGTATTGAAGATCAGTGAGACATCTTCGTTTTTGAGATAGTCGATCAGATTGGGGGAACCTTCGGCTATTTTCTTAACGATCGTCACCGGTATTCCAGCCTCTTCGATACACTTCGCTGAACCTGGAGTCGCCAATAGCGGAAATCCCATGACGTGCAAACGCTTGGCAATATCCGGGATGCCATCTTTATGGCGAGAATTGACGCTGATGAAGATATTGCCAGTCTTGGGTAGGAAGACACCGGCAGCTTGTTGGCTCTTGGCAAAGGCAATGGAGAATTGGTCACTGATGCCCATGACTTCCCCGGTGCTTCGCATTTCCGGACCGAGCACGATGTCGACGCCAACGAACTTGCGGAACGGGAAGACACTTTCTTTGATGGAGACACGTTTGGGCACCGGCTCGGAAGTAATGCCCAGTTCGGCCAACGTCTTGCCAGCCATAACCTTGGCCGCTAATTTGGCAACTGGAACTCCCGTGGCTTTTGCCACAAACGGAACGGTGCGACTGGCGCGAGGGTTAACTTCCAGCACGTAAACGTTGTGTTTTCCATCTTCGTACTTGATGGCAAATTGCACATTCATCAATCCGATAACTCGCAATCGTTTGGCCATGGCCCAGGTTGCCTCACGGATCTCTTGAAGCACTTCCGGAGAGAGACTAAACGAAGGAATGACACACGCTGAGTCGCCTGAGTGAACTCCGGCTTCTTCGATATGTTCCATGATCCCCATAACGACAACGTTGTCACCATCACACAGTGCATCAACATCGACTTCGATCGCATCTTCGAGGAACCGATCGATCAACACCGGTTGTCCGTCGGCCGCGATAAATGCTTCTGCCACGTAGCGTTCAAACTGAGCCGTGTCGTAACAGATTTCCATCGCTCGACCGCCGAGCACAAAGCTAGGCCGTACCAAGGCGGGAAAGCCGACGTTTTTTGCCTCAGTGCGGGCTTGCGCCATGGTGCGCGCGATGGCGTTGGCCGGCTGTTTCAGGTTCAATTCGTGGAGTAGCTGTTGGAATTTCTCACGGTCCTCTGCCGATTCGATCGTATCAACGCTGGTGCCGATGATCGGGACGCCCGCGGTTGCCAGCGCTCGAGCCAGATTGAGCGGCGTCTGTCCACCAAACTGGACGATCACACCGTCCGGCTGCACTTTATCACAGATGTTCAGTACATCCTCGGTCGTCAAGGGCTCGAAAAACAGTAAGTCGCTCGTGTCGTAGTCCGTGCTCACCGTTTCCGGATTGCTGTTGACCATCACTGATTCAATGCCCATTTCGCGGAGCGCAAAACTGGCATGGCAACAACAATAATCGAATTCGATTCCCTGTCCGATGCGGTTGGGGCCGCCGCCGAGTATCATCACCCGACGTTTTCCATCAGGTTTGGGAGGCAGTTCGTCGTCGACTTCGTACGAACTGTAAAAATACGGTGTGAACGCTTCGAACTCCGCGGCGCACGTATCGACAGCCTTGTAGGTCGCGATGACGCCATGCGCTTTGCGCCATCCGCGCACATCCAGTTCGTCGGTTGCTAATAGTGTTGCAAGTTGCCGGTCAGAAAATCCACTCTGTTTCGCCATGCGCATCTGATCGGCGCTCAGTTTGTCAAGCGATCCAATGTTGCGCAAATAGTCTTCGATTTCGACGATTTCGGCCAAATGGTCTAAGAACCATCGATCGATGGCAGTGAGTTGATGGATCTCGTCGACGGTGAGCCCAAATTTGAGCGCGTAGCGCAAATACCAGACGCGATCGGGATTGGGTCGAGCCAGTTTGCTGCGAATGTCATCTTCGCCTGGCTGCAGTTCAGTGCCCCACAGATCTTTGTTGTCGCAGCCGAATCCAAATGCGCCAACCTCCAGACCACGCAGCGCCTTTTGGAATGATTCCTTGAAGGTGCGACCGATAGCCATCGTCTCGCCCACACTTTTCATCTGCGTCATCAACGTCGTATCCGCTTCCGGAAATTTCTCAAACGCAAAACGAGGTATCTTCGTTACGACGTAGTCGATGGTCGGTTCAAAACATGCCTTTGTCTTCTGGGTGATATCATTGGGAAGTTCCCACAAGCGGAAGCCAACAGCCAGCTTGGCCGCGATTTTGGCGATGGGAAAGCCTGTGGCTTTGCTCGCCAAAGCGCTTGAGCGACTCACACGCGGATTCATTTCGATAACGATCATTCGTCCCGTTTTCGGCTCAATGGCAAACTGGATGTTTGAGCCTCCCGTTTCGACGCCGATCTCGCGGATGACTGCCAGCGATGCGTTGCGCATCCGCTGATATTCTTTGTCGGTCAAGGTTTGCGCGGGGGCAACGGTGATGGAGTCGCCCGTATGGACTCCCATGGGATCAAAGTTCTCAATTGAGCAGATGATAACGACATTGTCGTCCATGTCGCGCATCACCTCCATTTCATATTCTTTCCAACCAATGATCGACTCTTCAATCAGCACTTCGCTGATGGGCGATTGAACAAGCCCGTTCCGAACGAGTGCATCGAAGTCATCGCGGTTGTAAGCGATTGCAGAACCACTTCCACCCATGGTGAAGCTGGGACGAACGACGCAGGGCAGGCCGATATCTTTCAATACTTCGCGAGCGCGATCGATCGAATGCACCACTTCGCCCCGACAGACCTCCAAGCCAATGCGGCCCATGGCTTGCTTGAAGAGGTCTCGATCTTCCGCTTTGGCTATGACCTCCGGATTGGCTCCGATCATCTCCACGCCGTACTTTTCCAAAACGCCATGATGCGCCAACTCCATGGCGACATTTAGACCGGTTTGGCCACCGAGCGTTGGTAGCAGAGCGTCGGGACGTTCTTTTTCAATGATTTTGGCAACCACTTCCCACGTGAGCGGTTCGATATATGTCCGTTCCGCTGTGTTCGGATCGGTCATAATCGTGGCCGGGTTGCTGTTGACCAAGACCACTTCAAATCCCTCTTCTCGCAGTGCTTTGCAAGCTTGTGTCCCGGAGTAATCGAACTCGCAGGCTTGGCCAATTACGATCGGTCCGGAGCCGATGAGCATGATCTTATTGATGTCGGTTCGACGTGGCACAGCGTATCAATCCCAGGTTTTTTGAGTTTTTTTGTCGGGAGCGGAGCCTCGCGCAGCATTGAGGAAACTCGGTGGAAGAGTTTCCCCGCCGGTTCCCACGGCCCCCAAATAAAATTTCCCAAGAGTACCATGCAAAATGCAAATCTGCCAAGGGGGCGCGAACGAGGCAGCGTCGCGGTGAACCATTCGCTTCATAACTTGTCTACTGGCCGTATCTCTTGTTGCAGCAGGTAATGATGCAATTGCCTTTTTTCGACTATCTTGTCGTTTTCTAGGTTTCTTCAATCAATCAGACAGCGCGTGTAGGTAGTCATCGAGATGTCGGAAATTCACCAGCGCAGGGCCGGTTTGATATGTGGAGCCCTTGCGCACGTGATGTGGGGGAGCTTTCCGCTCTTCTGGAGGCAAGTCAGCTTTATTGATCCTTTGGAAGTCGTGTGCCATCGCATTCTGTGGTCGTGGGCAATCTTGGTTTGCGCGTTGCCCATTCTGATTCGGCTGGCAGATTCCCGTTTGCGAGCCGAATTGGGACAAAGCCTACGTTCCTTAATAGTCTGGAAAACCTACACGCTTGCCGCCATGTTGATTACGGTGAATTGGCTGGTTTTCATATGGGCTATCAGCAACAACCGAGTTATTGAGGCTTCGCTTGGTTATTACATCAATCCGTTGTTGAATGTCATGCTCGGAGTCTTGGTAATACGCGAGTCTTTAACGCGTTCTCAGTGGTTCGCAGTTGGTATCGCAACTTTAGGAGTTTCAGTGATGGCGATTGCTGGCAACGCTATACCTTGGGTCTCCCTACTGCTGGCAATCTCATTTTCGCTGTACGGGTTGGTGAAGAAAAACGCCACGCTGCCGCCGTTGATCGGTTTACTCCTTGAATCGTCTGTGCTCGTCATCCCGGCTGTGCTGTTTCTAATCTATGTCCCAGCAAGTAACCGCCCGCCGGGGCAGGTTGTATCGACGCAAATCTTGCTTGTCTTGGGTGGCCTGCTGACGATCATGCCACTTGCGCTATTCGCCTATGCCGCCCGTCGCGTTCCTTTGTCGACGCTTGGAATTTTGCAGTATATCGGGCCGACGTTGCAGTTTCTGATTGGCACGATGATATTCGCCGAGCCATTTGGATATGCAACAGTTGTTGGATTCGTCTGTGTATGGATTGCGCTGTTAGTCTATCTAACTTCAATGGGCAAAGAACGAAGCACGGCCTCTGCACTTCGGCGGGCCAAGGAAGAGAACGAGTTACTCGAGCTGGGATCGTGAAGTGGCTCCACGGACAACTTTGAGGAATTCGCCATCGGCTTCGCGCGACGCACCGATCACCAACCGGTGTGCGCCATTGCTTTCTACTTCCAGACTGCCGCACGCTTCAATCAACTCGCCCACCTGAGCTTGCCCAACGTAAGTCGCTGTGTGTACGACGATGTTCTTGATCGTGGGATGGTCCAGGGCGAACACTGCGGGAGAGGTGAACGCATAAGTGTCGTCGAGAACTTTCCCTGCTGCGCGAACTCTCCCTAGCTTGAGACCTGCATTCCGCACTGCCCAGTGCGGTTTGTCGACACAGCTCAAGTCAATTTTGATTCCGTCAACTGAAAACTTGTTGCGTTTTCTTTGCTCGTGCCAGAGATACTCGGCAAACGTCAAATCACTGCATCCGCGACGAACAAAACTCTCGAACCATTGCGATTCGCTAAGTTCTGATAGAGGTGGTGGTGCTTGGCTCGAAAAATACGCTGCTTGGCAAAGCAGCTCTTGCGCTTGCGAAAAGGTCGTCAGACCATAAGCGACCAGGTCGATATCTGAGCCAGCCCGCGCTGCGCCTGCGAGATGTGAACCGGTGATGCCGATGTTGGCCAGCAGCGGTTTGAGCAGCAGGGCGAGTTGTCGGAAAACGGCTGACCATCGGTCAGCTCGATCCAATAGCTCCGGCCATTGTTCAGTCGGTCGATAGACGTGCTGAAGTTCGTTCAGCGGTATTGCGGGAAGTACAATATCGCGACTGGGCGAGTGGTAAACCCACCGCGGGTAGTGCTGTCGCACCAAGTCGTTCGCGTCTTTAGTTGACAGCTTCATCAACTGTCCATCGGGCTGTCGTTGGTAATGCGGCGTAACAAGTACGCGTTGTTCCTCGCTTCCCTCGGCTACGATCGCACACAGTACACCGTCCCCGGCCTCCACAAAGTCTTTGGGAAGAAAGTCGTAGCGAATTCTCAAAGTGGCATATGGCGAGTCGGTCGACTGCATTTAGTTAACTCTGTCTAAACACTTAGCAGCGTCTCTCCGAGACGCGAATTGACTGCGTCTCGGAGAGACGCTGCTACGTAAAATTCCTGCGTCTCGGAGTGACGCAGCGACGTGAAATTCCTGCGTCTCGGAGTGACGCCGCGACGTGAAGCGCAGGACTTGAATCGGTTTCGTTGGATGCATTGTACAAAGGCGAATTCCAGTTATCGTAT
Source organism: Pirellulaceae bacterium (assembly GCA_041753315.1). Classification (GTDB taxonomy): domain Bacteria; phylum Planctomycetota; class Planctomycetia; order Pirellulales; family Pirellulaceae; genus Aureliella. The sequence goes on along the minus strand of JBGSUV010000063.1, from coordinate 68,397 downwards.
GAAAGTGAAAAATGTCTTGGGCGGGACACATGCGCGAGCGGCGGGTTTGTTTTGCCCTTTCACCCATGGCGGCGCGGGAATGCGAGCAGTTCCCCGCTGATAAATATTCGACAACGATAATGAGAACATGAATGATGCCTGTGACAGCGGAAAAAGGACTTGCATTGATCACTGGGGCCAGTTCTGGGATTGGTCGAAAGATCGCAGTGAGACTCGCCAGTGATGGATACAAAATCGCCATCGATCACTTTCGCGACGAAACGGGAGCGATGGAGACGTTGCGTCAAGTTGAATCGGTAGGGGGTTGTGGTTGGATCCATGATGCCGATGTCGGATCGGTCTCGGAGCTGGACACGCTTTTCGCTCGTCTCGCGGGAGACGAAGTGCCGCTAAGTGTCATGATTAACAACGCTGCGGTGCAGACTTTTGCCCCGCTGCTCGAACTGTCCGAGGCTGATTGGGATCGAACGATACGTACCAATCTGAAAGGGACATTTTTGTGTACGCAGCGCGCCGGGCGTGCTATGCAGCAGCGCGGGGGAGACATCATCAACATCGGTTCAGGTGCCAATCGAGTCCCATTTCCCAGTCTGGGAGATTATGCGTCCAGCAAAGGCGGAATTGAAATGCTCACAAAAGTTGCGGCGATCGAATTTGGCAAATACAAGATTCGAGTCAACTGTGTTGCACCTGGCGCCATAGAGAACGAGCGAACTCAACGCGAGAATCCCGACTACGCTACAACTTGGGGTGCGATCACACCGCTGGGGCGCGTGGGCAACGAAACGGATGTGGCTGGAACAGTCGCCATGTTATTAAGCGCTGATGCAAGCTTCATCACAGGACAGACACTGTATGTTGACGGTGGCTTGTGGACCAAAGGCGAATGGCCCTATGGCAGCTAGTGCTTCGTCCACTGCGACCAAAATCTAAGGTGCGCATCACTTGTTTTTTGATGCGTTTCGAGTGTGTTGAATGAGGTCGCGAAGGGCGGTCCAGCGAGTGCGAAAACTTGGTGCGTGGAACAATTGCAGCAGCAAACCCAACATGTTCGTATCCTGAGCATCGCGAGCATTCAAATGGGGCATCCATCTTCCGCGACGAATGCAAATGGTCTTGATGCGAGACATTTCGAGCAGCCCTTCCAGCCCGCGCGTTACGCCCCAACCGCTTTGATCGCGTCCACCAAAGGCGACTCTTGGATCCGCCGTCGGTACGATGATGTCATTCACGACGACGCAGCCTGCGGATATCTTTGACGCCAAATGCTCGGCGTTGGAAGTTGGACCAAAAACAGAGGCGCCGAGACTGTATGGACACCGACGGTCTTCGATGAGCGCCTCCTCCATCGAATCGACTTCCATAAGACACACCACCGGTGCGAAAAGATCCGATCTCGCAATCTCCATATCCGCTGTGACGCGTCCGATGACAAGGGGCCGCATGGTTGTATCGCCGTCGTTGGGGATCGTACCGCAGAGGATCTCTGCGCCGTCATCCAACGCCAGTTGGGCCGTTCGGCGCGTTGCCACCAGGGCAGCGGGTGCCACCTGAAAAGCAGCCGAGGTAGTCTTCAATTCCGCTCGTAAGAACTCAATGAAGGTGGTGGCGGAATCACTTGGGACAAAAATCCGGCGTGGCGCGATGCAGGTTGCTCCTCCATTCAATCGCAACGCATAACCGATGACTTGCGTGGCTAGTTGCAAGTTGGCTTGGGGAAGAATAAATACTGCGTCGCATCCGCTGAGTTCCATGGTGGCCGGCGTGATGGTCTCAGCCAACTGGCGCATTACGGCATGTCCAGTATGAATCGAACCGGTCAGTAACACTTTATCGACGCCATGTTGGATGGTGGCTTGGGCCGCTTCTACTGTGGTCGGTAACAATTGGATCAGTCCAGGGGGCAGGCCAGCTTCGACCAGACATGCTTTAAGCAATTCCAGTACGGCGAGCCCGCCCGGCGCTGGTTTGACAACAACAGCATTGCCGGCAGCCAACGCTTGAATGATCTGGACGCCAGGTAAGAACAAGGGGTAGTTGGATGGTCCCACAATGAGAATGGTTCCCCATGGCTCTCGCATAACTTGTACGCCGATGCGCCCCAGCCACCATGCCCCGTAGCGAAAAGAGACATTGCGTTTGGCCAGAGCTTGCCTGCCAATTCGCGAGGTGAATCGACAGGCGTCCGCCAGAGGCAGGAGCTCCGACGAAAGTTTTTCCGCCTCGGTCGCGTTGGGGCGTTCAATTAGTGGCAAAAACTCTCTATAACGTGCGGCTAGTATGCTAGCCAGTTTGCCGATAATTCGCATGCGGAAACGAGGGAATTCTTGCGCCCACGCCTGTTGAGCGATGTCTGCCGATTCTAATGCAAGTTCAACTGTTTGCTTCATGGGTCATCTGTGGTGTGACAACAGTTTTAAAAGAACAGTAGTAAACGATGGCAAGTCAACCAATCGCAACACGACATCACCTACCCAGTCGAGTCCTAAAACTCGGCGGAAGTCTCCTGGATTTGCCCCATCTTGGCGATCGATTGCGGAATTGGCTAGATGGCGAATCGGAGAAGATGACTTTGTTAGTCAGTGGCGGAGGGGGATTGGTGGAAACGATGCGTCTACTGGATGCCGTTCATGACTTTGATGCGTCGTGGAGCCACTGGAGATGTATTGAACTGATGCAAATGACTTCGCAGATCATTCAAACGCAGTTGCCAGGATGGCTAGCTGTCAAAACGCCATCAGAACTAAAGAACTGCTTCAATCGGAGCTTGCCCGAGCTGCGGGCGATTGTCTTCCCGACTGCCTACTACACACCCGAGCTTGCCAGCCAGGACGAGGTTGGCGATCGTCTGCCCGAAACCTGGGAGACGACCAGCGATTCGCTGGCGGCTTATCTAGCGAGAAAGATCTCAGCGGATGAACTGGTGTTGCTCAAATCGACTACGCCTCACTCGGCAACTTGGTCGCAGCCTGGAATGGTTTGTGCCACCGCGAGCCCCACCTCCGACGATTTGAGCGATTGGCAAAGGACTGGGCTGGTTGATGGCTATTTTGTTAAAGCTGCTGCGAGCATTGGCTTGGTACGCACGGTCAATTTGCGCAAGTGCTTCTAAACATTCGTGCATCCGCTTTGCCATCCGTGCTATTAGATCACGTTCGGTTTCAACGAATCGAAGGCGACCGACGAATGATTGATCGCTACTTTTCGAAACTGGCAGGCAGGATCTGCGACTGAATTTTTACAGGTTGTGAAATTGTATTACGCTGGTTTCCTTCGACTCGATTTCCAATCGTCGTTGGGCGCGCGTCGATGTCTTGGGCTGAAGGTCTCCACTGCAGTTTGACAATTGCGGAATAAGCGTCCGATGAAGCACGCGTCAATGGAAATGGTTCAACGTCGTTGATCGTGGGTTGTTGATTGTTGCGCGACGGTAGTGGGGAGCTATCGGTTGGAAAGACCATGACCGGAGCTTGAGGGTTGATGAAAATGGTATCGTTTCCTCCGATCAGCCCGTTGTCCTGCATGCCGTTGTGTATCCGAGGGCGTTCGCAGTGATTAGGGCAATTCTTATCCCCACAGGGTGGCGTGAATACTCCATCGACTGCGGTGCTGACGCGACTTAGCTGTTGTTGCGTGACGTCCAGAGCGTGCATTTCCCGTTCGAGACCACCACAGTAGCCGACGATTTCAGGCATGATAAAAACGATCAGTTCGCTTTCGCGAACATCGGTGGAGTGGGTGCGAAAGAGTTTGCCAATGAAGCGAGCGTTCATCAACCCAGGAATGCCTTTCACCGTCTCTACTGTGCTTTTACTACGCAATCCGCCGATCACCAACGCCTGGCCATGAGTCACGCGGACGGTAGTCGATGCGCGGCGTGTGTCAATGATTGGGTTGCCATCCTGAAAGCCGGCCAGCACGCTGAATTCGGGGCTGACTTCCATTTCGATGGTGCCATCGCTGGCGATGCGCGGCGTTACTTCGAGTGTAATGCCAGCTTCGCGAAACGTGGTAGTACCAATGCTTCCACCTTGCTGCGTCTGGGTGAGTTGTTGTACTGGGATCTCGGTAACGATCCCGAGCGACGCCGTGTGTCGATCAACCACTGTGACGTGTGGGTCAGCCAATAAACGCGATCCATCCGTTTGATCCAGGGCCTGTATCATCGCCTGCAATTCAACGTTGGAATTCAGTGTTCGAAAAAGAAACTGCCCGCCGGTCGCAGAGGCGGCGGCGGTAGTTGTTCCAGCTGTACCGGCAGTGGCTGCTGCTGTATTCGCCAGTCCCGTGGCGACACCAGTCGCGTTGTTGGGTGCATTGGGTACGAGCAAGCCAGTTTGTGACAGGCCGAGATTTCTTGGGATACCATTTGCATCAAGTCCGCGCGACATGAACTGATTGTTCCAGTCGACTCCCAAGCGTTCGATTTCGCTTAAATCCACATCATAGATGTAGCCCGTGATGCGCACCTGAGCTCGGGGGTGGTCCAGTTGCTGGAGGAGCAATCGCGCTTTATTTTGTATTTCAGCGTCACCAAACACGACAATGACGTTTTCCGCTTCGACGATGGCCATAGCGGCTTCACCCAACAGCATGCTCAGAGGCTGCTGAAGGTCTTTGGCGGTCAAAAATTGCGGGCGTAGTTCGATGGTTCCCAATGTAGGTGCAAGTTGCGCAGGGAGTTCCCGTGCCGAAATTGCCTCGGGGCTTGTGTCGGTTGAAATGTATTGCGGGCTTGGTTCCACAATTTGTCGAAGTAGGGCTTTGACGGCTTCGATGCGGTCCGGTGTGTCCGAAATGGCGAACTTGCCGGACGACTTGATCGGCTGCAGACGCCCTTCAGGACTCATTTGAAGCTTCAGGGCTTCGATCAGTTCATCAAGTTGTTCGGATGAATTGAGCGGAATGTCGATAACTTCGACCGTAAAACTTGGTCGCGAGCTATGGGCCTGTTCGCTGGCGACGATAACTAAGCTGTTGCCAATTCTGCGGTAGGAGAAACCGTTGGCAGTCAGAAGAGAATCGAGTATCTTTTCCAGGGTCTCGTTCTTAAACGTACCACTGACCGTGCCATCGATCTGCGCACCGGCGACGATGTTGATGTCCCACTGATCGCTGAGAATGAGGATAACTTCGTTAAGTGGCGTGTCACGGAAAACGACGCTTCCGCGACGGCTCAATGCCAAACCTGCATCGACGGAACTTGTAGAAGCGGTGGTCGAAAGGGACGTTGTCGGTTGCAGCTGGATGCGAATGGGATCGAGGGGGTCAGGTGTCTGGGCAAAGACAATGGGGACGGAGACCCAAGCCGGACTGAAGCAAGCAACCAAAGCCAACCAACGAGCGAACGCACGCGGCCTGAGCAACGGTTGATTGGTGTGGGGCAAGATAATTGGACGCACGGAAATCCCTCCTTGGATCTACCTGCTAACCGAAACAAACACAGCCTCAATGAACTTGTGCAGAACGCGATCCCTCGCGCCAATTCACCAGTTCACCTTCATTTTCGGACTTAGCCAGTCTCACAAACGCCAGGGTTGCTTCGACTGTCAAACGTCCTGTTTCCTCGGGTAGATGCGAAAAACTAATGTGGGCAACTCGCATCATCCAAGGCTTCTTCCGAATCTTCGCAATGAACAGAGCTGTTTGTTCAAATGTACCGTTCAGGTTCAGGCTAATCTGTTCGGTATCGAGCGAGTAAACATCCTTCTCTTCCTCCAACCGATCTTCTGGAAGTGCCCCTGCGGCGCTAGGGGGCGTCCAGTTTTCGCGCATTCCTGGCTGTATGGCCACTTTGCGAATCTGACATCCACTACTCCGTGCCAATTCCAATAATTCGCTTTGCACGTTTGGCAATTGCGAACTTTCGATCATTGAAGCCTGCAGCACCTCCAGTTGAATGTTGATGTCTTCGAGCTGGGCAGCGACCTCAGCAGCCGAGCTGGAGGTTCGTAGGCCAGTCTTGAGCTCATGATGCTGGACAATCTTTGATCTGATTTCATCAGTTTGATCGGCAAGGCGCGGGACCTGAATGACCGAAAGGGCGATAAGTCCGCATGTACTAGCTAGCGAAATTATCCGAATCTTGCGGCTTCGACGTTTTACTCCGATTGCAATCATTTTCCGCTCCTGACGGGAATGCTCGCCAATTGCTGTTGTGCGGAATGTTCCATTTCTACCGCGTGTTCATTCTTTTCCGTCGTCAATTGGCATTGAATTTCAAAAGAGGTGCAAGATTGACCAAAGTTCGTCGACCGACCAACCGACTCCAGCGAAACTTCTTCGACGGCCGGCAACGCCCGCAACGCCTTCAGTAGATCGTAAGTCTGATCGCCGTAGATCATCGTCCCTTTGAGCACCACTTTGGCCCGGGAATCAATGCTGAGAGAATCGACACGCGTGTCGTCACTTAGGCATTTAGCCACCATGCTCAAAATTTCATTTTCTGAAACTTGCCAAATCGACGACTGCAGTTCTTTAAGTGTGTTGAGTTTGGAGCGGGCTTGATGTAGCTCCATCACATTTTCTCGCTCAGACGCATGGCCGAGGGTGAAAGCTTGAGTTTGTGACTCAAACATCTCTAACTTTTGAGCAAGCCACCAATTGACGCCTAGGGCGACTAGCAGGATGGCAGCCGCACTGATGAGCGGCCACCCGTCTTGCAGCACGATATTTCTCCAGGACCGAGGCTTCGTGTCTAAGTAGTTTTCCAGCAAATTCGTTGTAGGTAGCGCTGTCTTGTCAAGCTGAACAATCAGCCCGCCCAGAGCGCTTAACACGCCGGGCGAAAGTGCATTGGAATGCTCAGGCAGGTGTTCTCCAAGTCGGCTATGTCGCAGGTCTTGCAGGGTATAGACGCGCTCAAAAGCAACACCTTGAAGTTTGTCTCGTAGCAAGCTCGCATCGGCGTCTGTCGCCATAATCAATGCATGGTTGAGCTTTGCCGTTTCATCGACCGATCGATACCGATCACAAAATCGCCGCAGACGCTTTAAGTGCGTACCGATGGTCGCAGCAACGGCATCGACGGACGATTCGCCACCGAGTTGATAAGTCAGTTGCAGCCGCCCTTGATAACTTATGCCGATTTCGGCACTGTTTTTCCCCATCCAAACGACTAACAGCGGCTGTTGATCAAGACCTGCAAAGCCTAGAAAGCGGCAAATGTTGGGCATGGCACCTTCGACGGAGTCCATACTTAGCGAGGCGCGATGCACCGCTTTTTCCACCGTTTCAATCAAACCACGTTTGATGATCGCAACTTGTCCATATTGTTGCGTCTCGCTGATCTGAACGTTCGACTTGCCAATGAGCTTATCGCCAAGTCCAAACTGCAAGTAGTGTTGGCTATTTGCAGAAATTTCTTCAAGTTGGTCGTCCACCTCTTGTCGGCTACCCGTCACTACGCGACTCACGCAATAGCGACTGTGCAAACTCACATGGATCGCCTCACGACCCATGCCCTGGATGAGTGCCAATTGTCGAATGACCGCATCAAGCTGCTCTTCGTTGGTGTTTTCCGATTTATCGAGACTATGCCATGGAATGTCGCCATAATCTGCGATATTCCAACGGTCTGCCTCACGCGCGATTCGTACATAGGACAACGAACCGAGTCCTAGGTGAATAGCAAATCTACATTTCGACTGGCCTGGCATGACCGAACCTCTATATTCCTTGACGTGATAGCGCGCTGGGGATTGCGCAATAATCCGTCGAAATATAGGACATGCCCTAAGCTCTGGCCGGCTTTTTGCAAGAGATTGCCGATTATCGCAATTCTAACGATTGTCACTCGTCGCTAAAAAAACAGCCTGGTGGAAAGTAGCATTCGGTATCTGTACCTGGATTCACGAGGAGTCCACAATCCTCGGGCAAGCCATCGAGCAACGTCTCTCCATCGAGCACGACTTCGGGGAGCGAGTGACCCTCTGGGAGATCCTCAGAGATTTCTCTGGAAAAGTTTGCAGCCGCGGTTGAATTGGTAAAACAGACCACGGCGATGTCATCCTCCTCCACTTCCGCCAGGACGACGCTGAAATTCCCCTCCTCATCCTCCTCCACTTCACCGCTTTCCATATCGATTTGTTGAAGCAGAATAAACTCGCCGCCACGAATTACATTCGATGCCGCCACTGAATCATTGGCCTCGGCTGCGTCGGCGATCAAACCACCGAGATCGAGTTCTTGGTCTTCAGGTTCGGACATTGAAATCCACTTTCAAATTTAGGAGTTTTCGGCGTTTCTCGGTCGTCGTGAGAATTCTCGCCTTGGTGAATGGGGGTGGGGGCGCAGTTTCACTCCGCCCCCACCGTACAATTCCAAGTAGAACGCTATTTATCGCGATTGGCAATCGCCGCTTGACGAGCCAATTCGAATTCATCGCCGGCGACCCACGCAGGCATTTCTTCCTGCTCGGCAACGACCAACCCCACCTGGAGAAGTAACTGCGCATCATCCACCGCACCGGTCAAGTCCCAGGTTGGATCGTATTCATCACTCGGCTGATGATATTTTTCATCGATCCAATCGTCGAGTTGCGTTTTTCCCCAACCATCTGGCTTTCCGACCACGTTCACACCACTGTGTAGATAGACGCCAGGAACTCCGACTTGCGCCAAGCTGAATTGATCGGAGCGATAATAGTAGCCGGCGTCGGGTTTGTTATCCGGCACCACAACTCGTCCCTGCCACTTTGCGACCGCTTCCACGGTGGAGTCCAAGTTGGATTTGCCATTGCCGATCAAATTGAGATCGTGAGTCCTACCGAGAAAATTCATGCCGTCGATATTAATCACAGAAGCCATGTAGCCAGCGGGAATGGGTGGATTGGCAGCCAAGTGTTCCGAGCCCAGCAACCCTTGCTCTTCCGCTCCAACAAATGCAAACATGATTGATCGTTTGCTTGGTTCTGGCATGCTGGCGATGGCACGAGCCATCGCCAACAACGTGGCGGTGCCAGAGGCATTGTCTACCGCGCCGTTGTAGATATTGTCGCCAGCTTCATTGCGTTCAGCCGCCAAGCCCAGATGGTCGTGGTGCGCCATGAACACGACATGTTCCTTGGCCAGTGACGGGTCCGTGCCTGGGATTACCCCCAGCACATTGCCAGTTTCTTGCTCACGTACGGAACAATGTAAATCCAACGACAAATCGATACCAAGTGGTACGGGTCGAAATTCGCGTGATTGTGCACTCTCACGCAAGGCATTGAGATCTTGCCCTGCCAACTCCATCAACTTGATGGTCGCCTCTTCGGTGAGCCAGCCTTTCAAGTCCATGCGCGGACCACTGGTGCTCGCCAATTCAAATGCTTCTCCACTCCACGAAGTTTGCACAACTTGATAGGGATAACCTGCGGAAGGGGTCGTGTGGATGATCAACGCACCCGCTGCTCCCATTTTGGCCGCCATCTGGTACTTATAATCCCAACGACCGTAATACAGTCGCTTTCGACCCGCAAACAGATCCGGATCCGATTCGGGATCGTTATTCATGACAACCAAAATCTTGCCCGCGACGTCGACATCCTTAAAGTCATTCCACTGGTACTCGGGCGCTTGGATGCCATAGCCTACAAATACAAGTTCCGCATCTTTGATAGACACCTTCTCTTCTGTCTTGCCACTGACGGCCATCATGTCGTCGTAGTGCTGCAGTTGAACCTTGCTGTCGCCGCGCCGGAAATTTATGGTCGACGGTGCGGTTGTCGTAACTCCCAACAAAGGAACCGACTGATACCAACCACCGTCAGCCGCCGCCGGCTTGATTCCTAAGCTCTCCAATTGTGTGGCGATATAAAGCTGTGCCAGCGCGTCACCTCGCGAACCAGGGCCACGACCTTCGAGCAAGTCATGCGAGAGAAATTTGATATGCGATTTGATTGCATCTGCAGTTACCAGTTCGCCCGTTTTCTTCGCCGCTGCAGTGGGTGCCCAGCCACCACCGTCTTGCGCTTGAGCCATTCGCAGTGCGCTGAAGCAAAACAGTAAACTCCCTGCAATGGACAACCAGAAAATGTGAGTCAAGTGCTTCATTGTGTCGAAACTCCAGCCTGAAATGATGCTAGCGGTTAAAATCTTGTGAGGACATTCTAACTACTGATCGTTGATGCCGGACGTTGCGGACGGGGAAATAAACAGCAATCGTCGGGACAAACATCATGACTCGGACCAAGCTTTCCCAAAGCAGGACGATCTGCCAGGCCATGAATACGCTCTTCGATTAACAAGCGTATCATCCGCACGAAGTCTGGATGCGTTCCAACGGTCGCCGCGCGGGAAAAACCCACACCCAAGCGTTCGCACGTCTCCCGTGCTTCGGTATCCAAATCAAAGAGCACTTCCATATGATCCGAAATAAAGCCCAGTGGAACTACGACCACGTCGGAAATACCTTCCTTGGCGAGTAATTCGATTCGATCGCAGATGTCAGGTTCCAACCAAGGTTGTTGCGGTGGACCACTGCGGCTTTGATAAACCAGTTCCCAGTTTTCATGCTCGACCTCTGCTGCGATCAATCGAGCAGCTTCGCTCAATTGAGCGACATAACGACTGTTGTCGGACATCAATAAAGGAATGCTGTGAGCTGTAAACAACAACTTGGCTCGCGAACGTCGGGAGGGGTCGATTCTGGCAATCGCTTGCCGAGTCAAATCGACCTGCGCGGAAATGAATAGCGGGTGGTTGAAGCCCTTGCGCAACTTTTCAACCCGAGGTGCTCCCGCTCCTACTTCCTCTTGCGCAGCGAGAATGTTCTCGCGATACTGGCGACAGCCTGAATAACAACTGAACATACTTGTAAAAAATGCAACGGCACGTTGGCGACCATCGTCACGCATTGTACGCAGCGTATCAGGAAGCAGCGGCTCCCAGTTCCGATTTCCCCAGTAGATTGGTAAGGTAACTCCTGCCAGCTCCAATTCGCTCCGGAGCACCGTGATCAAGTCGCGATTTTGTTGATTGATAGGACTAATACCGCCAAATTGCTTGTAGTGTTCGGCGACTTCCAACATGCGCTCGCGCGGGACGTTCTTGCCGCGAAGTACATTCTCTAAAAAAGGAATGACATCATCGAGTCCTTCGGGGCCTCCAAATGAGACGAGAAGGATGGAGTCAAAAGGGATGTCTAGGTTTGGCATAAATCACAGTGGGATTAAAGGGTCAATTTCATTACAGAAAACTAAGATGGTTCAGCCTATGAAGCAGCACACGCCTGGATTCAGAGCAGGCCGTGGATTGGATTATAGACAAGTAGCAAGAATTGCTTGCACCAGTTCATTCATAGCGTTAAAGACAGGATAGGTGGGGGCAAATTGCCGTATCAATTCGGCATTGGCGTCGAGCGGCGTAAAGCTTGGCGGAGTTTCTGCCAAGCGTTTGAGTTGTGGGATTCTATTTAAGAATAGCCCAAGCAGTGGAAGTTGTCGCTGCTGCATCGCTTCAATGCTGAGCAGCGAGTGATTGACCGCGCCCAGCCGTTGTTGCGCGACAATTAAGCTCGGCATCGGACCGAGTTCATTGTGCAATGCGGCGACCATGTCCAAATTGGTCTGGTGTTCACTGACCGGGGAAAGTACTCCGCCAGCACCTTCGATAATAAGCAGGTCGCAATGATCTCGCCACCAGTTCGCGCCTGCCACCAACAAGCCTTCATCCACTTGCTTGCCTTCCAGTCTGGCGGCGATAGGAGGGGCAAACGGAGCGCTAAACTGCTGTGGACAAACGCGATGCAAAGGCACGCGGCCGTTTAAGTCTGCCGCGCTGCACAAATGCTCGGCATCCCCATCCACACCCTCAATTATCCCACTGGCAACAGGCTTGTAGGTTCCCACCCGCACGCCATGGGCGATCATCGCTCGTGCCAAAGCCGCTGCTACAAAAGTTTTGCCAACGTCAGTGTCGGTACCGAGAATGATGATGCCACGCATGGAGTTGTTTTTGGCTTTGGGAGGGATGTTTGTTCGTAAGCACCGTCAGCCGGTTCGGTGGGATTTTCGTCCGGCCTCGACGTCGATGCGTGCTAATTCGCTGAAGGTTTAGCCCTGCGAATTTTCATGAAAGGTCGGTGGTGCAGAGTAACATGCTTAGCAATCCCGTCACGCGATGGAACACGTATAATGGAAATGTTGTTTCACACGTTGCCTAACCTATACCTATGGTAGTAATGCATGTCACGCTCCAATATTGTCAATTTGGCGCTGGTCCAAATGACCTGTACGACCGACAAAAGTTCCAACGTAGAAAAAGCGCTCGAACGCATTTCGGAAGCGGCTCGTCAAGGGGCGAATGTGGTTTGTCTTCAAGAGGTATTTAATACACCCTATCCATGCCAAGCGGAAGAACATGCAAATTTTGAGTTGGCAGAGTCCATTCCGGGACCAACGAGCCAGCGACTGCAGGCGGCAGCCAAGCAACATGGAGTGGTGGTTACGTGTTCCATCTTCGAACGTCGAACGCATGGGTTGTATCACAATACCGCTGTGACCTTTGATGTCGACGGTGAGATGGTGGGCTTTTATCGAAAAATGCACATTCCCGATGATCCGCTATATTACGAGAAATTCTATTTCACTCCAGGTGACCTCGGATTCACCGTGGCGAAGACGAAGTTTGCCTGTTTGGGTGTTGGGGTTTGTTGGGACCAATGGTACCCGGAAACAGCTCGGTTGTTGGCGCTACGCGGCGCTGAGATATTGCTATATCCCACCGCAATTGGCTGGATTCCAGCCGAACGCGAAGAATACGGAACGGCCCAACATGCGGCCTGGGAGACGTCTATGCGGGCACATGCAATCGCCAACGGTGTGTACGTAGGTGCGACAAACCGTGTTGGTCTGGAGGGGGGACTGCAGTTTTGGGGTGCCTCGTTTGTCGCTGGCCCCAATGGTACAGTAATGCATCGCGCTAGCCATGAAAGGGAAGAGCTGGTGGTCGTAGCTTGCGACCTAGCGGCTATCGACGTCGTGCGTACCCACTGGCCGTTCCTGCGCGATCGTCGTATCGACGCATATGGTGATATCACCAAACGTTTTATTGATGCTTAACGCTTGTTGATAATCTGTCGTCGCACTTACTCGCGCCCAAGTAGGATCAGATGAAACAAATCAGCCCCCATGTTTGGCCAGCCGAATGGGAACGCCAAGCGGCCACATGGATCGCATGGCCCCACAACGCCGATACCTGGCCCGGTCGCTTCGCACGTATCCCAGAGATCTTCGCACGGTTTGTTGCCGAAATAGGCAAAGTGCAACCCGTTCACGTCTTGTCCGGTCCGCCTGGAGTCAATCCTTCCGCCCGGAGCCTGCTGGCACCCATCGATCAAGTCAAGGTCCACGATGTTACGACCAACGACAGTTGGATTCGCGACTATGGTCCCACGTTCGTTAAACGCAAAGTCGATGGGGCGCTCGTCGGTATCGATTGGAAATTCAACGCTTGGGGTGGTAAGTACCCAGCGTTTGACGAAGATGCTCGCGCGGCCGAAAAAATTTGTCTGGCGATCGGCTGCCCACGCAGTATCTCGTCGCTGTACTGCGAAGGAGGTGCACTAGAAACGGATGGTCAAGGCACACTGCTCACCACCAGCAGCTGTTTGCTCAGCCCAACTCGCAACCCGGGCTGGTCGCGCGAAATGATCGAAACAGAACTTACGCGACAGCTGGGTGTCACCAAGATCGTATGGGTCGATGGAGGAGGATTGATCGGAGACGACACCGACGGTCATATCGACCAATTAGCAAGGTTCGTAGCACCAGGCGTTGTCGTCGCTGCGACCAGTTCCGACCGAGGTGATCCGAATCGAGCTGGATTGGCACGCAATGTGGAAATTCTGAAAAGGTCCGCCGACGCCAACGGTAATCCACTTCGCGTAATTGAACTCCCCTCGCCGCCGCCACGACTGGTCGACGGCAAACGCGTACCCGAGAGCTACTGCAACTTTCTATTTGCCAATGGCATTGTGATCGTTCCCGTATTTGGCAACGAAGCAACGGACCGCGATGCCGTGGAGCTTTTGGGCTCGTTGCTTCCCACTCTTCGCGTTGTACCGCTGGATGCACGTGATCTAATCTGGGGATTGGGAGCATTTCATTGCGTGTCCCAGCAACAGCCCGCCTAGTGTTGACGCAACACTAAGGGACCACTTGAACTTGGCTGTGCTTGATCAACATGTTGTAAACATGCTGCGCATCAATGGGTGCCAGGCTAATGCAGCCCGCATTTTGCAATTCGGGGACATCAATACTCGGTGAGCCATGGATCGATAAATTGCCGCCCAGGCTGATCCAGAATCCGCCGTACGGATTTTTTGGTTCGTTTGCCTGGATGACAGCACCACCGGCCTGATAGTAGGTTCGGTCGCGGCGACGGTCATCCACTTCGTAGATTCCAGGGGTTGGAATAGGATCACTGCCAAGCTCAATGTCAAAACGCCCAGCGTAAAGATCTCCCAAGAACACTGCTAGTTGCCTGCGCCGTATTTGAATCTGCGCACGGAAGGGTCCCTTGATGACCTTGAGTGTTGAACCGGGTGCCAGCGTGTGGCCAGCCTTGATACCATTAATGTCGGATAACAACTCAGGCGTAATTTGATGCTTTTCTGCAATGGTTGCGATCGTTTCGTTAGCACTCACCGTATAGGCAGGCTCTAGCAGGTAACTGGACGAATAAATGGCATGCCGGCAAAGCGCATCCAGGATATCTAGTAGATCTTCGTGCTCTTTAAAGTCCATGTCCGGACTGTTGTAGAACGGGGATAACATCTTTAACGCAGCAGTCAGATCGCCGGCATCGGCCTTCATCAGTGCCTGTTCACGCGCGATCGCATAGGGCAATTCTGGCATCGCGGGTTGTACCGCAGCGTTGGCCGTAGAACCGGTACTCGTTTCAGCGTTGTCCAGAAGCGGAAGCGTATTTGGCAACTCGCCAGGTTGATTGCTGCTGTTTACGTTGGTGCCCGACTCAAAGCCGTCGTTGGCATTGGGAAAACCGGCATTGGTCGATACTAACTCCCCTTTTGTTGGCGAAGAAGCGTCGGCATCAAACGGTACCGCTGGACCATCTGCCCCCAATTGAGGCAAGTTGATGTCGACATCAAGACTTCCAGCCAGAGAATTTGGCTGGCGGGTTCCCGGCGGCAGCTCAACTGAGTTGGGGAATTCCGGCATGGTGGGAGTCGAACTAGCAGCGAAATCTCCGCTTGTCGGGTTCGACGGCAAGTTCACATCGGGAAACGCCAATGTCGAAGAGGAAGGTGCATTGTTTCCAACGCTTGGCGCCCCGCGATCGTCTGGGAAGTTATATGATCCAACCAAAGAATCCGGTGATACCGATTGGGTGGACCCAAGGTCAAACCCCATGTTAACATCGACCGTCAAATCATCTAACTCAGATTTGTTAGCCCACTCCTGTATCGACTCGGGAATGTCCGCTTCTGGTGCGTTGAGCGCTATAAATGCGCCATAGCACACTGCGATGAGAAGCGCGATTACGACCCCTGTCTTAATCGTCTGCATGATGATCCTCCTTGCCAATACGCATGATCGCTAGCATTATAGGTGAACATGTCGAACTTGGTCTAAGCTGATTTTGCGTTGCGGAATTTCAGCCGATTCGCGTTGCGTTCGGCCATTGAATAAAACGGGAGAGTACGACCTACTCCCGAACCCCGTTTCCGGATTTCTCCTATCCAGTAATTTGCCGAATACTAACGGCCCGCCATTCCAAACGCTAGATCAGTTTTCGAGCACCCTTTTTAGAATCGCGGATTCGTCTTAGGCGACTTGACGAGTTGCCGTGAGGGAGTGAGTAGGACGTTCAGCGGATGAGTGAGCGGTTGAGTTAGGTCGTTGGTTTGGCCCGTTGATTCCAGCGATTCGCTTTGGTATGCAAGCCGTCGCGCCGATTTCGGTAAGCCAAACGGGTCAAACATTGCCTCGGGCAACATTCCCAATACAGCCTGCGACAACTTCAAGTTCAAACGAATGTTGGGAATGCGGCGGTCGATATCGGTGGCTGTAGCGCGTTTAAGTCCCTCTGACATCATATGAATCATCAACATGAATTGATGGTTCTGCCAATGATGGTTGTGCCCCAACACAGCTTGCGATTGTCTGACGGACGGGGAGTCAAAACAATAGTCATCCATCGCTTGAACGGGTGGCAACATCGATAGCAATTCATCAGAGTAGGACTCGAGTGTGCGCCGCAATCGGTTCAACTTCACGGCTGTTTCTACCGAAAGCCCTTGACCAAACACGATCAAGTGCAAGCAACGATGCCTGGCTTCGATTTGGATTGCCAGCGCATTCCGCGCAAGACAGGAGAATTCATGGTCAACCGCGCGTTCCTCCAGCAGCCGAGCCAGGTAGGCCACACATCGCAAAAGTGGTTCGCTGAGGAGCACTTCCTGAATGACCGGCACTATCTCGTGCCAGCTCCGGTTGCGATGACTTACTCCTTGGTTTTGAATCGCGTGACGATGCGCGGCGAGTTTATCGGTCCAATTTTCATGGCGGAAGCGGCACGTCAGCCAAAATTGCTCAAACGCGTGCGGTCGCATGGGCTTGCTTATTGCCAACAGCGATGGAGCACAGCCGACGATCGTGCTAGCCAGAGTCGCCAAATCAATAGCATGCATAGATCAACTCAGAGATGGGGATGGTCGCGGTTATGCAATCGCATACGCTTTTCGACGAAGTTTTCCCAAATGGCAAAAGCTGCACCAATCGCACCGCAGATTTCGCCTTTTCCTTTCGTAGAGGCTCCGCAACTCGTTGCTCGCAAACGACTTAAGGATCGCCGTCGACCGGCTCAACGGCGGTGAAGCGGGACGGCATTGGGCAGGCTAAATGTTGCCGCAAAACCCGATGTTGCAAAAAAACAACTTGCTGCGCGAATCCAAGAACATCGTTGTGTACGACAGGTCGTGCTTCAACTGTGATATAATTTCAGACCGCCTACAGTGGGCCGGTCGTGGAAATGGCACGTCTCAGAGTGCCTGCGAGCCCGCAACAATTTCGCATGGTGAACAGGAGCCGTTTATGACTCGAATTTTGACTTGGACCTTAGGACTAATTGGGTTGGCCAGTTCATCGGCGCTGGCAGAAAATTGGGCGCATTGGCGCGGACCGAGCGGCAACGGAGTCTCGACCTCAGCGCGGCCACCCGTCGAGTTTAGTAGTAACAAAAACGTCAAGTGGAAAGTTGCGATTCCAGGTCGTAGTTCCGGCTCACCGGTGGTCTGGGAGGACAAGGTTTTTGTGGTCACCGCCGTGCCAACTGGTGGCGGCAATAGTGGCCTACCCAAACTGTCTTTCAAGACACTCTGTTTCAACCGAGCAGATGGAAAACTACTATGGGAGAAAGTGGCGATTGAGGCCGTGCCACATCAGGAAACGCATTCTACCAACGGCTTTGCATCGGCTTCTCCTTGTACGGATGGTGATCGAGTCTACGCGCACTTTGGCTCACGTGGAATCTATTGTTATACGCTTGATGGTGAGTTGGTATGGAAACGAGACGATTTAGGTAAAATGCAGACTCGAAACAGCTTTGGGGAAGGAAGCTCGCCTACGCTGGAAGGTGAGAAACTACTTTTGCCGTGGGATCATGAGGGCTCGTCGGCGTTGTTGGCCTTAAATAAGTTAACCGGTGAGACGATTTGGAAAACACCTCGCGATGAACCGTCATGCTGGGCTACCCCTCTCGTCGTCGAAAATAACGGCAAGAAGCAAGTTATCATGAATGGCCAAAACTACGCTCGCAGCTATGACTTGGAAACTGGCGAAGAACTGTGGCGCTGTGCGGGGCAAACCGAGCGTCCCGTGGCCTCGCCAGTAGCGATGGGAGATTTGGTGTTTGTAACGAGCGGTCATCGCGGTTCCTACATGGGCGCTTTTAAGTTAAATGGTAAAGGCGACATTCGTGGCTCCGAGCACGTCGCCTGGACGCTCAGTCAGGATACACCCGATATCGCTTCGCCGCTCCTCTCGGACGGCCGCATCTATTTCTACAAGGGCAAGTCGGGCTTGTTGTCGTGCGCTGATGCCAAGACCGGCAAGCTGTTCTATTCCAGTCAGCGCATCGATGGCTTGAAGAATATCTATGCGTCGGCAGTTGCCGCCGGTGGGCACATTTATCTGACTGACCGTGATGGAACGATTGTCGTCATCAAGGATTCAGAGAATCTGGAAGTCGTTGCCACCAACAAAATGGGAGAAACGGTCGATGCCACGCCCGCTCCCGTCGATCAGGAGTTATTCATACGCGGCGAGAATCATCTGTTTTGCATTAGCCAATGAGTGGGTCAGCGGGGTCAGGCCTTGTGTTCAGTGTTCGCAGGTCCGCCAATATTGTCGATCTACCGACGTTTTGTACCTGCAGGCCGGTCGCGGTAAGAAAATTTGTTTGCCGGGTCAGGCCTTGTGTTTAGTGTTCGCAGGTCCTCCAATGTTGTCGATCTACTGACATTTTGTACCTGCAGGACGGTCGCGGTAAGAAAATTTGTGGTAGGAAGATTGCGTACCTCGCGTGCGCGCAAAGTGGATTGGATCGCAGAATCTTCTTACCATCAATCTTCTTACCTGGGACGGCTTGCCGGGTCAGGCCTTGTGTTTAGTGTTCGCAGGTCCTCCAATGTTGTCGATCTACCAACATTTTGTACCTGCAGGACGGTCGCGGTAAGAAAATTTGTGGTAGGAAGGTTGCGTACCTCACCTGCGCGCAAAGTGGATTGAATCGCAGAATCTTCTTACCTGCGTCGCCCGCACTCGTTCTGCCCTACGTCTCAATTATTGGCCGCTTGGCCAAAGTACTCTTGTAGCTTCTTGAGCGAGTTTTTCTCGATTTGCCGCACGCGTTCACGCGAGACGTCAAGAATTCTTCTGACTTCTGCCAGATTGTGCTCGACATCCGTATCAAGTCCAAATCGCAATCGCATGACATGTTGTTCGCGCGGTGATAAGACGTTAAATGCACTACCAAGCATTGCCTTGCGTTCTTGATCGACCAGTCCCTCGTCGGGCGCCGGGTCAGCGGGGTCAGGCCTTGTGTTCAGTGTTCGCAGTTCCTCCAATGTTGTCGATCTACTGACATTTTGTACCTGCAGGACGGTCGCGGTAAGAAAATTTGTGGTAGGAAGATTGCGTACCTCGCGTGCGCGCAGAGTGGATTGGATCGCAGAATCTTCTTACCATCAATCTTCTTACCTGACGGCTTTTGCCCTGGGTCAGGCCTAGTGTTCAGTTTTCGCAGGTCCTCCAATTTTGTCGATCTATCGACATCTTGTTCCTGCAGGCCGGTCGCGGTAAGAAAATTTGTGGTAGGAAGATTGCGTACCTCGCGTGCGCGCAGAGTGGATTGGATCGCAGAATTTTCTTACCTGCGTCGCCCGCACTCGTTCTGCCCTACGTCTCAATTATTGGCCGCTTGGCCAAAGTACTCTTGCAGCTTCTTGAGCGAGTTTTTCTCGATTTGCCGCACGCGTTCACGCGAGACGTCAAGAATTCTTCCGACTTCTGCCAGATTGTGCTCGACATCCGTATCAAGTCCAAATCGCAAGCGCATGACATGTTGTTCGCGCGGTGATAAGACGTTAAACGCACTACCAAGCATTGCCTTGCGTTCTTGATCGACCAGTCCTTCGTCGGGATCGGTCGCCGTGGCTTCGATGAAATCGGCTGCGGTCGACTCACCACTGGCGGTGAGGGGGCGGTCTAAAGACAGGATATCGCGCGACGCGTAATAAGTTCTTCGGAAGTCGTCTTTCCGGGACTGATTGGCGAACTCGATCGGGAGATCTTCAAAGGCGATGTTTCTCGAATCCTCGCTTCGTCCTGTCGCAGCTTGTTCAAGCACGGAACGCAGTCGCGTGCCTGCGGACTCACCGATGCGAATGACTCGCGATTTCTCTTGGATGGCTGTCCGAACGCGTTGTCGGATCCACCATACTGCATACGTCGAAAACTTAAATCCACGATGGGGTTCAAACTTCTCAGCAGCTCGCATCAGCCCTTCACTCCCTTCTTGGATCAAGTCCAGGAGGGGAATGCCGGAATGTTGATACTTCTTAGCGATGGAGACTGCCAGTCGCAGGTTGGCAGCCACCATTTTATTTCTGAAATTTTCGTAACGTTCGCGTGCACGTTGGACACTTCGCCAGTTGGGGCTGTTGATCGGGTCCAGCAGCGCCTTCATTTCGGACGTGCTAAGCTGCACTTCTTCGATCAGCGCGTGCACTTTGGCTGCCTGCACCTTCGACAATGCGACTGGATTCCCCTCGCTCGCCAAACGCTCCAAGATTCCGACAAGCGTATTGTGGTTCATCCGCAGTACCTCCAGCAAGCGGGTTTTCTCCCGCAGGTTGGACAGCGAAACGCTGAGCACTCGATCCATTCGCAAACGATTTTCCAAAACCCCCCGCAACAAATCGACGCATCCGGCAACGACCACGCGGTCCTTCAATAATTCTCGACGAAGTCGCGATTTGGCCACTCGGATTTGCCGCGCAAGTCGTTGTTCTTCCTTCAGCGACAGCATCGGGATTTGACCGATGGATCGCAATGTTTCCTTCGTAACATCGACCTGATAAACATCTTCGTTTGAAAGGTGATACTCGCGTTCTATATTTTTTATTGGATGGATCATGATCGACTCCGTCGGGGAATTTCTGTCAAAACTAAAGAGACCCGAGCTAGAGGTCAAACCGCAAAAAAGTAATTCTGCCAACACATTTAACTTCGTAACGCGACTGCCACAATCGCACGCGTTTGTTCTACGATTGCATGATATGCAGAGTTCGTGCCGCGACCAATTTGAAGAGCAAGTGAAGCGATTGAAAGGTCAGATATACCAAGCCGCAGGGCGGAACATCGATTGAAACTTTGTAGGGTGCGCGACTCCAACTAAAACTGATCGTTCATCGACCCAACTGGTAGGTTTGCCACCGTTTTAGGGAGTCTGATTTCAGATCGCCTATTAACCATTTAATACGGGCGAATTGCGTCCTGATCTGCCTCCGACCGCTTCTGAATACCGGACGATCGCCGATCTTTAACAGTCATTCGATGCAGCGAAATGTGATTGATAACGCTGGCGAAAATTTTTCGCTAAACTAAGGTCCACCTCCAAACAACTTCCTTTTCATTTTAAAGTGCGGTCAATGCTTCAATTCGAGAGGCTTCAATTCGAGAAACATGGAAGGTCCCACTGGCGCGGCGCAATGGGGCTTACCTGCTTAGAGCTGTGTGCGATCGTTGCTTGGTTGTGTCCCGCCGTGTCTCCCACAGGGTCACGGGCGACAGCCAAGCCGCCGAATATCATTTTCATTATGGCGGATGATTTGGGTTACGGAGATCTCGGGTGCTATGGGCAGCAAGTCATCAAGACGCCTCGCCTGGACCAGATGGCGGCCGAAGGGATGCGGTTTACTCAGTACTATGCTGGTTGTTGCGTATGCGCTCCAAGTCGGAGTGTGTTGATGACTGGGCAGCACACAGGTCGTACCTGGGTGCGCGGCAATGCCGGCGAAGACACTCGCATTCAGTCTCTGCGCGACGAAGACATTACTCTGGCCGAAGTGCTCAAAGCGGCCAACTACCACAACGGTTTAATTGGCAAATGGGGTTTGGGGGAAGAGGAGCAGCCCGGTTTTCCCTTGCGGCAGGGTTTTGATTATTTCTTCGGTTACCTCAATCAAGTCCACGCGCATAACTACTACCCACAGTTTTTGATTCGCAATCACGAGCGCGTACAACTTCGAAACGAAGTCGAGTTGCCTCCAGGCAAGCAGCCAGGATTTTTGGGCGGGACTGCGACCAAGCGAGTCGACTATTCACATGATCTATTCGCCGAGGACGCGTTAAAATTTGTAGACACTCATGCCTCGGGTCCATTTTTTTTGTATTTGGCGCTTACGATCCCACATGCGAACAATGAAGCGACTCGGATGGTTGGCAATGGCGCCGAAGTGCCAACCTATGGCGCCTACGCGACGGAAGATTGGTCCGACCAGGACAAGGGGCAGGCTGCGATGATTACCCGCATGGATGGAGACATTGGCCGCCTCCTCGATTTGCTCAAGGCATTGGAGATCGACGAGGAGACACTTGTATTCTTTACCAGCGACAACGGCCCTCATGACGAAGCCAACCACAACCTGGAGCGATTTGATCCCAACGGTCCGTTCACCGGCATCAAACGCGCATTGACGGAAGGGGGAGTGCGGGTGCCATTGATCGCCCGCTGGCCAGGCAAAATCGCCAGCGGGCAGGTCAGTGATCATGTCTGTTACGCGGCCGACATTCTACCTACCCTCAAGGAGCTTTCCGGATCTACCGTCGAAGTCAGCACAGACGGTATCAGTTTGCTGCCTACGTTGCGCGGAGTTGGAGAGCAGGCACAGCACGATTATCTGTATTGGGAATTCTACGAACAAGGTTCGAGGCAATCGGTTCGGTTTGGACCGTGGGTGGCGATTCGCGAACCAATGTTGACCGGGAACGTAGAACTGTACAACGTTGCTGATTATGTTGCGCAAGAGAACAATCTTGCCGCAGCGATGCCGGCTCTAGTTCAGCAAGCGATCGGCTATTTTGAATCCGCGCACCAACCGCATCCCAACTGGCAACCACGTGGGCAAGCTGCCAGGAAAAATGCTCCGTAATCGCCCCGGTTGCTATGGATTGCCGCATTCCGGACTTGCCTCGCAGTTAAACTAACCAATGGTATAGAAACGGTAACCGTTCACAGCAATGTAGAACAATTGTCCCCAATTGTTTTGTGGACAGTAACGTAGAACAATTGATCTCAATTGTTTTGTGCCGAACTTAAAGCAACCATCGCTAGGAACAGAACGGAACAATTGGGACAATTGTTCTACATTTAAACGGAACAATTGGGACAACTGTTCTACATTCAAAAAGAACGATTGGGGACGATTGTTCTACATTTAGGCGACTCGAGCAGTTACTGTACTTAGGTGTACTTGAATTCCATGTCGACTAAACGGTTATTGGGTTGCCATCTCATCAACAGACCAAGTGTGATAATTTGATTGTGCTGCATGACTTAATCAAAAGATTTCAGTGGGCAGGGGAAACGGTTAACGCTCTCAATGGGCTATCCTTTGGCGTCTCAGCGGGAGAGGTCTTTGGGCTGTTAGGTCCCAACGGAGCTGGCAAGACGACCACTCTACGAATCGTGATGGGGCTGCTCGCGCCCGATTCAGGCTACGCGGAGGTGGGAGGTGTACGAACGGGTCAGCACTCATCGGAAGTTCGCTCGAATATCGGGATGGTTTCAACGAACGACGGGGTCTATCCATGGTTGACCGTTCGCGAAATGCTCCTTTATTTCGCTGACCTCTACGCCGTGCCGTTAGACCGTGCACGTGAGCGCTTGGTGAAGCTGGCTGCGCAGCTCGAATTGAGCCGATTTCTCGACCAGCGCTGTTCGACATTGAGTACGGGGCAACGACAGCGAGTCATCTTGGCGCGGGGACTCATGCACGATCCGCCTGTCATGCTGCTCGACGAACCAACGCGTGGACTGGATGTGGTTGGCAGTCAAACGGTGTTTGAGTTTATATCGCACCTTAAAGAGATGGGGAAAGCTGTTTTGCTTTCTACGCACCGTCTCGATGAAGCGGAGAGGGTGTGCGATCGTTTTGGACTCCTCCACCGTGGCAACTTAATGTATATCGGCACACTTGCTGAAATTCGTCAGGCTACTGAACAGAAGCACTTAACCGATATGTTTCTCAAGATGATGCGAGACAACGAACAAGCTACGGGGGAAAAAACATGGTCCCCGCTTTAAAGCCCTCGCGACTCATTCGCTTGTGTTTGAAGGAACTACGCGAATCGCTTCGAGACCGACGTACCATAGTTACGCTTGTGCTAATGCCACTGTTGGTTTACCCATTGCTGAGTCTGGTGCTGAACCGTGCCCTATTGACCAATATGACCGCTTCACAGCCAGGGCGTGTCGTGCGTATTGGCGTCTCATCTGAACTGAACGGGCCGCAAATCTCAGCCATACTCTCCATTGGCTACGCTTTGCTGCAAAGTCGCGAGCACGCACCGCTGTACCTCGAATCCGTCATCCCTGACAAACGCGCCGAAGCCAATTTGCTCGATGCGGACGCGCGGAACGCGCTCCCTTATCCTGAGGTTTTGTTTCTGCAAAACAATGGACGACAAGCGCTCCGCGATGTCGCGATTGACTTGCTTCTCTCCTCTCGCAAGTCGGACGTGAACGAAGAGGGCGGGCAAGAATCAGTGGGGCAAGAGGCTGCATTTGACGACCTGGGTAATGCCCCAGTTGGTTCAGCCAATACGAAGCCAGAGTCCGAGTCAATCGCCCCGACCGACCCGCCGACTGCAGCGGGGATGCTGAACAACGTGGGTGCCAATGACTTGATGCGCGCGTTTGGAAACTACGAAGTTTACTTCCGCGACGGTGATCCTCAAAGCGAGCGTGCGCTTCAGTTGCTTGAACGCATGGTGGCCGCTGTCAACAACCAAACTTCTCGTGAAATGATCGGAGGCGACTACTCGATTCCACTTTCGGTGTCTGCAACTCCGGTAGCCATAAAAAGCAACTACGCAGATTTGCTAGCCACGATGGTCCCGCTTGTGCTTGTCCTGATGACGATGGCGGGTGCCGTTTATCCTGCCATTGATTTGACGGCAGGAGAGCGCGAGCGAGGCACGATAGAGTCGTTGATCGTTTCCCCTACGCCGAGTGCGGTCATCTTGTTGGCTAAGTATTCCGCCGTCGTGACTGTCGCACTTTTGACCGCATTGGCCAACCTGGGAGCGATGACGATCACGCTGTGGGTGAGTGGCATCGGTAAACTCATTTTTGGTGAAGGCGTGTTGTCGGTTGGTGTGATTGGTATCATCCTGCTACTGCTGGTGTTATTCACCATGTTCTTTGCTGCACTTCTGTTGGCAGTAACAAGTTTCGCAAAGAGTTTCAAAGAAGCCCAAGCCTACTTGATTCCACTGATGTTGCTGGCACTCACGCCTGGCGTAATGAGTCTCATGCCGGGAATTAAGTTCACCGCATTGTTGGCTACGGTACCGTTGGTGAACATCGTGTTGCTGGCCCGCGAGATTCTGGTGGGAACCGCCGAATGGAATTTGGCATTGGTGGCTGTGATCTGCAATACAATCTACGCTCTGGCTGCTCTCGCCATTGCCAGTCGACTGTTTGGTTCTGACGCTTCGATGCATGGGAGTAAAGGTAGTTGGCGCGATTTGATGCTGCGTCCCGACAGGCAACAACCCTATCCGACCGTCGACCAAATGGCATTGACGATGGCCATCATGTTCCCCATCTACTTTATTGTTTCCAGTTCACTACCTGGCTTTTCGTCGGAGCTGGCGAGCAGCCTATGGTTGTCGGCCATCGCAAGTTGGATGTTGATTCTTGGAATTCCCCTGCTGGCGACTTGGTATCGAAACATCCAGTTTGTTCCCACATTTCGATTGGCCGGCCCCACCGGGATTAGTTGGCTTGTGTTGGTTCCCGCGATCCTGTTGATCGCTTGTAGCGCGTGGATGTTTGCGCATGAGATCATCATTCTCGCCCAATCGATTGGTATTGGGGTTATCCAGTTCGATCAATTTGAGCGAGTGGCGCAGTTTCAGGAACGGTTGAAGCAGTTACCTCTTCCGCTGGTCCTGTTCACTTTGGCGGCGACTCCAGCTATCTGTGAAGAAGTATTGTTTCGCGGTTTCGTCTTGAGTTCACTCCACAAGAAGTCAGCCACTTGGGCGATCGTAGTGTCAGCACTCTTGTTTGGTTTGATGCATGTGCTGACCGCAAACGTGTTGGCTATTGAACGATTCCTGCCCACGACCTTTATGGGACTGATCCTGGGGTGGTTGGCGATTCGCACCCGTTCGATTTGGCCGGGGATGTTGTTGCACGTGTTGCACAACGGCCTGCTGCTCTGCATGAGCCACTTTGAAGATCAACTCAAGGCCTGGAGCGTCCTGGCAGAACAGAACGAACACTTGCCCGTAAGCTGGCTGAGCATCGGCACGCTGGCTCTTGTCATCGGTCTGGTCATGATCCGTTGGCGCAGTCAGGTTCATGCCATTCCGGTTTCGCCACTTTCCTCTCCGTCTGGCTCAAGTTAGCAGGGCCATTGTTTGCCAAGTGCTTCGCGCTGAAGGGCGGTGAGCTGCTGTATGCCGCTGCGCGCCAGTTTGAGCATCGCAGCGAGTTCAGCGTCGTCAAAGGTCGCTTCTTCGCCGGTTCCTTGGATTTCAACGAACCGGCCACTTCCCGTCATTACGATATTCATGTCGACTGCGGCTGCCGAGTCATGTTCGTAATCGAGGTCCAGCATGGGTTTGCCATGGACAATACCGACGCTGATCGCTGCGATGCTATCCAGTAGCGGATGCTCGGCTGGCGGAGTCTTTTTGAAATCGACATAAAGTGCGTCGGCCAATGCTAAGAAACCGCCGGTGACACTGGCCGTGCGTGTTCCACCGTCGGCTTGCAGCACATCGCAATCGACCGTAATCATCCGTTCACCCAAGCGATAGAGGTCGACCACTGCCCGCAAGCTGCGACCGATCAAGCGTTGAATTTCCGTGGTACGTCCATCTACTTTGCCGTCGCGGTCACGACGTTTACGCGTGTTGGTGCTATGTGGCAACATATTGTATTCGGCGGTGACCCAGCCTTTGCCGGAACCGGCTAACCAAGGGGGCACATTTGTCTCGATACTTGCCGTACACAACACGACCGTTTCGCCTGACTGGTAAAGCACGCTACCAGGACTTGTCCGAGTAAACTTGCGTTTGATTTTGACTGGTCGAATGGTTGTTGAACCCACGCTAAATTGCTCCTGTTAAATTTCGCATCGCTGGATGCACCTGCTTGCTAAGGCGAGCGGTAGCCGCAAAACTTAGCCGCATTCGCGATTCCTGAACAGCCCTAGCAGCGTTTGCTGACTCACCAAAATTCTGGTCAGCAAGATAGTTACGGCGTTGCTTCGGCCGCGTCCAACTTCGAAAGGAGTTCGACGGTAGCGCCATCGCTGGGGGACAATTCAAGGATTTTCATGCATAGCGACCTCACAACTGCGAAGTCCTTTAGTTCGTAATGAGTCAGCGCCAAACTGTATAGCGCGCCGAGGTCGTCGTGTTTACAATCCAGTGCTTTTTCAAACCACTGTTGGGCATCGCCGTAATCTGCCAGCTCGAAGCTGGTAATCCCAACTCCGTAGGCATGCATGTAAAGCGGTCGATCTTTAAACGAAAGTTGATACAACTCTTTTGCTCTCTGAAGCATTTCGCGCGCTTCGGCAGAATAGTCCTGTGGCTCCGCATCGCGGCACATGACTTTTGCAAGATTGTGCACAGAAAGTGGATTAAGGGGTTCGAGAGCGATCGATTCGCGAAACGCTGTTTCTGCTTCATCGTAATTTCCCAAAGCAAACTGAACAACACCAAGCGTATTCAACATTTGATGGCGTTCAAAATCGTGTTCCAACGCACGCTGCAATAACGCCAATGCCTCTTCGTTTCTCCCCGCCTCTTCGTACCGCATCGAAAGATTGTGCATGGCAATGAGACATTCAGGGTTCTTGTCGAGCGTGTCCTCCCACAAAGTGATTTCGTTGGCGAACACCGGAAGATGTCGCAGTGTTCCCAGCGACAGCCAAACGCACCACAGGACCAGTGGTAGGACGGCAATCAACGGCCTCGTTCCTGCGCTGAATCGTTGGGATAGGAGAGTACCTGCATGCATTCCTGCAGCGACAACAATCGCTAACAGGCCCACGCTTGGAAGATAAACAAAATGGTCAGCGACATACGAAAATCGATGGGGATATACATTCAAGAATCCCAGTGCGGGAAACGCGGAGCCCGCGAAGAAAAGGAATCCAGCCAGCAATCCACGGTGTCCTTGGTAAGCGCGTAACGCGAATATCGAAACTGCCGCAATCAGCATCGCCAATGCGACGATGGCCGGGGCGAACGCAAAGGGATCATAGCGGCGATAGAAAAATGCTTGTTCCAACGGAAACCAAATGTTCGCGGCGTAGTGCACGATGCATCGCGACGCAATCCCAACTCGCTCCAGCACTCCATAGTCCCAGTCACTGCCATACGCGCCAACATGCTCAACTTCCAGCCTCGCCGTATTCCAGCCAAACGCGCCACCCATCACCACCAACGGTGCCATCCATAAAATTTGCTTCTTAGTTAACTTGCCATAGCGATACCAGGCAGCCACAAGCAATGCTGCAGGCAATGTGGCGGTCACACTTTTTGACAGTAGTGCGCAAGCAAATAGTAGGCCGCCCAGCGCAAAACGCGCCCCGTTGTTGCTGTTCCGCGAGTTGTCGAACACGGGAAATAGCACTAGCCAAGCCAGTCCATAAAAGGTTGCAGACAACACATTCTTCAGCTCCGTAACCCAAGCTACACTTTCCACGTGGATGGGGTGGATACCAAATGCCAAGGCGACCCAAAATGCGTACGGAAACTTCAGTTGTTCTAATACGCGAAAACAGAGCACAACGTTGACTGCGTGCAACGCGACGTTCAACAAATGGAAGGCAAGAGGTCCCTCGCCCCACAACTGCTCGATCAACCAAAACGTCGTAAAAACCAAAGGGTAATATTGAGGCGTCGCACCAGGCACAAACCAAATGTCCCATAGGCCTGACGGATTCGTGAGGACGACATTGGCTGTGACATACTGGTCGTCATCCCAAATCCAGCCAAGTTCTGCGACCGGCAGATAGACGAACAACGTCAATAGCACAAGAAGTGGCGTACGCCATCGAGCAGATGGTGTTGATGCTTGGATCGTCTGGGCGCGTTTCGATTTGGACAAGTTTTTCTACCACCTTCAATTGATCGAGTCAGCGAGCTGTCCAACCGCCATCTACGGTCAGCAGGCTACCGGTTGTATAACTGCCGGCGCGACTGGCCAGATAAATCGCCGAGCCTTGGATTTCCTCTAATTCACCCCAACGTTCCAACGCAACGGCACCCACAATGAATTTGTTGGCTTCTTCCGTACCGGCGATCGGAATGTTCATTTCGGTCAGAAATGGGCCAGGGCAAATGGCGTTACAGGTGATCTTATTAGGCGCCAGTTCGAGCGCGAGAGCACGTGTCATTTGAACCACTGCCCCTTTACTACTTGCATAAGGAGTTCGGTTCGCAAGCCCGACGACTCCGAGCGTGCTTGCAAGATTGATGATCCGCCCGTAGCCTGCCTGTTTCATGGTGGATACGACCGCTCGGCACGCATTCCAAGTGCCATGCACGTTGGTTTTGATCACTTCATCAAATTGAGCAGCCGTTAATTCGTCGATGGGTCCGCGAATGTTGATACCGGCGCTGTTGACCAGTATGTCAACGCGCTGCCAACGCGCGACCGCAAATTCAATCGTGCGCTCCATCGACGAGAGTTCACAAACATCTGCGGCATAGCCGACGGCGTCAACGTGATACTGCGCTGCGATCGCCGTGGCGGAGCTCAGCGCATTTGCTTCATTGCGACTGACTAACAGTACGTTGGCTCCAGCTGAAGCCAGGCCAGCGGCGATCGCGAGTCCAAGGCCTTTAGAACCTCCTGTGACAATCGCTGTTTGGCCGTCGAGTCGGAACTGTGCGATGCCCGGCCAGTCTACATTGACACTCATAAAACCACTCAATTCATAAACGTTGTTGATAAAATTGAACTCGATGTTTCGACTGACAACTTACACTCGATTGACACTTGTGCACACCAGTGTTGAGCATGGTCCTCGCAACCAAAATCCTAAGGAAAAGGGCGAGGTTGCAATCCGCCTAACTGAGCGAGCTTAGCGGCAACTTCGAAAATAGGCGGCACCGAGGATGCCTGCAGCCACAGCTGCATTAAGTGATTCTGCTCCTGTACTCGTTTTTCCACGAGGAATGCTTAGCCAATGGGAAATCGCAGATTCATGTTCACTGCGAACGCCGTGGCTTTCACTCCCGATAATTAGTAGCGCGTCGGCTGGCCAGTCAAACTCTAAGGCGTCAATACCTTCATCGATACACGTCCCGAGCAACGCCAAATCGGGTTGCGCAGCTTGAATGCTCTTTAACGAAGCCACCCGCGTTTCCACTCGCGAAAAGGAGCCCATGCTGGCCTGTAGCGTCTTGGGATTGTAAACGTCGACACAGTCGGCGGCGAGTGAGATTGTATGTAGCCCAAACCAATCCGCCACACGAATGATCGTTCCGAGGTTTCCTGGATCGCGGATGCCATCCAGGTAGAGTCCCAGGCCACGGGTTGGCGTAATCTCGTTCGTCTCGCGAGGCATATCCAGAAGAGCCAAAACCGGGCTTGGGGAATCGAGCGAACTGATACCGCGTAGTACCGATTCATCGCATAGGATCAGCCTTTCGCCAAGTTGTCTGAGTGCCTGAGTGGATAACGACTGTTGATATCGGGACGTACAAAGCACCAACTGAATGCGGTTGTCAAGCGAGTTGAGCAGTTCCCCAACAATCGTTTCGCCCTCAACGATAAACTGTCGGCAGGCGTAACGATTTTTTTTCGATCGCAAGGAGCGCAGATGCTTGAACTGATTCTTCGAAAGCATCGGTTAATCCTCCCTTGGCGGGCGCTGAAACGCGATCAAAAGTGCATAGACAGCGCGGTTCGCTTCTTTACGCAAAACGACTCGTAACATCGTACCACCGGACAACCCGCATTCTCCCAACTGTTCGATCAAATATGCAGGCGAGTGAACATACCTTCCATGGGGCTGCAAGAAATATTGGTCTTTATCGAGTGGTCCTTCCTCCAAGGTGAATACAAGCCATCCATCTTGCATGAGAGCCGACAAACAAAGCGGCAAAAGCTGCGATAGGTCCCCAAAGTAATTGAACGTGTCGGCAGCCACGATCAAGCCGTATTGGTCCTGCGATTGTCCCAAATGTACTTCTAGATCTTCGCATAACAGACGGTCGTAGATGTTTTTGTCCGCTGCCTGTTTGAGCATGCCTGCGGAAAGATCGAGGCCAATCAACTCTTCCGCATAAGCACGCAGTACCTCCCCCATTAAACCTGTGCCGCAACCTGCATCTAAAACGCGGGTAAATCGCGTTGCCCCATCGTTACCCGGTTCGCCGAACTGCTCAAGCAGCAACTTGCGAATGATTTGCGGCCCCTGATACTCGAGTTTGGATACGACGGTTGCTTCGAAGGTTTCAGCAAATTGATCGAAGGCACTGGCAACATAACCAGCACTTGCGCGGGTGGGAATCGATTCACCAGTGGCCGCCGCCAAGAGATGCGTTGCAATTTGGTTCTTCGGGTCGACGGATAGCCAACGCTGATAATGTCGAATCGCTTCTTCGTGACGCTCAGTTTCGGAATAACAGCGTCCGAGTAGCTCCCAGGCTTCAGACTCCAGCGAGCGAGAGACAATTGCGGACAAAAGTGAAATGGCGCGATCGAAATCGTCGACCAACCGTGAAGCAAATGCCAACAGATAATTCAGTTTGTCGTTTTCAGGTAAACGCTTGTGGGCCGCGGCTAACAACTCAACTGCTTCAGCCGTGCGGCGTTCATTGATCAAGTAGACCGACAGGTTGATATAAGATTTGGGATAGTTTGGGTCCAAATCTATCGCAGCGAGGTAGGCTTTCTCAGCCGTTAAGGTACTCTCTTTCAAGGTTGAGTGACCTATCTTGTTCTCTGCTTCGAGCATCACGGCCAGGTTGTACCACGCGCGAACTCGAATCGCGGTAGGAGCGTCCGCACCGACGGCGCGCGCATGCAATATCTCGATCGCCGCTTGTCGGTTGTCCTGCAGGGCATAGACATCTGCCAATCGAAACCCAATTTCGGCAGACTCGGGAAAAAGCGCGCGGGCCTGTTCCAACACCAATTGAACTTCCGCAGGCCGGTTGCCGGTGCTGAACGCATTCGCTAGATAGCAGAATTCCTCCGCACCAAGTTGCGTCAAATCGGCTGAACCCAAAGCACGCTCCACGTCGCCGAGTGATGCATGGCAACAAGCCAACATATGTTGCACTTCAATCCGACGCGGTTGCCTTTCACGAATTGTTTCGAAGCGGTCTATGGCGGAAAGGATCTCGCCACACTGGGCCAGGATTGTCCCTGCGGCCCACAGTTCATCGATATCGAGCGAGTCCGGCTTGATAGAATTGGCCCAAGTCAACGCAGGAATCGTCTTTCCGTCTGCCAACCAGCGAAATGCCCGTTGAGCGGCCGAGGGCGGAGCCTGTGCGCGTCGCAACTGTTTCGGCGATGTCTTCTTGGCCATAAATTACGATTCTCCCAGTGACTGCAACCAGGGCCGGCAACGTTCAAATTCAGCGTCAGTATCCAAAGTTGGGTCGTAGTCTAACAGTTCTTTAGCGCGACGAATATTGAAATAATGATCCATGGCAAGTTGAGCTGCAATGAACCGAGTCATCGGTGGTTCGGAACGGATGCGCAGCGTCCAATAAGCCGCTTCGAGTAGTGCACCAATTCGATATGCTGCCGCAAATGATATTGATTTTGTCGGGATTGGAACGTTGGCACATTGCAAAATGCGGCCGATCCACTCCCAGCAAGGAGTCGGCTTGCCATCGCTTAGAAACATTGCCTTGCCATTGACCGCTTGATCGCCCGCCAGTAGCTTTGCAACCGCTTGCACGTGAGCCCGCGCAGCTGAGGAAACGTGGACAACATCAATGAGGTTTTGTCCGGAGCCGATGCGCCGCAAGCGTCCTTGCCGAGTTCTCTCAATTACACGCGGGAAAAGGTGTGGGTCTCCCTTGCCCCAAATCAGATGGGGGCGGAGTGCGCAGGTTCTCATTCGGCCGGCGGCGGCTGTGGCCAGCACAGCTTGTTCGGCAAGTGCTTTGGTTTGTGGGTAAAAGCAGAGCCACTTGTTAGGGTACGGGACACTTTCATCCACTCCCGTTTGGTTTTCGCCCGCAAACGTGACGCTAGGGCTGCTTGTGAACACAAACGCCTGTAGCTTGAAATGCTGGGCCGCTTCGAGCAAATGCGAGGTGGCTAGCGTATTGATCTTATAGTAGTCAGACCAGGCACCCCAAACGCCTGCTTTGGCAGCTGTATGGACCACCGCTTGGCAGCCTGAACACGCTTGCATCACCGTATCCCGATTGCTCACGTCACCACGCCAGGACTCAATGCCGAGCGCTTCCAAACGCGGATAAGTGCCTCGCGCCAAGCCACGCACCTGATAGCCAGTGGCGATCAACTGCCGGACAATTTCTTGCCCGAGAAATCCTCCGTATCCGGTTACTAAAACTTTGGTCATATACCAAACCAAAAAAACTAATGGTGCGTATCGCCCTGCCCTTCCTGGATAGAACGTGGAAAGGTAGGACGCGGCGATTGCGTACAATCAACTTGCGTGGGATGCTGGAGCCGAAGGAACAGGTTGCGGAATGCTCAGGGCTGCTAAGTGTCCGGTACTGAATGCGGCTTGAAAATTATACCCGCCAATCGGACCGTCAAAATCAAGGATTTCCCCAGCCAAAAATAGGCCCGGCGCGACACGACTCTCCAAAGTATGCGGATTGACCTCTTGAAGATCGACCCCTCCCGATGTTACTTCTGCTTTGGGATAACCGCGAGTTCCGTTCAAGGGCACGACTAGCCTTTTCAGATCTTCTATCAGCGAAAGCCGACCTTTCCGCGGTAGTTCAGCCAATGTGGTGCCATCGCTCAAACCTGCGCGGCTCTGTAAACAATTGGCTAAATTGCGTGGAATCAACGAGTTGACAACTGAACTGACCATTTTACGACCGCCCGCATTGGCATCGAGCAGGGTATGAACGGTCGCTTCCGGTAGATCAGGGACAAGATCGATCAGTAATTTGGTTTGGCTCGATTCCGGAACTTGTGCGATAAACCTCGATACGTTCATCGGCGCAGGGCCGGAGCAACCAAAGTGTGTCCACAGAAAACCACCGCGACTTGTCATCCTTGGATCTTTGTTTTTCTTTCCCTCGGTCAAAACCCTCACTTCAACGTCGGGTAAAGTGATTCCTTTTAATTCATGGACCCACACGGCAGGACTCAGTAGCGGTGTTAGCGCGGGGTAAGTTTTAACGATTGTATGCCCGGCATGACGTGCCCACGCATACCCATCACCGGTCGTGCCGCAACCCGCGTAAGACAAACCGCCGCAACAAAGTAACACACTATGCGACTCCAGTTCCGCTTGGTCAACGCGAACGAGCCACCGGTTGTTGCCGTTGATGTCGGCCGCATTTTGGGCGACATCCAATACCGCGACGCCACTTCGGAGAGTTGCTCCCGCATCGGTTAAGCGTTTGACCAACGCATCACGCACGTCGATGGCACGATCACTCACTGGAAAAACTTTGCCTGTATCTTCGACTTTGGTGGCAACGCCCAGCGCATTGAAATGGGAGACGACCGAATCCGGTGGCAACTCGTGCAAGGCAGGCTTTAGAAATCGCCCCTGTTTTCCAAAAGCGGTCATAATGCCCTGAATATCGCAGGCGTGGGTAATATTGCAGCGAGTCCCACCCGACATCAATATTTTGACCCCGGGCTTATTATTTTTTTCGATGACCAGTACCTTCAAGCCTCGCTCGGCTGCTGTACCAGCGGCCCACAACCCAGCAGCACCACCACCGATTACAATGAGATCCCACATACACGCAGGTCCAACCTAGCCAGGAGTTGAATTTGTCGACTGAAACTACGAGCAGTACTCAACCGCACGCCGATATTGTGCGCGCCGAACGATTGAGGGAGTCCTGCGCAGCGGTGCGTAAGCAACTGGCAAAAGCAGTAGTCGGTCAAGAGGAAGTGATCGAACAGTTGCTCATCGCCATGCTTGCGCGTGGCCATTGTCTCTTAGAAGGGGTTCCAGGGCTAGCCAAGACACTGATGATTCGATCCTTGGCCGATACTATGCATTTGAGCTTCCACCGAATCCAATTTACTCCCGATTTAATGCCCGCCGATATCACTGGAACTGATATTATCCAAGAATCGAAGGAAACAGGTCATCGTGAAATGGTCTTCGAACGTGGGCCCGTTTTCTCACAAATTGTATTAGCCGACGAAATCAACCGCACGCCACCAAAAACCCAAGCAGCGTTGCTTGAAGCCATGCAAGAGCACGAAGTCACAGTGGGGGGGACAACCTACAAACTTGCAGAACCTTTCTTCGTGCTCGCGACGCAAAACCCCATCGAACAGGAAGGAACCTATCCTTTGCCCGAAGCTCAACGCGATCGGTTTTTGTTTCAAGTCAAAGTGGATTATCCATCGCGAACGCAAGAGTCGGACATCATTGACCGTACTACAAACGACGTTGTGCAAAATCTGGAAGCAGTCGTAACCGGTGAAGAGATAATTGACTTTCAAAGTCTGGTGCGCCGAGTGCCACTCCCCGACCATGTCAAACAGCTCGTGCTTGATCTGGTCCGCTCGTTGCGTCCTTCCGGTGAAAGCCCGTTCGCCTGGGTAAAACAGTATTTGGATTGGGGGCCCGGCCCGCGTGCTTGCCAACAGTTAGTACTGGCCGCAAAGGCCCGCGCGCTGCTCGAAGGCCGCTATCACGTCA
This sequence comes from Pirellulaceae bacterium, assembly GCA_041753315.1. Lineage (GTDB taxonomy): Bacteria > Planctomycetota > Planctomycetia > Pirellulales > Pirellulaceae > Aureliella. The sequence goes on along the minus strand of JBGSUV010000063.1, from coordinate 32,790 downwards.
CGATCGACGATGTCAACTTGCTCGCATTGCCAGTTCTCAGACACCGGATTGTGCCGTCCTTCACCGCCGAAAGTGAGGGACTGCATCCAGATGAACTAGTGCGCCGCGCCCTCAATGAAGTCATAAAGCAAACTACCAGCCACCATGCGAGATGACATCCTTGACGGCAACCAAGCTGCCACTCCGTCGCTTCTGACCGCGCCAGACCGCGATGCGCTCGCACAACTGCAATTGTTGGCCCGCAACGTCGTTGAAGGACTCACGGCCGGACGCCATCGCTCGCCGCATAAAGGTGCCAGCATTGAGTTCAAAGAGCACCGACAGTATGTGCGCGGCGACGAAATCCGCTCGATCGATTGGAAGTTGTTTGGGAAAACTGACCGGCTCTACATTCGACAGTATGAAGATGAAACCAATCTGCGTTCCATGATTTTGCTCGATCAAAGTGGGTCGATGGCTTATCGAGGACCGAACTCGGCAACTCTGTCCAAACATCAGTATGCGCGGCAATTGGCAGCCTGTCTGGCAACGCTCCTGATCTCGCAACAAGACTCCGTTGGTATAGCGACTTTCGACACCGAACTGCGAGCCATCGTACCACCCCGCGGTCGCCCCAATCACTTGCAAGCCATCTTCGAGCTGCTGTTGCGCTCTGCCACGGGCAACGAAACGCAACTTAGCCAATCACTCAAGCAGGCAACGACACAACTCACACGCCGAGGTCTACTGTTTTTGATTTCCGATTGTTTCGACGACATCGACTCGCTGCTAACCGCCTTGCGTTACTTTCGCCATACGGGAAGCGAAGTAGTCGTATTTCAGGTATGGGATCGTGATGAGCTTGAGTTCCCTTTTCGAAATCGCACCCAGTTTCGCTCACTCGAGAATCCTACGAACCAGCGCGTCGTGGACCCAGCCCTATTGCGAAACGCATATCTAGCGCGAGTCACTGAGTTTCGACAAAAATTTGCCAGCGGCTGTGCGAAGGAACGGATTGATTTAGTGGAATGCACAACCGAACAGTCGTACACGGAAGTACTGCAAGCCTACATGGCTCAGCGTGGCGGCATTCGTCAGTCGTTCACGAAGTCGGGCAACAAGGAGTCTCGATGAGCTTCCTGAATATACTGTTGCTTGGTGGCGCCGCCACTTTTCTCGCTCCGTTAATCATTCATTTGCTCAATCGATCGCGATATCAGTCGGTCGATTGGGGGGCGATGCATTTTCTCGAGGCAGCTCTGCAGGTCAATTCTCGCCGTCCCCAATGGGAAAGTTGGCTGTTATTAGCGCTGCGTTGTCTGATTCCAATCCTGCTCGCCATCAGCCTTGCAAGACCTGTGCTCACGAGCCTGCGAGTGGCAGGGGCCAGCGGTAAGCAGTCGATTGTCCTATTGCTCGACGACAGCGCATCGATGAATGCAATCACGGGAAGTGAAACGCCGTTCAGCCTCGCGAAACAATTGGCCTCTCAGTTAGTTCACCGTTATCGCGCTGCTGACTTCGCACTTTGGACAACAGGTGAAGCACCCAGCGATGCACTGGGTGGAGTTACGTTTGACCCTATTCGCGTCGACCGAACACTGGCTGAACTGGAGGTCAAGGCTCCGGGTGATGCAACTTTAACCGCATTAACCAGCGGCATTCAACAATTTGGCTCGATGTCGAATCCAAACAAACAACTGGTTCTCATTAGCGATTTCCAGCAGTCGTACTGGGGCGAATACAGTGACGCACAGCTGGCGACGATCGAGCGGCAACTAACCGCGGGCTCCAGTCCAACGCAACTTTTCTTTCTCCGCTTGCCAGAAACCGCCAATGGTGCAACTTCCAATATCCAGAATTTGTCGGTCCGTTTGCTACAGGATGAAGCTTGGCCGCTTCGTGTGAATGAAACATATCGCGCCGTTGGGCAAGTAACCAACCATAGTGTCGAGGATGCAACCAACCTGCGCGTTCTATTCCGAGTCGATGCAATTGACTTGGCTAGTCGCATCATTGATGTTCCGGCAAATGGTACGGCAGTTGTCAATTTCGCCTGTGAATTCAATAACATTGGCCAACACGTCATCGAATTGGAGCTTGGTAAAAGCGATCAATTGATTGCCGACAACCGGTACCAGCATCGCCTACAGGTGGTCGCGGCTCCTCGCGTAACCATCGTGGATGACTCGCTTCAGGCAGGCATGCAGGCCGAAAGTAGTTACTTACAACTGGCGCTGGCCCCTTTTACACAACGGGCAGACAGCAATCCGTTCCAAATCAAAGTGGTCAGTAGCGAAGAACTTGGTAAAGCAACCGTGCAGTCGGGTGATGCGATCGTTCTAACCAATATCGCGCGTTTGGACGATACGACGGTTGACGAGATAAAAAACTTCGTCAGCAACGGAGGTGGGCTGCTCGTTTTTGGTGGAGCCAACTTGGATGTCAATTGGTATAACACACAGTTGCACGGGAGACACTCGCTCCTGCCCTACCAGTACGGGCGCAGTGCATCGGAGGAAGAGTCGATTCCGTTAAAACTCGCCAGCCGACGCGCGCAACTGCCTTGGCTTGATATCTTCAATGACGCTCAGGCGGGAGATTTGTCGAGCTTGGAGTTTACAAAGTGGCAGGCGTTGCTGGAAGAATCGATAACGACGGGGTCGGCCAACGATTCTCTCCAGAACGATCTGCGTGGCGAACGAACGCGTATGCTCTCATTCTCCACCGGATCGCCTTGGTTGGCCGGGTGCAAATATGGTGATGGCTATATCGTGCAATGTGCTACGAGCTGCTCAAGCGAAGGGTCCAATATGCCACTTCGGCCTGTGTTTGTCCCGCTGATGCAACGGCTACTGACCATGTTGGCAACTCAAACAAGCGTCGACCCTATCGTGCAGCTGGCGAACGTGGATCCTCGCGAATCCAATTTGAAGTTGGCAGGTGAAGCACAGTTGGAAACGATTGCTCAAAAGTTGGGAGCAACTGTCGTTGATTCCGTCGATCGCTTTGCCGAAGTAGAACGCTTGCGTGCCGATGGCCGCGAGATCTGGCGGTGGTTCTTGGTCACCTTGCTCATTGCGTTGTTCGCGGAACTCTTGTTGGGGCAGAAGATCACGCGAGGCAGTCTATGACCAGCCTGCGTTTGCTCGGATCGGTTTACGTCGGGTTGATTCTTCTGATTGCGCTCATACTCGCGTTTGCAGCATGGTGGCTTTACCGCCGTGAACTTCGTAAGAATTCGTTTGGGAAAACGAACTGGTTACTTCCATTGCTGCGTGCATTGGCGATTTTCCTGATCGTACTTACCCTGGCTGAACCAACGCTTGAAATGCGACAAAGAGAGGGGACGCCAGGAAAGGTCCACTTCCTATTGGATGATTCGCAAAGCATGGCCGTGGATGACGCGGTCGCTGAAAGCGATAGCCCAAGCCGAGTGGGCACGACGCGCCTTGAACGCGCTGCAATACACTTGTTGGAACCTTCGGTCGGCGTGTTGCCTCAGTTGATCGAGCGTTTTGAATTGACCGTTTCCCGTTTTGGAAGCGAAGGTCCGGTAGATAACAACCATCCAAACGAGTTGGTTAAACTTTGGTCAAGTTCCATGGCTGAAAATGAAGCTCTGCCCGTTTCGCCATTGACTTGGCTTCCAAGCGACTGGGGGAAACGTTCCGCCATCGGAGACTCAATTGCAAATGCAATGCAACCGTCGACAACAAACGATCAGGCAAAAGATACTGCAAACTCCGTTGTCGTCCTGCTCAGTGACGGGCAACACAACGCTGGTCAAGGTCCGCTGAAGATCATTCGAGAACAGATTACCTCGCCGACCCCAGTGTATGTGGTCGGCTACGGTGCAGCTACAGAACCGCCGGATATTGCGTTGGTCGGTTGGGACCTACCACAACGCGTTTATCGCTCTGATACGCTTTCCGGATCATTGATAGTCAACCAGACTCTGCCTATGAATAGCCGATGGAAAGCGGAGATTCTCCATGACGGTCAAGTGATTTGGGCGGATGACTTGGAGTCTTCAGAGAATGGGCGTCGCGAAATTCCATTTTCGTTCGCTGTGGCACCGTTGTTCGATAAGCAACTCAAGTCTGAATCGCGCGATGCAACCTACGAAATCTTGCCAATACCGTTAGAAGCCCGCGTGTCGACGACAAGCATAGAAGCAAATTTAAATAACAATCGACGCCGTACATCGATTGATGCCGTCGCGCAAAAATCAAAACTCTTGCTCGTCGATGGTCGAAGCCGGTGGGAAACACGCTTCTTGCGAAATCTATTCGAACGCGACCCGGCTTGGGAAATAGACACCGTGTTAGCTTCTGAGGCATGGAACAAGCAGCATAACCATGCTGATTCGACTGGGGCCGATTCGGTCCACGCGACCCTGCCAACTTCGCGTGATCAGCTTTTTGAGTACAATTTGGTCGTTCTGGGTGATGCGCCAGCAAGCCTATGGTCGTCAGAGCAACTTGGTTGGTTACGCGATTTTGTAGAGCGCGGTGGCGGACTTGTGTTCATCGATGGCAACCGAAACCACCTGCAAGACACTACTTACCAGCCCATTCGCCCTCTATTGCCAATTCGCTGGCAAAGCAGCCCTCCCGCTGGTGCCACAGACGAGGTGTTCTATCGCACTGAATTGTCGGATGCAGGACGTGGCCTAAGCGCGTTGCAACTTTCGTCGCGGGAAAGTCAAGACAGCAAAGAGATTTGGAGACAACTGCCGCTTCTACAGTGGATGTCGCGCGTCGAGCCTTTGCCTGGAAGCGAAGTCTTGCTGAAGGCAACTTCGGGCACCGCGACGCACCCTCTGCTTGTAACGCGACGATTTGGAGCCGGCCGAGTTCTGTTTTTTGCCAGCGACGAATCATGGCGTTGGCGTTACAAAGTTGCAGATCTCATTCATCAACGCTTTTGGAATCAACTCGCACGCTGGACCATGCGCATTCCACTTAGCGTTCAAGGAGAATTCGTCTCTTTGGACACAGGTGCCTCGACTGTCGCTATTGGAAAACCCATCGAAGTGCGCTGCAGTTTGCGTGAAGTGGACGGTACCCCAGCCCTCGACAAAGCAGTTACCGCGATCATTCGCCGTGACGGTGAGTTCGCGTCGCGAATTCCACTAAACTCAATCGACGAATTGCCCGGATACTACAGTCACGACTTGCTGGATCTGCAACCGGGGGACTATCAAGTGCAAGTTGAAGCGGCAGGGTATCCAGCGCAGGCACTGGCCGTAGAATCGCGTTTCACTGTTGAGTCGGAAGAAACGGGCGAAATGGACCACATCGCCCAGGATGTATCCCTTCTGCAACAAGTGGCGAAGGACTCTGGCGGACAATATTTGAACGAAACAGAGGTCTCGCGTCTGGTCGATTTGTTAGCACCTCATAGCAGTGGTCGCATCGTGCAGTCGACTACCATATTATGGCAATCTTGCTGGTGGTTTAGCACGGCGATGTTACTGTTAATTGTCGAGTGGATTCTCAGAAAACGAAGTGGACTGATATGAGCTCTGCAACGTCGCCAACAACAACGATTAGGCTTGGAGAACGCACTGGTTATATCTCCAGTCACGCACCGCTCGCCGATGTGACCCTACAAAGGTTGAACGAATTTCGCCGCCGCCGCGATCTCTTGTCAATGGTTCGTGGTGCAGCCATCGTAACGCTGGTTGGCATTTTCACATTGGGACTCGCCACGTTGAGCGACAGTTTGATTGTCAGTGAATGGACACGTTGGGGCGGAGCGGTAGCATTCTACGTTTCAACGATCGCTCTGTTCGCTCTGCTCTGTATCCGACCGAAGCAGTTGCCAATCGACTTGGAGCACGAAGCTCGGCGACTAGAGCTCATCGATGCGAGGCTGACCGAACGCTTGTTACCAGCGGTGGAGCTTTCCAACGCTCCAGCGGTAGATGACTCCATCGCGTTTCGCGCTCAAGTTCAAACTCAAGCCGCTAAATTGCTTGAAACGGTTGACGTACGCCAACTTTTAACCTGGAGTTCCATCCAAAGATTCTTGTTTGCAGTAGCTATCTCGTCGTTCGTGTTTACAGTCCTGTGCGTCGTACCAGGACTTAACATGCCACACCGCATCGCTCGAATTCTGCTGCCCGCTGCCAACCTAGGACGTATTTCCAATATTAACATCGAATTGGAACAACCGACTCCACATTCGTTAGTCGTACCTCGAGATGACCTGATCGCAGTCGTCGCAAGAGTGGTTGGACCACTCGCAGGCGATGTCGAGCTGGAGACGCGCTCGAGTCATCAACATCAGTTTCAGACTCTTCGACCTCGCGGTATTCACGCACAAGCCACCGATCGCGAGTCGAACTCGATGAGATATGAGGGAGTAATCACCGCAGTCGATGATTGGATCGAATATCGAGTTTTGGCCGGTGGCTCCCAAACACGCTGGCACAAAATTGTTGCCAAATATCGACCCGAAGTGAAAAGATTTTACAAAACAGTGCACCTTCCGGAGTATGCAGCACAGCAACCTTATCAGATCGTTGAAGAACACGGCGATATCGAAGTCATGGAAGGCGGACGAGTTCACTTGGAACTGGAATTGAACATGCCTATCGCGCAGGCACATCTGCAGTGGATCCATCCAGTGTCGGGCAATGCGAGGCAAGCCGATGATGCGGGGCAAGCCGATGATGCGGGCCATGCTGGTGACAGCCTGCCGCTGCTCCTGGATGAAAAGTCGGGACGGTTGGTCGCGGACTTTGAGGTGCAGCGAAGTGGCGAATATCGAATTCACTTGGTTAGCCCAGCCGACGGTTTTACCAACGCCTTTGGCTCCACCTACCGTGTCTTGGCCGCGCCCGATGAGGCACCAAAATTAACTTGGCGACAGCCGAACAGCACGAACATCATCGCTGGTCGGGAACAACTGCTTGAACTTCTACTGAGTATCCAAGACGAATTTCCAGTCGCCAGCTTAGTGCAACGGCTGCGCAAAAATGGCGAAGCCTGGAAGGATACCAAAATCCCGCCGCTCAAATCAAAATCTGAGGCCGAAAGCGAGCCAACTTCCGAACTGGTGGACTGGAACTTAGATTTTCTCGCTATGGCATGTGAGCCAGGCGATGTCTTTGATCTTCAAGCCTCAGTCACGGATCGCCACGGGCAGCGTGGAGAGTCGACGGTTATTCGAATCACGGTAACCGCTACAACGATCGACTTGCCGGAATCTACTTCCGCACGGCTACGTCAAGAACTTGCACGAGGATTAACAGAAGGTGCTGAAAAGCTAGCGACCACGGTCAGCGATTTTAAAGAAATTAAACCAATTTTAACTGAGCAAAGTGATGAATCGACAGTCGCAATGAATTCCGAGAAAGTGTTGGATGCCTCCCGAGGTTTCGTTGCCGAAATGCGTACAAGAAGTAGCGAATTGTCACGACAAGTTGAGCAGACTCTAGCGGAAACCAATGATGCAGTGAGCGAACTGGAACTACGAACTGTTGGTGGCTTGCTCTCTCAGCTGGAATTTGAACAGGCGCGTCAAATCGACCAGCGGATCGGGGAATTGGTCGAGTTTCAATCCAAGAATTCGCCAGTAGGTGACGTGAACGAACAGTTGAGTGCATTGATCGCGAACGTGGATGAAACGCTTCAAACTTTTGAGCAACTTGCCGAAGATGTTCGGACAATGGTTAGTCACGATGTGGTGACGCAGAGGGCCGAACAATTGTCGAGATTGGCTACCGCACAACGCCAGCTTGAGCAAGCTGTCACCGCACATTCGCTCTCTCCCGAACAACTGGAACGTCAACAGTTGGTCATCGGCTCGCAATTGTCTCAAATGCAAGATATTCTCCGCAAGTCCATACCAACCGTGAGCACTGGAGTTGCCGAACGCTTCAAACAAGTGGCCGACGAACTCAATTGGATGATTGAACAGACAGACCCGCTGGACGGCAACTCGGATTCGACGCAACTCCAGACAACGGCAAATTCATTGGCCAGTTCTCTTGAAGCTTTACCGATGATGAATCGCCTCGCAGGGGACCTACCCCATGCACGCAAGGAATCGCTTCGGAGGACGCAGCAGCGCGCGGGGACTGCAGCCAGTCCTCTCAGCAGCTGGGTGGAACACAATAGAGACGATCTAGCACCTGCACGTTTGGATTCGGCAATAGAACAATTGTCGATTCGCCGCACGTTGCAGCGTACCGGTAGCAATGGAGATCTTCAGCTCGCAAGCGAACTGGGCGATGCCAAGCGGGCTGTGAAGCAGGTTGCTGAAAATGTTAGCCTTTCGCGATCCGACGCATTTTCAAAAGTCGAAACCATTGCCAACGCTGTCGAGATCTTGTCCGCTGCAAGCAGTGTAGATTCTGCCAAGAGCTTGCTAACGGAACTTGCACGAGTTGAAAATTGGGCAAGCCAATCGTACAAGGCCCGGATGACACATCCACGCATGTGGGAAACTTACGGCCAACAGCTCGAGAATTCGGTCCGCGAAATGCGAAACAGCTCCTTGCCTCGCGAGATCGCGGATCAACTAGAGCAAATGCAATGGAATTCGGCCGCGCAACAAGCAGGACAAAAGTTATCGGAACGCTACTGGAGCGAACAGGCGCTGGTGACGGCGGCTCCCGATATCAAAGAACTGCTCCTACAGCTTTCAGAGGTCCAGTCAAAGTTGACGGAGCACGTTAATCAAGCCAGGCAGAGCTTGAACGAAACGGCACCAACGATTAGCGAGCTCGCAAATGATGCCGCAGAGGCAACGCAAAATGTCGTTCAGCAAACGGAACAACTTGCTATCGATGTCGACAATGACGAAGTCCCCAATACCCAGGCGCGATTGGAAAATATTGAGCACGAAGTAGAAAAGCTTGACTCGCCGGTCAATGAACTACGCGAGGCGTTAGTCGATCGAGCAGATGCGCAGAATCTACTAGACAAGAATCAACTGCAGTTGGCCCAGCAATCAGATGCAGCAATCGCCATTGTAGATCAAGCACAACAGCAGACGAAGCGATCGTTGGAACAAGTAGCCGCGAATACCGACGAACCTCAAAGTGCCCAGTCTGCTCGGTTGCAAAACGCTGCTGCTGAACAAGCCGATGCGGCAGAAGCGTTCGATCAGCTTGCCCAGAATTTTGAGCCAAGCAATTCGATGTCGAACGCATCGGGTGAGTTGGCTGCGGAACAAGACACCACCAACTTGCCGCAATATGCGCAAGCGGACCGACTTGCGAAAATGGCCGATGCAAAACTCAGCGATATCTTGCGGCAGCTTGAACAACAGTTGCAAGTTAATCCAGCGATGCAACGAGAACTGTCGGCGATTTCCCGCACCGCGGTCACTCAGGCACTCGAATCGCTCGAGCATGCGACTGATCAACAAACATCTTTGCCGCGCGAACTGGAAGCTTCCGATCCAATACTGAAAGCCAAACAGGATTTAATTTGGCACGATCTGCAAAACATGCGTGAATTGGCTGGCCAATTGACCGAATCCCTTGTTGCGCAAGCCGCCAAAACGTCCGAAAGTGGCAAGCAGACAGTCCCGGCAAGGCAAATTGCGGAAGTACAGGAGCGTATCCAATTGGCGCTCGACCAGGCGGAAATGATCGACGGTGACACCTCGTTTCACGACATGCGAGAAACCGCCAATGTGTTGCAAGACACACTCAACGCTGCCGCTCCCGTGCTCGAGCAAAAGAGCAGGGACTTGGCCAAAGCTGATCCGATTCACGAAAACGAGGCGGATCTGAACAACCGGCGGCGCGAGATGCGTGATCTTCAACGTCGTTTACAACAGCAGAGAGCGCGACAGGCGATCGACAATGAAAAAAGGATTTTACAGCGCATTCGACAACTGGACGAACAACGTAAACATGAAGAACAACAGGCAAAACAAATCGAAAAAGAACTACAGCAAACTCAAACGGAACTTGAGCGAGCGCCCGACCAACTGTGGCTAAAAGACCAGGCAAAAGAACTGGAACAACCTATTTCGCAAGCCAACGCGACCAAGGTCGCTCAACAAGAGCTGCGCGAAGAACTCGACCAACGACTTGAGATCGCCCAACAAAGAAGTGAGAGCGTAAATCTCGAACAACAAATTTTGCTCGATTCCAAGAATCCAAGTGCTGAACTGGCTGCGAAGCTTTCCGCGAATGCAGCAAACCGCAGCCGCGAACTGGCCAACGATCTGCAAAGTTGGAGCGATCCAACGCCAGTTACCTCCCAGGCCAACCGCCAACAACTCCACGACGCCATTCAGCAAGAACAAGGCATTGGCCATGAAACGTCAGCGGCCGCCGAGTCGCTGGCTCGCGCAGCACGCCACGAGCAGCGTTTGAACAACAGCACGTTGCACGATCAGCTTGATCGGATCGCGACTTCGACCGCCGCGATAGAACCATCTGAAATCAACGCTGCAAGCCAGAGCTTGTTGACGGCGAATTCGCAGGCAAGCCTAGCGTCAACTGGGCAGGCGACTGCAGAAGCAACCAACGCTAGCCTGAATGCTCTGACTCAAGCTGCGGAGGTACTGAGTCGATCCGCCGATACGGTTCGAGATTTTTTACAAAACAATCCCGAATCCGGCCAACAGGCTACATCGAGCCGATCCAATCCAGCCGACTCGCAACCAACGACCTCTCAATCATCGAATCAAGCAGCACAAACATCAACACCGTCATCGGCACCGTCATCGGCCGCAACTCCACCGGGATCGCAAGCTGGTTCCGCAGAGAGTAACAATCCGCTCACTTCGGAACAAATGGCTCAGTTGCTTGATGAACTTGACGCGCAACAAAATGCGGCACGTAAGTTAGGCCAACAAGATAACAACGCAACGGGTGCGCCAAGTCCCTCGGGCCAGCCAACGCCATCGACGTTGACTGAAGCGGCCAAACGGCTTGCTGCGAGCCTGAGCCGCCGCCGACAGCCACCCTCCGCCAATGCGAACTCAGATCAAGGCATGGCGACCGAATCATCTGTGTCGAATGTGAATCCGCAAGCGCCTGTTCAAGTCAAGATACTCGACATCAACCGCATAGACGGCGACTGGGGTAAGCTTCGCGAGCAATCCGCAGAAGAAGTCACTGACACTCGTCGCGAAGCGCTTTCTCCCCACATACGACGACAGGTCGATGCCTATTTCCGCTCTTTATCAGAACGGAGCGAACAAGAAGCGACCAAGCCATGACGACTCAAATCCGTTTTTCATTTCCCGTGTTGGAAGTTGGACTTCTATTGGCATTGAGGTTGTTGCGCAACTTCTTGTTCGGAATCTGCTGTTACTTGGCCATACCTTTAGCATTACAGGCACAACAGACGATAAGTCCCCTCGATCTTTCGTCGGACGAAGTTGATGCCGCAGTTGAACGTGGTATCGCGTTCATCATTTCAAAACAGCGCGAAGATGGGTCGATCACCGATCGTCAATATGATACGACGATGACCGCCTTGTCGATCATGGCAATGGCCAGCACTGGAGTTACCCCGCAAGCGGCAGGTGCTTCTGGTGACGCGGCTCGGCGCGCACTCGATTTTGTCCTCTTGGAAGATCGTATCGACAGTGACGGATATTTTGGTAACCGCGATGGTTCACGAATGTATGGGCACGGCATTATTTCGTTGATGTTGACTGAGATGATCGGCATGGGGATAAACGACGAGCAAGATCGTCTCATTCATGTGCGTTGCCAAAAAGCGATCGATTTGATACTAAGTGCTCAATCGCACAAGAAGCCAAAGCAATATTCGGGTGGTTGGCGATATACGCCCAACTCGAACGATGCTGATTTGTCGGTAAGTGTTTGGCAGTTGATGGCACTGCGTTCAGCCAAAAATGATGGCTTGCAAATCCCTGCGGAAGCGATAGCCAATGCAGTGGACTACTTGGAGCGTTCCTATACCTCGCGGATAGACTCCAGCGGAATGCCCGTCGACGAAGTAGCTGGATTTAGCTACTTGCCAGACAACAGCAACCCGAGTTTCGCGATGACGGCCGCTGGCTTGTTAGCATTACAAGTCTGTGGACAGTACGATTCACCGTTGGTTCGCGGCGCAAGTGAGTGGTTAGAGCAGCATCCACCGAAATGGAATGAGCGGTTCTTCTTTTATGGGATTTACTATTATGCACAAGGGATGCATCAGCGTGGTGGAGAGCAGGCCCAACAGGCGGAGATGTTGGTCAAAGACTTGCTGCTCGACAAACAACGAGCCGACGGTGCCTGGTCGGCCGATGGTGGAGAGGAAGGAGGCGCTGGCAACGTCTACACAACTTGCATGGCCGTTCTAAGCCTCTCCGTTAAGTACCATTACCTACCCATCTATCAACGTTAAAATGTAGAACAATTGTCCCCAATTGTTTTTTCGATTTAAGACAGTTCTCCCCAATGATTTTGCACCCCGCTTAACGCAACCATCGTAACGAACAGAACAATTGGGGACCTAATCGGAGGCATTGTATTCTACAAGGCGCGAGCAAGGGATTCATGATCTTCGACATCAACTTCGTAACTGGATACCGGAGCGCATGAACAGACTAGATTGCGATCACCGTACACATTGTCAACTCGTCCCACTGGTGGCCAGTATTTGACCCGATAGTCCACTTGTGGATCCGGGCACGCAGCTTCCTTGCGCGAGTAACAGCGACTTGGGGAGTCATCCAATACAGCGTCGATGGTGTGAGGCGCATTGTGCAATGGATTGTCGTCCGCTGGCCACACTCCCTGTCTCACTTTCTCGTATTCTTCGTAAATCAAATTCATGGCACGACAGAAGCGATCCAGTTCGTACAGCGACTCACTTTCCGTTGGTTCGATCATCAACGTTCCTGCAACGGGAAACGACATAGTTGGAGCATGAAAGCCGTAGTCGATCAAGCGTTTGGCGATATCATCGACAGACACGTGTGCTTCCTCATTCATGGGGCGCGTGTCGATGATGCACTCGTGAGCTACCAACCCGCGACTTCCTGTATAGAGAATTGGAAAGTTGACTTTTAATTGATCCGCAATGTAATTTGCGCTGAGTATTGCTACTTGGGTTGCCTTTCGAAGCCCGGCAGAGCCCATCATGCGAATGTACATCCATGAGATTGGCAGAATGCTCCCACTGCCAAACGGGGCGGAACTGACGATTGGGCCACTTCGCACCGCATGTTGACCATCTTTGGGCAAGAACGGAGTCAAGTGGGCGCGAACTCCCACGGGACCGACACCTGGTCCACCACCTCCGTGCGGAATGCAGAAAGTTTTATGCAAATTCAGATGCGAGACATCCCCTCCAAACTTGCCTGGTTTGGCCACGCCGACAAGTGCGTTTAAATTCGCACCGTCGATATAGACCTGCCCGCCCGCAGCATGGACCTTATCACAAATAGTCGTCACACCCGCTTCAAAGACTCCGTGCGTTGAAGGATAGGTGATCATGATCGCCGCGATTCGATCTCCATGCGATGCGATTTTGGCATCTAAATCGCCCAAATCAACGTTGCCTGCTGCATCGCATTTGACGACCACAACTTGCATGTTCGCCATCTGCGCACTGGCTGGATTGGTTCCATGAGCACTGCTTGGTATCAAGCAGACGTTGCGATTCAGGTCGCCACGGGATTCGTGGTATTGCTTGATCGCTAACAATCCGGCGTATTCCCCTTGCGACCCGGCGTTGGGCTGCAATGAGATTTCATCATATCCCGTCACGGCGCATAACATGGCTTCCAGCTGATCGATCATCTGGCGATAACCTAGCGTTTGATCAGCGGGTGCAAACGGATGGATCTTGCAGAATTCTGGCCAAGTCACAGGGGTCATCTCCGTGGCAGCGTTCAACTTCATCGTGCAAGAACCCAGCGGAATCATAGCGCGATCAAGAGCGATATCCATTTCCGAGAGTTTTCGCAAATAACGCATCATCTCCGTTTCGCTGCGATATTGGTGAAAGACTGGCTGTGTCAGGTATTCGTCGTCACGACACATGTCGGAACGCAAGGATGTCGTGTCGTCAGCGTCGAGGACATCACCTCCGAATAGTCGCAGCAGTTGCAATAAGTCCGCTTCGGTCGTGGTTTCGTCAATCGACACAGCAATGCGTGATTCGCCCATGGCGCGCAAGTTGTAACCAGCTTCCACAGCGGACGTCAAAATGCTTAAGCTCTTGGCCCCCGTATCGATCGACAATGTATCGAAGACAGAAGTCGTTTCGAGCGACCAACCCAGCTTCTTGAGAGAACGGCCGAACCGCATCGTCAAGCCATGCACGCGCTGTGCGATCGCCCGAAGTCCTTCCGGGCCATGGTAGCATGCGTAAAGCGTTGCCATGATTGCCAACAAAGCTTGCGCAGTGCAGATATTGGATGTAGCTTTCTCGCGGCGAATATGTTGTTCCCTGGTTTGTAACGCCAGACGGTAGGCAGGCTTGCCGTGCGAGTCGACGGACTGTCCTACCAAACGACCTGGCAAGGTTCGTTTGAACGCATCTTTGGTTGCTAGAAATGCCGCGTGCGGACCACCAAAACCAAAGGGAACTCCAAAACGCTGCGAGTTCCCGACCACCACATCCGCTCCCAACGTACCTGGAGATTTGAGCATCGTCAGCGCGAGTAAATCCGTCGCCATGACAAGCATCGCCTTGTGCTCATGTGCGTCAGATATCAATTGAGCAAAATCACCGACCGACCCATCGGTAGCTGGATATTGCACGAGCGCGGCAAACACTCCACTCCAATCCTCCACCCTAGTCCGTTGATCGAACGCGATGACCTCGATGCCTAATGGTTTGGCACGTGTTGCGATCAACTCGATAGTCTGCGGATGGCATAGCGTCGAAACAAGAAAGCGATTGGCAGCGGTCTTGCACGATCGTTGGCATAAAGTCATTGCCTCAGCCGCCGCTGTCCCCTCATCGAGCAACGAGGCACCGGCGATATCCATTCCAGTCAACTCGCAGACCATCGTCTGGAAGTAGAAAAGTACTTCGAGGCGGCCCTGTGAGATTTCAGGTTGGTAAGGCGTATAAGCGGTATACCACGCTGGGTTTTCAAGCACGTTACGTTGAATTACTTTGGGCGTGTGCGTTCCGTAATAACCTTGCCCGATAAAGCTCCGCAACACTTTATTCTTGCTCGCGATCCGCTTGAGCTCCGCCAAGGCCTCCTCTTCTGTAATCCCCGGCAATATATTCAGCGGAGCATCATCAGCAATGTTGCCGGGGACAACTGCCTGAGTCAGAGCGTCGAGCGATTCATAGCCAAGACGGTCAAGCATCAACTTGATTTCATGGTCTCGGGGACCAATGTGTCGGGAAACAAAGGGGGATAAATTTGAAGAGCGGCTGTGCGGTAGACGATCGAAAGACATAGCAGTTCTGGACTTTCAAAGAGCAAACGAAATGGGAGTGAAGCGGATTCAACTAATCCACTTCACAACTTTGTTTGCCCCTCTGTCCTTGCTACCTGAGAGATCTCGGCCGTAGCCTTTCCCCTTCGGTGGATTCCAAAGTGACCGCGACAATGCCCTTAGAAAGACTTTGTTGGATCACTGAATCGCTCTCCAGAGACGATTGTTATTGCAGCGGTTCTTGTTGCCTGAGCGGTTCAGGGCCTCTTTGCGCCTTCGGCGTTCCGTTACTTCCGATAAGCGGCAGTCGCCACCTCAAAAAGCTCGGAATCTCTCCCACTGTTTCCCATCGTGCATTTAGTATATTCGCCAGGCTAGTTTTGGTCCAACCCACCTGGCCGAATCGCATTATTAAGAAACTCGATGCGTTGGATTTTGCTACAAACTCCGGCCATCTGCAGGTCGTCCTCGTCGATTTATTACTTATTCCATCGTTTGGTAGCGAAGCTCTGGCAAGCTCCGCTACCCACGACGCTTGAGTGGGCAACCCACTAATACTGAAAATCCATGGCGGTCGAACTGCTTTGGCCACCCAAAAATGCACCGCTGTTGGCCGTGGCGGACGCACGTCGAAAGCCACCCAGGCCGATTGAATAGGCGCCGGACGTGCTGGAGGCTCTGCCACCCAAGATGCCGGTGGCGTTAGCGCGACTGTTGCTAATGCCAACTCCGTAGTCAACCGCGCTGACGGCTTGACTATTTGCGATGGCTCGACCACCCAAGAAGCCGGTTGCCCTTGCGCGACTATCCGAGATGGCGACACCTCCAGTTGTAAACGCTCCACTGCTGCTGTTCGCAACTCCGTTGCCTCGTGCGCGTGCCGAGCCATTTGCAATCGCCACGCCATAGTTGGATGCAGCAACTGAGTTGGAATTCGCGACGGCTCCCCAGCCTCGCGCGTCGGCGCGACCGTTGGCAATGGCGACACCGCCGTTGGATGCCGCAATCGCATTGCCCATGGCAAATCCCCCGTTGCGACCATTGCCGATCATTGTCGCGTGCGCTCGACCACCGTTGCTGGCTGCCGCTATCGCGTTGATCTGCGTATTGCCAGTACCTTGAGCGGTTGCGGTGGCCACTCCACCGGTTGAATAACTACTGGCTGTGACTTGTGCGTTTGCAGCGGTGAAGCTGGAGAGTGCAAGCGTCAAAGCAGCCGCAGTGGTGAAGAAGCGTTTCATAATAGGATCCCTCTCGAAACAGGTGCTTGTATTGGCGACTCGCAACGTGCTTGTCACCCCAACTAACAGAGCGTGACGCGATCTGCACAAGGGACACTAAACTTGACGAAGTATCTAAAGATTTTTGGTAACTGTAACGTAGAACCATTGTCCCCAATTGTTCTGCACTTAAGGCAACCATCGCAAGGAACAAAACAATTGGCGACAATTGTTCTACACGATCACCACGACTCGAACGCAAAAACGCCGTCAGCCGCTGTAACTTGAATTACAGCGGCTGGCAGCATGGGGCAGGATTTTAGGAGCAAACATGTGTTACTTTCGTCGGACCGGTGGACGTCGGTCTGATGTACCAGCAGATACCGGATTTGGCTGAGCGCTGGTTTGCTTGACTCTTCCCAGGGTTTGAGGTGGTTGTCGTTGCGGCTGTGATTGTGCTACTTTAAACAACTGTGGTCTTACTGACGTTTCGACAATTTCTCCATTGTCGATTGGCGATTCACCGACGATGGCCACGACCCAAGTTAACTGATTCGTTCGCACATCGACCACTTTCATTTCCAGCCGCCCCCCCGAATTCTGAACGGCATAGCTAAGGTTCTGGCCATTGTCCATGGGAACTCCGTTGGCATCGACAATAATATCGCCTGGTTCCAGACCTGCGTGATAGGCGGGCGAATCGGGGGCGACCGATACAATCAGTTGTCCATAGACGGCTTCACCATAGCCAGGGGCGACTCGCACTCCAACTCGTTGATTGGACGCCTCAATCGGTGTGCTGCCATCAACAGTTACGGTTCGAGCCTGTACACCAAGCCGGTAGGTTTGTGGCTGTGGCATTGGTTGCGGCTGAGGCTGTGGGAATGGTTGCGGCTGTGGGAAAGGCAATGGTTGAGGTTGCACACCGGGGCAAGTTGTTGGCGGTGGATAGGGCAGGATATTGTATTGAGCGCGACCTGAGGAGCAGATGGCAACCGTTGACAAGCTGAGTGAGAGGGCGATGCGGCGAAGATTTTGAATGTTCACGATCGAGACTTTCCTGAGTCAGAGTGCTGAGTGCGAGCCACTTTGACTCGCTTATGAACAGCCCTGCGGAAGCGGCGGCCCGGAGGGGACATGCCAATTTAATAATATTGAAAGCTCTTCATTTTTAACCCCAATTTGCAACCAAAACGTCCGGCGGCCTCCCGATCGTCTGGGCGGGTCGGCATGGAACACGAAAAAAGCAAACGAAACCAAGCCGCCAACCAATAACATGGTCGCGGCTCGTGCGATGCTGTGAGCTTGATTTCAATGTGCTCTTCTAGCGCAGGTGGCTAGTGCAGGTGCGGACGTAGGGCTTGTTGCACGCAAGGTGCAAGTTGCCGAAGTTGCAGCTCGACCTGCGCACGATTGCCCTTCAGTTCGACCCGCTCTGTCCCCCACTCGGTGTCGATGATCGCAGCAACCGCCATAATTCCATTGGCTTCGCTCACCGACAATGACCTTGTGCTTGCCGATGTTTCAACAATAGGCGGGTTGGGAGCCACCAGCTCGTTTTCGATGCTCGGCGCCTCAACGTCCACTCGACGAGGCCCCTCGTTGGTAAAAACGACCAAGGAATGTACTCCAACAAGTGGTGTAAGGTCGGCCGTCGATGGAAGCGGACGTCCATCAATTTCAACAATAGTCATTCCGATCTGCAGCCCTGCACGGTGCGCTACGCTCCCGTCGACGATGTGGGTGACTAGTTGTCCAATATTCTCATCGAGCGACATTTCTGGGGAGCGAAGGTAAGCCGGTAAAGCCATTGTGGCCATTCCCATCGGGTTGACCGGAACAACGACGCTCGAACGCTGGAGAGACCAGGGGAAAACCGCAGCCTGCATTTGCCAATCCGGAGTATCGCCCAGGAACTGCCGACGAATTTGGTCGGTGTCAATCCAACCCATCGTAGGCACCCCAGAAGCCTGCCGCGCAGTAGAGAGCTGTTCTGGGAGTGGTGGTTGAGCGGTTGCGTGGGAAGCCACTGCGAAAGCCGACAAGGCTGTTAGAGCAACGCTGGCACACCGAGATCGGGAAGAGCATAACATGATTGAGTTCCTAAAGTAATTTTTTGGGTGTTTAAATCGAATGGTGGCGAAAAAGCATATTTATCGATAGCGAAACCGCGGTCGTGGTGGCATGAAAACATTGCCTTGGGCGGATTGGACTCCTGCCCCAGTCGCCCATGCGCCCGGAATCGATGTGCGCGGCCCGTTTTGAAAAAAGCCTGCGGTGTTTTGCTGTGTGGTGCGGCTATTCGAATAGGCTCGCGTTCGATTGCCAAACCCGGTAACCGTACTGCCTCCCTGAGGACCAAACGGACTGCTTTGCGCACTTCCACCCGCAATTACACGAGAGTTTCCTCCCTGCGAGGTAACTCCACCGTTGCTCACGTGCGCACCACCTCGGCCAATCGCCAAGTTGAAGTTATGCGCCGTACCAACCCCCGCGCCATGGACTCCGATGCTGTGGGAAAGCGCGAGACCGTTGGGTCCTGCACCCACTGCAAATGCGTTGCCAGTACTGATTCCATTGTGGACCCGCGAATTGGAGTCGACCAATTGCCATTGTCCTGAAGCTTGACCACCCGCGCCGGCAAAACCGGGGCCTACGTCGACGTTAGTACCTGCACTTTGCGCACAGGCAACGGCTGGCGCTGCGGTCAGTATTACGCAAACCAGGGTTTTTTTGAAAAGTGATTTCGCGCGCATCGTTGAGTTCCCTCTTTGAATCTGGCCGTCTATGAGCAGTTACGACAGTGTTTTGCTCTTTCAAATAACAGTGCGAGGGACGCCACTAGTAAGGGACATCAATTTTTGAAAAAATATTTATGAGAGTTGGACGCCACGGTCGGCAGCGCGTTGTAGTAGACTCTTCATTGCCCGGCGAATTTCTACCGCACGCTTTGCAACGGCCCAGATTCATCACACGAGCGCACAATGTCAGAAGTTACAATCGCAGTCCAACGCTGCATCGACCGTATCAATGCAGGTGATTCGGACGTGCGGGACGAACTGATCGGAATCGCATTTGAGAGATTGCAACGCATTGCGAAGAAGATGAAAAATGGCTACGACCGCGTGGGGCGATGGGAACAAACCGACGACATCGTTCAAAATGCATCCATGCGGCTTTTTGAATCACTCAAACATGTCAAGATCGTCGATTCACGCCACTTCTACCGCTTGGCAGCGCTACAGATTCGTCGCGAGTTGATTGACTTGTGCCGACACTATCATGGACGTCATGGCTTGGGCGCCAATCATCAAACCCAGATGCATGCTGCAGCCGACAACACGGTTGCGCCTCCTCTTCACGAAGTTGGCCAAAACTCCGACGATCCCCAGCACATGCAGCAGTGGAGTGAGTTCCATGAGTCGGTTGATCAGTTGCCTGAAAACGAGCGAGAAGTTTTCGAAATGCTCTGGTATCACGAACTTCCGCAGGAAGAAGTCGCCAAGATCGTTGGACTCTCCGTTCGGCAAGTAAAACGCATCTGGCGATCGGCCAAACTACGGCTTCACGATCAGTTGGTTGGCGAACTCGAATAATCCTACATTCCGTCGAACTCCATCCAATCCAAGGCCTGTTGATGTCTGATGAAGCTGATTTGTCCAACACGATCACCGATGAGTCCGTCATCGAAGATTTATTGGACGAATACGAAGACGCCTGCCAGAGAGGCGTGTCCGTTGACATACTGGAACTCTGTCGCAATCATCCTCACCTTGCCATCGAAGTACAACTACGAGTACAAAAGCTACAGAAAATTAACCGTAAGCTCGCTGGCCAAATTGAGCCAACACCTGTGGCATTGTCATTCGAAACACAAGTCGCCAATCTCAAGTATCTTGCCAAAGGTGGTCTAGGAATTGTCTACGCCGGAAGTGATGTTGGCCTCAATCGCCAGATCGCTGTCAAGTTCATGCATGCGGATCGCGCAGGTGACGCAACTGGTCGCGAATATTTTCGGCTCGAAGCGGAAGTGACGGGACGCTTGGAACATCCAGGCGTGATTCCTTTGTACGGCTTCGGCGAATCCAAGTCAGGGGTTCCCTACTACGCGATGCGGCTGATCGATGGTCAAACACTGGACGCAACCATCAAGGAGTTCTATGCGCAACAGGCGTTGGACGGAAAATTTGACAACGTGCAGTTCCGTAACATGCTGCAATCGTTCATTTCGGTCTGTAAAACCATTGCGTACGCACATAACCGAGGAATCGTGCACCGTGATATCAAACCAGACAATGTGATGCTGGGACGTTATGGCGAAACCATCGTCGTTGATTGGGGACTCGCTCTACCCGTTGCACGCGAAGAACGATTTCGTATGAGTGGAGAAAATACCTTGGTTCCCCTGAGCGGTAGCAGTTCTCGCGGTTCTCACCATGCGGCGGGGACACCCGCTTACATGAGCCCCGAACAGGCCTCGAATTTGGCTGCTGCTCCCGCCAGTGACATCTACAGTTTGGGCAGCACATTGTTCAAGATTTTGACGGGTGTAGCACCTGTCACGGGTGATTCGTTGACGGAAATTCGGACAAAAATATTGGAAGGTCGCATTCCGAAACCGTCGGAACTTAATGCAGCGCTCGACCCAGCGCTCGATGCAATTTGCAAAAAATCGATGGCCGTACAACCACAAGACCGCTACGCGACGGCGCTCGAGTTGGCAACGGAAGTAGAGCGGTACTTGGCAGATGAACCTGTCGCTGCCTACACGGAATCAAGTACGGAGCGGCTCGGAAGATTCCTTCGACGAAATCGTCTGGCCACAATCGTTGCCCTCACTGGTATGACCGCCTGCCTCTTCTTGGTCGGCTTGTCTGCGGTGTGGCTGGCAAGCGCGAACAGTAGCGAACGCGCGGCGCACGCGATGGCCGAGCAGTCGCGTCGCGAAAACCTGGGTACGTCAGCCAAATTTTTGGCAAAGTCGGTCGCGTACGAAATTGAACTCTATTGGAAAGTTCTCGAATCAGAAGCCGAGTCACCGAAGTTGCGCGCGCTTCTGATGCAAGCTAATGAAGAAAAAAAATCGACGGGTAGACATGCTCCCCAAACTATGGAAGAAATGCAACGCTGGCTCGAGAAACGCTATATCGCATCAGGAACCACAGTTAAGACGCTTGCTTGGGTAATCAATTCGTTGGACGGAACGCAGGTCGCCAGAGTTCCCGAGGCGGCGAGCATCGGTCAAAACTTCGCTCACCGCGACTACTTTCATGCCATGGGACGAGATTTTGGCCCGAGCGAACTGGCAGAACGTGGTCCACTGGTGCCACTCGCGGACAAAGAAGTCTATGCCAGCACCGTTTACCAAGGATCCAATACGCAAACGCTCTTGATTACATTTGCAGTCCCATTGTGGAGTGCTCCGCGCGATGAGCCTTCTCGAGAACGCATCGGTGTCTTGGCATTCCCCGTCGAGTTGGGAGAGTTCTCACTGGGGAGTCGCGCGATACTCGTTGACACTCGCCCAGATCATCTACGCGGTAAAGCCGGGCTGGTATTGAACCACGCCAACCTGGGGCCTCAAGGACTCAACGACAACACACCTTACCTGTCGCCAGAAGATCTGGAAACGGCTCGCCAAATCGCTCTCGACCGCCAAACCGACGAAATGCTCAACCTGCCACGCTCAAATATTGTTGAATCTTTCTTTGATCCGGTCGACAATACGCGACGACTCTCTGCCATCGAACCGGTCATTATTCGCGGACGAAAGCAATTGAACAGCTCGCTGGATCGCGCGACTGCTTCCATGGGAGATACAGGGTGGGTCGTGATCGCTGTCGAGTGATCGCTGTCGAGTGATTGCTGGCAAGTGATCGCTATGGATTATTAACTTCCACGCCTGATCGAACTCTGTGACACGCGCTGATTCTCCTCCAGGTCATTACGCGCAGGCTCCAAGACGTCGATGATTCGGATAAACGACAAGTGATGTTCGCAATGTCGCAAATGAAAGCCAAGCCACTCCGACCGTGAGAATGGTCCCAGAACCGGATGGGGTTGCAGGTGGCCAATGTGCCGGTCGAATCGGTCAATCGCGTTCTGGAGTCGCTGGTACTGCTCCATCAACTCAGGATGTGGCGGAGGCTGGAGTTTGAATGCAATTGCGCCCGGGATAGGTAACCAAGGCGGAAAGCGAATGCGGGTTACGACGAAGCGAAATGGGCGGACAATCCAGCGGATAACTCGAGGAAATCCAACAGGTAAAGGTTCGACATCGCACGATGCCTCAAAAGCGGCAGCAAGGTGATAGAAGATTTGTGCGTTGCTCCATGTGCCAGAGTTCTCGCTCTGAGCGCTCACGATCTGCCCCAAATGCTCCTTCAAATCGTTGGTATGGCTGAAACGTATCAATCACTTCTCCAAATCCGATTTGCTGGCCACTTCGTATGACCACTTGTCGTCCTTCAAGGACTACTTGCCATCGTGCCGCGAATTTCACATCCAGGAAGTCATTGTTCGACATCTTCATTACGAATGAAATACGGCCCACCCAATGCATTGTCTTCGTGAGTGTGGATCAATGTCCAGGCGTACGAATCGGGGAATACCGCAAATTCCAGCTCATTGTAATTAGAAAGATCGATGATCGGGCCAGAGTACAAGTGTGCAGTACACGGTCGACTATTTTGCGAAATTGGGAACGCGGTGATTTTCGCCGAAAGAAAAAGGAGAATCAAGTGATCGTCTTGGGCAGACAGCCAGTGCGCAACTGCCTTTGGGCCAATCGTCTGGTGCAGATTATTATCTTTCGCGGCGAATACGGATGTCCATTGCTTGGTGATTGCAAATGATTCCTGTCGCGACAGCTCATTCAGTGAAACACCATGTTCAGCCAGATACGTGGTGAAGTCGTTGAGGAGATTGATGGCAGAGGCTCCAGTCGATTCTGGTGGGCAAAAATATTGTAGTTTGTGGATGCGGTACGAAAGTGATTTGAATCAATCAGAAATTAACGCTTTCGTCAAGATTCAGGATCGAGTGTACACGTCTCGCCGATCTGGAACATGTTGCGCAGCAGTCAACCACCATTGGCCGTCATAGCCAACCGCCACAGCACCAGATGGGCTTTCCCAAAGAACGTCTTGCGCGAATTGACAATTGAAACGGACAGAGTCGCCGGTATCAGCTGCTTCTTGCAATTCGGCAACGAAAGCGTTGATCGGTTCCAATGAACCACTCTTGTTCAAACTCGGTCGATTCATAAATCGCGATTCCAGTCATGAAGCAGAACGTCAAACGACCGCGTTAACGGTTCGAGGGATTTTGGCGCTACCTTCCGTACGATTCTAGCGTCCGTTTCTAGAGCCCCATGCTTACGTCAAGGAATTGAGGGGATGAAAATTAGAGAAAAATCTTGTTGTCAAAATGCAACGATTCCCATCAATCCGAACGATGCCAAGAATCCAAAAACTACCCCCCAGGCTATTCCAGGAATATGAGACTACATCCAGATCGATTGAGTTATCGCTTGGTTCTGCGCTTTCCTTCGCTGGAAATCGCCATCGCACTGCTTCGTGTCAACGACTTGATATGTTCCGTTCTTCGAAAACGCAATGCAGACCAGTCTTCATCAATAGCGATTTGTCGAACAGGTTCAAACCCGGCGTCGCCAAGCACATTCCAGCCGGTGTCGCGGTTGAATTCGCAAGCATACCGTCGAGAGGATTTCTTAGGGTACGCGACCCAGACGATTGAATCGCCTGCTACGCTATTGGCGATCGTCCTCGAAATGTCGTCCAATTCGTCCTGCGTAATTGCAAAGCCAATTGCAAATGACGCCGTCGATTTTGTCGAAGCGGAACGCTGGATGGAAATTCCGGCGAGTTGCGCAAGTTCCGCATCAAAAGAAGTCGGCGAATTGAGGACGAGGATTGAATTGTTCGTTCCGAGATTCAGTTTCTTGAACAAGGGTGTCAACGGAGCCTCCTTATCGGCGAGCGTTTTACCAGAGCTGGGCAAGCTCCAATTCGGTTGACGGTATGGTTCTGAACGCGACCGCTATGGATCGAGCTTGGAGCGGAACGAGCCCACCAGTTCTCAGTTTAACATGATTCCAAAGTGACCAGCAAGAAGATTCCGACAACGTTATTGCAGCTTCGGCATCGCTTACACCATGGTGTCCTTCCTTTGTGCACCAGGAATACCGGACTCAATTTCGACTTTCCACTTTGTGTTGTCAATGTAGCGGCACCCGTGAATTTTCGCTACCTGACCGACGACTTGCGCGAATCGTCTGGTTCTGCCGCCAACTCTCGGACTTGAAATACGTTCCCCTCTGGGTCGTAACCGTCACAAGCACGAAATCCTCGAGCCTCCCATTCAAATTGTGGGTCCTTGACGTGGCCTCCGAGTGATTTAGCAATCTTTCGGGCTGCCGCGATGTTTAACACGGGCAAACAGATCTTGATGTATGAATCTTCACGCGCGCGTGCCCTTCCCGCCTGAACGCGTTCGACGGGAGGCTCATTTGACAGCTTGTGAATAACGAGTTCAAAACCGCGTAACTCCAGTACCGAATGTTTCGAGTCTCCGGTCGATAAAGTCATCTGAATAAGATCACGGTAGAACGCGGTTACACGCGGTACGTCGTTGACAAAAACCACCGCGCTCAGTTTTGGTATGTCTTTCAATCACAAGTCTCCCAAAGTTGGTTCCGAGAAAACGATAAGCTTCTTTAGCAGAACGCATGCACATGGTAAGAGCAGCTTTCGAAGCCAATGCATGAGTGCAAGCCCGGCTCCGGTGAATGCGATGAATATGCCACAGTGGTGGATTGTGCCGATCCGGTCATGCTTTTGTACGTCTCTCATCTGTCAGTCGTTCGGTGAAGGTTCTGACCTGGAAACCCCGTCGATCTTAGCCACACGCTGGTGAATGTAATCGACGATTCGCTCTTGAATGCGCTCCGCAAAGTTGTCCGGAAGCTCATACGAAAGTCCAGAGTGCGCCATGTGTTCCTTGGGTGGTTTTGGAACTCGATTTCGCTGATAGCCCATAAAGTACAGATCATCGACTAGCAATCCATCCCAGAATAGCAGTGCCGCTGATTCGAAGTTGATTGGAACGGGAGAGGATGACCAACCGTGATTCGAAAACGCGGCCGTCCAGTTTTCTGGATATCGCCGGAACTCGGTGTAGGCACCGGGATCGCTAGGACTATCGTACATCCAGTCGAAGCTCTTAACGTATGCACCAACAGGTAAACGCGCCATTGCATCTCGCGCTTCGTCAAGTGTCAATTCCTGGTCGATCGAGAACCAATGCCGTTGCCCCGGCGGATTTGTCCAGTTTCGCGTCTTGCAGTGGGTGATACGTGGATGGTCGAAGAACGGCACCATCTCGGCGTCCGGATCAATGTATTCGATCATGGGTTTGCAGCATCATTCGTGCATTGTTGTAATGGCTTTACGACCACATTCAAGCGGATTGAGGAGTTGATTCAATGGTAGGATTCAAACGGATAGGTTAGCCCCGGAGGAGCGCGGCGAGCCATCAGCGAGCCAAGCGTAACCCGGGGTCGTCGACGCGAAAGGTTTGGCGGTGAGGGCTTATGCTGCCATTTCAGTTGTCATCATTCGAACCGCAACATCAGTTGCGGCAGCCCTTGGTTTGTCGAAGACGTTGTCGTCTGCGTAGGGCCCGTCCGATGCAGCCAGTCGGCGTCTCGCGGCATCAGGATCCCCAGTGACGCCTCGTCGATTACGAGTTGCGACCTCGTATTGCGGTCGTTGTTCGACGAGCCACCGTTTCGTCTGTTGTTGCAACGCAAGCGTGGTTGGGTCAGAGCTCGGACGGGCCGTTGCGTGACTTGTGACTGATGTTTCGCTTGGTTCGCCCAATTTTTAGAGGCTACGCAAATGCGTTTGAGTCTCGATTGTAGCAGAGGTTCTCCTGCGCGACGTCGACGGCAACGCTCTGCAGCAGCGAAAGAAAAGTCTTTGCTGTCTTGCGAAAGCGAGTGGTCTCGTGAGAGAACCGTGAAACTGGGCAAGCATTGCCACTGCCAAATTCGACTACCAAATAATCACCGGCCGTGTTTTCGGCCACTGGGATTTTAAATTTCCATAGTGAAGGTTTTGACGGTGAGTCAATTGCCTCCAACTCCATTAGCATTCTACGAGCCTCTGCTGCTTCGTCGACCGACATAAACACGTATGAAATGTCATTCGCCACTGGAAACAGACCAACTTGATTGGAACCGTTGTGCACAGCCCACGATTCAACTAAACAATCTATCGATGCATTGGACATTCCTGCGTCAATTGAAAATAGTTGGCTTGCGCGATCGCGAACCTCGCCTAAGCCCGCAGCCAACTCAACGCCATGTTTGTTCAAATGACTGTCGATCATCTTCCAGCAATCGGTGGCCGTTTGGGGTATAGGGATCTTCGGGCGATTCCGTCCCAATGCAGGATGTAAACGCAAACATTCCTGACAAAATCTATCAAGACCCACAAGCTTCCCTACTTCGAAGGCAGTTTTACGTGTGAACTTTCCTCGATCGGGTGACTTGGAACGCACATCCGGCGAGGCATCTGCATTCAGTAACAGAATCGCCAATTCTTCAGCGGATTCGCATACGGCCTTATAAATAGCCGTCTCATTCGAATCGTCGGAAAAATCAGGATCGGCTCCTGCTTCAAGTAGTGCGCGACCGAGCACCATTGCCGTTTCGGAAGTTGCATCTAGTGTCAGCAGTGATCTGCTCAGGTCACTCTTATCGATTGCCGTGTTTTCTAGCAACCAGAGAACAATTGCAGACGAGCCATTGCTACAGCAGGCACACTCAAGTAGCGAGTCCGTTTGTTGCCGCCAACTGTGTGATTCCCGAAAGGTTACGTCAGCGCCACTCTCGATGAGCCATTGAAAAGCTTCCTGTTGGCCGCACCGAGCGGCATGAGTCAAGAGCGAACGGCTTTCATCAGGATTACAAAAGTCCGCAGGCACACCAGCACGCACCATGAGCTGCAAAGTTCGCAGATCGCCGGTGCTGATCGCATCATATGCCTTCTTGATTCTGTCCGGATTTACAGTCATAGGTGTTTTCAGAGGGCGAACGTCTGGCATCACCGCAGTCCGAGCGATTGATGTGGGATGTAAAAATCGGTCTTTTACTTCACTTCCGCATGTTCTAGCTAGGTGGTGTGGGGGTTGCCGTCAGCAATGGCGGCGGCTACCCGACTTCGCGAATTCGGGCAGGCGGATCCGCGACGAACATGGGAACCGACGGCGATCAGATGCTATAATAACAGGCTTTGCTTTGGGAGTACAATAATGATTCGAATCACAGTTCAAGCGGACGTGGCCGACCAAATTCGGAGGTCGGATGGGCAAGTCGAGTTGGTTGACGAGAAGGGGAATCGGTTGGGTATAGTTCGACGTCCTCCGACGGAAGAAGAAGTTGAGTTTGCCAAGTCGCGCATGGGAACAGCTGGACCAAAGGTCACTTTCGATGAACTGATCGCCAGGGTGGAGTCGTTGTGACGTACGAGGTCATACTATCGATTGAAGCCGTGGAGGATGTCTTACGCATCACGATGGCCAGCGGTGCAAAATCGCAGGTGCTGCAGGCATGAAACGGATACAGGAATCGCTCAAGTCCGACCCAGCAGCCGAGGGCGAGTTCCTAAGCGAAGGTCTGGGTGACCGACCGTGAGAAAGAAGCCCGCGAAGGTGTGCGTAAACGGCCGTTTGCATTTGGGTATCCGGCTCACCTCGGTTTTAGTGGGTGTTTGGCGAAAAAGTCCCAAATCGTCGCGTTGATGTCAGCCTTCGTGGCCCACATGTGCCCATGGCCTGGAAGTTCAACGTATTTTACCTCGTGCCCTTCTCGCTTGTACTTGTCGCGATTCTCGCGTGCAAAATCGATTGGAAAAACCGGGTCATTATCGCCATGGATGATCAGCACAGGAAACTTCCGATCGGCGCGGATTCCGAGGAGCGTTTGCAACCCAAGCGGACCGGAGTGGGACGCAACGGCCGCCACCGTCTGAGACCGTTCTTTGCCAACCAAGTGGGCAAAATACCCGCCGTTCGACATACCAACTACGAACACGCGGTCAGGATCAATCTTGTAGTCCGCTGTCACCTGCACGAGCAAAGCATCAAAAAATGCAAGGTCGCTGTTCACTTTCTTCGGGGCAATTCCCCAACTTTTCCCGACAGCCTCGGGGTAGGCAATGATAAACTTCTTCTCCTCGGCCGTTTCGTCTAGACGCGTGTACTCCGGCATCACATCTTTGCTGTCTATTAACATTCCGTGGAAGGCGACGACCAACGAAACCGGTTTCGACAATTCAACCGTTGTTGGGACGACCAAGCGATACGTTCGAATCTCGCCCTCGATTTCGATTTCTTTGTTGCCAAACTCTCCATGTCGTGGTCGATAACGTTCGGCAGCTTTCAACGTCGAAGTCGAACTATCTTGGGTGCCGCACCCTAGCCCGCAGATCGTGAAAAGGGCAAGGCCGCATGCCATGGCCACACGTATCTGTAGCATATGCGTTCCTAAAGGTGCAATCGAGGTCGACATCACAGCGGTCGCCGAGGGTGATTGTTTAGTAAGTTGGACCGGCTCGGCGACTCCGGTGGATGTCATGGGTTTGCCTGGCATGCCGACCAACTTGTGGGTTGCGAGTCCCCTGTACGAGAACGAGACCTTCTTCCCGTGTGTTGGCATTTCATTCGTGCGATCCAGTCATTCAGTGTCGCATACACGTTTGTGTGTGGCCACAACGCATTAGCTTCAGTTTTCCACGTCAAATGGACGCTAGCAATTGGTGCAGAGGCATCATCAGTTGCGAATAGGAATTCATTGTGATCCGCCGTCGTCGCTACTCGCCTAGGTTTGCTTCGAGTTGCTCGGCGTCCGCAAGGTCTTTTGTCCGCCCTGTAGACCGTTTGTTCTTTATTAGATCTGCTAAGCCGATGACCGGTACCTTCAGCCCATCCCAATCTACGGTCATTCGATTCGCCCATGCATCCTCGAAGACGACACCGTCGATCTTAGTTAAGATATCAATTCGAACTGGCGGGACCCCAATTTGAAATACCATCCCGGGTGTCGATAGGTCGTCAACAGTTAAGTCGTGCAGTGGGGCGCCAAATCGCGAGAGACAAGCGTAGACCAATGGGCCCGTGTGTTTGTCTGCACGAACCCAGATATCGATATCACCAGTTGAGCGTGGGTATCCATGGGCGGCCAAGGCATAAGCCCCCACTAACATGAAATCAACGGCTGAGTCGGTGAACTCGGACAACATGTCTTTGAAGTCGGGATGCAGCAATGTTTCGATCCTTTATGGACCATGAAGCAATTGTCAATAGCCAAACCATATTCAAGCGATCCACCATCGAACGGTCAACCACACGACTACCATCACCTTGGCAGGCGAGGCTGGTTTTCATCGCTTTTGAGCGATCAAGGCGTGGTAACGTTTCCATTGTTTGTTTTTCTCATCGGCGAAATTAGCATTAACCTGTTTGCTGCCCGTGACAGTTTAGCACGTTTGACCGGGTCAGCAAATCTGGTCCAAGTACGAACGCCTCGATCAAAAAATCGCGATATAGATTGCGGAAAAGTGAACCTCCCGTTCCGGCACGTTCCATAAGCAATGCCGTTGTCTGGAAATCTCGTTTTCGGTTCTTGTTGCGTTCTAGCTTGTTTATTTTGTATGGTGAAGATAGATTGCGGACGAGGAAAGCATTTCTAAGTCATTCCTCATTTGATAGCTCTGCTCCCACTTACAGTCCGCATCAAGCGATGAGAGTCGGATCGTTACATCGAAGCCAGCCATCTCGTTACCGTCTCCGCCAAGATAGTATCTTCTTAAAACATGGAGTGCTCCAGCGTCGTAATCAGGATGCGAATTCAGAACAGAGACAGGTACTTGACTCTGTATGGTCGCAAGAATCTTCCGCAGGTCAATGCCATTTGTCTCACCGGTCGTTAGTGGCAGCTTAGTTTCAACCTTATCTGTCTTTGTGCCGTATACCTCTACTTTAGGCCGCTTCCCTTCTTCGTCGTCATCGAAGGCAAGCAAGATTCTCGTGTTCTCTGCCGATCCGCGTAGCAGTTGTTCCGCTCGTTCTAACGACCGGCATAACGCGGTGCCGGTGAGTGATTGGTTAGCCAAGTGGTCGCAACTCCGGCACTCGCGTTCATGCCATCGCTCGTCGCTGTTTGCAGTTTCTAAAGATGCGCAAGTTCAAAGTAAGCGATCTTGGCGCTAGGGTCAACAATTAGCAGAACGGGTTCGGCACCGTCACAACCAAATCTTGGGGCATCGGCCGGAACAAGATACGGATCATACCATGAGGGGAGGTATTCCAAACGCATTGGCTCCGCGTGCGTAGGGATCAGATCGTACTTGCGGATTATCGATGACAGGTCGTCGATGTCTTCAAACGCGAACTTGAAGTGATGAGAATAATCGATACCCTGGTCAGCGTAGTGTTGAATCTCGCTAAATGCCGAAACGTCGTCTTGCACTACGGTCTTGAACCAACGCTCAGCCTCATCGGGTTTCGATTCCCTCGATTCGGCGGCGAGCATGACAAAAAGGCCGAAAAGCCCTACGCAAGCGAGTAGTAAAACGGCTCCACCGCCAAAGATGGTGGCGATGATGATACTGATCCATATGCGTTCGTGATTACGTAGGTCTTGCTCGGCGTCGTGCAGCATCGGATTCTTGTGTCGACGAACGACAGCGGTAACGGGGCCGCCGCCAAAAACTTTGATTTCAAAACCCGCGTCAACGGCGGCTCCCGTGCACCGCCCTGTTCTGTCGCGTCGTTAGTAGACTTGGATGATCGTCTCGCATTCCCCGCTCACAGGGTCGTGGAATACATACGCCGTTGCAATATCGTGGAAGTAATTATTGATGTCCATTTGGCCAAGAAACACAAGCGGTCCGTTTTCATTTACCAGCCATGCCGGCGATTGAATCCATTCTGGCGTTCTGTCAGCACATCTGAAGCGTTCCAGTAGCCTTTTAGACAACCATACACGCAGTTCGCTGCCTGCTCGGCCGTCGGCATCCGGCATAATGTGATCGGCAACAAATTTGTGATCAGGGGCGAGCCAATTAGGTGCCGCCTCAAGAACGAGGTTATAGAAGTCCGCGTATTTGTTCGATTTTGAGTACGCGATTCCGTTGCGATCCATGTAGTCGCAAAGGGCACCATGCGCATTGAGCACACCCCCAGGATCATCGTAGTTTTGAGCGATCAGGAAGTAATAGGTGCCGCCATCCTTTCTTGCGTAGTGCGTTGAAGGAAGATCTGGGTCCTTCGACAGCAACGTCTCAAACGACTCATCAGCGTACAGCGCGTCGCGAAAATCGGCCGGTGGTAGCGTGCCATCGACGAAGCGTTGGATCGTTTCGAGTGGATCTGCCATTTTGGATTATTCAGCGACAGAACGACACACGTCACCGAGTCGCGCAGCCGCGGGGGTTGAGTGGTTGTGCAAAGTCGATCGGGCCCCGCGGCTTCGGTTGACCACGTTTGTTCCGACCGCGGACGGTACTAAGCGAGCTTGCAGCGCAACGAACCCGCCGCCGATGTAGTGTAGCATGGTTAGAGCTCGTCCAGCAAGTTTTTCGTGACGCCAATTACTGATCGTTCGCCTCCCATCCTCTGCCGCTCACCGATTTCGGGCTCGTCCCGGCGGGAGCATGACTGGTAGCTACCAGGGCACAGCCAACCAGCGCAGTGGACGAGCAGATATCTGAAACTAGCCGCTGATGTTGTCCGAGTCCACCACATCCCCGCTGGCCTACATCACTCCCGTTGCGGACTCGGTTTGCCGCCAGTTGCTCGCCATCACCACCGTTCGTCCGCCGCTGCTATCGTGCGCTGTGGGTAGCTACCAGTCACCCTCCCGCCGAGATGAACTCAGCGGTGAGGAACGGGAGCGAAGTTGATGCGAAACATCAACATCAGATTTCGAGTGAATGCGTCTGCGCGAATCAGAATTATTGAACGTCAGCACGAGTTTGTAGTGAGCAGCTTTTACACGCGTTGCAAACGGAAGAATTCGATCGCGCTCAAGCTCGAATCAAAGCTAAATGAAGCGTGTCAGAACGCGTGCGATCAGCCGGTTCGAGGAGTTAATGTTTTAGTAAGCGCGACATGACCGAGAACTCGGTTGCATCGCTTGGTTCTGGCATTTCTTCGTGCTCG